>NZ_CP023445.1:5784166-6385000 GCF_002354875.1 Actinosynnema pretiosum
GTTCCCCGGTGGGGCGACGGCGCTGCTCGCCGCGTCGTCCGCCGTGGTCGGCGGGCTGAGCTACGGGTGCGCGCTGCTGATGGCGCACCTGCTCCCCCCGGCCGAGTACACCGCGTTCGGGGCCGCGCAGTCGCTGCTCACCGCCGTCGGGGTGGGGATCGGCGCGCTGGTGCCGCTCCCGCTGGCCCGCGCGGTGCGGGAGAACCCGGCCGGGTCGGACCGGCGGCGGGACGGGATCGCGTTCGCGGTGCTGGTGTCGGTGCTCGCCGGGGTGGTGGGCGCGGTGGTGGCCGCGGTGACGGCGACCTCGTTCGCCGCGCCGGGGACGGCGCTGCTGGTCGGGGCCGCCGCGTTCGCGGTCGCCTGCACCGCGCCCGGCTGGGGCTGGTTGCAGGGCGAGGGCCGGTTCCACGTGTACGCGGGCGCGTCGGTGGCCGAGGTCGCGCTGCGGCTGGGGTGCAGCCTGCTGCTGGTCGGGATCGGCGCGGGCGGGCCGCTGGTGGCGTACGCGCTGGGCGCGCTCGCGGCCGTGGGGTTCTCGACCCGCTACCTGCGCCCGGACCTGGGGCTGCGGCTCGGCGCGCGGCGGCTGGGCGTGCTGCGGGAGGCCGAGCGCTGGCGGGAGACCGGCGGGGTGGCGGCCGTGCAGCTGGTCGTGGCCGGGCTGCTGTGCGCGGACTCGGTGCTGGTCGCCGCGCTGGACGCGGGCGCGGGCGGCTACCAGGCGGTGGCGGCGCTGGCCAAGGCCCCGGTGTTCGTGGCCACGGCGGCGGTGGTGGTGGGCTTCCCGTCGCTGCGCGGGGACCCGGCGGCGGCCGGGACCGCGCTGCGGTCGTTCGCGCGGCTGGCCGTGCCGTCCGCGCTGCTGCTCGCGGTGCTCCCGGCCGGGCTGCTGCTGCCCGAGCGGTACGCGGCGTCGGCCGGGCTGCTGCCGTGGCTCGCGCTGGCCTGCCTGGGGTACGGGGCGGTGTCGGTGCTGGCGGTGGTGCTGCTGGCCGCGCGGTGGCACGCGCGGGTCGCGCTCGCCCTGACCGGCGCGGCGGTCCTGGTCGGCTCCGGGCTCGCGGGCGGCTGGCACCTGGCCGGGACGCGCGGGGTCGCGGTCGGCGGCGCGGCCGGGTCGGCGGTGGCGGCGCTGGTCGCGCTGCTGCTCGCCGCCCCCCTGCTGCGCCGCGCGCAGGCGCCCCTGCCGCGTCCGGCGCGGGACGGCCGGATCCGGGTGCTGCACCTGGGTTTCGAGGACCCCGCCGCGCCGGGCGCGGGCGGCGGGTCGGTGCGCACGCACGAGGTGAACCGGCGGCTCGTGGCGCGCGGGCACGAGGTGACCGTGCTGACCACGCGCTTCCCCGGCTGCGCCGACCGCACGCAGGACGGCGTGCGGTACGTCCACATCGGACCGTTCTCGGGCCGGACGCGGCTCAGCCGCTTCCTCGGCTACGCGGTGGCCCTGCCGCGCGAGGTGCGGCGCCGGGACTGCGACCTGGTGGTGGAGGACTTCTGCGCCCCCGTGTCCAGCCTGGCCGCGCCGCGCTGGACCGGGCGGCCCACGGTCGGCGTGGTGCAGTGGCTCAACGCGCGCGAGAAGGCGCGCGAGTACCGGGTCCCGGTGCACTGGGTCGAGCGGTACGGGGTGCGGTCGCACCGCAGGCTCGTCGCGGTGTCCAGGGGCATCGCCGAGCGGCTGGTGGCGCTGAACCCCGACGTGCTGGTGCGGGTCGTGGCGAACGGGGTCGCGCAGGACGCGTTCGAGGTGACCGCGCCGCGCAGCGCGGACGTGGTGTTCGTGGGGCGGCTGGAGATCGCGCAGAAGGGCCTGGACCTGCTGCTGCGGTCGTGGGCCCTGGCGCGCCACCGGGTTCCGGGCTCGCTGGTGCTGGCCGGGAGCGGTCCCGACGAGGCTCGGGTGCGGGCGCTGGTCGCGGAGCTCGGCCTGGCGGACCGGGTCCGGTTCGCGGGCTGGGTGTCGGGTGGGGAGAAGTTCCGGCTGATGGCGGGCGCGCGGGTGGTGGCCGTGCCGTCGCGGTACGAGACGTTCGGGATCGTCGCGCTGGAGGCGCTGGCGACCGGGACGCCCGTGGCGGCGTTCGACATCCCGTGCCTGCGGGAGATCGTGCCCGAGCGGGCGGGCGAGCTGGCGCCGTCGTTCGACGTGGCGGCCTACGCGGACCTGCTCGCACGGGTGGACGGCAGGTGCGACGGCGGCGACGGGGCGCGCAAGCGCTTCGCGGGCCGGTACCGGTGGGACGGCTTGGCCGTCGAGCAGGAGCGCGTCTACCTGGACGCGGTGGCGAACGGGTCAGGGAGGACCGGATGACGACGACCACGCGCACGACGCCCACGAGCGGTGGGCCCCCTGGAGCGAGGTGGGCGGTCGGGTGGCCGGTGGCGCTGCTCGGGCTGTTCGTGGTGGCGCTGGGGCTCCGGCTCTACAACGCGGCCTCGGCGCACGAGCTGTTCATCGACGAGAGCGAGTACACCGACATCGCCCGGTCGATCGGCGAGGGGCGGGGGGTGCGGTTGTTCGGCGAGCCGTTCCACCTGCACCCGCCGCTGCTGTTCGGGCTGCTGTCGCTGTTCGCCGACCCGGCGGCGCCGCTGCTCCAGGCGGTGCTGGACCTGCGGTGGGTCAACGCGGTGCTGGGCGGGGCCAGCGCAGTGGTCGTGGCGCTGCTGGCGGACCGGGCGCGCGGGCGGGCGGCCGGGGTGCTGGCGGGGGCGCTGTTCGCGCTCAACCCGTACCTGGTGAAGTTCGACAGCCGGGTCACGCTGGAGACGCTGATGGGCCTGGGGGTGCTGCTCGGCGTGCTGCTGCTCGCGGTGGCGGGCGCGCGCGGGGCGTGGGCGCTCGCGGCGGGCGCGGCGTTCGGGCTGGCGCTGGTGAGCAAGGAGACCTCGGCGCTGGTGACGACCGTGCCGCTGCTGCTGTTCCTGGTGCTGCGCAGGCCCGTACCGCGGCGGTCGGCGCTGCTCGCGCTGGGCGGGCAGGCGGCGGTGTACGCGGTGTACGTGGCCGGGATCGCGGCGACCGGGCACCTGCCGGGGTGGTGGGGCGAGAAGTCGTCCGGGGTGCTGCGGGCGGTGGGGGTCGTGCAGTCCACCGGGTACAACGCGCCGGGCCGGTCCTCCCTGGGCGAGCGGTTGATCGCCAACTCCGGGCTGTTCGCCCCGGCCTACCTGGTGATCGCGTTCGGCGTGGTGGCGGCGTGCGCGCTGCTGGCGCTGCGGTGGCGGGAGCTGGCCGACGGGCCGCTGGCGGTGGTGCTGCACTGGCAGGTCGCGGTGTGCCCGCCGATGGCGTACACGGTGCTGTTCGGGACCTTGGAGGAGCAGACGTTCTACCTCGTGGCGGTGCCCGCGACGGCGGCGACGGCGGTGGTGCTGGCCGGGTGGCTGGCCGACGCCGGGCGGGTGCGGCTGGTGGCGGCCGGGATCGCGGCGGTGCTGCTGGTGTGGTCGGCGGCGGCCTGGTCCGTGGTGCACACGACCCGCGACGACGGGTACGCGCGGTTCCAGGCGTGGGCCGACCGCGAGCTGCCCGCGAACTCGCGGCTGGCGGTGGGCGAGCACACCGGGAAGTTCGTGCTGACCGGGTTCCGGGTCAAGGAGGTGCGGACGGCGCGGGCCGCGTTCGAGTGGGGCGGGTACGCGCTGGTGTCCACGGCGCTGGCCGAGCGCGGGCTCGGGTCGATGCCGCAGTCCGAAGTGGACGAGCTGGCGCGGGGCGCGCGGCTGGTGCACGTCGAGCGCGGGCGCACCCTGGGCGAGCTGCGGCTGTACGAGCTGGGCGGCGGTCGGCGGTGACGGCGGACGGGGTCGGTGCGGGCGCGGGGCGGGGGCGGACCGGCTTGGCGGCGGGGTCCGGCGCGGCGCGCGGCGGCGCCGGCCCCGTCACCGGCGGGGACGCGGTCCGGTTGTCCGGGAAGGGGATCCGGTCGCTGACCGGGTTCCGGGCGCTGCCCGCGGCGGGGGTGCTGGCGGGTCACCTGGCGCCGTTCGCGGCGGTGATGGTCCCGGCGACGGCGGGCGCCTGGCAGGCGGTGGACCGGGTCAACTACCTCGCGGTGGACGTGTTCTTCCTGCTCAGCGGGTTCGGGATCGCGCTCGGGCAGGCGGCGTCCGGGCGCGGGCACGGGCGGTTCCTGCGGATGCGGCTGGCCCGGTTGTGGCCGCTGCACGCGGTGGTGCTCGCGGGGTTGGCGGTGGGCGCGGTGCTGTCGGACGTGCTCGGGCTGGGGTTCGAGCGGGGTGGGACGTGGGCGGACTTCGTGGCGCAGGCGCTCCTGCTGCACGGGTGGGGGTTCGCGGACTCGCTGTCGTGGAACGGGCCGACCTGGTCGCTGAGCGCGGAACTGGCCTGCTACCTGGTTTTCCCGGTGATCTGGGCGCTGGTGCGGCGGGTGTCCGGGGCAGGGGCGGCGTGGTGCTGGCACTTCGTGGCGCTCGGTGTGGTCTTCGGCGCGTACTGGGTGCTCGGGGCGGACGACGCGCACCTGACGTACCTGGCTCCGCTGTGGCGGGCGTTCGGGGACTTCACGGCGGGGGCGCTGCTGAGCCGGGCGCACCTGGCGGGCGGGCGCGGGCCGGAGGTGTTGGGGCGCTGGGCCTTGCCGCTGGTGGCGGGAGTGTTCGCGCTGGTCCCGGCGCTGGCGCTGGTGGGCGCGCCGCCGCTGTGGGCGCTGGTGCTGGTCGGGCCCGCCGTGCTCGGGGTCGCGCAGGAGGGCGCGGCGGTGCGGCGGGTGTTCCGGGGACCGGTGGCGCTGCGGCTGGGCCGGTACAGCTTCGCGGTGTTCGTGGTGCAGGTGCCGTGCCTGCTGGCGCTGTCGCCGTTCGTGGACGGGGTGCTCGGGGTGGTGGCCGTGGTCGCGGCGGTGCTGGTGGTCGCGGCGGTGTGCCACCACCTGGTGGAGGCGCCGTGCCAGCGGGCGCTGCGCGGGTCGCGGGGGTGACCGGGCACGGCGTCGGGCCCGGTTCCCGTCAGTGCCGCACGCCCGCGATCTGGGTGGCGTGGGCGACCAGGCGGCCCCTGCTGTCGAAGGCGTGCGCGGTCTCGTCCATGCGCTGGCCGCCGACGTCGGTGGCCACCATGCGGATCCGGACCGGGCCGGGCGCGGGGAGGCGGCGGATGTGCGCGGACATCTGGATCGTCGGGGCCCAGCCGGTGAGGCCGAGGTCGTAGGAGATCGGCGGCACCGGGTCGAGCGGGACCAGCAGGGACAGCGGGTCCCAGTCCGCGCCGTCGGCCAGCCGGTGCCAGGTGGTGATCTCGCCCCGGCGGGCGGGCTCGCCCCGGACGAACCCGGCGGCGGCCGGTTCGACGCGCTGCTCGACGACCTTGAGCAGGTCGATGGGGAAGCCGCCGGGGCCCTCGGCGGGCATGAGGAGGCAGTCCTCCTCGGCGGGGCCCTCCGCGTCGACGGAGGTCCACCAGGGTTCGGCGTCCTCCAGGTGGCCGAGGGTGACCAGGGCGTCGGCGCAGCTGGTCCCGTCCTGGCTGAGGCGGGTGCGGAACTGGCTGAGCGACCTGCCCGCGCGGATCTCCTCCACCTCGACCTGGACCGGGGCGGGCTTCGGCGACTTCGAGAAGGAGGCGCTGATGGCGAGCAGGTGCGGGTGGGTCGGCGAGGACGCGGCGCGGGCGAGCAGCGCGAGCAGGTACCCGCCGTGCGGACGCCCGCCGACCGTCCACAGCGGATCGAGGTCGGCGGTGCGGGTCCCGTCCTCGGCGGTGGTGAGCGCGGTGGCGCGGTCGAATTCGCTTCTCACGCTGGGTTTCCTCCGGTCGGGGCGGTCAGGTGGGCGAGCGCGGTGGTCAGGAGCCCGTCCGCGAGCGGGTCGTCACCGCAGGCGCGGGCGAGGGTGAGGGCGCCGACGGCGGTGCAGATGTCGACCAGGGCGCGCTCGCGGTCCGAGCCGTCGAGCGCGCCGATCAGGTCGGCGGTGCGGCGCAGGCCGTCCGCGAACGCCTCGGGCAGCGGTGATCCGGGCGCCGAGCGGGCGCTGTCGGAGGCGAGCGCGGTGATGGGGCAGCCCCGGTCGGGGGCGTCGCGGTGGCGCGGGGAGAGGTAGGAGGCGAGGAAGGCGGCGCGCGGGGGCTCGCCTGCCTCCTCGGCGCGCTCGACCAGCCCGCGGACGGCCTGGGCGCGCTCCTCGAACGCGGAGGCGAAGGCCTGGGCGACGAGGTCGTCCTTGGAGCCGAAGTGCCGGTAGAAGCCGCCGTGGGTGAGGCCGACGTCGGCCATGACCCGCTGGACGCGCAGGCGGTCGACGCCGTGCTCGCGGATGGCGCGGCTGGCCGCGTCGAGCACCTGGGCCCGGTGCTCGGCGGCGCGGGCTTGGCTGGCCCTGGGCACACCCACCTCCCCTACTGGCCGGTAACCGGATAGATGACGTGCATCATCTATCACCGGCACGGGCCTGGCAAGGGGTCCTGAACAGCGAGAAGCGGGCCCCGCCGGAACGGGACCCGCCTCTGGTCGAGCTCGGCCGCGCGTCAGCCGCTCAGCTCAGCGCAGGTCCTCGCGTCCGGGTCGGCGCCCGCCTGCGGCACCCACCGCACGTTCGCGAACGACGCCTCGAACTGACCGTCGGTGTAGACCAGGAACGGCGTGTTCACGCCCTCCAGGTCGAGGCCCGTGGCCTCGAAGCAGCTCACCGGCACCTTCACCGTGGCCTTCTCCCCCACCGCCAGCGAGTTGAACACCCCGGTCGCGTTCACCTCGCCCAGGCACGGGTACGTGCAGTGCGCGCTCAGCACCGTCCGCGCCGCGGGCTTCTGGTGCACGATCACGTCGAACACGAGCGCCCCGTTGGTGTTCCGGTAGCCGCGCAGGTCGCTGACCCCGCCCTGCTGCTGGAGGTACACCTGCGCCGGGCCGACGCCGGTCCACTTCGTGCGCAGCGCGTCCGCCTGCACGTTGACGTCGGACGGGGCGACCGAGATCTCCGCGTGCGCGGCCGTGGCGTCCGGACCGATCTCCGTGCCGCCCCAGTTCTCCGCCGAGCCGATGAAGCTCTTGTACGGCGCGATGTCCTGGCGGATGAAGACGTCCAGGTCCTCGGTCGCGCTGCCACCGCCGCCGCTGCCGCCGCACCCGGTCTCGGGCGAGGTCTCGTCCAGGCGCCCGACCTTGCTTCGCTCCCAGGTCTTCAGCCCGTAGCCGGGCTTGAACAGCGGGTCGTAGCCCTCCTGGCCGGGGTTGAGCGGCGTCTGGCACGCGCCCTTGGGCCAGGAGTACGAGAGCGTCCCGGTGAAGCCGGGGAACGTGTGCCTGCCGCGCACGAGCTGGTCGGCGACGCCGCCGCCCTCGGTGCCGGGCAGCCAGGCCGCGACGAACGCGTCCGAGCGGTTCAGCTCCTTGTTCACGTGCAGCGGTCGGCCGGACACGTAGACCGTGACGACCGGCGCGCCCTTGCCGCTGACCTTGTCCAGCACGGCCAGGTCGTTCGGGTAGAGCTTCGCCGCCTCCAGCGAGCGCCTGCCCAGGTCGCCGTTGCCCTCGGCGTACGGGGTCTCGCCGATGACCGCGATCACCGCGTCGAAGCCCTCGGGGTCGACGTCGCCGGTCTCGCTGAACACCACGTTCTTCTCACCGAGCGCCTGCTTGAGGCCGCCGAGGATGGTGGTGCCGTTGGGGAAGTCGGCGTTCGTGTTGCTGGTGCCCTGCCAGGTGAGCGTCCACCCGCCGGTCTGGTTCTGCATCGAGTCGGCGCTCTTGCCGACCACCAGGACCTTGGCGCGCGGGCTGAGCGGCAGCACGTTGCCGTTGTTCTTCAGCAGCACCTGCGACTTGCGCACCGCCTCGCGGGCCAGGTTCTCGTGCTGCAACGCCTTGTCGCCCGCGTGCTCGCGCTGGGACGGCTTCGGCGCGTCGAACAGGCCCGAGCGCAGCTTGACGCGCAGGATGCGGGTCACCGCGTCGTCGATGCGCGCCTGCGGGATCTCGCCGGACTCGACCTGGGCGGTGGTGTTGGCGATGAACGCCTTCCAGTCGGCGGGCACCATCACCACGTCGACGCCCGCGTTGATCGCCTGCGGGCAGCTGGAGTTGGTGCAGCCGGGGATCTGCCCGATGCCGTTCCAGTCCGTGACGACGAGGCCGTCGAAGCCCATCTTGTTCTTGAGGATGTCGTCGAGCGCGCGCTTGCTGCCGTGCAGCTTGCCCTCGTTGATGCCCTGGTCCTCGTTCGTCCAGCTGTTGAACGACACCATGACGGACTGGGCGCCCGCGGCGAGCGCGCCGTAGTAGCCCTGGCCGTGCACGTTGATCATGTCGGCCTCGGACGAGGGGTTGACGCCCTGGTCCTTGCCGCCGGTCGTGCCGCCGTCGCCGATGTAGTGCTTGGCGGTGGCGATCACGCCGTCCTCGCCGATCCGGCGCTTCGCGTCGTCCTGCAGGCCCTTGGTGGCCTCGTAGCCGTAGGCGCGGACGATCCTCGGGTCCTCGGAGAAGCCCTCGTAGGTGCGGCCCCAGCGGTCGTCCTGCGGCACGGCCAGGGTCGGTGCGAACGCCCAGTCCTGGCCGGTGGCGCGGATCTGCTCGGCGGTCGCGGCGCTCACGTCGCGCACCAGGCACGGGTCCTTCGCCGCGCCGAGGCCGATGTTGTGCGGGAAGACCGTCGCGCCGTAGACGTTGTTGTTGCCGTGCACGGCGTCGATGCCCCACAGCACCGGCACCTTCAGCCTGGTGCTGACGGACGCCTGCCAGAACGAGTCGGCCAGCGCGAGCCAGTCGCCGGTGGAGGCGTGCTTGTCCCGGTTGGGCCAGGTGCCGCCGCCGTTGAGCACCGAGCCGATGTTGTACTGGCGCACCTCGTCCGGCGTGATCGCGATGATCTCGGGCTGCGTCATCTGGCCGATCTTCTCGGCCAGGGTCATCTTGGAGACGAGCTCGCGCACCTTGCGCTCGTCGGCGGGGTTGGACTTGACCTGGCTGGTGACCTTCGGCCAGGTGGCCAGGGTGGGCAGCGACTTCTCGATCCGGGCGCAGCCGTGCTCGGTGCGCGGTTCGCCGATGACCGGCTGCTTGGGGCCTCCCCCGTGCGCGGACGCCGGTGCGGCGGCGGCCGTGAACAGGCCCGCTGTGAGTAGTGCGACCAGTGCCGTGCTCAGGTGTCTGCGGGACATCGCGTTGGTCCGTCTCCTCGGCTGGGCGGCGGCGTTGCCTGCGACGCATCCTGAAGTGGCCTGGACCACCCGTCAAGGGGAGGTGGGAGCGCTCTCATGGCGGTTGCGCGGGTTTGTCACCCGGTTGGCGCAACGCGTCGGCGTCTTCGCGGTGGCGCGCGTTTCCGGGCGGGAGCGGACACATCGACACGAGCGGCCCCGTCCCCCGCCGTCGGGGGCGGGGCCGCCGCCAGGCCGGTCAGACGCCGATGTTCGACTGCGGACCCGCGTAGGTCCGGACGAGGTTCGGGACGTCAGCGGCCGGGTCCGGGGTGTAGGCGTAGAAGGTCTTCGGGTCGAAGGCCGCCCCGCCGCTCTGCTGCTTGCCGCTGGAGTTCACGACGACGTTGCCGCTCTGCTTGAGCTGGGCGGTGTCGTCCTTGTAGTAGGGGTCCTTGACCTTGTCGAAGTAGGAGTTCTCCAGCACCATCTTCGTGGCGCCGCGCGCGTAGTTGCCGTAGGACTTCACGTTCTGCAGGTAGTTGTTGTACAGGTGCGCGTAGGCGACGTTGTCGGTGCTGGGGTTGCGCTGGTTGGTGTCGCGGATCCAGTTGTGGTGGATCGTGATGCGGGCGGTGACGTTGTCGGTCCAGCCGATGCCGAACGACTTGTTGTTCTCCGCCAGCACGTTCCAGGACACGGTGAGGTTCGTGGTGTCCTTGCGGCTGTCGATCAGACCGTCGTTCATCCGCGTGATCGTGTTGTGGTCGATCCAGACCTTGTTCGAGCCGTCGATCTGGATGCCGTCGTAGTCGAAGTCCTTGTCGTCCGGGTCGTCCGAGGCGACACGGGTGTCGCGGATCGTCAGGTTGCGGATGATGACGTTGGAGACGCCGTTGAGGGTGAACCCGCCGTTCACGATCTGCCCCGAGGTCCCGACCCCGACGATGGTCTTGTTCGACGTCACCGGGATCTCCTTCCCGTACGGCGTCACGGTGATCTGGCCGGAGACCTTGATCGTGTAGGGCGTGCTCGCGCTCGCGTGCTTCACCAGGTCGGCGAAGTTCGTGACGGTGACCGAGGGACCGCCCGCGCCGCCGGTCGTGCCCTTGGCGAAGCCGTCCGCCGCGCTCGACCAGTCGCGCGCCGCCGAGAAGTCGGTCGAGGTCGCCACCACCGGGTTCCAGCCGTCGCTACCGGCCAGGTACTTCTGCGGCGTGTACTCGCCCGCCTGGGAATCGGACAACTGCGGCCGGTTCGAGTTCGACCCCGCGCCACCACCCGTGTTCCGGTACTCCAGGAACCGGGCGTTCTTCCAGTTGTTGTCCGACATGTTCGTCCACGGCTCGCCGGTCCTGACCGTCACCGAGAGGGTCGACTCCCGGTACAGCACCTGCGCGTCCGGCCGCCACGGCCGACCCAACTGCGTCACGTTGTTGGCCGCACCCGTGATCGTGGACCGGTAGAACAGGAACCCGTACTTCTTCCCGGCCGCCGTGCTCGCCGCCGTGATCGGCCCACCGCTGGAGCGCTTCTCGTGCACCGTCGTCCGGTCGAACACCACCGTCCCACCACCGAAGATGAAATCGACCGTGCCCTCCACGTACGAGTCCACCACATAAGCACGGGTCGCGTCGTTGACCAGGAACGTGTCCTGATCACCCAACAACCGCACGTTCCGCAGCACGATCCGATCCGCGTTCGTCTGCAACGCCACCGCCTGCGCACCCGACGGAACACTCGACTCGTCCAGATCGTTCGAGATCGTCAGGTTCTCCGCCACGAACCCCGCACCCCGCGCGAAGAACGACGCGCTGTTCGACGTCCCGTGCGAATAAGCGCTGTTGTTGTACACGATCACCGTGTTCGACGGCCCCGAACCCAACCCCCGCACCGTGATGTTCGGCTTGTCCGCCGGAATCGTCACCACCTCGCGGTACGTCCCCGCCTTCACCGTGATCACCGTCCGCGCCGAGCTGTTCGACGGAGCCGCGTTCACCGCGTCCTGCACCTTGCGATACGTCCCCGACCCGTCCGCCGCCACCGTCGGCTTCTCCGCCGACCCGACCGGGCTGAACAACCACTGCTTGTTCGAGTTCTCCGAGCAGGTCTCCTGGATCACCGCCGCGCCGGCCGTCGTCGAGCCGCCCTTGGTGGTCAGGCACTTGCCGTTCGCCGCGTTGACCACCTGGTAGGTGCCGGAACCGGACGCGGTGACGCGCCACTGCTGGTTCGCCGCCGAGCCGCAGGCGCGCTGCTGGAGCGCGGCGCCCGAGGCGGTGTTGCCGTTGACCGGCTCGACGCACTTGCCGCTGTTGGCGTTGACCAGCGTGCCGGACGGGGACCAGGTGAACTGCTGCCAGCGGTCGGCCGTGCAGCCCCACTGCTGCAGGAGCTCGCCGTCCGCCGTGGACCCGCCGACGACGTCCAGGCACAGGCCGCTCTTGGTCACGGCGAGGGTGTAGGTGCCGCCGGACGCCGGGGTCGCGGCGTCGGCCTCGGGGGCGGTGAGCACCGCCGGGGCGGTCAGCCCGGCGGCCAGGGCCACCGCCGCGAGAACCGCTCTGGGAATGAGCGCCACTTTCTCCTCCTCGTTGAGGATTGGTCTGGCCTGGGAGCGCTCCCGGAATGCGACTGTAGCCACGCGGCCGGGGCTCCGAAAGACAGACATCCGAGGTTTCGAACGCTTCGACGGCATTCGTTCGACGGGCGTTCGGGCACGGAGCGTGCGGATATTCCACATTCCGACGAGGTGAGACGCGATGCGGGACCATCACAGAGCGGTGCGTGACGGCGGATGTCCGGGCAACCGCTTTCCTGCGGCCTCCCCGACCCCGTTCCGACCACTAGCCTGACCCCCGTGCACCCGGTGACCGAACCACACACGAGCGGGCGGCTGGCGGTCGGCGACGGCCACGAGCTGCACTGGCAGATCCACGGGAACCCGACCGGGAAACCGGTGGTGGTCCTGCACGGCGGTCCGGGCGCGGGCCTGCGCATCAGGGCCACCAGGCTGCTCGACCCGGCGGTGTACCGGGTGGTGCTCTTCGACCAGCGCGGCTGCGGGCGCTCGACGCCGCACGCGGGCGAGCCGGAGGTCGACCTGTCCACCAACACCACGGACCACCTGGTGGCGGACCTGGAACTGCTGCGCGCGTCCCTGGACGTCGAGCGCTGGCTGGTGCTCGGGGCGTCCTGGGGCGCGGTGCTCGGGCTGGTGTACGCGCAGCGCTTCCCGGAGCGGGTGACCGGGCTGGTGCTCGCGGGCGTGGCGACCGGGCGGCGGGTGGAGACGGACCTGCTCACGCGCGGGCTCGGGGAGGTGTTCCCGGAGGCGTGGCGGGAGTTCAGCGACTTCGTCGGCGCGCCCGAGGGCGACCTCTCGGCGGCCTACCTGGAGCGGCTGGTCGACCCGGACCCGCTGGTGCACCTCGCGGCGGCGGACGCCTGGTGCGCGTGGGAGGAGGCGGTGCTGCCGCAGACTCCGGGGTCGCTGGCTGACAAGGTCGGGCGGGACCGGTTGGCGTTCGCGCGGCTGGTGGCGCACTACTGGGCGCACGGGAGCTGGTTGCGGGAGAACGAGGTCCTGGACGGCTGCGACCGGCTGGCCGGGGTGCCGGGGGTGGTGGTGCAGGGCGAGCTGGACCTGATCAACCTGGTGGGGACGCCGTGGCTGCTGGACCGGGCGTGGACGGCGGGCGAGCTGGTGGTGGTGCGGGAGACCGCGCACGGCGGGTCGGCGGCGATGAGCGAGGCGTGGAAGGCCGCGGCGGACAGCTTCCGGTGACGCGGAACCGGCGCCCCCGCGAGCGGGGGCGCCGGTCCGGTCAGCGGGTCGGGGTCAGCGGCGCAGGGTCAGCACACCCGGCCGCCACGGCAGGCGGTCGTACGGGCCGGTCGCGCCGGGGTCCTTGCCCTGGTAGAGCAGCTGCAGGTTGCACGGGTCGATGGTCTTGGTCTGGTCGGGGTTCTGGCGCACCAGGTCGCCGTGGCTGATGTCGTTGGTCCAGGTGGCCCCGCTGTTCGCCTTGCCCGCGAAGGGGTTGCTCTCGGTCGCGGCCTGCGGGGTCCAGGAGCCGCCGAGGCTGCTGGAGGTGAACGACCGGAAGTAGCGGCCGTTCGCGCCCATCGCCTCCACGATCATGAGGTACTGGTTCTGCCCCTGGACCTTGTACACCTCGACGCCCTCGAAGAGGTTCTCCTTGGTGTCGCTCATGATCTGGGTCCAGGACGAGCCGAAGTTGCCGGGGAAGTTCCCGAGCGGCATGGTGCTCCGGTAGATCTTCCCGTTGTCACCGGCGAAGAACAGGTACATGTTCGTGCCGTCGGCGATCAGCGTCTGGTCGATCGGCCCGGTGCCGGAGTTCGGGATGCTGCCGGTGAACAGCGGCTGCGGTGCGGACCAGCCGTTGGCGTTGGTCGGGTCGCTCGACGTCCGGTAGCTGAACGCGGTCGGCCCCCACTGGTAGGCCAGCACCCAGATGTTCTTGGGGGCGAAGTAGAGCAGCGTCGGCGCGACGGTCCCGCTGCTCATCGCGTTCTGCGGGGCCGAGGCCAGGTCGGACCAGTTCGTGACGGACCCGAAGTTCA
This sequence comes from Actinosynnema pretiosum, assembly GCF_002354875.1. GTDB lineage: Bacteria > Actinomycetota > Actinomycetes > Mycobacteriales > Pseudonocardiaceae > Actinosynnema > Actinosynnema auranticum. The sequence goes on from NZ_CP023445.1 coordinate 5,797,860, forward strand.
TCGAGCCGTACGTCGCGGACGAGGTGACCATCGTGCCGTAGACGAGGTGCTTGCCGTTGTGCACGACGGTGGTGAAGTCCTTGAGCGCCAACCAGCCCGACTTGGGGTTCGCCAGCGAGCCGGTGGAGGACCAGCGGTAGCTCGACGGCAGCGAGCAGGTGCCGCCGGGCTGGGTGGTGGTGGTCGTCGTCGGGCCGCTGCCACCGCCGACCCGGACGAACTGCCACTGCTGGTTGGCGCCGTTCCAGTCCGAGTACTGCACGACGTTGCCGCCGTCCGCGGTGGACGCGCCCTGCACCTCGACCGCCTTGCCGCTGTTGCGGTTGACCAGGCGCACGTAGCCGCTGTCCGAGTCCGCGAGGCGGAACTGCTGGTTGGTGGTGTTGTTGTCGGTCCACTGGACGATCGCGCCGCCGTCGGCGGTGGAGAAGTTGTGGACGTCCAGGACCTTGCCGGACAGCCGGGACTTGACCCGGTAGTAGCCGTCGCCCGAGTCGACGAACTGCCACTGCTGCTGGTTGCCGTCGTTGCGGGCCCACTGGGTGATGCGGGCGCCGTCGTCGGTGAGCAGGTTGTAGACGTCCAGCGCCTTGCCGCTGTTGCGGTTGACCAGCACGTACCACGCGCTCGGGTCGACGGTGGCCGCCGACGCGGGTGGCGCGCCGATCGCGACCAGCACGCCACCGAGCAGCGCGGTGACGGCGGCGAGGACACCCGCCAGGCGGCGCGCGGGGGCGCGCGGGGCGGTGGTGGGCGGGCGCTGTCCTGGTCCGGGCATGGCCGTGCTCCTCTTCGTCGAGGTGAGGGGCGGCGCTCGGGCGGTGAATGGGGCTCGCGGCGACCCGTTTCCGGACCGGGTGTGGGAGTGGACCGCCGCTGCCGCGAGCGCCGCCGGTCTTTTCGCCCAGAACTGTGCGGGACGGGAAGTGGCCGGTCAAGGCGCATCGACAATGTTTCGCGCGGGCACGCCGAAGATTCCCGGAATGGGCTCGACTGCTAAAGTCGGGCAATTCTTTTAGCAGTGGGATTGGCTCCGCGGCCGGGCACGCAGTGCCGCGTCCCCCGGACCACCGTGGCCCGCACCCCCGTCTCCCGCGGCTCCGCGTCCGCGGGCTCGATCCCCTTCTCCCTAGCGTCACGGTGACCGACCCGTTGCCCTTCACGGGCCCCTCCGGTGCTCGTCGTGCTGGGCTCTCACGCCCCTGTGACGTCCGGGCCTGCGGCCACTGTTGCGCTTCCGGTGGGAATTCCCCGCACGCCCCCGCCCTCGGGGACTTCGGAACCGGGGAAAAGACCTCGAACCGGGCGGGCGCGCGCTGCTAGCGTCCGGCCATGGCCCGGTTCTACGTGGTGGCGACGGGTTCGGCCTCGGGGGCGCTGCTGGCGGACGTGCTGGCCAGGCACCGGAGGATGGTCGGGGACCGGGTGCGGTTCCTGGCGGGCGCGGGGGTGGCGCGGACCGAGCTGGGGCTGGTGTCCACGGAGCTGTTCGACCCGACCTCGGCGCGGCACGTCGCCGGGCTGGCCGCGCTGCGGGCGCGGTGCCCCGGCCTGGAGGTCGACGACGAGCTGGGCGCGCCGGTGACCTCGCTGGGGTTCGGGTCGGAGGCGTCGAACTACCGCCGGTGGTGGCTGGAGGCCGACCAGCGGGTGCGGGTGGTGGAGACGGGCGCGCGGGCGCGGCTGTGGCGCGCGGTGCTGGCGGCGGCGGGCGCCCCCGGGTGCACGACCGTGGTGGCGCCCGCGACGCGGGAGGAGCCCGTGGCGGCGGCGGTGTCCCAGGTCAGGGAGGCGCCCGCCGAGCTGCCGGGGGCGCGGGAGCGGGGGCACGGGGTGGACGTGCTGCGGTGGTCGCTGGTGCGCGGGGTGGACGAGGCGGTGGCCCGGCGGGAGCTGGGGCGCGAGCTGGGTGGGCTGGTCGACCGGGTGGTGGTGATGGTGCACCGGTACCGGGGCGGGACTCCGCCGGACGCGGCGCCGCCCAGGGGCGCGGAGGAGCTGGTGGCCGCGTGCGCCGGGGTGCGCGGGGGCGTGCGGGGCGCGTTGGCGCGGTTCGACTTCGCCGCGGCCTCGGGCGAGGTGTGGCGGGTGGTCGAGGTGGCCAACCGGTACCTGGAGGCCAGCAGGCCGTGGGAGCTGTCGCGGAGCGCGGACCCGAGGGTGGACTCGGTGCTGGCGGTGCTGCTGGCGGCGTGCCGGGTGCTGGCGGTGGAGCTGACGCCGTTCGCGCCGGGGTTGGCGGCGCGGGTGGCGGAGCAGTGCGTGTCGCTGGCGGACGTGCTGCCGCAGCCGCGCGGGGTGTTCCCCAAGTCGTAGGTCCCCCGCGCGGCCGGGTGGTCAGGCGTCCCGCCTGGCCCGCAGGATGATGTCCACGTGGTGGTTGTTGGCCTTCAGGGCGCGGTCGCGCTTGACGTCGGTCTCGATGGTCCAGCCGTCGCCGAGCAGGGCGCGCACGTCGGCCGGTGAGGCGAAGTCGGCGTAGGGGAACTCGGTGCCGTCGTGGCCGTGGAACGCGCCCTCGGCCGGGGTGTCGTGGGCGACGAGCAGCAGGCGCCCGCCGGGCGCGACGGCCCCGATCAGGTGCTTGGCGGTGTCGGGTGCGGTCTTGAGGATCGGCAAGTAGTGCGCGGAGACCAGGTCGTAGGTCTCGGCGGGGGCCTCCTTCGCCAGGTCGAGCAGCCTCCAGGTGATCTCGTGCGGGGTCTGCACGGCGGCGGCGCGGTCGAGCGCGACCTGCGAGATGTCGACGGCGGTGACCCGCCACCCCTGCGCCGCGAGCCAGCGCGCGTCGGAACCGTCGCCGCAGCCGACGTCCAGCGCGCGCCCGGCGGGCAGACCGGTGACCTCGTCGACGAGGGCCCCGTTGGGGTTCCCGCTCCAGCTGAAGTCGACGTTGGTGTACATGGCGTCCCAGAACTCCTGATCCACGAGGACGATGGTGCGGCCGGTGCGGGCGGGCGGCCAACTTTTGTTGCCGGAATGGCAACGCGGGTTGTGGGCGGGTGGTCCGGGGGCGCCGGGCACCGGGCCTGGCCGCGCGCGCAGGCCGCCGACCAGGGCTTTGTCGAAGATCAACGCGACCTATACTCCCGCTGTCAACCACCCGCGCCGCCCGACCCCGTTCTCGCGGTCCCCGGAGCGCGGGTGGAGCCGGGAACTCGGGGAGGACCTGCCGTGCGGGCAGTGGTGGTGGGTGGCGGGGTCAGCGGTCCCGTCGTGGGGATGGCGCTGCGCAAGGCCGGGTGGGACGCGGTGGTCCTGGAGGCCCGCGACACCCCGCCCGAGGGGCTCGGCGACGGGTTGTCGGTGGCGCCCAACGGGATGCGGGCGCTGGACGTGCTCGGGCTCGGGGACGCGGTGCGGGGCGTCGGGGACGACATCACCGGGCTGGTCGTGCGCAACGGCGCGGGCCGGGTGCTCGGGGAGCTGACCAGCGATCCGGCGATGCTGCTGGTGTGGCGGGGCGAGCTGCGCAAGGTGCTGCGCGCGGAGGCGGCCCGGCGCGGGGTGCGGGTGCTGCACGGGCGGCGGCTGCTGCACGTGAACGAGCGGGAGGCGGTGTTCGCGGACGGCAGCCGGGAGCGGTTCGACCTGCTCGTGGGTGCGGACGGGGTGCGGTCGGCGGTGCGGCGGTACGTGGTGCCCGAGGCGCGTCCCCGGTACGCGGGGGTGCTGGGGTTCGGCGGGAACATCCCGTTCACCGGGCAGAACAGCACCGGCGGGAAGGTCGTGCTGGTGCACGGGCGGCGCGGGTTCTTCGGCTACCAGGTGCTGGAGGACAGCTCGGGCGGCTGGTTCGCGCACCTGCCGAGCCCGAGGGCGCTGACGATCGCGCAGGTGCGCGAGCGCGACCCGAAGGACTGGATGGCGGAGCTGACCTCGGTGTTCGGCGAGGACCGGGGGCCCGCGGTGGAGCTGATCGGGCGGACCGCGCCGGACGCGCTGGTGCTGTCCGGGGCGCTGGAGGAGCTGGACCCGCTGCCCCGGTGGTCGCGGGGGAACGTGGTGCTGGTCGGGGACGCGGCGCACGCGCAGTTCCCCAACTCGGGGCAGGGCGTGGCGCTGGCCGTGGAGGACGCGGTGGAGCTGGCCCGGTGCGTGCGCGACCTGGGGGCGGCGGGCGGGGTGGTGGCGTTCGAGCGGCTGCGGCGGGCGCGGGTGGAGCGGATCGGGCAGCAGGCGGGGCGGGCGGTGCGCAACGCGGTGACCGGGCCGGTGGGACGGGCGGTGCGGGACCTGGTGATGCCGGTGGCGATCCGGCGGGTGGGGCCGAGCGCGTTCCCGTGGCACCGGCACGAGATCGACTGGGACGCTCGGGTGACCGGGTGAGGGGCGGTCGGTGGTCGCCCCCTCGCGGGAGGGCGACCACCGACCGCCACGTCAGGACGCGCTGCTCTCCAGCTCCCGCTCGCCCTCCTCGGCCCGACCCGGCCGCGCCAGCTTCGACGGCCACCAGATCTTCCGCCCGATGTCCACCCCCAGCGCCGGGACCAGCAGCGACCGGACGATCAGCGTGTCCAGCAGCACGCCGAACGCCACGATGAACGCCAGCTGCGCCAGGAACAGGATCGGCAGCACGGCCAGGGCCGAGAACGTCGCCGCCAGGACCACGCCCGCCGACGTGATCACGCCGCCGGTGATGGTCAGGCCCTTGAGCATCCCCTCCCTGGTGCCCAGGCGCGCGGTCTCCTCGCGGACGCGGGTCATCAGGAAGATGTTGTAGTCGATGCCCAGCGCCACCAGGAACACGAAGCCGAACAGCGGCACCACCGGGTCCGCGCCGGGGAAGCCGAACACGTGGTTGAACAGCAGCGCCGACACGCCCATGGTCGCGCCGAACGAGAGCACCACGGTGGCCATCAGCAGCAGCGGCGCGACCAGGGAGCGCAGCAGCAGCACCAGGACCAGGAACACCACGAGCAGCACGATCGGGATGATCACCAGGCGGTCGCGGGCCGAGGTGTTCTGGGTGTCGAGCTGGGTCGCGGTCGGGCCGCCGACCTTGGCCTCCGCGCCGTCCACGGCGTGGACCGCGTCGCGCAGGCGCTGCACGGTGGCGGTCGCGGCCTCGGAGTCGGCCGGGTCGGCCAGGGTCGCGTTGATCCGGACCAGGCCCTGCGCGGTGCCCGCGACCTGCGCGTTCGACACGCCGTCGACGCCCGTGGTCGCGGCCAGCACGGCGTCGGCGGACGACTCGCGCGCCAGCACGACCGTGGGCGAGCCGGAACCGCCGGGGAAGTGCCGGGACAGCACCTCCTGGCCCGCCACCGAGTCGACCTCGGTGAGGAAGACGTCGGACTGGGCGGTGCCGGAGGCCTTGAGCTGCGGCACGAACGCGACGCCCGCGAGCAGCACCAGCACGGTGATCACCCAGGTCGCGCGCGGCTTGGCGCCGACCAGCCGGGCCACCTTGCCCCACAGGCCGCTGGTCTCCGGGTGCGGCGAGCCGTGCGCGGGGCGGCGCGGCCAGAACGCGGCGCGGCCGAACAGCACGAGCACGGCGGGCAGGAACGTCACGGACGCCAGGAACGCGGCGGCGATGCCGGTGGCGGCGACCGGGCCGAGGCCCTTGTTGCTGTTCAGGTCGCTGAACAGCAGGCACAGCACGCCGAGCACGACGGTGCCCGCGGACGCGGCGATCGGCTCGATCGTGGCCTTCCACGCGGTGCGCATGGCCGCGTGCTTGTCCTCGGTGTCGCGCAGCTCCTCGCGGAAGCGGGACACCAGGAGCAGGGCGTAGTCGGTGGCCGCGCCGAAGACGAGGATGAACAGGATGCCCTGGCTCTGGCCGTTGAGGTCGACCGCGCCCGCGTCGGCGAGCAGGTAGACCGCGAGGCTGGCGACGCCGAGCGCGAACACGCCGGACAGCAGCACGATCACCGGCAGCAGCGGGCTGCGGTAGACGAGCACGAGGATCACCGCGACGACGGCGGCGGCGACGAGCAGCAGGATGCCGTCGATGCCGCCGAACGCCTCCTTCAGGTCGGCGATCTGCGCGGCCGGGCCGGTGACCAGCACGGTCAGCCCCTCCGGCGGGGACGCGAACGCCTCGCGCAGCTCCTCCACGCCGGGCGCGGGCTCGGCGCCGTCGAGCAGGACGATCCGCTGGGCGGCCTTGTCGTCCTGCTGGGAGGGGATGAGCGGGGACGCCTCGCCGGGCAGCTCGGCGCCGCTGAGGTACTGGCGGTCGGCGTCGGTGAGGCCGCTGTCACGCTCGGCGATGACGATGGCGGGTACCTGGCGGGAGGTCTCGAACGCCTTGAGCAGGGTGGCGACCTCGGTGGCCTCGGCCGAGGAGGGGAGGAAGGCGGTGTTGTCGTTGACCGACACCTCGCTGAGCTTTCCGGCGTAGGGGCCGCCGAATCCGCCGAGCGCGAGCCACGCCACGGCGATCAGGGCGGGCAGCAGCCAACGTGCGCGCGATGTCACGGGAGAATGTCCTCCGGAGCCATTAACTTCGACCATCGAACTATCGGACGATCGAAATAGTAGAGGAAGGACGCCGGTGTGGCAGATCACGACCTGCTCGTTCGGCTGTTGCAGCTGCTGACGGTCGAGTCGGACCGCTTCGCCGAGCGGTTCGGGGAGCGCCACCGGATGCACCGCACGGACCTGAACGCCCTGCTCCACATCATGGAGGCGCGCTGGTCCGAGCAGCCGATGACGCCGGGACGGCTGGCCGAGGTGATGCGGCTGAGCGCGTCGGCGACCACGTCCGTGCTCGACCGGCTGGAGTCCTCCGGGCACGTGCACCGGGTGCGCAGCGCGACCGACCGGCGGCGGGTGGACCTGGCGGTGGACCAGCGCGCGCTGGAGCTGGGCCGGGAGTTCTTCCTGCCGCTGAACGAGGCGTTCACCCGCGCCTGGGCCGGGTTCGACGAGGCCGAGCGCGCGGTGGTCGCGCGGTTCCTGCGCGCGAGCATCGAGGCCACCACCGAGGTGCGGGACAGCCTGGACGAAGATCACGGTTGACCAGGGACTTCCGCCCTGTCCCGCAGTGATCGGCGCGGGATACCGTAGCCGCGTGAAGATCCTTTTCTCCAGTCTGGGGACCTTCGGCCACACCTACCCCGTGCTGCCCCTGGTGCGGGCCGCGGTGGAGGCCGGGCACGAGGTCGTCTACGCCACGACCGAGCGGGTGCACCCGGCCATCGCGGCTGCGGGCGCGGAGCCGGTCGCGGCCGGGTGGGACGTGCGGCAGGCCGTCGCGCACCAGTTCGGCCGCCCGATGCGCCCGCAGGACCTGTCGCCGCAGGAGCAGGAGCGGGTCTCGGCGATCTCGTTCGGCACGGTCCTGCCCGAGCGCTTCGCCACCGACCTGGCCCCGCTGCTGGAGCGGCACAAGCCGGACCTGGTGATCCGCGAGGTGCTCAACCCTGGCGCGGCGCTGGCCGCGGCCAAGGCGGGCGTGCCGGCCCTGTGCCACGGCCTCGGCCGGATGGACGCGGTCGACCTCGGCCCCGCGCTGCACGCGAACGTGCGCGAGGTCGCGGCCGGGCTGGGCGTCGAGCCCGCCGGTGACGGGCTGCTGCTGGGCAACCCGCTGCTGGACATCTGCCCGCCCGCGTGGCAGCGCGACCTCGGCGACGCCGAGCGGCTCCCGCTGCGGCCGGTGCAGCACAGCGACGACGTGCCGGTGCCCGAGGGCGTGGTGGGGCGCGACGGGAAGCTGGTCTACCTGTCGCTCGGCACCGTGTTCAGCGACGCGCCGGTGCTGCGCGGGGCGATCGACGGGCTGGCCGCGCTGGACGCCCGCGTGGTCGTGTCGGCCGGGCCGCTGGTGGACGTGGACGCGCTGGGCGAGCTGCCCGCGAACGTGAGCGTGCACCGCTGGCTGCCGCAGGGCGAGCTGCTGCGGCACGCCGACCTGTCCGTGCACCACGGCGGCATGGGCACCACGATCGGCAGCGCGGTCGGCGGCGCGGTGCACCTGGTGCTGCCGCAGGGCGCGGACCAGTTCGGCAACGCCGAGGCGGTCGTCGGGTCGGGCCTGGGCCGGGCGCTGGTGGGCGCGGACGCGACGGTCGAGGCGATCACCGGGGCCGCGCGCGAGCTGCTCGTGGACGGGGAGCGCCGGGCGGCGGCCGAGGCGATGGCGGCCGAGATCGCGGCGATGCCGTCCCCCGAGGACGTGGTCGCCGAGCTGGGGCGGCGCGTGTGAGCCGCGCGGTGCGGCGCCCGGCGCTCCCCGAGCCGGACGCCCGCCAGGCCGCCTGACGCGGGACTCCCCCAGCCCACCGCCCCGGAACCGCTCCGCCCGACCGCACGCCGTCGCCGGGCCGCTCCGTCCGGGGTGCTCAGCCTGGTGACACCCCCAGGCGCCGCTCCTCCTGGTGCCGCCCCCTGGTGGCACTCCTCCCGGTGACGCCCCAGGCGCCCCCGGATGGCCGCCACCGGTCAGCCCCTCGCGAACAACCCCTTCGTGAAGCTAATTCAGCGTACGCTGAGTTCCGTGTTGATCCTCTTCTCCAGCCTCGGTGCCCACGGGCACCTGTTCCCCCTGTTACCGCTGGCCAGGGCCGCCGTGCGCGCCGGTCACCGGGTCAAGTTCGCCACCACCGGCGGCTTCCACGACGTCCTCGCGGGCATCGGCGTCGAACCGGTCGTCGCGGGCGCCGGGATGCGCGACTTCGCGGGCGAGCTGCTGCCGCCCGGCAAGACCCCGCGCGATCTCAGCGGTCCCGAGGGCGCCCCGATCATCGCCCGGCTGTTCGGCGACCTGCTCGCCCGCTCGTTCGCCACCGGCGTCGCCGGGCTCATCGACCAGGAGCGCCCCGACCTGGTGGTCCAGGAGCTGGCCAACCCCGGCGCGGGCATCGCGGCCAGGGCGGCGGGCGTTCCCGTGCTGTGCCACGGGTTCGGGCGCATGTCGTCCGGCTCCGAGATGCCCAAGCTGATGGTCGGGCACCTGCGCGGCGTCGCGGCCGAGCACGGCGTCGACCTCGGCGAGGTGGACCTGGGCGGTGGCGACGACAGCGTGTTCCTGCTGGGCAACCCGTACCTGGACATCTGCCCGCCGTCGCTGCGGGACCCGTCGTTCACCATCCCGGACACGATCCCGCTGCGGCCCGTGCCGTTCGCGGCGCCGGGCGAGCTGCCCGCGATCGCCACCGCGCCCCGCGACGAGCCGCTGGTCTACCTGACCCTGGGCACCGCGTTCGGGCACGCCGAGGTGTTCCGGGCCGCGATCGACGGGCTGGCCTCGCTGGACGCGCACGTGCTGGTGGCGGCCGGTCCGGCGGTGGAGACGGCAGCGCTCGGCGAGGTGCCGGACAACGTGTCGCTGCACGCGTGGGTGCCGCAGGCGGACCTGCTGCCGCACGTGGACCTGGTGGTGCACCACGGGGGCAGCGGCACGACCATGGGCGCGCTCGGCGCGGGCGTGCCGCAGCTGGTGCTGCCGCAGGGCGCGGACCAGTTCACCAACGCCGAGGCCGTGGTCGCGGCCGGGCTGGGCGGGCGGCTGATCGGCGACGAGGTGGCCGCCGAGGCCGTCGCGTCCGCCGCGCGCGGGCTGCTGGGCTCCGAGGAGGTCGCGGTGGCGGCGAAGGCGGTGGCGGCGGAGATCGCCGCGATGCCGTCGCCGGACGAGGTGGCGGCGCGGCTGCCCGAGCTGGTCTGACGACCTCGGGGAATCGGCCCACCGACGTGCCGATTCCCCTTGCCCCGCAACGACTTCCCTGCACGGACTTCCCGGTCGGCCCCTCCCGGCGCTCAGTCCGCCCCGACCACCTGCCCGTCCGGGTCCTGCTCCACGTCGGCCTCCGCCGGTTCGGCCCGCCGCAGCCGAACCGACGTGATCGCGTGGTGCTCGACGGCCAGCACCTCGAAGTCCCAGCCCGCCACCGCCGCCCGGTCCCCCGGCCCCTCGGGCACCAGGCCCAGCTCGACCAGGATCAGCCCGGCGACGGTGGTGTAGTCGCCCTCGGGCGGGTCGCGCAGCTCGACGCCCAGGTCCACCAGGTCGTGCACCGGGAACGTGCCCGGCAGCACCATGGCCCCGTCCTCCTCGCGGCGCACCTCCAGGACGTCCCGGTCGGTCTCGTCGTAGATCTCCCCGACGACCTCCTCCAGCAGGTCCTCCAGGGTGACGATGCCGTCGACCGCGCCGTGCTCGTCCACGACCAGCGCGAACTGCTCGCGCTCGGTCTTGAAGCGGCGCAGCGCGTCCACCACGCGCAGCGAGTCCGGGAACACCACGGCCTGCCGCGCGACCTGCGTGAGCGAGACCCCGTCGTCGAGCAGGTCCCGCAGGTGCACGACGCCGACGACGTCGTCCAGGTGGCCGGTGCGCACGACAGGCGCGCGCGAGCGGCCGGACGCGACGAGCTCGGCGCGCGCCTGCGGGATCGCCATGTCCACGGGCAGCGTCACGACCTCGCGGCGCGGCACCAGGACCTCGCGCAACCGGCGGGCGTGGATCTCCAGCGCGCCGGTGATGATCTCGCGCTGCTCCGGGTTCAGGCCCTGCTGCCCGGACACCAGGTCGCTCAGCTCCTCCGGGCTGAGCTGCTCCTCGGCGGCGTCCGGGTTGCCGCCGAACAGCCGCACGACCGCGTTGGTCGACTTGCTCAGCAGCCACACCGCCGGGCGGGAGACCGCCGACAGCACGTCGAGCGGCTTGGCCACGAAGCTGGCCCACCGCAGCGCGTTCTGCATCGCCAGGCGCTTGGGCGCGAGCTCGCCGAGCACCAGCGTGAAGAACGTGAGGACGATCGTGACCAGCGCCACGGCGACCGGGTCGGCCGCGCTGCCCAGGAAGTCCAGCAGCGGCACCAGCGGCGCGGCGAGCGTCACGGCCGCCGCCGCCGACGCCAGGAAGCCCGCCAGGGTGATGCCGATCTGGATCGTCGCCAGGAAGCGGTTCGGGTCGCGGGCGAGCTTGACCAGCGTGCGCGCGCCACGACCCCCTTCCCGCTCCAGGGCTCTGATCTGGCCCTCCCGCAGGGAGACCAGCGCCATCTCGCTGCCGGCGAACACCGCGTTCACCAGGACCAGCACGGCCACCAGCGCCACGTTCCACCAATATCCGTCCACGCCACCCCACTCCGACCAGCGATTCGCACGGAACCGCGCAGCGACCAGCACCGAAGCGCGCAACGCGGGTGTTCTAGCCTTCAGGGCATACCCCGTACCGGTGAGGAACCCACCTGATGATCGACTGGCTGGCCACGGCCACCATCGCCGCCGCGCTGCTCGCGGCGGGGTGGGCGGTGCTGCTGGCGGTGTTGGACAAGCCGCTGACGCTGGAGGACTGGACGACGCTGGGCGTGGCGGCCCTGGTGGTGTCGCAGGAAGTGGCGCTGCTGGCGCAGACGGTGGTCGGCGCGGTGCTGCTGGCGGGCGACGGGCACGAGGCGGTGTCGGGGGCGACGTTCTTCGGCTACCTGCTGACCGCGTTGCTGCTGCTGCCGCTGGCGGGGTTCTGGTCGATCGTGGACCGGTCGCGGTCGGGGGCGTCGGTGCTGGCGGTCGGGTGCCTGACGACGGCGGTCATGGTGGTGCGGCTGAACCAGATCTGGGCCGGTCATGCCTGAGCGGGAGGAGCGGTCCGGGGTGGGCGCGGGTGACGGGGAGCCGGGTTCGGCGGCGAGCCGGTTCGCGGACCGGGTGTCGTCCCGCGGCGCGGGTTCCCGCTCGGGTGGCGAGCCGCTGACGCTGGCGCAGCGCACCAGGAGCGGTCCGGGCAGCGTGCTGATCGCGGTGTACGGGATCTTCGCCCTGGCCGCGACCGCGAGGTCCGTGCTGCAGATCACGACGAAGTTCTCGCACGCCCCGCTGGCCTACTCGCTGTCGGCGTTCGCGGCGGTGGTGTACGTGGTGGCGACGGTGATGCTGGTGCGCGGCGACGGCGCGTCGCGGCGGGTGGCGTTCGCGTCGTGCGCGGTGGAGCTGGTGGGCGTGCTGGTGATCGGCGCGCTGAGCGTGCTGGAGCCGGGGTGGTTCCCTGAGGCCACGGTGTGGTCGGACTTCGGCGGCGGCTACGGCTACGTGCCGCTGGTGCTGCCGGTGCTGGGGCTGCTGTGGCTGCGGCGGACCCGGCGCGGGTGAGCGGGTCCGGCTCCGGCTCCCGTGCCCCGGCCGCCGGGGTGGTCCCCGCAGGTGGGAAGCCTGCTGGGCGGGGCGGGGGCGCCCCCAATGGTTAGGATCGGCGCTCATGGACCGCGATGCGTACTGGGCCCTGGTCGAACGAGCGCGGGCCGCCGCGGGGGAGTTCGCGGGGGACCGCGACCTGCGCGAGGACCCGCTGCCCGACGCCGTCGTCGCCCAGCTCGGGGCGTTGTCCGGCGAGGAGCTGGTCGAGTTCTCCCTGCGGCACGGTGAGATCGTGGACAGCGCTTACCGGTGGCCGCTCTGGCACGCCGCCCACCTCATCGAGGGCGGGTGCGGGGACGACGGGTTCGCGGACTTCCGCGACGGGCTGGTGCTCCAGGGGCGCGCGGTGTTCGAGGCCGCGGTGGCCGACCCGGACTCGTTGGCGGACCTGCCGGTGGTGCTGCGCATGGCGCGGGAGGGCGGCGGGTGGCTCGGGTACGAGTCGATGAGCCACCTGGTGCGCGACGCGTACAAGCGGGCGCGCGGGGAGAGCGACTCGCTGCTCGCGGCGGTGGCCGAGCGGCGCGGCGCGGTGGTGCGGCGCAAGCCCGACGGCGAGCAGTGGGACGTGGAGGACCCGGCCGAGAACCGGGCGCGGCTCCCCCGGCTCGCGGAGCTGTTCGAGTCGTGACCTGCGGTGACCGCCGCACCGGACGGCGGTCACCCGCACGTGGGGATCAGGGCAGCGGGTCCAGGACGAACACCGGGATCTCCCGCTCGGTCTTGCGCTGGTAGTCGGCGTAGTCGGGGAACGCGGCGACCGCCCGCTCCCACCACAGGGCCTTCTCCTCGCCGGTCACCTCGCGGGCCACGTACTCCTTGCGGACCGGCCCGTCCTGCAGCTCGACCTGCGGGTTGGCGACCACGTTGTGGTACCAGACGGGGTGCTTGGGCGCGCCGCCGAGCGAGGCGACGATCGCGTACCGGCCGTCGTGCTCGACGCGCATCAGCGGCGACTTGCGGATCTTGCCGGACTTGGCGCCCAGCGTGGTCAGCACGATCACCGGCATCCCGCGCAGCGTGGTGCCCTCGGTGCCGCCCGAGCTCTCGTACAGCTCGACCTGGTCGCGCACCCACTTCTCGGGGCTCGGGTCGTACTCGCCGGACAGGGGCATCTTCTCGTCCTCCGGGGTGGTGCGGTCACGGGGCGTGGTCACCGGGAGCGGTGCGCCCGTCACCCAGTGTGGCCCGTCGGGTGATCACCCGCACAGCGGCGGGCGCGGCGGCCCGTGAGCGGCCGTGATCAGCGCGGACTAGGCTTCCCGGCATGGCCAGGTACCTCGACGTCCACCCGGTGAACCCCCAGCGGCGCGCCATCGACCAAGCGGTCGAGGTGGTGCGGGCGGGCGGGTTGATCGCCTACCCGACGGACTCCTGCTACGCGCTCGGCTGCCAGCTGGGCAACAAGGAGGGCCTGGACCGGATCAGGCAGATCCGGAACCTGGACGACAAGCACCACTTCACCCTGGTGTGCCGGGACTTCGCGCAGCTGGGCCAGTTCGCGTACGTGGAGAACGCGGCGTTCCGCGCGATCAAGGCCGCGACGCCGGGCAGCTACACGTTCATCCTGTCGGCGACCCGCGAGGTGCCGAGGCGGCTGCTGCACCCGAAGAAGAAGACGGTCGGCGTGCGCATCCCGGACAACGCGGTGGTGCAGGCCCTGCTGGAGGCGCTGGGCGAACCGCTGCTGTCGAGCACGCTCCTGCTCCCGGACCAGGAGGAGCCGCTGGTGCAGGGGTGGGAGATCAAGGAGCGGCTGGACCACGTGGTGGACGCCGTCCTGGACTCCGGCGACTGCGGCACCGAGCCGACGACGGTGGTGGACTTCTCCAGCGGCGAGGCCGAGGTGCTGCGGGTGGGGGCTGGGGACCCAAGTCGCTTCGAGTAGGGCCGGACGGCCCGTTCCCGGCTGCGCGGATTGCCGCAGCGGGGGTGGGTTGATCATCCTCGGAGGGTTCGCCCCGGCATCTGGCCGGATCACCGGCCCGCGCCGACCGGGTTGGTCCGAGGAGCGCGGATGCCGCAGCAGGGGTCTGGGAACGAGTGGCACGACCGGTTAGCCGGGCAGCTGCGGAGGATCACGCCCGAGTAGGTGACCGGGATCGGTGGCCTGCTGGTAAGGATCACCGCGCTGCTGACGTTCCTGCTCCAGGCGGGTGTGGTGGTGGCCGGGCCTGCGCTGACGGTGACCGGGACGCACGGGTCGACCGTGACGCACACCAGCACGGTGACCGGTTCCGCGAGCGCGTCCAGCCTCGCGCCGCTCACGGGCGGTTGTGCCGCTCCGGCCGGTTCCACCGTCGACGGACCTCGCGTCGGGGAGCCCTCGGGTGGTGTCGAGGAGCGGCCTGCGGTGGACACCGGCTCCCGCACCGGGACGCCCGCGCCGCGCACCGAGGCGTCCCCGTCGGCGGACGTTGCCGTTCCCGTTCCAGGGCTGGGTGCGGCGAGCGCGTACTTCAGCGGTGACGTGGCGTTCCGCAGCCTGCACCCGGACCGCAAGCCCCCGGTGGACGTGCCCGCGCACAACGTGTGCCGGATCACCGAGAACCGCTTGCACGGCGAGGACGCGTACCAGCTCCTGCCGTGGCCGGGCAGCACCGCGCCGAGCCGCACGGAGTGCGCGGAGGCCGCGGCCACGTCGCCGCGCCGGGACACCGACCACCTGCAGGTGGGCAGCCTGGCGTGCGGCAAGACGCCGGAGAGGCGGCTGTTCCGGGTCGAGGTGCTGTCGGTGACGCCTGCGGAGATCACCGGTCGGCTCGTGGTGTGGGAGCGCTGAGCCGCAGCACCGACGAGCACGGCACACCTCGTGCGGGTGGCCATCTCTCACCGTGGGTGAGCGGTCTGCGGCTCAACGCGAAAACGATCGCCGCACATCGGTGAGCTGCACCACTATGTAAAGTCTGCGTATTGGCGACTCCCCGTTCGTAAACCATCCTTTGCGAAATTTCACCACGAGCGCGAGTGACTTTCGATCTTCGTGCCCACAACCGGGGGGTTGTCGCTCTTGCAACGCCGACGCACGGCGTGGCTCCGCCATGCCTTCATGACAAAAACGATCGCGGTCGCGACAGCGGCGGTGTTGGCGGTGACAATGGCGTCCCCGATCGCCAACGCCGCCCCTAAGCGGCCATCCGAGCAGGTCAAGGCCATGGACCCGGACAAGCTCGCCCCGCTGCCGAGCGGCACGGGCGACCCGGTGTCCCCGGAGAAGCAGAGCGGTGACTTCTCTCCGCCGACCGAATCCGGCACACCGGGAAAGCGATCTTCGGCTCCCAAGGTCGACACCCCCAACAAGCCAGCGAAGAACTCGAAGGGCAAGACCAAGCAGAAGTCCAGCTACGTCGAGGGCAAGTCGAAGCTGGTGGAGCGCCAACCCACCGCAGACATCTACGCCAATCCCGACGGCACCAGGACCGCGAAGCTCTACCAGGAGGTCGTGAACGTCCCGAAGGACGGCACGGGCGAACTGGTCCCGCTGGACCTGGACCTGGTGGTCGAGGACGGCAAGGTCACGCCGAAGCAGGCGCAGGCCGAGGTGGTGCTGCCCGAGAGCACCGACGGCGACGCGGCGATCACGGTGGTCGCCCCGGACACCGGAAAGCACGCCTCGCTGGAGTTCGAGGGCCTGGCCGACCGCACCGCCGAGATCAACGGCGAGGTCGCCACCTATCGCGACGTGCAGCCGGGCATCGACCTGGAGCTGCACTCGATGGCCTCCGGCGCCAAGCACGTGTTCGTGCTCAACCGCGCGGTGGACACCCCCGAGTGGCGCTTCACGCTCACCGTCGAGCCGGGGTTCGCGCCCGAGCAGCAGGAGGACGGCGCGGTCCTGGTCAAGGATGCCGACGGGGCGGTGGAGTTCGCCGTCGCGGCCCCGAAGATGTGGGACAACCAGGAGGACGAGCGCTCCGGCGAGTGGCGCTCCGGCCCGGTCACCCAGCGCCTGGAGCGCGAGGGTGACGCGTGGAAGGTCGTGCTGGCTGCCGACCGGGCGTGGGTCAAGGCGCGCGAGCGCAAGTTCCCGATCAAGGTCGACCCCGGTCTGCACACGCTGTACGCGGCGTTCGACGCGTACGTGTCGAGCGCGTACCCGCGCAACAACTACGACGTGGACTGGGAGGACGGCCGGGGTTACGTCAACAAGATCGGCTCCTGGCCCGGCGCGGGCAGCAACCAGACCTACGCGTTCTACCACTTCCTGCCGCACGTGTACGGCAAGCAGATCCTGCACGCCTCGTGGAACGCCTACTGGGTGCACTCGAACCTGAACAGGCCGACGAACGTGCGCATCCGGGACGTGGCCTGCGACTGGGGCCGCACGTCGATCACCTGGAACAACCGTCCCTGCCTGGGGTCGGCCTACCGCGACGGCACGGGTGTGGCCGGGTCGTGGAGCACGATCGACATCACCGACTGGGTGGCGTGGTGGGCCGGGGGCAACGGCAGCTACCGGGGCATCATGGTCGACACGACCGAGGGGCAGAACGGCTGGAAGAAGATGGCCGCCGCCAAGGCCGGTCCCGGTGGTGGCGCGTCGGTGGTGCTGGTCGACTACAACGACTGGCCGACCGGTCCGGAGAACCTGGGCTGCGGCGACTGCTCGGCGCACTCCAAGGACTTCACCCTGGCGGTGCGCAGCAACGACGCCAACAACGACAAGCGCGTCGTGCAGTACTTCGTGTCCACCGACCCGAACGTCATGGGCGCCTACTTCACCTCCCACCAGGTGGATATCCAGCCCGGTCAGAACGAGGCGCGCTGGCAGGTCCCGAAGGAGGCGCTGGCCTGGAACCAGAAGCACTTCTGGCAGGCGCGCGTGCGGGACGACTACATGCCGGACAACACCTGGACCTACTCGCCGGTGTGGAGCTTCACCCCGCAGAACCAGACCCCGCCGACCCCGGCACTCGGCGGCCCGGCCGATCGCGGTGTGGTGTCGAGCAAGCAACCGACGTTGAGCGCGGGGGCGGTCACCGACCCCGACGGTGACGCGGTGCAGTACGAGTTCTCCATCGCCACCGGCGCGGACGGGCGTTCCGGTCTGGTCGCGAAGTCCGGTTGGCAGGACGGCACGAGCTGGACCGTGCCGACCGGGGTGCTCAAGGACGGGGTGACCTACACCTGGACGGTGCGCTCCCGCGATCGCGACCAGGACACCCACTCCGCCTACGCGGCGTCCCGCAAGCTGCGGGTGGATCTGCGGCTGGGCGCGCAGGGACCGGTGCCCGGCGACGCGTCGGGCCCGATCACGGTGAACCTGTCCACCGGCAACGTGATCACCGACCTGGCGACGCCGAAGATGACCACCGTCGGCGGTGACGTCGGCGTGTCCATGACCTACAACTCCCTGGGAGTCGGCGAGTCCGGTCTGGTGGGCTCGTACTTCACCGGTGACTCGCGCGACGGCATCGCCGACAGCGACTCCCCCGTGCTGGTGCGCACCGACCCGCAGGTGTCGTTCAACTGGGGCGAGCAGTCCCCCTACGACCCTGTGATGGGCAAGGACGGGTTCCGGATCCGCTGGCAGGGCTACGTGAAGGTCCCCGAGACCGGCTCGTACGCCTTCGGCGGTCAGTACGACGACGGGCTGCGGGTGTGGATCGGGGACGACAAGGTCTTCGACCAGTGGAAGGACAACTGCACCTGCGGCGGCCCGGCCAAGTTCGACGGCGCGGTCGCCAAGCAGCTCGTCGCGGGCACCTCGTACCCGATCCGCGTGGAGTACCGGGAGTTCTCCGGCCCGGCGGACGTGTCCCTGTTCTCCCGCAAGGACGACGGCGCGGGCGCGCCCGTCCCGGCGTCGTGGTTGTCCCCGACCGCGTCGGCGCTGCCGCCGGGCTGGTCGCTGTCAGCCGACGTGGACGGTTCAGGCAGCTACACCAAAGCGACGCTGACCGAGTCGGGCGTGACCCTCACGGACACGACCGGTGCCGCGCACTCGTACACCAAGACCTCGGACGGCGGCTACCGGCCTCCACCGGGCGAGTACGGCGTGCTGGCCCGTGACGCCGAGGGCAAGCTGACCTTGCTCGACGGCGACGGCACGACGTACCTGTTCGGCGCTGCCGGTCAGCTGGAGGCGGTCACCTCCGCGGCGGACGCGCGCAAGCCCGCCGCCGCGCGCATGGAGTGGACCAGGCCCGACGCCACCAGCCCGATCCCCAGGCTGACCAGGATCGTCGACCCGGTGTCGAACCGCGCGATCACCCTGCACTACGCGGGTGACCAGGCGTGCGCTCCCGTGGGCGGCTACAACCCGACCCCGCCGGGCTTCCTGTGCGCGGTCAAGCTCCCGGACGGCGCGACCAGCAACCTGTTCTACCTCAACGGACGGCTCGGCCGCTTCCAGAACCCCGGCGGCGAGTACCACGACTTCGGGTTCAACGAGCACCACCTGCTCGACCAGCTGCGCACCCCGCTCTCGATCGACTGGATCGTCGTCGACGGGGCCAAGCGCAACACGTTCGGCCCGAACTACCGCGTCGACTACGACGGCCCCGTGACCAAGCGGGCGGTGAAGGTCTCCGCACCGGAACCGACCGGGTTCGAGCAGAACCCGTCCCAACGACCGCAGCGCACCTACAGCTACGGCCCGGACTGGACGAACGTGTCGATCGCGGGCATCACCCCGATCTCGGGCTACGCGCGCCGGGTGACCCGCGACGCGGGCGGCCGGATGCTCACCGAGACCGACGCGACCGGGCGCACCTCGCACTACGAGTGGGCCGAGGACGACAAGCAGCTGTCCACCACCGATCCGGCGGGTCTGAAGTCGACCACGATCTACAACGCCGCGGGCAACCCGATCGAGTCCTACGGTCCCGCCCCTGTCGCGTGCTTCGGCGCCGACCGGCGGCCCGTGAGTCCCGCGCCCTCCGGCTGCGACAAGATCCCCACCAGCCGCACCGGCTACGACGAGGGCATGAGCGGGCTGGCCGCCTCCTGGTGGACCAACCCGAACTTCTCGGGCAGCGCGACCAGGTACTCCACCACGGGGATCAACACCGACTGGCGCACGTCCGCACCGGTTCCCGGAGTGGACGTCTCGGGCGCGGTGTCGACCCGACTGACCGGTCAACTGGTGGTCGACGCGGCCGGTTCCCACGAGTTCTCCACGACCGAGGACGACCCCGGTGACAGCCTGCGCGTCTACGTCGACGACAACCTCGTGCTGGATCGCGGTTACTCCGCGGCGGTGCTGGAGTCGGGTCCGGTCGGCTACTGGCGGCTGGGCGACGAGGGCACGACCGCCAAGGACGTGTCCGGCAACGGCCGGGACGGCGCGTACTCGGGGGCGGTGAAGCGGCAGCAGGCGGGCGCGATGCCCGACGACCGCAGCACGGCGGTCGACTTCGCGGGCGGCCAGGCGCAGATCGCACCGGGCCCGTTCAACCTGACCGGCGCGCTCACCCTGGAGGCGTGGGTCAAGCCGAGGCCCAACCAGGCCAAGGGCGGCTGGCAGGACCTGATCAGCCGCTGGAACGGCGGCGACAACAACCCCATGCCGTACGAGTGGGCGATCAACCCCGAGGGCAAGCTGGAGTTCCGCCAGATCGGCAACGGCTCCGGCTTCTAGAGCGCGGTGTCCGAGGGCACGGTCTCGCTGAGCCACTGGAACCACGTGGCGGTCACCCGCGACGCGGACAACAAGGTCACCTTCTACGTCAACGGCAAGAAGTCCGGCCAGTCGACGATCGCGAAGGCGGGTCAGGCCAACGACGTCCCGCTGACCATCGGCAACCGGCCCGGCGGCACCACGACGGACGCGCTGCTCGACGAGGTCGCGGTCTACGACAAGGCGCTGGAGGAGAAGGACGTCACCAGGCACGCGGGCGCCGGTGGCCGGGTGAACGAGGCCCCCACCAAGCTGACCCTCTCCCAGGGCGAACACCGGATCAGGGTGGACTACGCCCAGCGCGCGTTGTCCGGCGATCAAGGCCGCGCCACTGCAGAGGCAGCCCTCTCGTGGAAACGAGATGGTAGTGCTGCCAACGCTGTTCCGACGGCTGTGCTGAGTCCGAACTACGGTCTCATCACATCAACAATGACTCCGGGCTCCGGCGAACAGCCGGAAGAACGAACGCAGACCAGGTACGCAGACAACGGATTCGACCCTGTCTACGGCTTGACCACTGCAACGGTCGCCGCTCCCTTCAGCTTGTCACTTGCCGAACGTTCCGACTACGAAAAGCCTGGCAGTGGCTTCCTGCGCCGTATCAGCCGCGAACTGCCGACCGGCGCCAAGAGCACGTACTCGTACTACGGCGACACCGAAGCACGTGCAAATCCCTGCGTGCCAGCTTCTCCCGCTGTCGTGCAGTCGGGTCTGTCCAAGTCGACTACCTCGGCATCAGGGCGGGTGGACGAGCAGGTGCACGATCTGCGCGGTCGTGCAGTAGCGCACGGCAGCACGGGCAAGTGGTCGTGCACGGCCTACGACAACCGGGGCCGGGTGGCCGAACGCAAGTTCCCCGGCAACGCTTCCACCTCTGAACGGACCGTGCGCTATGACTACGCGGTGGGCGGCGACCCGCTCGTATCGTCGGTCATCGACCAGGCTGGCACGATCACGACCAGGACGGACCTGCTCGGCCACGTGGTGGAGTACACCGACGTTGCAGGATTGCGCACGCAGAGCAGCTACGACTTGGCCGGACGCGTGATCCTGGAGCGGGTGACACCACCCAACAAACTCGATGAACCCCAGGAGACGCGCTACGCGCACGATGACGCCGGACGGATTCTCACCGTCAAGCTGGGGACGACCACGCTGGTCACCGCGGTTTATGACGCAGGGGGCGAACTGGTGTCCGCGTCCTACGCCAACGGCAGCGCGCTGGCCGCTGTCGGACGGGACGCCGCAGGCAGATTGGCATCGCGCACCTGGAGGACCAGCGACGGCAAGGAGATCGTCTCGTCCGTCACGCGTTCACCTTCAGGCACGATCGTGGACGAGTCCCTGGGCGGCGTGGACGCGCGCCCTTCCGGTCCGAACTACGTCTACGACGCGGTTGGCAGGCTGACCGAGGCGTGGGTGCCGGGACACCACTACACCTACGACTTCACCACCAGCAGTGCTGTCGGTTGCCCGTCGAACTCCCAGGCGGGGGCCGGACGCAATACCAACCGGATTCGCCTGCTCGACGAGACGGCAGCCGGGACGGCAGTAACCGGGTACTGCTACGACTCCGCAGACCGACTCCTGTCCACTACGGGGACCTCAGTCGTGAGCGACGTGCATTACGACGAGCGGGGGAACACCACCCGGTACACGGTCAGCGGCAGCACCACCCACCTGTCGTGGGACGGCGCGGACCGTAACATCGGCCTGCGAAGTACCGGCAGCGCACCTGCCAATGTCTCCTACAGCAGGGACAGCGAAGACCGGATCGTCCAGAGGCAGGCCACCCAGGGCGACGCCAGAGCCGATGTCCGCTACGGCCATACCGGTGGCGGTGACACCTCCGAGTACAGCATGAACGGCTCGGACAAGCGGTTGCTGTCGCGCAGCACGAGCCTGCCCGGCGGGGTGCTGCATACCTGGACACCGGACTCCACCACGGTGGACCACCCGGCAGTTCGGGGTGATCTGGTCCTCACCACCGGCGGGGACGGCAAGCAGATCGGCGCGCTGCGCACCTACGACCCATTCGGCCAGCCAGCCGGGCTGAGCACCGACAACGACGGCATGCCTGACAACCAACCGGGACACATGGACTACGGCTGGCTAGGGCAGCACCAGCGCCCGCACGAGCACGCTGGAGCGCTGTCCGTCGTCCAGATGGGGGCACGACCGTACAGCCCGCTGCTCGGCAGGTTCCTGTCCGTTGATCCGGTTGAGGGCGGCAGCGCCAACGACTACGACTACGTCAACGGTGATCCGGTCAACACAACCGACCTCGACGGTCGTTGCCCGTTTTGCGTGGTGCTGCTCATCGCCGGGGTTCGCGCAGGCGTTTCGATAATCATCAAACAAGGGGCACGCCAGGCAACCACGCAGGTCGCGAAGCAGGTAACGCGAAAGCCGATCGGCAATGTGGTGACCGGTTACACAAAGCACGGACTCCAGCGCGTCATGGGCAGCAGGAAGGACGGAGGAGTGAGTCCGTCTGCGATCTTGAACACGGTACGAACCGGAAAAATACGCAATGACGCAGAGCGCGGCACGATCAGATACACCGGAAAAATGCCGTCGTCGTGGTAAACCAACAAGGAAGAGTGGTCAGCGCATGGCCCCGCGGGAGCTCCGGAAAGAGAATTAAATGAGCAAGAAAGAACCTAATAAAAAATTTGCAAGGGCAGGCTTCAAAGACCTGATCAAATCAACTCAGGCCGCAGTGCGCAGCTTCATGTGGCAATGGGACCCCTACGACGTCGGGGAGGATCGCTCAATAAATCCCAACGAGTACGAGGACTGGGTCGACGAACTAACCAAGATGATCTTCTCCAACGTGCCGGAAAAAGCCATTATAGAGGCGATACACGAGCGCATGAGCAGAGAAGGACTGGCGACTTCCAGCAAATTCGAGAACAGGTTCATCAACGAATTTGCCGCCCTGAAAAAAACCCTAGACCAAGCTGAACAGAGTTCACCGTAAACATCCAAGAAGCCGGATCCAGGGTGGCGTTCCGCGCGCGAGCGCCAGCGCCACCCCAGGTCCGAGCATTCTCATTTTTGAACCACTCACTCCAGAAAATTTCCCCCCAGAGGTACTCGCGCAAAACTTGTCAGATGAGCAGAAAAGACGTCGCACGGAACGACTGACCCGCTCCCGACTGGCACGATCCCCCTCCCCTCGCCAGGATCAACCCCGTGGTGCTCGACTTCCTCCGCGACCTCCCGCCCGCGCTCGTGCTCGCGCTCGTCTTCGCGCTCCCCGCGCTGGAGGCGTCGACCATGCTCGGCGTCGTCTTCCCCGGTGAGGTCGCCGTGCTGGTCGGCGGGGCGGTCGCGCACTCCGGTGGGGTTGCGCTGTGGGCGGTGCTGGTGGCGGCGGTCGGCGGGGCGGTCGTCGGGGACGCCACCGGGTACCTCGTCGGCCGCCGGTACGGGCATCGGATGATCAAGGTGCTGCCCGAGCGGCTGGTCAGGCCCGAGCACCTGGCCAAGGCCGAGGAGCTGCTGCGGCGGCGGGGCGGGGTGGCGGTGTTCGTGGGGCGGTTCACGGCGCTGCTGCGGGCGCTGGTGCCCGCGCTCGCCGGGATGAGCCGGGTGCCGCTGCGGACGTTCCTGCTGTTCAACGCCCTGGGCGGGGTGCTGTGGGCGTCCGGGGTGGCGCTGCTCGGGTACGGGGCGGGCGCGAGCCTGCAACTCGCCGAGCACCGGCTCGGGCTGGCCAGCGAGATCGTGCTGGGCGTGCTGGTGGTGGCGGGCGCGGTGGTGTGGCTGCGGCGGCGCAAGGCGCACCGGTCGTGAGGGTCCGAAGTGGACGCGCCGGTGGCGCGACCCCGAACCCTGGGACCACGATCACGCTGCGTGAGCCCCGTCGGCCCGTAAACTGAGCGGCGATGCGCACCACACGCCGTCGCCTCGCCGCGCTCGCACTGGCCTTCCTGCTGCTCCCGCTGGTCGTCTTCGTCAGCGACCGCCCCAAGGCCCCACCGCTCGGACCACCCGACGACGCGCCCACCGCCATGGTCTCGCTCGGTGACAGCACGCTGTCCGGCGAGGGCGCGGGCGACTACGTCGACGACACCGACGGCCAGAACGACAACTGGTGCCACCGCTCGAAGCACGCCCAGGTGTTCCAGATGCCGTCGGTGCCCGTGGACGAGGTGTTCAACCTGGCCTGCTCGGGCGCGAACGCCGCGCGCGTGGGCATCACCGACCAGATCGGCAACACCGAGGGCTCGCAGGCGCTCCAGCTCGGCCGGATCGCCCGCACCCACCGGGTGACCACGATCGTGCTGGCCGTGGGCGCGAACGACGACCCGCGCTTCTCCGACGTGCTCGGGCAGTGCCTGCGCGCCTGGTTCGAGCGCCGCGACGACTGCTCGCGGCTGCTCGTGGAGGACTGGCGGGGGCGCGTGGAGCGGATGGTGCCGAAGGTCGAGAAGGCCGTGCGGGACGTGCGCCGGGTGCTGGACGAGGCCGGGTACTCGGTGGGGTCGTACGCGCTGGTGATGCAGTCCTACGCGTCGCCGGTGACCCCGGACGTGCCGCCGTCCCTGCAGAACCTGTCCGGGTGCCCGCTGCGCAGCGGTGACACGCGGTGGGTGCGGGACGTGGCCGTGGGCGAGCTGTCGGACGCGGTGCGCAGGGTGGCGACGTCGTCGGGCGCGCGCTTCCTGGACCTGTCGCGGGCGGGTCGCGGTCACGAGGCGTGCTCGGGCGGCGACTCCAGCGACGACGAGTGGTTCACCCGGCTCGTGGTGGACTTCGACGGGCTGCGGGACGAGGCGCGGGCGCGGCACGCGCTGCAGGAGTCGTTCCACCCCAACGCGCGCGGGCACGCGGCGTTCGGCGGGTGCATGGCGGAGTTCCTCGGCGCGAACGCCCGGTACGGGGCGTGCGAGCCGAACGAGGACGGCGGGCTGGACCTGGTGCTGGAGCAGGACTAGCGGGACGACCGGGGCTCGTCCGAACGCCCCGGTCGACATCAGGGCACCAGCGTCTCGGGCATGATCCCCAGGACGAGGGCCTCCAGCCCGGCGCTCCCCCGGCCGTACCGGGCCGGCCAGTTCACCATGAGGTAGTGCTCGCGGACGAGACCGCCGTACTCGCCGAGGAAGCGCTCCGCGGCCTCGGTCGGCGGCAGCCCCACCGAGGTGAAGTGCTCCCGCCACCGGGTGGTGTCCACCCGCCGACCGGGGAACCAGCCGAGCTCGCGCATCACCTGCTCGGTCTCCTGAGACCAGACCTCCTCCACCGACAACCCCCTAGTCCAGGTACCAGACGACCCGGACCGCGTCCGCGCTGACGTCGCGCAGTTCCGCGCACACCTCGTGCTGCACCACGAGCCCGGTCGTGCGGCAGAGCCGGGCGTCGGCGGCGAGCGGGTCGCGGTGCGTGAAGCCCCGTGCCGCGAGGCGGTCGCGCACGGCCTCGGGGGCGTGGTCGCCGGTCGCGCGGGCCTGGCGGGCGCAGCCGCCGGAACCGCACAGCAGCTCCCCCTCCTCGACCCGGAGCACGGCCAGCGCGGGCAGCACGCCCTCGTCGCCGGGCGGGGACTCCAGTCGGGCCAGCCACAGGAACCCGAGGAGCAGGAACCCGAGCGCCGCCACCCCGGTCAGCCGCCACGCCCGCACCCGCTGCCGTCCCACCTTCGCGCCGAGCGCGCACACCGCCGCCGCGAGCAGCGGGTGGAGCCACAGCACCTCGGCCGCCGACGGCACCCAGCGCCCGGAGAACCCCAGGCCGGGCACCACGACGAACCACACCAGCAGGCCCAGCAGCACCAGTCCGACGATCACCCCGACCCGCCGGTTCCCGGTCCACGAGCCGCACCACAGCAGCAGCGGCACCGCGCCGAACAGGCCGACCGGCGGGCCGTCCCACGGGAACACCGCCACCGCCAGTCCGAGAACGCCCAGGGCCAACCGCCACCGGTGCTCGGCCGAGAACACGCGCGACACCACGGGCTCCGCCACCGGCCCATCATCCCCATCTCCCACCGGAAGCCGCGCCGGGGGGCTCAGCCCGCCCCGTCGACCAGCCCGGCTCCGTCGACCAGCCCGGCCTCGTGGGCGAGCACCCCGGCCTGGGTGCGGTTGCGGCAGTCGATCTTCACGAGCATCCGGGACACGTAGCTCTTCACCGTCGCCTCGGACAGGAACAGCTCGCGCGCGATGTCCGCGTTGGACAAGCCCCGGCCCAGGCAGGTCAGCACCTCCAGGTCCCGCTCGCTCAACGCGCGCAGCCTGGCCCTGGCGCCCTCGTCACGCCGCCTGCCCGCCGAGGAGGCGGCGACCAGCCGGGCGGTGGCCGCCGGGGACAGCACGGTGTGCCCGGCCGCCGCGACCCGGACCAGCTCGACCAGGTCGTGGGGCGCGGTGGTCTTGAGCAGGAACCCCGCCGCTCCCGCGCGCAGCGCCGCGAGCACGTGGGCGTCGGTGTCGAAGGTGGTGAGCACGACGACCGTGGGCGGGTCGGGCAGGGCGGCGATGCGCTCGGTGGCGGCGAGCCCGTCGACCCCCGGCATCCGCAGGTCCATCAGCACGAGGTCGGGGCGGTGCCGGACGACCGCCTCCACCGCCTCCGCGCCGTCCTGCGCCCCGGCGACCACCTCGACGTCGTCCGCCGCGCCGAGGATCACCCGCAGGTGCGCGCACACCATCGGCTCGTCGTCCACCACGACCACCCTGATCATCCGGCCTCCCCCCGCGTCGGCACGCGCGCGGGCAGTGTCGCGCCGACCAGGTAGCCGCCGCCGGGTTCCGGGCCCGCGCGCAGGGCGCCGCCGCTCAGCTCGACCCGCTGCGCGAGCCCGAGCAGCCCGGTGCCCGACCCGCTGCCCACCAGCGCGCGGTCGGGCGCCCGGTCCGCCGGGCCGTTGGCGACGCGCACGTCGACCCCGTCGGGCCGGTAGGAGATCGTCACGGCCACCTGGGCGCCGGGGGCGTGCTTGCGCGCGTTCGTCAACGACTCCTGCACCACCCGGTACGCGGTGCGCAGGACCGTCGGCTCGATCCGGCCGGGGTCGCCGTCGACGTGGCACGAGACCGACTCGCCGACCGCGCGCGCCTCGGCGACCAGCGCCCTCGGGTCGGGCGCGGGCGGGCGCTCGGGGCAGGCGGGCCGCGCGGGGCCGCCCACCGGCTGACCGCCCACCGGTGAACCGCCCACCGGCGTCCCGTCCGCGCCCCGGAGCACCCCGAGCAGGTCCCGCAGCTCGGCCAGCGCGCCGACGCCCGCCCGCCGGATGTCCTCGGCGGCGGCGCGCGCGGCGGGATCGGTCGACCCGACGCCCAGGGCGCCCGCGTGCAGCACCACCAGCGTGATCCGGTGGGTGACCACGTCGTGCATCTCCTCGGCGAGCCGCCGCCGCTCCCGCGCCGCGGCCCGCTCGGCGAGCAGCAGCCGCTCGCGCTCGGCCCGCTCGGCCCGCTCCCGCAGCGAGTCCACCAGCTCCCGGCGGGCCCGCAGGTAGAGCGCGGCCAGCGCGGGCAGCACCGTGTTGACGACACCGAGCGGGGTGCTCTCCCAGCTCGGGTCCCACGGCCTGGTTCCCAGCACGGCGAGCGCCCCGATCAGCGCGAACGCGCGACGCCGGTCGGTCAGCCGGACCAGGTTCACCACGATCGCGGGCGTGGCGTGCGGCAGCACCGCGCGCGTCGCGGGGTCCACCGGGGTGAGCAGGCCGGGGGCGAGCTCGGCCGAGCCGAGCGCGAGCGCCGCGACGGTCAGCGCCCAGCACGCGACCGGCACGGGGTGGCGGGCCAGGAGCAGCAGCGACGCGTCCACCGACAGGTGCAGGAGCAGCCCGGCGTGCGGCCCGGCCCACCCGGTGGTCGGCGGGCCCGCGCCGTGGACGGCCAGGTCGAGCGCCCCGAAGAGCACGGCCGCGAGCACCAGCCACGGCAGGTCACGCCGGTTCTCCCTCACCCCGGTCACGGTAGAGCCGATCGGGCCCGGTTCCGGGCGGCGCGCAACTTTGGTGGACCGGGGTGTCCACCTCCTCGGCTCACCGGGTGGCGGCGCGGCGCGGTGCACTCGGAGCCATGGCGAAGACGGGGATGTCCAGGCGGACGGCGTTGCGGGCCGGAGCGGTCGCGGGCGGGGCGGCGCTGGCCGGGGGTGGTGCGGCCGGGCGGTCGCGGGGCGGGGTGACGACGTTCGTGGTGGTCACCGGGGCGAGCGGCGCGCCCGGCGGGATCGACGCGCTGTCGCTGCGCGGGCACCGCACCGTCGGGGTGCCGCTGCCGGGGCACCGCGCCACCGACGCCCAGTTCGCGCTCGACCACCAGTGCCCGCAGGACCCGGCGTCGCTGGCGACCAGGCCGTCGCCGCTGGCGGGGATCGGGCTGGACGACTACGCCGAGGCCGCGATCCGGGTGGTCCGCGCGGTCTCGGGGTTCGGCCCGGTGGTGCTCTACGGCGGCAGCATGGGCGGCGCGGTGCTGAACCGGGTGGGCAGTGCCGTGCCGCACCTGGTCGACCGGCTCGTCTACGACACCGCGTTCTGCTGCGTGGACCTGGCGTGCCCGGAGGACTACCTGGCCACCCCGGAGGGCTCGACGAGCCTGGCGGGCGCGCTGGCCGCCCTGGTGGTGGCCGACCCGGCGGTGATCGGCGCGGTGCGGGTGAACTACCGCACCGCCGACCGTGAGGCACTGGCCGGGCTGAAGGAGCTGCTGATGGCGGGCGCGGACGACGCGGAGTTCTACGGGGCGCTCGCGCATTTGCACCCCGACGAGTCGCTGACGGTGGGCCGGGAGGACTCGCGGGTGCGGCCGGACACCTGGGGTCGCGTCCCGCGCACGTTCATCCGGCACACCGAGGACCGGATGATCCCGCTCGCGCTCCAGGACCGGATGATCGCCGAGGCCGACCGGGCGACCCCGCGCAACCGGTTCGACGTGCGGACCGTGCGGGCGGGGCACCACGCGACCGAGGAGGAGTTCCGCCGGATCGTGGACGTGCTGGACGGGCTGCCGGAGTGCCGCCGCTGAGCTCCCGAGGCGGAGGGCGCGGGGCCCGGCCCCGGTCGGCGGGCGCGTCGACGTCGGGCGGGGGCGGCCCCGCCCGACGCGCGGCGTCAGTGGACGCGACCGAGCCGCCCCCTGCCCAGGCGCAGCAGGATGAGCGCGAGGTCGCGCCCCTCGGAGCCCAGGGCGCGGAAGCGGGCCAGGACGGCCAGCTCGCGGTTGTAGACGATCTTGGTGCCGCCCGCGGAGACCCTGGCCGCGCCGATGGTGCGCGAGACCGCCGTGCGGCGTTGGATGAGGCGGAGTATCTGGTCGTCCAGGTGGTCGATCTCGTCGCGCAGGGCCGGGATGTCGTCAGCGCTCAACTCGGGTGCGGCCGTCGTGTCGTGGTCGCTGTTCGTCGCGGTCATGGCTCGTCCTCAGGCGTGGTCGGCGGCGGCGCGAGCCGGGGTGCGGCCCGGCCCGCGCCACTGCTCATGGTTTGCGTGCGATGACGACGCCGTTGGCCGCGGGCGCGGCGAACGGGCGGACCTCCACGTCGGTGAAGCCGACCTCGCGCAGCCAGTCGCCGTACTCCTGCGCGGTGTAGTTGCGCCCCTCGGTCTCCACGAGCATCGACAGGCTCATCAGGGTGGCGTCGAGGGGGCCGTCCTTGGTGTCGTCCACCAGCAGTTCGCTGATCATGATCTGGCCGCCGGGGCGCACCGCGTCGAAGCACGCGCGCAGGATCGCGCGGCACTGCTCCTCGTCCCAGTCGTGCAGGATCATCGACAGCATCACCAGGTCCTGCCCGGTGGGCAGCGCGTCGGCGAAGAAGTCGCCCCTGGCGAAGGAGATCCGGTCGGACAGGCCGGCCTGCTCCACCTTCTTCGCCGTCAGGTCGCACACGAACGGCAGGTCGAAGATGGTGGTGCGCAGGTCGGGGTAGGCGCGGGACAGCTCGATGGCGTAGGCGCCGCCACCGCCGCCCACGTCCAGGAGGGTGTCCACACCGGACAGGTCGACCGTCTGCCCGAGCACCCGCGCGGTGGGCTTCGAGATCGCGCTCATCCCCTCCCAGAACGACTCCACCATCAGGGTGTCGTCCGAGGCGAACAGCGAGTCCTGCTTCTCCGGGTCCCACGCGGTGGGGCGGTTCGTGCGCATCGCCTCGTCCAGCCGGAGCCAGCCGGGGTAGTCGTGGCGGGAGACGATCTCCACCCAGCCGCCCATGTAGTCCTCGGCGGCGCGCAGCAGGTATCGCGTGGTCATCTCCGTGTTGCGGTAGCCCGCCCCGCTGCGCTCCAGGAGGCCGAGCGCGGCGCACGCGGTGACGAGCTGCTCGACGGGGCGCTCGTGCAGCTCCAGCCGCGAGGCCAGCTCGGCGCTGGTCATGCCCGGCCGCTCGGCGAAGTGCTCGAACACCTCGCGCTCGTGCGCGGTCACCAGGGTCTGGGACACCCACAGGCCGTACACCATGTTCATGATGGGCATGGCCGGGACGGAATTGCGGACGGACGTCATAAGGGCTGGCCTTTCTGGGCTGGAGTGGTGGGCGTCCCGGCGGGCGGGCGGGCGTCGTCCGCCCGCCCGCCGGGGAGGCGAGCTCAGACCGTGCGCTCGGCGACGTCCTTGCTCCACTTGCGGCCGGTCCGGTTCTTGGCCTTCGCCGCGGCCTCCGACGGCACGATCGGCGTGGCCGCCTTGCGGCCGAACAGCACGTCCATCGGCTCCTCGATGTCACCGGCGTAGCCCATCGCGAAGCAGCCCTGCTGGTAGCCGATGATGCGCAGCACGTCCTCCGGGTAGGTGCGCGCCAGCTCCGGCGGGGACACCAGGTACTGGTTCTCCTCCTGGCGCACCCAGCCCGAGCAGTAGCTGACGATGAGCCCCTGGCGCACCTCGTCGCTGGTGTTGTGCCCGCCGCCGTGCACCACCTTGCCGTTGAAGATGAACACCGAGCCCTTGCGCATCTCCACCTGCTTGCCGTCCTCGGGGCGGGTGTCCTCCGGGGCGAGGGCGTCGCTGCCGGGCACCACGTGGGTGGCGCCGTTCTCCGCGGTGAAGTCCGTGAGCGCGAAGAAGAACTGGCACATGACGTGGTGGTCCACCGCGAACGGGAAGAAGTCCCAGATCAGCTCGTCCTTGTGGGGCTTCTGGGCGACCGAGCCGGGGTAGGCGCTGATCAGCTGGGTCTGCGACAGCTGGATCTCGGTGGAGGTGTCCAGCAGGCCGCGGGCGATCGCGAGGTTGAACGGGTTGACGACCAGGTCGCGGCCGGTCTTCGAGCGGGCGACGACGCTGCCGGTGCGCTTGGTGCGCTGGCCCGCGAACGCGTCCGGGCCGAACGGGGTGGCGTCGATGTGGGGCGTCATCTCCTCGAGCAGGGCGTCAACCGTCTCAGGAGGAAGGACGTCCTCCACGATGGCGTACCCGTTGCTCCGGAGGCTGGCCAGGATCTCGTCCGTGCTGGCGGTGTTGGCGAACCGGTCGGCCACTGCGAGTGTCACGACGTTGCTCTCCGTCCTCAGTATTTCCGGTGAGGTTCGCCCCTGGTCAGGGACGATCCGGGGATTGACTGGGCAACAACTTTCCCGAGCATGACGGAAGGTTTCTCTGCATTCCTGACGGCGGCGCTTTCCAGCAGTACTTGTGTTTTTTCGCACGGGCAACCCAGCACCCGCAGAAGGTGACGCGAGTCACATATCGATGTCCAAAGGGGATGGTGCACCACCGGTTAAGCCGGTGTCCACCCGCTAAAACACCTGGTCAAGGGCTTACCAGACGGAGAGCGGCCCACCACGCGCGAAGCCTCCCCCATTCGGTTCCAGAACACCGAAAGGCGGTGCACGAACTTTCCCTGCGCGGTTGCCCACTTATTCCATGATCATGCTCCGTTCAGGTGGACGGCCCCGCTCGCCTTGACGGGCAGTTTGAAAATTGCTTACGGTTGCCGAGCATTTCCGCAGGAGTTGTTCGAGCCATTCGGCTGATCTCGCTAAGCGAACCGACCAGCAGGAGTTCCCTGCCCGCCCGCTCGCCAGGTGGAACCCGGCTGGTCAATCCCCCCGCACATGGAGGCCACCACCGTGACCGCTCTGAACGCCGCCGTCGTCTCGTTCGACGGAGAGACGCTCGGCATCGACGACGTCCGGCAGATCGCGGAGAACCACGTGCCCTGCAAGGTCCAACCGGACGTGCTGGCAAAGGCGGCCAGGAGCCGCACGCAGTTCGAGGAGATCGTCAGGGGTGGCGCCGCGGTCTACGGCGTGACCACCGGCTACGGCGAGATGATCTACATGCAGGTGGAGCCGTCCAAGGAGGTCGAGCTCCAGACCAACCTGATCCGCAGCCACAGCGCGGGCGTCGGCCCGCTGTTCGCCGAGGACGAGGCGAGGGCGATCCTCGCCGCCCGCCTGAACGCGCTCTCGCGCGGCTACTCGGCGGTCCGCCCGGAGATCCTGGAGCGGATGGCCCTCTACCTCAACCTCAACATCACCCCGGCCATCCCGGAGATCGGCTCGCTCGGCGCGAGCGGCGACCTGGCCACCCTGTCCCACATCGCCTCCACGATCATCGGCGAGGGCTACGTGCTGCGCGAGGGCGTGCGCGTCCCCACCTCCGAGGTGCTGCGCGAGCACGGCATCGAGCCGCTGCAGGCCCGCTTCAAGGAGGGCCTGGCGATGATCAACGGCACCTCCGGCATGACCGGGCTCGGCTCGCTGGTCGTCGGCCGCGGCATCGACCAGCTGCACCAGGCCGAGATCGTCTCCGCACTGGTGCTGGAGACGCTGAAGTGCTCCACCAGCCCGTTCCTGCCCGAGGGGCACGAGCTGGCCCGCCCGCACACCGGTCAGATCGACTCGGCCGCGAACCTGCGCGCCCTGCTGCACGGCAGCTCGCTCGCCGTGGCGCACTCCGACCTGCGCCGCGAGGTCGAGGACCAGCGCGTGGGCGACGAGGTCACCCGGACCGAGGTCTACCTGCAGAAGGCCTACTCGCTGCGGGCCATCCCGCAGGTGCTGGGCGCGGTCCGCGACACGCTGCGGCACGCGGCCAGGACGCTGACCACCGAGCTGAACTCCGCCACGGACAACCCCCTGTTCTTCGAGGGCAAGGAGGTCTTCCACGGCGGCAACTACCACGGCCAGCCCGTCGCGTTCGTCATGGACTTCACGACGATCTCGCTGACCCAGCTCGGCGTGCAGTCCGAGCGCCGCAGCAACCGGCTGCTCAACCGCCACCTCAGCTACGGCCTGCCCGAGTTCCTGGTCAAGGGCGAGCCCGGCCTCAACAGCGGCTTCGCGGGCGCCCAGTACCCGGCCACCGCGCTGATCGCCGAGAACCGGACCATCGGCCCGGCCAGCACCCAGAGCGTGCCGTCCAACGGCGACAACCAGGACGTGGTGAGCATGGGCCTGATCTCGGCCCGCAACGCCCGCCGCGTGCTGCAGAACAACACCCGCATCCTCGCGCTGGAGTTCCTGGCCGCCGCCCAGGCGGTCGACCTCACCGGCCGCCACGGCGGCCTGAGCCCGGCGGGCAGGGCCACCTACGAGAAGGTCCGCTCGCTGGTGCCGACCCTGGAGCAGGACCGGTACATGTCCGACGAGCTGGAGCTCGTGGCCGACGCCGTCGGCAAGGGCGAGTTCCTGGAGCCGATCAAGGAGCTCGGCATCGAGCTGCGCTGACGCGCGCCCCGCGAAGACGTCCCGACAACACATCCCGACGAACAGCGGAGGGCTCGGCATGACACCGGAAGACGCGCTCGCGGTCCTGGACGCGGAGCCGGACGCGCGGGTGGACCCGGACGAGCTGGTCCGGGCGGCGATGCGGTGGCACTTCTCCCCGGAGACCGGGACGCCGTTCTGGCTGGACCGGCGCGACCGCCTCGGCTTCGACCCGCTCACCGAGGTGCGCACCAGGGACGACCTGCGGCTGTTCCCGCAGACCGTGGAGGACCTGCGGCACGTGCCGGTGGACGACCTCATCCCGCGCGGCTACGGCGGGAAGGCCGAGATCGTCGGCGTCTTCGAGAGCGGTGGCACGACCGGTTCCCCGAAGCGGGTGCTCTACCTCGCCGACTGGATGGAGCGCGAGATGGCCGGGGCCATGCGCGCCATGGACGAGCGGGGCTACCCGCACGGGGTCAACTGGCTGTCGATGGGTCCCAGCGGCCCGCACGACTACGCCGAGCTGACCGCGCAGCACGCGCGCAGGCGGGGAGGGGTCCGCTTCGCGGTGGACTTCGACCCGCGCTGGGTGCGGCTGTGCACGCGGCAGGGGCGCGTGGACGAGGTGGAGCGCTACCTCGACCACGTCCTCGGCCAGGTCGCGGACGTGCTGGCCACGCAGCGGGTCGGGGCCGTCCAGGCCCCGCCCCCGCTGCTGGCCAGGCTCGCCCGCGACGAGAAGCTGGCCCAGGCGGTGCGGGACCAGGTGCAGGTGATCACCTGGTGCGGCACCAGCATGGACCGCGACACCAGGGACCTGCTGCGCCAGGAGGTCTTCCCCGGCACGGCCGTGTACGGGCTGTACGGCAGCACGATCGCGCTCGGCGCGGCGTTCGAGCGGACCGAGACCGACGAGGGCGACTCGGTGTTCGACCCGCCCTCGCCGCACGTCACCTTCGAGGTCGTCGACCCCGAGACGGGGAAGCCGGTCGCGGTCGGCGACACCGGCCGGGTCGTCATGCACCACCTGAGCAAGTCGGCGCTGGTGCCCAACAACCTGGAGCGCGACGTGGCGCGGCGGGTGGCCGAGCCGGAGGGGCAGGTCAGCCACTCCGTCGCGGACGTGCGGCCGGTCGAGGAGTTCGAGGGCGTCCCGGTGATCGTGGGGGCGTACTGATGGCCGCGCCCGCGATCGGACGGCCGCGCCCCGTCGACGCGCTCGGGCCCCGCGGCCCGTACCGGAGCAGCAGGCGCGAGGTGGTCCGCGACGTGGCGGGGGAACCGGTCGCCGAGCTGACCATGGTCCCCCCGCTCTACCTGCACCGCGCGCTGGACCTGATGCGCGCGACGTCCGCGGAGTCGGCGGCGTGGAGCCCCGGCGAGCGGGCGGCGGTGCTGCGGCGCGCCGCCGACCTCTTCGCGGGGGCGGTGCTCGGGGGGCTCGGGCCGGACGAGCACCACCTGCTGGTCGCCAGGACCACCGGGGTGCCGGTGTCCGTGGCCAGGGCTGCCGCGAGCACCATCGCCCTGGTCGCCGCGCACGCCGTGGACAGCGCGGAGTCCGCCCGCCCGCTCGGCGGCGAGTCGGTCGTGTGGCGGCGCAGGGGGCGGCTGTTCACCGTCACCGCCTCCGGCAACCACCCCTCGGTGCACTCGCTGTGGCTGGAGGCGCTGGCGCTGGGCTACCGGGTGGCGGTGCGGCCCTCCCGCCGCGACCCGTTCACCGCGCTGCGGGTGGTGCTGGCGCTGCGCGAGGCGGGGTGGCCGACCGGCGACGTGGTGCTGCTGCCCTGCGACCACGCCACCTCCGACGACCTCGTGCGGGGCGGCGACCTCGCCATGGTCTTCGGCGGCGACGCCGTCGTCGCCAAGCACACCGGCGGCGCGCGGCGCACCCCCGTGCTGACGCAGGGGCCGGGGCGGGTGAAGCTGCTGGTCACCGGCGACTGGGAGCAGCACCTGGACGTGATCGCCGAGTCGGTCGGCGGGCTGGGCGGGGTGTCCTGCCTCAACACCACGGCGGTGCTGGCGCAGCAGGACGCCGCGGGGCTCGCCGAGGCGCTGGCGGAGCGGCTCTCCCGCGCGCGGCCGCTGCCGCCCGAGCACGAGGCGGCCACGCTGCCGTGCGCGCCGCTGGCCGACGCGCGGGCGCTGGAGGCGTTCGTGCGGGCCAGCGCGGCGGGCGCGGTCCGCCTGACCGGTCCGGTGGCGCACGACCTCGGCGACGGCAGCGCCGCGCTGGGGCCCGCCGTCCACCTGCTGGACGGCCCGTTCGCCGAGCAGACCGCGCTGGAGCTCCCGTTCCCGTGCGCCTGGGTGGCCCCGTGGTCGCGCGACGACGGCGTGGCCCCGCTGCGCGGGTCGCTGGTGGTCGGCACCGACGCCGACGACCTCGTCGACGACCTGGTCGACGAGCCGTCCGTCCGCAACGTCTACGACCTGGCCCGACCCACGTGGTGGCTGCCGCCCGGCGTGCCGCACGACGGGTACCTGGCCGAGTTCCTGATGCGCAGCACCGCCGTGGCGCGGGGCTGAGGGGAGGAAGCGATGCGCGCCGTGGTCCTGGGCGGGCGGGGGAACGTCGTGGTGCGGGACGTGCCCGAACCCGAGGTGCGGGAGCCGGGTGACGCCGTGGTGCGCGTGGTCGCCGCCGCGGTGTGCGGCTCCGACCTCGCGGTGCTGCGCGGGCTCTCGCCGCTGCCGCACCCCGTCCGCAGCGGGCACGAGTTCATCGGCGTGGTCAGCGAGGTCGGCCCGGAGGCGGACCTGGCTCCGGGGCAGTTCGTGGTCGCGCCGTTCAACACCTCGTGCGGCGCCTGCGGGAACTGCAGGCGCGGCGTCACCTTCGCCTGCGCGCGGGGGAGGCTGTTCGGCGAGGTCAACCCGGACGGCACCGTGCTCGACGGCGGGCACGCCGAGTTCGTGCGCGTCCCGCTCGCCGCCACCACGCTCGTCCCGGTCCCCGGACGGCCGGACGGCACGCTGATCCCGGCGCTGCTCGCGCTGGCCGACGTGCTCCCGACCGGGTACGAGGCCGTGCGGCGCGCCGGGATCGGTCGCGGCTCCACCGCGGTCGTCGTCGGCGACGGGCCGGTGGGGCTGTGCGCGGTGCTGGCCGCGCGCAGGCTCGGCGCGGCGCGGGTCGTCGTGATGTCCCGCGACCCGCGCCGCCAGGAACTGGCCCGCCGCCTCGGCGCCACCGACGTGGTGGCGGCGCGCGGCGCGAAGGGCATCGCCGAGGTCGTCGAGCTGCTGGACGGCGGCAGCCCCCACGTGGTGGAGGCGGTGGGCACCGAGGAGGCGGTCCGGCAGGCGATCGGGTGCGCGCTGCCCGGCGGGCAGATCGGCAACGTCGGGCTCCCGTGGGGCGTCGAGCTGCCGCTGTGGGACCTGTTCGGCAAGGGGCTGACCCTCAGCGGCGGTCCCGCCAGCGTCCGCGCCACCGCCGTGGAGCTGCTGCCCGACGTGCTGTCCGGGGATCTGGGGCCGGAAGCGGTCTTCGACGCCGTCTACCCGCTGGACGAGGCCCCGGCCGCGTTCCGCGCCATGGACGCGCGCCGGTGCGTGAAACCACTCCTGCTGCTGTGAGCGCGGCGGGGAACGGAATCGGAGATGGGGTCAAGCAGTGCGGTTAGTCGGCTACGCCGACCGGTTCAGCGCCGAACCGGGGGAGAGCGTGGAGTTCATGGTCAGCTCGGTCCCGCGGTCCTTCCGGGCGTCGATCACACGTCTGGGCGACCCGGACCCGCACGTCGCGGGTGGTGACCTCGGCGAGTTCCCCGGCCTGCGGCAGAGCCTGCCCGCCGGGTCGCACGCGCGGGTGGACGGGCCGGTCGGGCCGTCGGTGCGCAGCGTGAGCGTGCAGCTGTGGTTGTGGCCCACCACACCGGACGAGGGCGAGCAGACGCTCGTGGCGCTCGAGGGGGCGGACGGGTCCTCGGCGGTGCTGTCCCTGCGCGCGGGCAGGCCCGTGCTCGCGGTCTCCGACCCCGGTGGCGCCACGAGCGAGGCGGTCCTGGAGCACGCGGTCGTCGGTCGCACCTGGTACTTCCTGGCCGCCTCGTGCGCCTCGGGCACAGCCGTGCTGCGCCTGGAGGCGGTCGACCGCGCCGCCTCGGAGCTGGACGGCCACCACGCGGGTCCCCTGACGCCGGTCGACCGCGCCCTCCCCCGCCGGGGCGCCACCACGCTGGCCGGACCGGGGGCGTTCTACAACGGCAAGCTGGAGTCCCCGCGCGTGTTCGAGCGGGCGCTCGGCGCGGCCGAGTTCGACGCCCTGCGCGAC
The DNA here is from genome assembly GCF_002354875.1 of Actinosynnema pretiosum. Classification (GTDB taxonomy): domain Bacteria; phylum Actinomycetota; class Actinomycetes; order Mycobacteriales; family Pseudonocardiaceae; genus Actinosynnema; species Actinosynnema auranticum. The sequence continues at coordinate 5,835,486 of NZ_CP023445.1, forward strand.
GGCGGCGACCCGACGTCGCTGCCGGGGTTGTTGGCGGCGTGGGACTTCTCGCGCGGCATCGACTCGACCCGCGTCCACGACGGGTCGGGGCGCGGACTGCACGGCGTCACCGTGCAGCGCCCCACCCGCGCGGTCACCGGGCACGGCTGGGACGGCTCGGAGAGCTCGTGGCGGCACGCGCCGCACCAGTACGGCGCGATCCACTTCCACGACGACGACCTCGACGACGCGGGCTGGGAGCCCTCGGTGCGCTGGCGGGTGCCTGAGGGCGTCCGCAGCGGGCTGTACGCGCTGCGCGTGGAGGCGGACGGCGCCTCGGACGAGATCCCGTTCGCGGTGCGTCCCCCCGCGCGGACCGCCACGGCGCCGGTGCTGCTCCTGCTGCCCACCTACAGCTACCTGGCCTACGCCAACCAGCACATGCTCACCGCGGGCAGCCTCAAGTCCATGCTGGAGTCGGCCGCCACCGGGCCGGACGGCGCGGCCAGGGCGAAGGGGTACCCGTCCGACCCGGCCGACCGGTACATCGTGGACAACCGGCTCAACAGCCTCTACGACCACCACTCGGACGGGTCCGGGGTCTGTTACTCCTCCCGCGCGCTGCCGATCGTCACCATGCGCCGGGAGTACGTGGAGCCCGCGCTGGACGGCGGTGAGGGCGGGCTGCACCAGTTCCCCGCCGACCTGGTGCTCGCGCGGTGGCTGCGCGACTCCGGGCACGAGTTCGACGTGGCCACCGACGAGGACCTGCACCGCGAGGGCGCGGACCTGCTGCGCCGCTACCGGGTCGTGCTCACCGGCACCCACCACGAGTACTGGTCCGAGCGGATGCTCGACTCGCTCAGGTCCTACCTGGACGGTGGCGGCAGGCTCGTGAACCTGACCGGCAACGGCTTCTACTGGGTCACCGAGCCGGACCCCGAGCGCGGGCACACGGTGGAGATCCGCCGCAAGGCCCCGTCCACCCGGATCTGGGAGTCCGCGCCCGGCGAGGGCGACCTGAGCTTCACCGGGACGCAGGGCGGGCTGTGGCGCTACCGCAACCGCACGCCGCAGTCCCTGGTCGGCGTCGGGTTCACCGCGCAGGGGCTGGGACCGGGCAGGCCCTACCACCGCACCCCGGAGTCGTTCGACCCGTCGGTGAAGTGGGTGTTCGAGGGGCTGGGCGACGACGAGCCGATCGGCGACCACCCCGGCCTCATCTGCGGGCACGGCGCGGCGGGCTTCGAGATCGACCGCGCCGACCACGCCCTCGGCACGCCCGCGCGGGCGGTGGTGCTGGCGTCGGCGACCGGGTTCTCCGACTCCTACCAGCACTGCAGCGAGGAGATCGGGGTGTCCGACTCCGGCCAGTCCGGCAGCGTCAACGCCGCGGTGCGCGCCGACATGGTGCTGGTCGACTACCCGAACGCGGGCGCGGTGTTCTCCGTCGGCTCCATCGCGTGGTGCGGCGCGCTGCCCCACAACGGAGGCGACAACACCGCCTCCAAGGTGACCCGGAACGTCCTGGCCCGCTTCCTGCGGTGACCGCTCTGCGAGGAGGTCAGTGGTGGTGTCGAGCAGCCAGTCCCGGCAGCTGAAGCAGTCCGCGGTCGGCACGGCGGGCATCGTCTTCCTGGTGGTGTCCGCCGCGGCCCCGCTCGGCGCCACCCTGGGCGCGGGCCCCGTCGCCTTCGCGGCGAGCGGGGTCGGCGCGCCGGGGCTGTTCGCGGTCGTGGCGGTGGTGCTGCTGCTGTTCGCGGTCGGCTACGCGGGCATGAGCGAGCACGTCACCGACGCGGGCGGCTTCACCGCGTTCGTCGCGCTGGGGATCGGCCCGCGCGCCGGGCAGGCCGCGGCGGGGGTGGCGCTGCTGGCGTACAACTGCCTGCTGGTGGGGATCACGGGCCAGTTCGGCGAGTTCGGCCACGACCTGCTGGCGCGGTGGGGCGTCGACGTGCCCTGGCAGCCGCTGGCGCTGGCCGCGCTGCTCGCGGTCGGCGTGCTGGGGTACCTGGAGCTCGACCTGTCGGCGCGGGTGCTGGGCGTGCTGATGGCGGCCGAGGTCCTCGTGCTGGTGGCGTTCGACCTCGCCGTGATCACCTCGGGCGGGGCCGAGGGCGTCAACGCCGACGCCTTCGCGCCGTCCGCGCTCGTCGCGGGCGCGCCGGGGGTGGCGCTGCTGTTCGCCTTCACCTGCTTCGTGGGCTTCGAGGCGGCCACGGTGTACGGCGAGGAGGCGCGCGAGCCCCGGCGCACCGTGCCGAGGGCGACCTACGCGTCCGTGGTGCTGATGGGGTTGTTCTACGCCACCACGACCTGGGCCGTGGGGCTGGCGCACGGGTCGGGCGCGGTGGCGGCGCGGGCGGCGGAGGACCCGGTCGGCTTCGTGACCGCCGTGACGACGCGCCACCTCGGCCAGGCCGCCACCGACGTGGTGCAGGTCCTGGTGGTGACGAGCGTCTTCGCGGTGCTGCTGGCGCTGCACAACACGCTGTCCCGCTACCTGTTCGCCCTGGGGCGCGGCGGCCTGCTGCCCGACGCCCTGGGGCGCACCCACCCCCGCTTCCGCAGCCCGCACCGGGCGAGCGCGACGCAGACCTGCGTGACGCTCCTGGTGCTGGGGGTGTTCACGGCCGCGGGGGTGCACCCGTTCACGCAGCTGTTCCCGTGGCTGGTGGGGGTGGGGACGCTGGCGCTGCTCGTGGTGCAGACCGGGGCGGCGCTGGCCGTGGTCGCCTTCTTCCGCCGCACTCCCGGTGGCGGGCGCTGGTCGACCCTCGTCGCCCCGCTGCTGGGGTTCGCGGGGCTGGCGGTGTTCACCGGTCTGGCGGTGGCGAACCTCGACCTGCTCACCGGTCTGACCGGACCTCCCGCCTACCTGCTGGCGCTGCTGATCCCGGCGGCGGCCTGCGCCACGCTGGCGTGCGGTCTGCGGCGCCGGGCGACCGCCGGGCCGGGCGTCCCCGCCGCGGGGTCCGCGCGCGCACGGGGCTGAGGGAACGGGGCTGAGGGGGCGCTGCTGAGGGGGCGCTGCTGAGGGAACAGAGCTGAGGGAACGGTGCCGAGAGGGCGCTGCTGAGGGAACGGTGCTGAGGGGGGCGGGGGCCCGGCGTGGGGCCGTGCTGGCGCTGCACCGCGAGCACGGCGCCCCCGTCCCCCTCAGATGAGCCCGGAGCGGATCGCGTAGGACACGGCGTGCGTGCGGTTGCGCAGGTTCAGCCGCTTGATGAGGTTGTAGAAGACGTTCTTCACCGTCCGCTCCGAGTAGGCCAGCTCGCGGGCGATCTCCTCCAGGGTCATGCCGTCCGCCATCAGCCTGAGGATCTCGACCTCGCGGGCCTGGAGCCCCGACGACGTCAACCCCCTCGGCACCAGCACGTGCTCCTGCAACCGCTGCAGGTACTCCAGCAGGCCGGCCTGGATGGAGTTGGGGAAGTCCGCCTGCCCCTGGTGCGCGGTGCGGATGAGGCGGCGGAAGCGGTCGGGGGTGTACTCGTCGCGCCAGAGGACCCCGCGCACGCCGTGCTCGATGGCCGCCGCGTAGTCGAGGTACCAGGCGCTGCGGACGATGAGGCAGAACGTCGTGCCCGGTGTCCGGTGCTCGCGCATGAAGTCCAGCGTGGTCATGTCGACGTTGTCGACGGAGATCACCACCACGCCCTGAACGGGCTTGCCCGCGTCGAGCGGCACGAGCCTGAACTCCGCGGTGGAGCCGATCTCCTCGGCGAGGTGGGCGCGCGTGATCGGGTCCGCGGCGTGCACCGCGACGTCGATCGCGCCGACGTCGCGCTCCGTCGGCTGCTCCGGGATCATGATGCCGACTTCACCCGCGCCGGTGCGCGCCAGCGGGGACCGCGTGTGAGTCCTGCGCGCGTGGTTGCAGCTCGTCATAAGCTGACCCCGCCCCGGCACGTCCGCGGCGATTCGCCGTCGACTTCGGGAAGCGACACGAGAACTTCAGGTGTACGACGGGTCACACCTCTCCGACAAACCGCGATCCTGTGCCTGTTTACGCAACGTGGCCACACGTGCACCCTTCCCTCATACCGACAGCCGATCCGGCCGTTATCCGACTCATTCCAAGTTTTGCACAACCTTCGCCAAAGCGCGCAAACCCCAAAAAATCGGGCACCCGGCAGGGGCAAGTTCAGGCAGTCGGACTTCGGCCTGACCTCTGTGCGCGGCAGGTCGGGCGAACGCGCAGCCGCGCTGGTCATCAGCCGCCGCGCTTTTGGTTGCCGCAAGATTCGGGTCAAGTGGGGACCGAGTCAGGCCCGAGTTGCGCGCAGCGCGCCGGAACCGGGCAGAAAACGGGCAGCGCGCTCACAGTGCGCTCACCGGTTCGCTACCACGAGTGACATATTCCCCCTGCCGCTGCCGGGGCGGGCGGCGTTGGACGGACGAACGAGCGGAACCGGACGGCGACCCTCCACACCGAAGATCGACTACCGGATGATCGGGCAGCGGACAAGGGTTTTTCGGGCACAAAACGCCACAAATCGCAAAAACTCCTGCTCAAGCGAGGGCGGGCAGCCGCGCACCGCCCGCTTCCCGCCCGCACCGCGATCGCCCGACATGCAGCGACGATCACGATCGGAGCAAATCCGGTAAAAGAAGAAAAAACCGAAAATGCATTACCAAGAAAAGCGGCCCGCTGTCAACAGACCAATCCACCGCCCGGTTCACCCGAAGAGACGTTCCCCATTTCACCCTCTCCTCACGGCGGGATGCCCCGGCGGCGGGCGGACAAGCGGGCGCGCGGATCGCCCGAGCCCTTTCCCGGAGAACCCCGCTGGGCGTGGCGGTCGTTTTCCCCGTTCCCCGCGCCGGGGCGCGGCGCCGGGTGCTCGGGACCGCGGCGAGGGCCTTCGGCCAGAGCGGCGCGCGTCGCGCGGCAGCGGCACCGGCGTGAGCAGCGGCGGCCCGCCGATCACCGGCAGCAGCCCGGTCTGCGCCACCAGCACCAGGAGCAGGCCGGACCTGGGCGGGCCCGGCGCCGAGGACGAGGACGGCGATGAGCGGGAACGCGTCGAACGCCGACCACGTCCTCGTCGTGCGCGACCCCCTTCGGCTCGGGGGGCGGCTCGCCCCGTGAGGGCGTGGGGAGGCGAGCGCGGTGATCCCACCGGGCTCGCCGGCGGTTGCGGCGCTCTGCTCGCGGTGGCGGGCTGCTCGCCGGATCCGGGTTCGCGGGCTTGATCGCGCTCAGCGCGGGCGCCGCGCGCGGAACGCGCTCACAGCAGCGCCGCGATCTCCCCCGCCGTCCAGAACGGCGTGGTCCCCGCCAGGTGCGCGGCCACCCGCTCCGGTGTCCAGGACCAGGTCTCCCGCAGGCCACCCGCCAGCATCCTCAGGTACGCGGCGCTCGGGCTGGTGTGCCGGACCTCGTCGGCCCGCCAGGGCGCGGTGAACGTCAGCGCCGGGCAGCCGTCCGCCTCGCCGACCAGCACCAGGGTCTCGTACCGGCCGGGTCCCAGTTCGGCCCGCCCGGTGGCCAGGACGGTCAACAGGTCCAGGTCCTCGCCCGGTTCGCGGTACATCTCCTGCGCCGCCACGTCCGAGAACTGGCCCACCGTCACCAGGTACGCCCGGCCCGCCGCGACCCCCGGCAGCGACGGGTCGTAGAACGCCCTCCCGCCGTCCCACACCGGCGAGTGCGTGGTGAAGTACACCCCGCCGGGCAGCTCCCACGGGCGGTCCGCGCGCGGGGGCGCGGTGTCCCGGCAGCCGGGGTAGGCGCGCGCCGCGCCGGGCGGGGTCCCGCCGGACAGGTAGCAGCCGAACCTCCCCGCGTGCAGGTTCGACCCGTAGCTCACGTACCAGACGAGGCCGACCACTCGTCCTCCAGCAGCGCGTACACGTACACGTCGCCCCACTCGCCCTTGAACACCTCGTTGTGCCGGAAGTGCGCCTCCCTGCGCATCCCCAGCTTCTCCATCACCCGCCACGACGCGGTGTTCCTCGGATCGCACTGCGCGACCACCCGGTGCAGCCCCAGCTCCTCGAAGGCCAGGCGCAGCAACACCTCCGACGCCTCGACGGCGATCCCCCGCCCGTGGTGGTCGGGGTGCAGGACGTAGCCGATCTCGCCCTGCCGGTTCGCCTCGCTCAGCCACTTCAGCACGACCTCGCCGACGACCTCGTCGTCCAGCTCGACCGCCAGCGACAGGTCCTCGCCCGCCTTCGACGGCCACGGCACGGCGGCCCTGGTCATCAGCTGGTCCGCGCTCTCCTCCAGGGTGCGCGGCCCGCCGTACAGGTAGCGCACGACGTCCTCGCGCGACTGCCACGAGTGCAGCGCTTCCAGGTCCAGCCCCGTGAAGGGGCGCAGCAGCAGGCGTTCGGTGCGGATCGGGTAGTCGGGTGCCACGCCCCCCACGTTAGACGTCGGCGAGCAGCGCCACCGGGTTCTCGACCAGGTCCGCGACGTACCGCAGGAACCCGCCCGCCACCCCGCCGTCGCACACCCGGTGGTCGAAGCTGAGCGTCAGCTGGGCCACCTTGCGCAGCGCCAGCCGCCCCTCGTGCGCCCACGGGCGGTCGGCGATGCGGCCGATGCCCAGGATCGCGACCTCCGGGTGGTTGATGATCGCGGCCGAGCCGTCCACGCCGAACACGCCGTAGTTGTTGAGGGTGAACGTCCCGCCGGTCAGGTCGGCCGCCGTCAGCCCGCCGTCGCGGGCGGACGCGGTCAGGTCGCGCAGCCGCCCGGTCAGCTCGGTCGCGGTCAGCGCGTGCGCGCCCCGCACCACCGGGACCACCAGGCCCCGGTCGGTCTGGGCGGCGAAGCCGAGGTTCACCTCGTCCAGCAGCACGACCTCGTCGCCCTCGACGCGCGAGTTCAGCTCGGGGAAGCGGCGCAGGGCCAGCGCGGTGAACCTGGCCAGCAGGCCCAGCAGCGACACCGTCGGCAGCGCGGCGCGCGCCTCCACGAGCCCGGTGGCGTCCACGTCGACCCACACCGTCGCCTCGGGGATCTCCCTGCGGGAGGTGGCGAACTTGCGCGCCGCGACGCCCCGGACACCGGTCAGCGGGATGCGCCTGCCCCGCGCGGGGGGCGCGGCGGCGGGCTCGGTCCAGGGACCGGGGGCGCGGGCCGCTCGGGGCGCGCGGGCGGCGATCTCCCGCTCCACGTCGGCGCGGCGGATCACCCCGCCGGGGCCGCTGCCCTCGACGGTCTCCAGGGCCACCCCGTTGTCGCGGGCCAACCTCCGCACCAGCGGGGAGATCACGGCGGGCGCGAGCCCGGCCGGTCCGGCCGCGACGGGCGCCTCCGCGACGGGGGCGTGCGTCACGCGGCGACGGCGGCGGTTCTGCTGCGAGGTGCCGTAACCGACGAGCACGTTCCCGCTGTGCTCCGCCGAATCAGCCCGCGCCGAATCAGCCCGCGCGGAACCCGACCGCGCGGAACCCGACCGCACCGCACCGGGTGCCGCGGCGGCGGCCTCCGCCGCGACCGGTTCCCCTTGCGCCGCAGCGCCTCCCGCCCCGTCACCGGCGACGCTCAGCAGCACCGACCCCACCGCCAACCGCTGCCCCGGCTCGCCGTGCCGCGCGGTCACCACACCCCCGTACGGGCAGGGCACCTCCACCACGGCCTTGGCGGTCTCCACCTCCACCACGGGCTGGTCCACCACGACCGGGTCGCCGACCGCGACCAGCCAGGACACGATCTCCCCGTCCGTGAGCCCCTCGCCCAGGTCGGGCAGCCGGAAGTCAGGCACCGCGCACCTCCACCCGGTCGTCCCACTGCAGCGCGCCGATGGTGTCCAGGATGCGGTCCACGCCGGGCAGGTGGTGCTCCTCCAGCATCGGCGGCGGGTACGGGATGTCGAAGCCGGTCACCCGCAGCACCGGCGCGTGCAGGTGGTGGAAGCACCGCTCGGTCACCCGCGCCACGACCTCCGCGCCGTACCCGCCGAACCCGGCGGCCTCGTGCACCACCACGGCCCGCCCGGTGCGGCGCACCGACGCGCACACCGTCTCGTCGTCGAACGGCGCCAGGGTGCGCAGGTCGACGACCTCCACGTCCCAGCCCTCGGCACGGGCGGCCTCGGCGGTCTCCAGCGCGGTCAGCACCATCGGACCGTACGCGATCAGGGTCACGTCCCGGCCGGGCCGCCGCACGAGCGCCCGGTCGAACGCCGGTCCGCCCCCCGCCAGCTCGCCCTTGGACCAGTAGCGGCGCTTGGGCTCCAGGAACACCACCGGGTCCGGGCTGTCGATCGCGTCGCGCAGCAGCCGGTACGCGTCGTCGGGCGTGCCCGGCGTGACCACGCGCAGTCCGGGCGTGTGCGTGTAGTAGGCCTCGGACGAGTCGCAGTGGTGCTCCACGCCGCCGATGCCGCCGCCGTACGGGATGCGCACCACCACGGGCAGCGACAGCGCGCCCGCCGTGCGGTTGCGCAACTTGGCCAGGTGGCTGGTGATCTGCTCGAACGCCGGGTAGGCGAACGCGTCGAACTGCATCTCCACCACCGGCCGCAGCCCGTTCATGGCCATGCCGATGGCGGTGCCGAGGATGCCCGCCTCGGCGAGCGGGGTGTCGAACACGCGGCGCTCGCCGAACCGCTCGGCCAGCCCGTCGGTCACCCGGAACACCCCGCCCAGCGGGCCGACGTCCTCGCCGAACACCAGCACGCGCTCGTCGGCGGACAGCGCGTCGGCCAGCGCCCGGTTGAGCGCGGCGGCCATCGACACCTCGCCGGACGGCGGCCCGGCGGAAGCCGGAACCCCTTGCGCCGCAACGACCTCGGTCATGCCCGTCCCCCGTCCGACTTCTCGGCGCCCATCGTCCCGGCGCCCAACCCCTCGGCGCCCAACCCCTCGGCGCCCAATCCCTCGGCGTCGAGCTCGCGCGCCAGCATCGCGGCCTGCTCGCGCAGCTGCGCGGTCGGCTCGGCGTACACGTGCCGGAACAGGTCCGCCGGGTCCACGCGCGCGTCCGCGTTCAGCTCGGCCCGCAGCGCCGCGGCGAACTCCTCCGCCTCGGCGTCCACCGAGTCGCGGCGCGCCGGGTCGAGCAGCCCGCGCGAGGCCAGGTGCGAGGCGAGCCGGTCGACGGGGTCGCGGGCCAGCCAGTGCGCGACCTCGGCGGAGTCCCGGTAGCGGGAGGCGTCGTCGGCGTTGGTGTGCGCCTCGATGCGGTAGGTAAGCGCTTCCACGAGCACCGGCTCACCGGACGCCAGCGCCTGCGACACCACCGCGTACACCGCCGCCGCGTCGTTGCCGTCCACCAGCACCGACCGGATGCCGTACCCGATCCCCTTGTGCGCCAACGTGGGCGCGGCGGTCTGCTTGCTCAGCGGCACGCTGATCGCGTAACCGTTGTTCTGCACCAGGAACACCACCGGCGCCTTCCACACCCCGGCGAAGTTCAGCGCCTCGTGCGTGTCGCCCTCGCTGGTCGCGCCGTCGCCGAGCAGCACCAGCGCGGCGGTGTCCTCGCCCTTGTAGCGGGCGGCGTGCGCGAAGCCCACGGCGTGCGGGGTGTTGGTCGCCAGCGGCGTGCACTGCGGTCCGACGCGGTGCTCGCGCGGGTCGTAGCCGAGGTGCCAGTCGCCGCGCAGCAGGGTCAGCGCGCCCGCGGCGGGCACGCCCCTGGTGACCAGGGCGACGCTGTCGCGGTAGGTGGGGAACAGCCAGTCGCGCTCGCGCATCGCCAGGACCGCGCCGACCTGGCACGCCTCCTGGCCGCGCGAGGACGGGTAGACGGCGAGGCGGCCCTGGCGGGTGAGCGCGGTGGCCTGGGTGTCGAAGCGGCGCCCGACGACCATGCGGCGGTGCAGCTCCAGCAGCACCTCGTCGTCGGGCATCCGAAGCGGTGAGCCCTCGACCGCGGACCCGTCGGGGCGCAGCAGCGCCAGCGGTTCCTCGGTGGGGAGCAGGGTCCGGTCCGGTGTGGCTGTGGCCATTCGGCACCTCCTGCGCGACGTCGGCGGGGATGCCGGGAATGGTCCAGGTCACACCGATCGGGCGTCCAGCTCGCGGGTCCCGATCTGGACGAACGGCACCGCACCGGGGTTATGTTCGACCGCATGACGCCCAGCGCTGGACGAACGGCACCGCTCGACGCGACGGACCGCCGGATCGTGGCCGAGCTGCGCGCGGACGGCAGGCTGTCGATGCGGTCGCTGGCCGAGCGGCTGCACATCTCGCGGGCGAGCGCGTACTCGAGGGTGGAGCGGCTGCACCGGGACGGGGTGATCACCGGGTACGCGGCGGTGGTGGACCCGGAGCGGTGCGGGATGGGGATCTCCGCGTACGTGTACCTGAAGATCAGCCAGCACTCGTGGAAGGCGGTGCGGCGGCGGGTGCTGGAGATCCCCGAGGTGTGGCAGGGGTCGCTGGTGTCCGGGGACTACGACCTGGTGCTGCTGGTGCGCACGCCGGACGCGCAGAGCCTGCGGGACCTGGTGCTGAACCGGTTGCAGACGATGCCGGACGTGACGTCCAGCCACACCGTGCTGATCCTGGACGAGCTGCCGTCGCCGGGGCGCGAACCGGAGCTGTGACGCGCCGGGCGGTTCGGCCCTCCGGCGCGGGACGCGCTGGACCGGGTTCCCGGACGGCCCAGGGTTGCCGTCGGGGCCCCGTCCCGCGTCACCGCGCCGGAGGACACCACCTGGTGAAGGAGCTTCCCGCGCCGAGACCGGGCACCGTGCCGGGGACCGCGCCGCAGCGGTGCAGGGTTGCTGCGGTCCGGTTCTCGGGCACGGCGCGGATCGGTCTCCGCGCGGTCGGGTCGCATCGCGCGCTGCGCGGCGGTGCGAGACCCCGCACCCGCCGCGCCGCAGGTCAGTGCTGCGGCCCAGCGGGTGCGGGCTCTTCCCCCCTCGGCCCCTCCCCCGCCGCAGGGTGGCGGGGGGAAGGGCGTGGGCTCCCGGTCCCGCCGCAGGGTGGCGGGGGTCGGGCACGGGCTTGCGGCCCCGCCGCGGGGAGGCGGGGCCGGGACGGGCGCTACCAGCCGAAGTTCTGCGTCCAGTAGATCCCGTACGAGCCGCCCTTGGCCATGCCGACGCCGAGCGTCTTCAGGCCGCAGTTGAGGATGTTGGCCCGGTGGCCCTCCGAGTCCATCCAGCTCTTCATGACGTCCTCGGGCGTGCGCTGCCCGGCGGCGATGTTCTCCGCGCCCGGCGAGGGGTGACCGGCGGCCTTGATCCGGTCGACGAAGCTGCGCCCGTCCTTGGACACGTGCGAGAAGTAGTTCTGCGCGGCCATGTCGGCGCTGTGCGCCCTGGCCGCCTTGCCGAGCCGCGCGTCGGCGGTGACGGCCGGGCAGTTGTTGGCCTTGCGCTGCTCGTTGGTCAGCGCGATGACCTTCTCCTCGGCGATCTCCACGTCGGACTTCTGCGGCGCGGGGGCCTGCGTCGTCCTCGGCGGCTGCGCGGGGGTCTCCTGCTTGGGGGGTTGCGCGGGGGTGGACGTCGGCGCGACAGGGGGTTGCGTCGTCGTCGTGGTCGCGGGGGCCTCCGAGGAGGACGGCGCCGGGGAGGACGGCGTCGTCGCGGTCGTGGTCGTCGCGTCGGCTGCCCCGCTCGCGGACGACGGGGAGGCGGGGTCGGAGGCGGCCGTGGTGCTGGTCGCCGCGGGCGCGCCGAAAGCGGCTGCGGCGTTGGCGATGTTCCCCGCGTTGACCGGCCCCGGCGCAGCGGGCCCACCGCAGCCCGCGAGGGCGACGAGGGCCAGAGCGGCTGCGGGCAGTGCGGTCCTGGGACGCGGCACGGTATTCCTCATCTGCTCGGGGACATTGTCGGGCGCGGTGACCGCAGCAGCGCTTGTGCAGGGAAGCGCGCGCGGCCACCGCACCGGCAGGGGGAATCGAAGCGGGCCGGTCGAGTTTGGGAGAACGCTGGCGGCCCGCCGCAATTCCTGTAATCACTCTAACGAGTCAAAACGAATTGTCAACTCGCAATTATTTATGGAAGTTTTAAGGTTGCTATCAGGAAGCGGAAAGGCGCGATCGGCCAGGCCGGCGCGTCAGGCCGACGCGTCGGACAGCCTGCGCATCCGCAGCTGCACCCGCAGGCCGCCCAGCGGCCCCCGGTCGAGCACCAGCTCCCCGTCCGCGGACTCGGCGGCGCGGCGGGCGATGTCCAGCCCGAGCCCGGTCGACCCGGCCCCGCTGCTCCCCCGCTTGAGCGCCGCCTCCGGGTCGTCCACGCCGGGTCCGGCGTCCTCGATGACGATGACCACGCGGTCGCGCTGGTGGAACAGCGCCACGACGAACCCGGTGCCCTCGGGGGTGTGCCGGAAGATGTTGCCGAGCAGCACGTCCATGGCGGCGGCCAGGTCGCTGCGGTTGATGGGCACGAACGCGGTGCGCTCGGTGCCGCGCAGGTTCCACAGCCGCTGCTGGTCGTCGGCCAGCGCGGACCAGAACACCAGCCGGTCGTGCACCACGCGGGCGGCGTCGCAGCGCTTGCCGTCCGGGTCGTCCAGCTCCCTGCGGGCGGCCCTGATCAGCTCGTTGACCTCGCGCTCCAGCGCGTGCACGGCCTGCCTGACCCGGTTCGCGCCGGGGTCGGGGCCGAGCGTCTCGGAGTCGAGGCGCAGCGCGGTGAGCGGGGTGCGCAGCCGGTGCGAGAGGTCGGCGAGGATCTCCCGCTCGCTGGTCACGAGCTTGCCGATGCGGTCGGCCATGCGGTTGAACGCGCCACCGGCGGCCACCAGCTCGGGCGGTCCGGACGGTTCGACGCGGGCCTCCAGGTCGCCCTGTCCCATGCGCCTGGCGCCGTCGGCGAGCTCGCGGGAGGCCTTGACCACGCGCGCGCCCAGGCGGTCCGCGACCAGCACCGACCCGAGCACGAGGGTGACGGCGACGCCGAACAGCGCCAGCCACGCCTGGCCGACGCCCTGGCTGAGCTGCGCCTCCGGCACGAACGCCTCGACGACGGCGACCCCGTCGGCCAGCACCACCGGTTGCAGGTGCACGCGGCCGTCCGGCACGGTCGCGGTGAACGCCCGGCCCTCGCGCTGGGCGGTGCGCAGCTGGCTCGTGGTGGCCTTGACCTCGCCGATCACCCCGCCTGCCGCCATGTGCACCGCGACGTGGCCGTTCACGCTGGTCAGGGCCTGCTCGACCATGACCGGGTCGGCGGTGATGGCGAGCACCGGGGTGAGCGCGACGGCCTGCCGCTCGGCGTCGGCGAGCGCCTTGTCCTCGGCGAGCTGGCGCACCACCAGGCCGAGCGGGATGAGGAAGGCCAGCGCGACCATCGAGGTGACGGCGAGCGCGACGACGGCCAGCGACCGCCTCACCCTACGGCCGTGAGCTTGAAGCCGACGCCGCGCACGGTGTGCAGGTAGCGGGGCTGCGCGGCGCGCTCGCCGAGCTTGCGGCGCAGCCACGACAGGTGCACGTCGAGCGTCTGGTCGTCGTGCCTGCCGGGCAGGTTCCACAGGTTCGCCAGCAGTTCGGCGCGCGGCACCACCTTGCCCTCGCGGGCGGCGAGGTAGGCGAGCAGGTCGAACTCCTTGCGGGTGAGGTTGAGCTCGCGGCCGGACAGCCGCGCCTCGCGCCGGTCGAGGTCGATCAGCAGGTGCGGGCCCACGCGCATCGGGCCGGGTTCGGGCGCGGCCTTGCGGGTGCGCCGCAGCACCGCGGAGAGCCGGGCGGCCAGGTGCTCGCTGGAGAACGGTTTGACCAGGTAGTCGTCGGCGCCCGCGTTGAGCAGGCGGACGATCTCGGCCTCGTCGTCGCGGGCGGTGGCGACGATGACGGGGGTGTCGCACACCCCGCGCATCATCTTGAGGGCGTCGCCGCCGTCCATGTCGGGGAGGCCCAGGTCCAGCACCACGAGGTCGAAGTCGTGGTCGGCGATCTCGCGCAGCGCTTCGAGGGCGGCGCCGACGGCCAGCACGGCGTGGCCCATACCGGTCAGCGCGCGCGTGACCGCCGAGCGCACCACCGGGTCGTCCTCCACCAACAACACCGAAACCATGCGCGAACGGTAACGCGTGCCCGTGCACATTCTGCAACCTACCCGTATCACCCGTCCGTGAGCGGCCGGACGATCATTGCCCGATCGGGCGAAAGGGAGGTCAGTCGGATGCCGTCCCACCCCTCTGCCGCACCCCTGCCAATGCCTGGTTGAACAGGAGGGACCCGTTTCCCGGGGAACGGGATAATCCGATTGTCGGTCGTGCGGGAAAGCGACTCCGGGCGAGCGGTCGGGCACTGCGGGCTCCCGGCGTCCGCGCGCGGCCGTGACGGGCGGTCAGGCGGCGGCGGGCACGACCACGCGGGGTGAGCGATCGGTGTCCCGCAGCGTTGGGGCCACCAACGACCCCCTAACCGCGGCCAACCCGAACCCCTGACCCTAACGGGTGGCTACACTCCCGAACCGTGCTCCAGAGGGAGCCCCTTACGGGAGGACGCGCCGTGATCCGGGGCTTGCAGTACTTCGCGGTGTGGACGCTCACCACCGCGGCGGCGATCGGGGTGTCGTGGCTCGGCATCCGCTTCGTCCTGGACGCCGGCGCGCCCGAGCGGCCGAGGGTGGTCGCCGGGCCGACCGGTGAGACGACGCTCGCGGAGCCGACCCCTACGTCGACGTCGCCGAGCCCGGCCCCGTCCCCGTCCACCTCCCCGGAGCCGACCCCCCCGGCGGCCACGCCCACCACGACCACCACCACCCCGGCCCAGGCGCCGCCCGCGCAGCAGACCACCTCCCAGCCGCCCGCGCCGTCCGAGGAGGGCGCGTGGGTCGAGCGGGACGGGAAGCAGGTGTTCATCAAGAGCTTCCGCCTGCAGGGCGGGGTGGCCACGGTGAGCTTCGCCGAGCGCGACATCCAGCCGGTGTCCGCGACCCCGAGGCAGGGCTACGCGGCGGTCGTGGAGCAGCCCGCCGACGCGGTGGTCGTGGTGTTCACGGGCAACGGGCACACCTCCAAGCTGGAGGCGATGTGGGTGGGCAAGCCGCAGTGGCGGATCATCGAGAGCGACTAGCGCCCGTCCGCGCGGGCGCCGGGGCCGGACTAGGGCACCGCGCGGTCGAGCCCGCCGTCGCGCTCGGCGCGCTGGACCCGCTGGTCACCACCGACCCGGACCTCGCCGACCCGCGCTGAGCGCTCAGGCGTCGAGCAGCTCGGCCACGTGCGCGCGCGGCAGCGGGAGCCCGGCGTGGCGGGCGTCGCCGGGGGCACACCGCGCCGTCCCGGTAGTCGCGGTGCCCGTCGATCCCGGTCGGCTCGATGCCGGAGCTCCGGCACACCCGCGCGCACAACCACACCAGCGCCGCCCACTGCGGCGCGGTGGGCAGCCGGTCGGTGTGGGCGCCCTCGTTCTCGATGCCGACGGACTCGCGGTTCTGGCCGGTGTCGCCCCACCCGCGCCTGACGTGCTCGCGCTGGAAGAACAGGGCGAGGCGGCGGGCGTGGGCCTCGGAGCGGTCGTGGGTGTTGTCGGTCGCGGTGTGGTGCACGACGATCCGGCTCGGCCGGTGCGGCGGCGGGACCGAGGTCGCGGTGCGGCAGGCCGAGGTCGGAGGCCGGGCGCAGCGGGCCGCGCCGGTCCGGTCGGGAACCCCGGTGATCGTGGTGCCCACGTCGACCAGGACGTGCTCGGCCCCCAGGTCGTTGTGCGCGAGGACCAGCTCGTCCGGCGGGGGCGGCGGCGGGGTGGCCGGGAAGCGCTCGACGGCCGGGGCGCGCAGGCCGAGCGCGGCGTGGGCGTCGGCGGCCCCGGCCAGCAGCGCGGGCAGGTCCCAGGTCCGCACCAGCGCGACGAAGTCGACCAGGCGGCGGGCCAGGTCGCGGGTGGCGCCCGCGTCCAGCGGCAGCACGTCCGGCAGCAGGCGGTAGGCCGTCCAGGGGCCGTCGACGGCGAGCGGGACGGGCGTCGGGAGCGGGGAGCGGGCGGGCCTCGGCGGACTGGCGCCGTCGCGGCGGCGGCGGACCACGAACTCCCCGTCCACCAGGCGCGCGGTGTTGTCGAGCCCGGAGCCGAGCGGGACGGTTCGGCGCGGCCTGCCGCGGCCGGGCAGGTGGGCGTCGGCGAACCCGCGCGACTCCGGCACGGGGGCGCCCCTGGTCCGCCCCGCGTCGACCGGGTGAGCCCCTCCCGGATCGAGGTGTGAGTCCGCACTGCGGCGGGTAACCGGCGCGCACCCGCGCCGCACGCGCCCCCCGGAGGCCCCGCGATGACCCATCCCCAGACGACCGCGCTCACCGCCTTCGTCGACCGCGCGCAGCGGCCGTTGTGGCTGGGCCTGGCCGCGCTGTTCGCCCTGGTCGGGGCGGTGAACGTGGCGGTGGCGGTGAACGAGTCGGCGTGGTGGCAGGGCGCCGTGGCGCTCCTGCTGCTGGGCGCGTCCTCCGCCTGCGCGCGGTCCGGGCTCAGAACCCGAGCCTGATCCCCCGGCGGGACCCCGCACCTGATCCCCCGGCCTGACCCGCCCCCGGCTGCGACACTGGCCGGGTGCTGGGCGGACCGGGGTTCGGCGGGCTCGTGGCGGTGGTGCTCGGGGCCGCCTCGCTGGCCGCCGGGACCGCCGCCAGCGGGGTGCTGGGCGAGACCGGCTCCACCGCGCTCGACGACCTCGCGCAGCTCGCCGCCGGGCTGTTCGCCGCCGCCTCGTGCCTGGTCACGGCGCGGCGCGCGCACGGCCCCGACCGCCGCTGGCGGGTGCTGCTCGGGCTGGGCGCGCTGAGCTGGTCGGCCGGGCAGGCGGCGTGGACGTGGCAGCAGCTCGTCCTGGCCCGCGCCGTCCCCTCCCCCACGATCGCCGACGCCGGGTACCTCGGGCTGGTGCCGTTCGCGCTGGCCGCGCTGCTCGTCCTCGGCGGGCACCGCGGGGCGCCGCCGCCCGAGGTGCGCACGCCGCTGGTGCCGCCGCTGGACGGGCTGATCGTCGCGGGCTCGCTGTTCCTGCTGACCTGGTCCTCGTCGCTGGGCGCGCTGGTGGCGCGCGGCGGCCCCGACCCGGCGGCGTTCCTGGTCGCCGTGGCCTACCCGGTGACCGACCTGGTGCTGCTCGTGGTCGTGGTGGTGCTCGCCGCCGGGCGGGACGTGCTGCTCCGGTCGCAGCTGCGCCTGATCGGGCTGGGGCTGGTCGGGCTGGCGGTGTCCGACGGCACGTTCGCGTACCTGGTCAGCGCGCAGGCCCCGGCCGTGCCGCCGCTGGCCAACGCCGGGTTCACGCTCGGCCCCGCGCTGCTCGGGCTGGCCGCGCTCGCCCCGCCGCCCGCCGACCGGGGCGAGCCGCGCGCGTCCGCCGGTCCGCGCCGGGCGCACCTGCTGCTGCCGTACCTGCCGCTGCTGCTGAGCTGGGCGGTGGTGCTGCACCGGACCGCGAGCGGGACGACGGGCGAGCTGGACGGGGTGGAGGTGGCGTGCGGGTTCACCGTGTTCGGGGCGGTGGTGGCGCGGCAGCTGGTCGCCCTGGTCGCGAACACCCGGCTCGCGGCGCTGCTGCGCGCGTCCGAGCGGGAGCTGGCGCACCGGGCGACGCACGACGCGCTGACCGGGCTGGCGGGGCGGGCGCTGTTCGAGCGCAGGCTGGCCGAGGCGGTGGCGGAGCACCACGTCGAGGGGACCCCGTTCGGGGTGCTCTTCGTGGACCTCGACCGGTTCAAGGCGGTGAACGACACCGAGGGCCACGCCAGTGGGGACGCGCTGCTCGGGCGGGTGGCCGGGCACCTGCGGGCGTGCGTGCGGGACGTGGACGTGGTGGCGCGGCTGGGCGGCGACGAGTTCGCGGTGCTGATCACCGGGGCGCAGGACCCGGAGGCGGTGGGGCGGCGGGTGCTGGCCGAGCTGGGCGGGATCAGCGCGAGCCTGGGGGTGGTGGTGTGCGCGGACGTCGAGCCGGAGGACACCGCGCAGGCCGTGCTGCACCGCGCCGACCAGGCCATGTACCGGGCGAAGCGGCGCGGCGGCGGCGGGCTGGTGGTGGGCTAGCGGGGGTGCTTGGGCACGAACGCGTACACGCTGGCGGGCGACCCGGACCCGCGCCGGTTGACCGTTCCGCCGACCAGCACGTGCGCCCCGGTCTCCGGCAGCCCGGCCAGGTTCGCGAGGACCTCCAGGCTGATCCGGTGCTCGCGGTAGAGCAGCTTGGAGACCCGGTAGTCGCCGTCGACGCCGGCGTCCGGCCCGAACGCGTCGGTGCCCAGCGCGCCGCGGCGACCGAGCCGCCCGGTGTCCAGCAGCCAGCGGACGGCGGCGACCGAGAACCCCGGCTGGTGGACCTGGCCGGTCTCGTCGCGGTTGTAGAACGCGGGCGTGCCCCAGCGGTCCTCCCAGCCGGTCCACAGGACCACGGCCGCGCAGCGCGGGATGCGCCCGTGCGCGCGCTCCCAGCGCAGCAGGTCGTCGACGGAGAGCTCGTAGTCGGCGTCGCGGGCGGCCCGGTCCCGGACGTCGATCTTCACGGCGGGCAGGAGGAGGTCCTCGGGGTCGAGCTCGTCGGCGTGCGGCTGCCCGTCGGTGAAGTGCGCGGGCGCGCCCCAGTGCGTGCCGGTGTGCTCGCCCTGGTGGAGGTACCGGAGGTAGTAGCCGTCGCGCGCGACGGTGGCGACCGTCTCGGCGGTGAAGGCCGGGTCGCCGGGGTACCCGCTGGTGCGGTCGGGGTCGTTGACGTGCGCGAGGTTGACCAGCCGGTACCCGTCCAGCCCGCCCCGCGCGGGCGCGGCCCGCCGCCCCCGGAGCGCGACCGCCCCGCCCACCGCAACCACCGCACCGGCGACAGCCACCAGCCCACGCACCCGAACCCCTTCCCGCGGAACCGCGCCACCGTACCGACTCGACCGACCACGACCGGCGGCACGACGCGCGCACCGGCCGATCGGGTGAAGCGCGCCGCCTCGCCGGGTGCTCGCGGGGGGCTGGGACGTCGACGGGGCGCTCGGCGGGCGGGCTTCGGCAGCCTGTCCGACATGTCGGCGGTGAGCAGGCTGGACGCCCGCATCCGCGCGCTCGAAACCCGCCTCGACGAGGTCTCCGGCACGCAGGAGATCGTCGTGGAGCGGATGGCCGCGCAGATCGACGAGATCCACCGGAGGATGTCGCTCGTCCTCGCCGTGCTGACGCGCGATCCGGAACTCGCGAAGGCCGCGCACCAGGCGGGGCAGGCGCCTCGCCAGGCGTGCCGGCCTTCCCGGTCAGGTCAGAGCTGGCGTTCTTCTCGTCGCCCACGGATCACTCCTCTCCACGCGCGGTCACCGCTCCCCGCCCCTCACGGCACCACGACCTGCCGCACCGCCTCACCACCGGCCAGCCGGTCGAAGCCCGCGCCCACCTCCTCCAGCGCCAGCCTCCCGCTCAGCAGCCGCTCCACCGGCAGCAGCCCGGCCCGGTGCAGGGCGATGAACCGGGGGACGTCCCGCCCCGGCACGCACGAGCCGAGGTAGCTGCCTTTCAGGGTCCGCTCCTCCGCGACCAGGCTCAGCGCGGGCAGCACCAGCTCCCGGTCCGGGTGCGGCAGGCCGACGGTCACCGTGGTGCCGCCCGGCGCCGTCGCCGCGTACGCCTGGGCCAGCGCGGCGGGCACGCCGGTGGTGTCCACGACCTTGTCCGCGCCTCCCCCGGTCAGCTCCCGGACCGCCTCGACCGCGTCCGGACCGGCCGCCACGGCGTCGGTCGCGCCCAGGTCCAGGGCCAGCTCCCGCTTGCCCGCCACCAGGTCCACGGCCACGATCCGCGCCGCCCCGGCCGCCCTGGCGGCGAGCAGCGCGGCCAGCCCGACCCCGCCGAGGCCGAACACCGCGACCACGTCCCCCGGCCCGACCCGCGCGCTGTGCAGCACCGCGCCCGCCCCGGTGAGCACCGCGCAGCCGAACAGCGCGGCCACCTCGAACGGCAGGTCCGCGGGCGCCTTGGTGGCCGAGCGGGCGGAGACCACCGCGTGCTCGGCGAAGCCGGAGACGCCCAGGTGGTGGTGCGGCCTCGTCCCGTCGGGCAGGCGCAGGCGGCGCGCGCCGGACAGCAGGGCGCCGTCCCGGTTCGCCGCCGCGCCCGGCTCGCACAGCGCGGGCCGCCCGGCCGCGCAGCGGCGGCACGCGCCGCAGGCGGGCACGAACGACAGGACCACGTGGTCGCCGGGCGCGAACCCGGCGGTCCCCTCCCCCACCTCCAGCACCTCGCCCGCCGTCTCGTGCCCGAGCACCATCGGCAGCGGGCGCACGCGCGAGCCGTCGAGCACGGACAGGTCGGAGTGGCACAGCCCGGTGGCGCCGACCCGGACCAGCAGCTCGCCCGGCCCCGGCGGGTCCAGCTCCAGGTCGACGACCTCCAGCGGCCCGCCGACCTCGCGCAGCAGCGCGCCCCGCGTCCTCACGGGACCACCAGCCCGGTCATCGCCGCCCGCAGCCCGTCCGGGATCGGCACCGGCCTGCGGGTGCCCCGGTCGGTGAACACGTGCACGAAGTGCCCCTGCGCCACCAGCTCGTCCGCCCCCTCGCGGTAGAAGCCGACCTCGTACCGGACGCTGGAGCTGCCGAGCTTGCCCACGCGCAACCCGGCGTCGAGCGCGTCGGGGAACGCGACGGCCGCCCGGTAGGAGCAGTGCGACTCGACGCACAACCCGATCGCGGGGCCGCCGTGGATGTCCAGCCCGGCGCCGATCAGCCAGGTGTTGATCACCGTGTCCATGAACGCGTAGTGGACGACGTTGTTGACGTGCCCGTACACGTCGTTGTCGCCCCACCGGGTGGGGACCCGCTGCCAGTGCGGGTAGTGCTCGCGCAACGCCCTGCCACCTCCCGTGCGGTCGCCGATGGCCGCGGGCCCAGTCTGGCGGGCGGGGGCGCGGGCCGTGAAGGGCCGGGACGCGCCCCGCTCGACCGTTGGTGTGACGTGTTTCACAGCAGCGCCAATCACCGCCGCCGGTCACACCGAGTCAGCATTCCGATCCGATCAACCCGAAAACCGGCCACCAACTCGCCGGGCGCGGTGAACGGGACTCCCCGATGCTTTTACCGGAACCACACCACCTCGCCCACGGGGTGAAATCGCCGGCCGACCCCACCGCGCCAGGTCGAGCGCACCGTGCACACCCTCGCCCCAAGGAGTGAGCCGCATTCCCACGAACGAGTTAAAACCACTCGACACGCCGCCCAACCAGCAGGTTCACCCAAAAAAGGCGAATCCACACCGCACAGACACCGTGAGTGCGCTCCGGAAACAGGAATAGCCCCAAGGGCGGACCCCGCATCGGACCCTTCCCGCGCCCTTTCCCGCGCTCGACGCCCCTCACTACGGTCTATCCGGCCCTTCACGACGATTTCCCAGAATTAGGCGGTGTACCCGGTGTCTGTCACCGATCAGGGCGTGGAATCCGAGCGCCCTCAGCTGAGCCTCGGCACTGCGGCTGCCCGCAACCTCGCGACCACCACCAAGTCCGCCCCGCAGATGCAGAACATCACCTCGCGGTGGCTGCTGAAGGTCCTGCCGTGGGAGCAGGCGGCCGGTGGCGCGTTCCGGGTCAACCGCAGGCTCAGCTACGCGGTCGGCGACGGCAGGCTGACCTTCACCAACACCGGCGCCGCCGTGCAGGTCGTGCCGCAGGAGCTGTGCGAGCTGCCGCTGCTGCGCGGGTTCGAGGACGTGGCCGTGCTGGCCGCGCTCGCCTCCCGCTTCAAGCAGCGCGAGTTCGCCGCGGGCGAGGTCGTCGTGGAGCGCGGGCGCACCCAGGACGCCGTGCACCTGGTCGCGCACGGCCGGGTCAACAAGATCGGCGAGACCGAGTACGGCGACCAGACGGTGCTCGGCGTGCTCGCCGACGGCGACCACTTCGGCGGCCAGTGCCTGGCCGGTCCGCAGGGCGTCTGGGACTTCACCGTCAAGGCGATCACCCCGGTCACCATGCTGGTGCTGCCGTGGAGCGTGTTCGAGCAGCTCAACGGCGAGATGGGCGGCCTGCGGGCGCACATCCAGCGGATGGTGAACGCCGGTCGCCAGAAGCAGAACCAGCACGGCGAGGCCGAGATCGACATCGCCTCGGGCCACGAGGGCGAGGCCCCGCTCCCCGGCACGTTCGTGGACTACGAGCTGGCGCCGCGCGAGTACGAGCTGAGCGTCGCGCAGACCGTCCTCAACATCCACACCCGCGTCGCGGACCTCTACAACGAGCCGATGGACCAGGTCGAGCAGCAGCTGCGGCTCACCATCGAGGCGCTGCGCGAGCGCCAGGAGCACGAGCTGGTCAACAACCGCGACTTCGGCCTGCTGCACAACTCCGACCTCGGCCAGCGCATCCACACCCGCACCGGCCCGCCCACCCCGGACGACTTCGACGAGCTGCTGTCCCTGGTGTGGAAGCAGCCGACCGCGTTCCTGGCGCACCCCAAGGTGATCGCCGCGTTCGGCCGCGAGTGCACCAAGCGCGGGATCTACCCGCAGAACACCGACCTGAACGGGCACCTGGTCCCCGCGTGGCGCGGCGTGCCCGTGCTGCCCTGCAACAAGATCGGCATCAGCGACCAGCGCACCAGCTCGGTGATCCTGCTGCGCGCGGGCAAGGACAACCAGGGCGTGATCGGCCTGCACCAGACCGGCCTGCCCGACGAGTACCAGCCCGGCCTGAACGTGCGGTTCATGGGCATCAACGAGCGGGCGGTCATGTCGTACCTGGTCAGCACGTACTACTCCGCCGCGATCATGGTCCCCGACGCCGTCGGCGTGCTGGAGCACGTCGAGCTGGGCCGCGAGGACTGAGCAACCCGGTAGCACCGTCCCCACGACCAGATCGGAAGCACGCACGTGACAGCGATCGACCCCGCCCTGCCGCTCGACGAGATCGAGCGCACGCGCCAGAGCCTGGGCACCGCCGCCGCCCGCAACCTGGCCACCACGACCAAGTCAGCCCCGCAGATGCAGGCCATCTCGGCCCGCTGGCTGCTGCGCGAGCTGCCCTGGGTGCAGACCCAGGCGGGCACGTACCGGGTCAACCGCAGGCTCACCTACGCCGTCGGCGACGGGCGGATCACCTTCACCAGCACCGGTTCCGACATCCGCGTCATCCCACAGGAGCTGCGCGAGGTGCCCGCGCTGCGCGCCTTCGAGGACGACGACGTGCTGACCGCGCTCGCGAACCGGTTCGTGCAGCGCGAGTTCACCCCCGGCGACGTGCTGGTGCAGCGCGGCGACCGCGCCGAGGAGCTCTTCCTCGTCGCGCACGGCAAGGTCGACAAGATCGGCGAGGGCGAGTACGGCAACCAGACCGTGCTCGACGTGCTCGCCGACGGCGACCACTTCGGCAACGGCGTCCTGACCGGCGAGACCGAGCGGTGGGGCTTCACCGCCAGGGCGGTCACGCCGGTGATCGCGCTGGTGCTGCCGTGGGAGACCGTGCAGCAGCTGCGCGACGAGAACAGCCCGCTGCGCGCGATCGTCCACTCGACCACGCGCACCAGGGGCCTGCCGCAGAACAAGCACGGCGAGGCGTCCATCGAGATCGCCTCGGGCCACGAGGGCGAGGCCCCGCTGCCGGGCACGTTCGTGGACTACGAGCTGGCGCCGCGCGAGTACGAGCTGAGCGTCGCGCAGACCGTGCTGCGGGTCCACAGCCGCGTCGCGGACCTCTACAACAAGCCGATGAACCAGACCGAGCAGCAGTTGCGGCTCACCGTCGAGGCCCTGCGCGAGCGGCAGGAGTTCGAGATGGTGAACAACCGCGACTTCGGCCTGCTGCACAACGCGGACCTCAAGCAGCGCATCCACACCCGGACCGGCCCGCCCACCCCGGACGACCTGGACGAGCTGCTCAGCCGCAGGCGCAAGACCGCGTTCATGCTGGCCCACCCGCGCGCGATCGCCGCCTTCGGGCGCGAGGCGACCAAGCGCGGCGTGTACCCCGGCGTGGAGAACCGCAACGGCACCATGGTGACCACCTGGCGCGGCGTGCCGCTGCTGCCGTGCGACAAGATCCCGGTCACCGACCAGGGCACCAGCTCGATCCTGGCGATGCGCGTGGGCGAGCAGGACAGCGGCGTGGTCGGCCTGCACCAGACCGGCATCCCGGACGAGTTCCAGCCCGGCCTGAACGCGCGGTTCATGGGCATCAACGAGCTGGGCGTCATCTCCTACCTGGTGAGCGCCTACTACTCGGTCGCCGTGCTGGTACCGGACGCGCTCGGGATCCTGGAGCACGTCGAGATCGGCCGCGAGTAGCGCGCCCGCCGGGTGGCGGCGCCGGACCACCGGGGTCCCGCGCCGCCACCCGGCGGTCCGGCTCCGGCCAGGCCCGAGGCAACAGCCCGGTTCCCGCCAGGCCGGGGGCGGCGGCCCGCCGCACCGCCCAGCCGCACCGCACAGCCGCACCGCACCGCACCGCACCACCCGCGTTCGACCACCTCGCTCTTCCCCGCTCGTCCGCCAGGCACGCACCCCCGAGTTGGAGTGTCCGATGACCGATCTCGACGTCTCCCCCGCGCGGCGCTCCGCGCGGGACGTGCTGGCCTGGGGCCGGGCGCTGGTGGACCCGGCGCTGCGCGCCGCCGTCGACCGGCTGCCCGAGTCGATGCGCTCCATCGCGGGCTACCACTTCGGCTGGTGGGACGAGCACGGCGCGCCCACCGGCGCGGACGCGGGCAAGGCGATCCGGCCGGTGCTCGTGCTGCTGGCCGCGCGCGCGGTCGGCGGGCGGGCCGAGGACGCGCTGCCCGCCGCGGTCGCGGTGGAGCTGGTGCACAACTTCTCGCTGCTGCACGACGACGTGATGGACGGCGACGCCACCCGCAGGCACCGGCCGACCGCGTGGGCGGTGTTCGGGGTCAACGCGGCGGTGCTCGCGGGCGACGCGCTGATGACGCTGGCGCTGGACGTGCTGGCCGCGAGCGGGCACCCGGCGTCGGCGCGGGGCATCGTGCTGCTGAGCGCGGCCGTGCAGGAGCTGCTCGACGGGCAGAGCTCGGACCTCGGGTTCGAGGAGCGCGACGAGGTCGGCGTCGCCGAGTGCGTGCGCATGGCCGAGGGCAAGACGGCGGCGCTGCTGGGCGCGTGCTGCTCGCTGGGCGCCCTGTTCGGCGGCGGCTCCGCCGACCAGGTGGGCGAGCTGGGGCTGTTCGGCGAGCGGACGGGCCTGGCGTTCCAGTTCGTGGACGACCTGCTGGGCATCTGGGGCGACCCGGCCGCCACCGGCAAGCCGGTGCACTCGGACCTGCGCAACCGCAAGAAGTCGCTGCCCGTGGTGGCCGCGCTGGCCTCGCGCAGCCAGGCCGGGCGCGAGCTGGCCGGGCTGTACCGGGGGCGCGGCGAGCTGGCCGGGGCGGCGCTGGAGGAGGCGGCCGGGCTGGTCGAGCAGGCCGGGGCGCGGGCGTGGGGCCAGCGGCGGGCCGACGAGCTGCTCGCGCAGGCCAGGACGCACCTGCGGGCGGCGGGCGTCGACCCGGTCGCGGCGCGCGAGCTGGACGCCGTCGCCGTGCTGATGACCCGACGCGACCGCTGAGCCCTGACCGCCGAGCCCTGACCGTCGAGCCCTCGCAGCTGAGCCCTCGCAGCTGAGCACCGACCGCCGAGCCCCGACCAGAACCAGCCAGGAGCGCCCATGGGAGTCCCACTCGTGCTGCTCGCCTCGCCCCGGTCGTTCTGCGCCGGGGTCGAGCGGGCGGTGGAGATCGTCGAGCAGCTGCTGCGGCGGCGCGGCGGCCCGGTCCACGTGCGCAAGCAGATCGTGCACAACACGCACGTGGTGGCGCGGCTGGAGTCGATGGGCGCGGTGTTCGTGGACGAGCTGGACGAGGTGCCGGACGGGGCCGTGGTGGTGTTCTCCGCGCACGGGGTGTCGCCCGCGGTGCGCGCCGAGGCCGACCGGCGCGGGTTCGAGGTGGTGGACGCGACCTGCCCGCTGGTGACCAAGGTGCACGCGGAGGCGCGCCGGTTCGCCGGGCGCGGGGACACCGTGGTGCTGATCGGGCACGCCGGGCACGAGGAGGTCGAGGGCACGCTCGGCGAGGCCCCGGACCGGGTGCTGCTGGTGGACAGCCCGGAGGCGGTGGCGGCGCTGGAGGTCGAGGACCCGGAGCGGGTGTCCTACCTGATGCAGACGACGCTGGCGGTGGACGAGGCGGCCGAGGTCGTCGCGGCGCTGCGCAAGCGCTTCCCCGCACTGCGCGGCCCCTCTTCGGACGACATCTGCTACGCCACCACGAACCGCCAAGAGGCGGTACGGGAGGTCGCGCGCGAGGCCGATCTGGTCCTCGTGGTCGGTTCAGCGAACTCATCCAACTCGGCAAGGCTGGTGGAACTGGTGCGCCGCGAGGGCGTGCCCGCCCACCTGATCGACGACGTGCGCGACCTGCGCCCGCGATGGCTGGAGGGGGTGCGCGTGGTGGGGTTGAGCGCGGGGGCGTCCGCGCCGCCGGGACTGGTGGACGAGGTCGTGGCGGTGCTGGACGCGCACCGGGTCGAGGTGCGGGAGACCACCGTGGAGACCATCCGGTTCACGCTGCCCCCCGCGGTGCGGAGGTGAGCGGCGCGCCGGGTGGCACAGCCCGCCCCCCGCACGCCGACGCGGACGGGGCCCCGCAGCCCCGGTCCGAGGGGATGCCGACCTCGCTGGAGCAGCTGACCGGGCCGGAGGCGCTGCGGGCGGTGCCCGAGCGGGCGCTCCCCGCGCTGGCGGCGGAGATCCGGCGGTTCCTGGTGGAGAAGGTGTCGCGGCGCGGTGGGCACCTGGGGTCCAACCTGGGCGCGGTGGAGCTGACCATCGCGCTGCACCGGGTGTTCGACTCGCCGCACGACGTGCTGCTGTTCGACGGCGGCCACCAGGCGTACGCGCACAAGGTGCTCACCGGTCGGGCCGCCGGGTTCGACGGGCTGCGCGGGTTCGGCGGGCTGTCCGGCTACCCGAGCGCGGCCGAGTCGCAGCACGACGTGGTGGAGAACTCGCACTCGTCCACCGCGCTGTCCTACGCGGACGGGATCGCGCGGGCGCTGCGGTTGCAGGGCTCGGACCGGCGCGTGGTGGCGGTGGTCGGGGACGGCGCGCTCACCGGCGGCATGGCCTGGGAGGCGTTGAACAACCTGGCCTCGGCGGACTACCCGGTGATCGTGGTGGTCAACGACAACGCGCGCTCGTACGCGCCGACGGCGGGCGGGCTGGCCGCGCACCTGGGCCGGTTGCGGGAGCGGCGGGCGCACCCGGTGTTCGAGGAGCTGGGGCTGCCGTACCTGGGGCCGGTGGACGGGCACGACGTGCCCGCGCTGGAGGGCGTGCTGGCCGAGGCCGCCGCGCTGGGCAGGCCGGTGGTGGTGCACTGCGCGACCCGCAAGGGCCGGGGCTACCCGCCCGCCGAGGGCGACGCGGTGGACTGCCTGCACGCGGTGTCGCCGTCGGGGGGCACGGGCGAGCGGGGCTGGGCGGACGTGTTCGGGGCGGAGCTCGCCGAGATCGGGCTCCGGCGGGCGGACGTGGTGTGCGTGACGGCGGCGGTGCAGGGGCCGAGCGGGCTGGACGCGTTCGCGCGGCGGTTCCCGGAGCGGGTGTTCGACGTGGGCGTGGCCGAGCAGCACGCGGTGACGTCGGCGGCGGGCATGGCGATGGCGGGCGCGCACCCGGTGGTGCCGCTGGCGTCGACGTTCCTGCAGCGGGCGTTCGACCAGGTGCTGATGGACGTGGCGCTGCACCGGCTGCCGGTGACGCTGGTGCTGGGCGGGGCCGGGGTGACCGGTCCGGACGGGCCGAGCCAGCAGGGCCTGTGGGACGCGGCGCTGCTGGCGCTGGTGCCGGGGATGCGGGTGGCCGCGCCGCGCGACCCGTCGCGGTTGGTGGAGCTGCTGCGCGAGGCGGTGGCGGAGCGGGAGGCGCCGACGGCGCTGCGGCACCCGAGCGGTCCCGCGCCGGAGGACGTGTTCGCGCTGCGCCGGGTCGGCGGGTGCGACGTGCTGCACGAGGCGCACGCGGCGCGGGCGCTGCTGGTGGCGGTCGGGCCGATGGCCGGGGTGTGCCTGGAGGCGGCGGAGCTGCTGGCGGGGCGGGGCGTCGGGGTGGACGTGGTCGACCCGAGGTGGATCGCGCCGCTGGACCCGGAGCTGCTGCGGTTGGCGGGCGGGCACCGGGTGGTGCTGGTGGTGGAGGACGGCGTCGCGGGCGGGTCGCTGGGCGCGCGGCTGGCGCAGGCGGTGGGGAGCGCGCGGGTGCGGTCGCTGGCGCTGCCGGTGGAGTTCCTGCCGCACGGCGAGCGGGCTGAGCTGCTGCGGCGGCGGGGGTTGGCGGCGGGCGACGTCGCGGCGGCGGTGCGGCGGGCGGTGGACGAGGACTCGCTGACGGTGTCGGCCTCGGTGTGCGACTGCCTGCAGGACGTCCTGCCGTACCGCGGTGAGCGCTGACGGGCGCTTCCCGCCCGCCCCTCGGGTCGGGCGGGAAGCGGGCGGGGTTCTCCCCCGGTTCGGGCGTTCGGCGCGGCGTTCGGACGCGGCGGCGCTGATCGGGTGGTGCGGACCGGTGGTCCACCGGGGCGCGGTTCCTTTGCGCACCAAGGGTTGTTGGGCACCGACGTGAGGCGCGGGAACGTTCCGGTTCCGCTACGGCGAGGTTTCAGCCTCAGGCAAAACCGTTGGCGAGCAAGGTTTTCCCAGCCGTTCCCCGAACTGCTCCGAGGGCACCACGGTTCGCGCGACCACTCGGCGCACCCCGGTGCGACCACCCGGCCGCACAGTGCCGCCACACCGCGCAACACCGCCGCAACCGAAGCGCCCCACCGGGTTCCCCCCTTCGGCACAGCACCACCACACCCCCGCGCGCGGGTCCGGGCACGAGGCCCGGAGCGGCGTCCGGCGGGTACCTCAAGCCTTGGTCAACAGAAGTTGTGAGAGCGCTCTCCCCCTGGCTAGCTTTCTGCACCGGCCACAAGCCGAGCAGGTGGTGAGCTCATCACCGGGACACCCGACCCCGAGCGTTCTTGCGAGGTGCCGAATGGTCAACGCGACCCCCATCGGGTAGCCAGGGAGGTCGCCTGGGGCGCCACCCGCCTCAGGCGACCGAGAAGAGCCGGGGACCGGCCGGGCCGGGAGGTCGATCCGCTGTGGACGGACCGCGCGCCGCGCGCCGTCCACTCAGGGCACGCCGGAGAGTAGTTAGCGTTGCTAGTAAACGGCATTGCCGAAAACGCGCGGTGACGGGATGCCGAACAAGCCCGGTCACCCTGAGTTTGTGCATCGATGCAGCACAGGGCCTCGCGAGGGGTGCGAACCACCCGTGCACCGGGCCAAATTTCCCACCAGATGAGAAGCATGATTGAAGATCGACCACGCCGACCTGGGCTTCATCACGGATCGGATGCAACCTTGCACCGATCGTGACGGAATACTCGAATTTTTCCCAGATAACGGGAAGTTCGCGACAGCGACTCCCCGTACCCCTATCGTTCAAGCGCGCTCAGTGACCGAAAAGTGACCTGAACGCGCCCGGCCCGTGAAGACCACGACGACCGCCAAGGAGCACCGTGACGATTAGGGTCCGGCCCTACACGATGACGGGCGGACGGACGCGCTCGACGACCAGCCTCGCCATCGAGACGATCGTCTCGACGAACGAGCGGGCCGGACGCGACGCACTGACCTCCACCGCCGAGCACCGCGTGATCAGCGACCTCTGCCGCACCCCGCACTCCGTCGCGGAGGTGTCCGCGCGCCTCAGGCTCCCCCTGGGCGTGGTCCGGGTGCTGCTGTCGGACATGTCCGACCTGACGCTGATCAACATCCACGAGAACATGGAGACGGGCGAGAAGGGCCCGACCATGGCGCTGATGGAGCGGGTGCTCTCCGGGCTGCGCGGCCTGTAGCGACCGTCCACACGCGACGGAGCGCGCGCACCGAGACGTCGTCGGCCCCGGAACCGCTGAGGTTCCGGGGCCGACCGCCGTTCAGTCCGAGGTCGGCAGCAGCAGGAGGACCTCGCCGCTGTCCTTGTCCCGCACCGCGAACTCCGTGATCTCGTGCCACCGCAGCGCGAGCCCGCCGGGGACCGTGACGGTCTCGCCGGTCCGGGCGCCCTCGGCGTCGTCGGCGGTGACGAGCCAGGTGGCGACGGGGTAGGTCTTCCCGTCGCGCGACTTCGCGACCAGCTCGCCGGTCTTCGCCCTGACGCCCCTGACCTCGAACTCCAGCGAGGTCCCCCACGGCTCGGGCGAGGCGCTGACCCGCGCCCAGACACCGGTCTCGGCGTTGGTGCGCACCAGCTCGCCCGAGGCGTCGACGCTGTTCTTCGCCACCTCGGTCTGCCGGGGCGAGCCGCCGTCCTGCGCGACGAGGTCCCCGGACGAGACGATCCCGTAGGTCGCCGCCGAGGAGAGCGCGATCAGCGCCAGCGCGGCAGCCGCCGCGCAGAGCGAGTACTTGCGGCGCTTGCGGGCGCGGTCCAGGGAGACCACGTCCAGCATGGAGCGCACCGAGCGGCCGTCCGGGCGCTCGCCCGCGTCGGAGCTGAGCAGCCCCGCGGCGTTCGCCTCGTCGAGCAGGTCGGGCAGTTGCGCGAAGTCGCGCAGGTCGAGCGCGCACCGGCGGCACTGGGCGAGGTGGTTCTCGAAGGCGTCGACCTCGTCCTCGTCGAGGATGCCGAGGACGTACGCCGCGACGTCGACGTGGTTCGGCAGCGAACTCACCTGTGTCAGCCCCGATCCTGAAGCGCCCGCCGCAGGGCGCGAAGTGCGTAGTAGACCCTGGATTTGACCGTGCCCGGCGGAACTCCGAGCACCTCCGCGGCTTCCCCCACGGTACGGTCGCGCAAGTACGTTTCGAGAATAGCCTCCCGGTGTTCCTGGGTTAGCCCGTTCATCGCCTCGGCGACGACGATCGCCGCGAGCGTCCGGTCCGCCTCGTCGTGCGAGGGGGCCTCGTCGGACGGGGTCAGCTCCGACTCCTGCGGGCGCACGCTGCGCTTGCGGCGGTCGTCGATGACGAGCCTGCGGGCGACGGTGAACAGCCAGGACCGCAGCAGGACGGGGTCCCGCTCCAGCTTCTCGGCGTTGCGCCAAGCCCTGACCAGCGTCTCCTGCACGATGTCCTCGGCCCACTGCCGGTCGCTGCCGGTCAGCCGCATGGCGTGCCCGAGCAGCCCGCTGCCGAACTCCCGGTAGAGCCTCCTGATGAGCTCGTCCTCCGGACGCGCTTCTCCGAGGGGACGATCCCGCTCTTCTTGGTGTTGAGTGCGTCTTTGCCGCGCCACGCGGAGCATCCAAGCGCGCCGGGAGGGCAAAAGTCGAGCTTTTCCGGGCAAAAAAAGTGGTCGAATCGTTTGTGAACCGTCACCGGTCCGTTCTCGTACCCACCCGTTCCGGGGTGGACGGACCGACTTCGCACCCGATCCGGATTGAACCGCAAGGCGGTAAGCGCGTTAGCCTGTTCGGTCCACTCGCAGTAGACCGTCCAGCCGTCCGGGACGCGTCCGAACCGGGCAGACCGCGGGCCTGCGGGCTGCGCGCCCGGTGGCGCGGGAGGCGGGCCCACGGCGACTCTGGCAGCGGGAACCTCCCGTGGCAACCCCGATCCCGAACCGTCGCGGCGGACCGGGACGCGGCGCGCGCCGGTCCCGTGTGGACGGCGGCGGCGTTCACGGGAGCGGCGCCGGGTCGACCGCCCCGGTGGCGCGGTCGAGCGGGTTCGGGGCGGCGTGCGGGCGCTTCCACCGTGCGGAAGAACACTCCCGCCTGAGCCGCAGCACCGGTCCGCGGCGCAGCGGCTGGTGCTCTCGCGCCGCTGCGCAGGGCGGGAAGAACCCGCCGCCCCCCGCTCGTCGACCAGGTCCGGGCGAGCTGTTACCTGAACGCGCTAGCCGCGTAACCCGAACAGCCCAGCATTCCCGCGTATGACGCGGAACAGCGGAGTCACCGTCGTGGGCATCCCCGCGCGCGACGAGGAGCGGACCGTGCGCGGGGTGGCCGAGGCCGCCGACGCCGGGTTGCGCCTTGCCTTCCCCCACGGGGACAACGCCGTCGTGCTCGCCGACAACGGCAGCACCGACGGCACGGTGGCCCGGTTCGCCGAGACGCCGCTGCGCGCGCGCAAGGTCGTGGCGCGCAGCGGGCGCGAGGGGACCGGCAAGGGCACCAACGTGTTCGCGGTCTTCGACCGGGCGCGCGAGCTGGGCGCGGACCGGGTGCTGCTGCTCGACGCGGACGTGCGCTCGGCCGAACCGGGCTGGGTCGGCGCGCTGGCCGAGGCGGTGGACGGGGACGAGCCGGTGATGGCGCTGCCCTGCTACCGGCGCGACCGGTACGAGGCGAACACGACCAACCACCTGGTGAGCCCGCTGCTGGCGGCCGTGCACGGGGCGCACGTGCAGCAGCCGATCGGCGGCGAGTTCGCGTTCAACCGGGCGTTCCTGGAGCGGGCGGCGACCTGGGAGCGGCCGGACAGCGCGCAGCTGTACGGGATCGACGTGTGGCTGACCGCGAACGCGCTGCGGGAGGGGCTGCGGCTGGTGGAGGTCCCGCTGGGGCGCAAGCTGCACAACTCGCCGTTCCCGAAGATCCTGCGGCTGCCGCAGCAGGTGCTGGACTCGCTGTTCCACGTGGTGCTGGCGACCGACCGGGTGCGCGGCGCCGCGCCGCGCGGGTCGGGGCTGCGGCAGGCGGTGGACGTGGCGGCGGTGCCGCAGGACCCGGCGGTGGTGGCGCGGGTGGCCGACGCGGTGGGGCGGTACCTGGCGGCGCACCGGGGCGACGTGCTCGCGCTGTTCCCGGCGGCGCGCGGCCTGGTGTCGGCGCCGTGGGGGCTGCGGGTGGGCGCGCAGGTGTGGCCGGAGCTGCTGGCGGACGCGGTGGTGGCGCTGTCGGAGGGCTGGTTCACGTCGGCGCGGGACCACCTGGTGGCGCTGTACGTGAACCGGGTGATGACGTTCTGGGACGAGATCGAGGGGTTGGACGGGGCCGCCGTGGACGCGGTGCTGGACCGCCAGGCCGCGGAGACGGCTCGGGCGGTCGCGGGGCGCGGGGTGGAGCTGGGCGGTCGGGTGACCGGGCCTGGCGCCTTCCACGTCGGGCACTGGAGCGGGTTCACCGCCGACGAGCCCGCGCGGGGGCTCGCGGTGTGACGCGGTCGCGCCTCTGGCGGGAGTGGTGAAACCCGCCAGAGGCGTAACGCGGACGACCTCGGCAGCGCTTTCCAAGCATGGGAGCGGAGCGCGTCGGGCAGCGGAGGTGGTCCAGGCCCCTGTTGGCGCTGGCCGCGGTGTTCCTGGTGGTCGCGGTGTGGAACGGGGTGCTGACCGTCACCGAGGGGATCGGGTGGCGGGGCGCGACGGCGGCCGGGTGCGCGGTCGCGTCGGCCAGCCTGTTGTGCGTCGCGGCTGCGGACCGGTGGCGCTGACCACATGGCGCTGATCCCCTTGCGCGGCAACCGGTCGCGCTAGTCGAGGTCGCTCAGGTCGAGCACGAACCGGTAGCGCACGTCCCCGCGCCCCAGCCGCTCCAGCGCCTCGCCGACCCGCGCGGAGGGCAGCACCTCGACGTCGGCGACCACCCCGTGCTCGGCGCAGAACCGGAGCATCTCCGCCGTCGCCGGGAGCCCGCCGCTGCCGCTGGAGGTGAGCTTCTTGCGCCCTGCCAGCAGGTCCATGGTCTCGACGCGCACCGGCCCGAGGTAGCCGACCTGGGTCAGCGCGCCGTCCCAGGCGACCATCTTCAGGTACGGGGCGAGGTCGTGCGGCACGGCGATGGTGTCGACGACGACGTCGAACCGGTCGCGCGCCCGCTCGACCTGCTCGGGGTCGGTGGAGACGATGAAGTCCCCGGCCCCCAGCGCCCGCGCGTCGTCGGCCTTGTCGGCGGTGCGGCTGATCACCGAGACCTCCGCGCCGAGCGCGACGGCGAGCTTGACCGCCAGGTGCCCGAGCCCGCCGAGCCCGGCCACGGCGACCCGGCTGCCCGGCCCGACGCCGAGCGCGCGCAGCGGCTCCCAGACCGTGATGCCCGCGCACATCAGCGGCGCGGCGGCGGCCGGGTCGAGCCCCTCGGGCAGGTGGTGGGCGAACGCCTCGCGGACCACATGCTCGCGGCTGTAGCCGCCGAGCGTGGTGCTGCCGTCGTGCCGGTCGGTCCCGCCGTAGGTCAGGGCGGGGAACTCGCGGCAGAAGTTCTGCTGCCCCGCCAGGCACGGCGCGCAGGTCCCGCACGAGTCGACGATGTTGCCCACGGCCACCGGGTCGCCGACCGCGAACGCGGTGACGTCGGGGCCGATCTCGGTGACCACGCCGGTGAACTCGTGGCCGGGCACCAGGGGCGTGGCGCCGTCGTGGGAGCGCAGGTGATGCAGGTCGGTGTGGCAGACCCCGCAGTGGTCGACGCGCACGGCGATGTCGTCGGCCCGCAGGTCGCGCCGCTGGAGCGCGGACCGCACGAGCTCGCCGCCCTCGGCGCGCCAGCCGGTGGTCGTCCTCATGGTGGGCACCCCTTCAAACAGACTGTTCGGTTTGTTTGACCGTAGGGCAGCTCGGGACCAAAAGCAAACCAACCGGTCTGTTTGCTAATCTGGGCGCATGGCAGAGCAGGCGCTGACCCCCAGAGGAGCCGCGACCAGGGCGCGGATCATCGAGGCGGCCACCGCCGAGTTCACCGAGCACGGCATCGCGGGCGCCCGCGTCGAGCGGGTCGTGGCGGCGGCGCGCACCAACAAGGCCCAGCTCTACGCGTACTTCGGCAGCAAGGACGGCCTGTTCGACGCGGTGCTGGGCAGCCTGATGGACCGGATCGTGGACGTGGTCCCGATCGACGCCACCGACCTCGCGGACTGGGCGGTGCGGCTGTACGACGACTACCTGGTCCGGCCCGAGGTGGTGCGGCTGGCCACCTGGACCCGCCTGGAGCGCCGCCCGACCGGCCACCTGGTGCTCGACCACGAGCAGCGCGAGGACGGGAAGCTGCGCGCGATCGCCGAGGCGCAGGCCGCCGGGCTGGTCGTGCCGGGCGACCCGTTCGACGTGATGGTGCTGGTGCTCTCGATGTCGCTGGCCTGGTCGCCGGTCAGCACCTCCTACGCGGCGAGCGCCGACGAGCCCGCCGAGGCGCACGAGCGCCGCAGGTCCCTGCTGCGCGAGAGCGTGCGGCGCGCGGTCATGCTCTGACGCGGCCCAAACGCCGTCCTGCTCACCGCCGTTCGGGCCCCACGCGGGCCCCGCGCCCGCCTACCATTGGGCCCGTGATCCTCTTCGGCGGACTCCTGGTCCTGCTCGGCGCGTCCACGCTGATCTGGCGCGACGCCGACATCGTCGGCCTCTCCCCCGACGCCTCCGGCGGCCTGCTCCTGGCGCTCGGCGCCGCCGCGATCGCCGCGGGCTTCGCGCTGCGCGCGCGCCGCCGCGCCAGGCGGATCGCGAACGGCGAGCCGGAACCGCTGGGCTCGGTGGTCGACCGGGCCAGGGCGGTGCCCCGGATGCTGCGCGACCGCAAGGCGTACGGCATCGGCGGCGGTCAGCTCGCGGCGTGGGCGTTCGCGCTGGTGTACGTCGTGTCCCCGGTCGACCTGCTGCCCGAGCTGCTGCCGATCATCGGCGTGACCGACGACGCGGGCGTGGGCGTGTGGCTGCTCACCAGCCTGTCCGCGGCGGCGGGCGGCTACCTGCGGTGGGAGTCAGAAAAGCGCGAGGGCCAGCCCCAGCGCGGCTAGCGCGTTCACGGCGGTCGACGCGGCGAACACCCCGATCGGCCGCCACCCGGCCTGGCGCAGCGCGCCCGCCCGGAACTCCAGCCCGATGCTGGTGAACGCCAGGATCAGCAGCCACGTGCGCAGGTCGTTGACCACCCCGATCGCCGCCTTGCCCGAGGCGGGGTCGGCGGTGGCCAGGTAGGCGGTGGCGATGGCCGAGGTGGCCAGGAAGCCGAGCACGAACTTCGGGAACCTGTCCCACAGCTGCCGCCCCGCCGACACCTCGGGTCGCCGCCCCTCCACGCGCAGCGCGAAGTACGCGGTCAGCGCGACCGCGACCACGCCCAGCAGCGCGTTCTGGGTGACCTTGACGATCGTGGCGACCTGCAGCGACTCCTCCCCCGCGAGCGCGCCCGCCGCCGTGACGGCCGCCGTGGTGTCGATGTTGCCGCCGATCCACGCGCCGGTGGTGCGCGGGTCCAGGCCCAGCGCGGTCGCCGCCAGCGGCAGCAGGAAGATCGACGGCAGGGCGAACACGATCACCAGGCTGGCGCTGTAGGCCAGCTGCTCGCGCTTGGCCTGCACCGCGCCCGCCGCCGCGATGGCCGCGCTCACCCCGCAGATCGCGACGGCCGCCGACAGCAGCGCCCGCAGCTTCTCGTCCAGCCCGAGCCTGCCGCCGAGCCACCAGGAGAACCCGAACACCAGGCTGATCAGCACGACGGACTGGACCAGCGCGGGTCCGGCTGCGTCGGCGAGGACGGCGAGGTTGATCGAGGCGCCGAGCAGCACCAGGCCGGTCTTGATGAAGAACTCGGTGCGGAAGCCGCCCGCCAGGCGGTCGCGCACGCCCAGCGCGCCCAGGAGGGCGTTGCCGAGCAGGCCGAGGGCGATGGCGTAGACGGGGAACTCGACGGCCGCCCCGACGCCCTCCCAGGAGGTGCCCTCGGTGGCGTCGGGGACGGTCTCGGACAGGTGCCGGGCGGCGGCGGACAGGGCCAGGACGACCAGCGCGCCGAGGACCGCGAGGCCCAGCGGCGAGCGCTCCCCCGGTTCGGCGCCGGTCCGCTCGACCGCCCGCTCCTCGGCGCTCACGGGATCAGTCCGGGCGGGATGGCGCCGGTCAGCGCCAGCGCGAGCAGGAGCAGGCCCGCGAGGACCGCGAGCCAGTCCTCCGTCAACCAGGTGCGATCGTCCACGCCAGCACGCTCCGGGGTGCGCTGAGAACAATGTTCACCCGAACGTAACGACCCCGGCGCGCACCGTCACCGCTTCCCGCAGGGTGGAACAAAAACGCGGTGAACAGCGGAAACACCGGTCTCCGCCGTCCACCGGCCGATCACTCGGCGATCCGCCGCCCCGCGTCGGGCTCCTGCTCCGGGACCACGTCCGCGACCCGCCGCGCGTCCGCCCGGTCCACCAGCTCGCGCTTCGGCGCGGGCTCGCCGCGCAGCCCCTCCAGCAGCCCGGTGATCGCCGCCATGATCCGCGCCGTCGCCTCGTCCAGCACCTGCTTGGTCATCGGCTTGCCGTACAGGTCCGACAGGTCCACCGGGTCGCCGCAGGTGATCTGCACCTTCGTCCACGGCCGGGGCCGCGCCGAGCCCTCGGGGAGGAGCCGCTCCGGCCCCCACTGCGCGACCGGCACCACCGGCGTCCGCGTCGCCAGCGCCACCCGCGCCACCCCGGACTTGCCGCGCATCGGCCAGTGGTCGGGATCGGAGGTGAACGTGCCCTCCGGGTACACCCCGACGCACTCGCCCTCCGCGAGGGCCGTGCGCGCCGCGTCCAGCGCCAACCCGGCCCGCGCGCTGCCCCGGTCCACCGGGATGTGCCTGCCGGAGCGCATCACCGCGCCGATCACCGGGGCGGTGAACAGGTTGGCCCGCGCCAGGTAGCGCGGGATGCGCCCGGAGGCCAGCGCGTAGGCGGTCAGCAGGATCGGGTCCACGTTCGACAGGTGGTTCGACGCGAGCAGCACCGCGCCGGTCTTCGGCACCTTCTCGCGCCCGGTCATGCGCATCCGGACGAACAGCACCAGGAGCGGCCAGATCAACTCGATCGCCAGTCCGTACCAGATCCCCCGGCCGCGCCGGGGCAGCCTCGGCGTCAACGCCACCATCTCGGAGAAGCTCACGACGGGAATCCTCGGACATGCCGCTCCGGGCTCGCGCGCCGCCCCGCGACACGCCGCCACCGGGAACGCTTCCCTGCCCGTCCACCGGCTGATCAGGTTCAGCTAGGGTCCCGCACGTGCCCATGAGCGCGGTCGACCGCATCAGCGTGCTTCTCGTCGAGGACGACGAGGGCGACGCCATCCTGGTCGAAGCACTTCTGGAGGAGGTCGGGGCGGACGTCGAGCTGCTGCGCGCGCGCACGTTGCGCGAGGCCACGACGCAGCTGTCCGGCGCGGACTGCGTCCTGCTCGACCTCGGACTCCCCGACACCACCGGCCTGGACGGGCTGCTGGACCTGCTGGCCCAGCCCGCGCCCGCCGCCATCATCGTGCTGACCGGTCTCAACGACGAGCACCAGGGGATGCGCGCGGTCGCCGCGGGCGCCGAGGACTACCTCGTCAAGGGGCAGGTCGACGGCGCGGCGCTGCTGCGCGGCATCCGGTACGCGGTGGGTCGCAAGCAGGCCGAGGAGACCCAGCGGCAGCTGCGGGACGAGAAGCTGCACGCGGCCGAGAAGACCCGCCTGGAGCGCGGCCTGCTGCCGTCGCCGCTGCTGCGCGGACCGGCGCCGCTGGTGAAGGAGCGGTACCGGCCCGGCGGCAGCCGGATGCTGCTGGGCGGCGACTTCTACGACACCGTGCAGGCCCACGACGGCACCCTGCACGTGATCATCGGCGACGTGTGCGGCCACGGCCCGGACGAGGCCGCGCTGGGCGTGCTGCTGCGGATAGCGTGGCGCGCGCTGCTGCTGGCCGAGCAGACCCCCGAGCGGGTGCTGCACACGATGCACGAGCTGCTGGAGCTGGAGCGGCACCAGCCGGGGCTGTTCACCACCGCGTGCATGATCTCGGTGGCCCCCGACCGGCGGTCCGCGCGGGTGTTCCTGGCCGGGCACCCCGAGCCGATCCTGATGGCGGGCGAGAAGATCGTCGAGCTGCCCAGGACGCGCGCGGGGCTGCCGCTGGGCGTGCTGCCGGACAGCGAGTGGGACGCGCTGGACGTCGAGCTGCCGCCCGACTGGTCGTTGATGATCTACACCGACGGCCTCGTGGAGGGCCGGATCGGCAACGACTCGGAGCGGCTCGGCTCGGAGCGGCTGATCGAGCTGATCGGCCAGGTCCGCGCGGGGGCGCGGGGCGGGGCGATCGATCCCGACGAGCTCCTGGACTCGCTGATCTCGCGGGTTAAGGAGCTGAACGGCGGGGAACTGGACGACGACATGGCCGTGCTGTTGATATCGGAGCAGAGCTGACTATGAACTACCGCGACCGCTGGCCCGCGAGCAGGCTGCTGGCCGCGGCCGTGGCCATCCTGATCCTCGTCTCGGGCGGGGCGGTCACCGCGATCGGCTTCGCGCTCAACTCGCTGGACAAGCAGCGGGCGGTGGTGCTCGACCAGATCGGGCCCGCGAGGCGGCTGGTGATCGAGATGGACGCGGCGCTGGTCAACCAGGAGACCGGGCTCCGCGGGTACGCGCTGTCGGCGTCCTCGGACTTCCTGACGCCGTACACGCGCGGCATCGAGGCCGAGGAGACCGCGGCGCGGGGCGTGGCGTCGGCGCTGGGGTCCACCCGGCCGGACCTGCTGGCGCGGCTGGCCGAGACGCGCGGCATCGCGCGGGACTGGCGCGAGCAGTACGCCGAGCCGCTGATCTCGCAGGTCACCGAGAACGGGCAGCCGCAGCAGGGCGTGGGCGGCACGACCGTGGGCAAGGAGCTGTTCGACCAGGTCAGGCGGTCGGTGAACCAGCTCCAGGCGGACATGAGCCGCGACGTGGACTCGGCGCGGGCCGAGCTGGACCTCACCGCCGACCGGCTGCTGTGGCTGTGCATCGCGCTGGGCACGCTGCTCGCGGTGATCATCGCGGGGGTCGCGGTGGTGCTGCACCGCATCCTGATCCGGCCGCTGGCCACGCTCGCCGCGCAGGTCAGGGAGGTGTCCGAGGGCGACTACGGGCACGCGGTGGAGACCAGCGGGCCGCGCGAGACGGTCATGCTGGCCGAGGACGTGGACGCGATGCGCAGGCGGATCGTGTCCGACCTGAAGGACCTGCAGCGGTCCAACGCGGAGCTGGAGCAGTTCGCGTACGTGGCCTCGCACGACCTGCAGGAGCCGCTGCGGAAGGTGGCGAGCTTCTGCCAGCTGCTGGAGCGGCGCTACTCGGGGCAGCTGGACGCGCGCGGCGAGCAGTACATCCAGTTCGCGGTCGACGGGGCCAAGCGGATGCAGGTGCTGATCAACGACCTGCTGGCGTTCTCCAGGGTCGGGCGGATCACCCGCGAGCAGACGATGGTGGACTGCGGCGAGCTGGTCGACCAGGTGGTGGACAGCTACTCGGAGGTGGTCGCCAAGACGGGCGCGGTGGTCACGCACAGCGGGTTGCCGACCGTGCGCGGGGAGTCGTCGCTGCTCAGCGGGGTGTTCGGGAACCTGATCAGCAACGCGCTGAAGTTCCACGGGGAGCAGCCGCCGAGGGTGGACATCGGGGTGGAGCGAACGGGTAAGTTCTGGACGTTCACCGTGACCGACAACGGGATCGGCATCGATCCGGAGTACGCTGAGCGGATCTTCGTGATCTTCCAGAGGTTGCACCACCGGGACGACTACCCGGGCACGGGGATCGGGCTCTCGATGTGCCGCAAGATCGTCGAGTACCACGGCGGGACGATCTGGCTGGAGACCGGCGAGAGCCCTGGCACCACCTTCAAGTTCACCCTGCCCGTCGTAGAGGAGACCGGGGAAAAGCGATGAGCGACCCCTTGAGCGTGATCGACGTCCTGCTCGTCGAGGACGACCCCGGCGACGCCCTGATGACCCAGGAGGCGTTCGAGCACCACAAGATCCGCAACCAGCTGCACATCGTGCGCGACGGCGTCGAGGCGCTGGAGTTCCTGCGCCGCGAGGGGCCGTACGGGAACGCGCCGCGGCCGGGGCTGATCCTGCTGGACCTGAACCTGCCGAAGATGGACGGCCGGGAGGTGCTCGCGGAGATCAAGGCCGACGAGCGGTTCCGGACCATCCCGGTGGTCGTGCTGACCACGTCGGAGGCGGAGGAGGACATCCTGCGCAGCTACAACCTGCACGCGAACGCGTACGTGACGAAGCCGGTGGACTTCGACCGGTTCATCGAGGTCGTGCGGCAGATCGACGACTTCTTCGTGACCGTGGTGAAGCTGCCGCGCTGATCTTGTCCTCCGGGGCCGGGACCGATGTCGCCTGATCAGGCGACGGTCTCGGCCCCGCTCCCTGTCGGGGGTCCTCGGTAGCTTTCCGGCATGGCTGAGGTGGTGTCGCGGGACGGGACGCGGATCGGGTACGACCTGATCGGCTCGGGCCCGCTGGTGGTGCTGGTGAGCGGGGCGTGCTCGTACCGGATGGGCGGGACGTCGGAGCTGGCGGTCGCGCTGTCGGAGCACTTCTCGGTGCTCTCGTACGACCGGCGGGGGCGCGGGGAGAGCGGCGACGTGCTGCCGTACTCGGTGGCGCGCGAGGTCGAGGACGTCGGGGCGCTGATCGAGGCGGTCGGCGGGCCCGCGTTCCTGCACGGGCACTCGTCGGGGGCGGTGCTGGCGCTGCGCGCGGTGGCGGCGGGCCTGCCGGTGCCCGCGGTGTCGCTGGTGGAGCCGCCGCTGTCCGGCGAGCCCGACGACGGCCTGCTGGCGGCCGAGGTGGGGGCGCTGGTGGCGGCCGGGCGGCGCGGGGACGCGGTGGAGCACTTCCAGCGCACGATCGGGGTGCCCGCGGAGCTGCTGGTGGGGGTGCGCGAGTCGCCGGTGTGGCCGGGGCTGGAGGCGCTGGCGCACACCCTGGTGTACGACCTGACCGTGACCGCCGACCCGCCGCCGCTGGGGTCGATCGGGGTGCCCGCGCTGGTGGTGGCGAGCGGGTCGAGCGACGAGCGGCTGCGGGGGTGGGCTCGGGCGGCGGCGCGGGGGTTGGGCGCCGGGGAGTACCTGGAGCTGCCGGGGCAGTGGCACGGGGTGCCCGCGGAGGCGCTGGCGCCCGCGCTGAGGAGGCACTTCCTGGGGTGAGGGGCGGTGGCCGCCGGTGGTGGCTCCGGTGGCTCAGGTGGCCACCGCCCCTGATCCCGCGGTTCAGCGCCGCAGCGAGGCGAGGAACCCGGCCCAACTGGCGCCGGGGAACTCCAGCACGCCACCGTCCGGGCACTTGCTGTCCCGCACCAGAACGCCGCCCCTGCCACCGTCACCGCTGCCACCGTCACCGCGTCCGTCGCCGACACGCGCGACCTCGGCGCAGTTGTTGTCCGGCCCACTGCGACTGCTGCGCCGCCACCGCACCGTCCCGCCCATCACGCGCCCAGCCCTTCCATCTCCCGCCGGATGAACGCGCTCGTCTCCTCGGGCGAGAGCGCCACCTCCGCGTTCCGGGTGAAGGCGCCCAGGAACTCCCGGACCTCCCCACCGTCCTCGACCCACTGCCCGCCACCCCGGTGCTCGACGTAGACCAGCGGCGGGTCCTCAACCGGGTCGGGGTAGTTGAGCAGCACGAACGGGCTGACCATCTCGGTGTAGAGCCCGCGCTCGAACGGGATCACCTGGATGGTCACGTTCGGCAGTTCCTGGAGCACGAGCAGGTGGTGCAGCTGCTCCACCATCACCTCGCTCCCACCCGCCACCCGCCGGACCACCGCTTCGTCCACCACCGCGCGCACCACGAGCGGGTCGCGCTCCGCGTGCACCCGCCGCTGCCGCGCCATCCGCGACTCGACGGCCTTCCTGGCCCCGTCGCCCGCCACCGCCCGCAACGTGGTCCGCTGCACGGCCGCCGCGTAGGCGCTCGTCTGGAGCAGTCCGGGCACCAGGGTCTGCTCCACCGTCAGCACCTCGGCCGCGTCCGCCTCGGCCCGCAGGTAGGCCCGGTACTTCAAGGACATCCCAGGGGAGACCTCAACCGGTTTGGCGCTGCTCCTGGCCTCCTCCCACAGCTCCTCGACGGCCCGGCGCGCGACGGCGTCCGTGACCCCGCACTGGGCGAGGATGACCTGGAGCGTGGGGTAGTCGGGCATGACGTGCCCGTTCTCGATCTTCGACACGAGCCCGGCGGACTTCCGCAGCGCCAGCGCGATCTCCTCGGGCCGCCGCCCGGCGTCCACCCGGAGCTGGGCGAGCCTCCTCCCCAACTTCCGCTTGGACCGCGTCTGAGTGCTCGGCATGCGCCCTTCCAGGGGTTCGGGACGGCGAGAGCCTATCGCGCGCCCCCGAAGTTCACCCTTCAGGTTCATGTGCGCGGTTCAAATCCCCCGGTAAACTGAACAGCACCGGCCCACTCCCGACAAGTGGCCCAGCCGGCACGCACCGCCCGCCGATACCGAAGAACCCGCTGATCCCGAAGGGCGTCCCATGCACCGACCCACTGCTTCCGCCACCCCAGCCACCCCGACCGCGCAGTCGTGGTGGCTGGCCACCCTGGCGGCGGAGGAAGCCCCGCAGCTGTTCGCGATAGCCCACGAGTACCCGGAGACCCAGGAGGGCTGGGTGGCGGCCTACGGCATGGCCTTCCAGGACAGGGCGGAGGTGTCGTCGACGGACGGCGACTTCCGCACGTGCTCGGCGAGCCCGGAAAGCGCACTGACCACGTTCACCCGGCTGGCGAGGGACGAGAAGGGAGTGAAACTCCACCTGATCTGGCTCACCCCACCCCACGGCTCACGCCCGCGGACCAACGCTCAACCGTGACCACCAGACCACCCGGCCGAACCGGCGGAACATCACAACCTGAGCCGGGGCAACAGCCCAGGTGCGCCGGTCTGGCGCTGCTCCGCGATTCGGGGTGTGCCGGGGATGCGGGGTGTGCCGGGGATGCGGGGTGTGCCGGGGATGCGGGGTGTGCCGGCGATCCGGGGTATGCCAGCGATCCGGGGTATGCCAGCGATGCGAGGCGTGCCAGCGATCCGGGGTATGCCAGCGATGCGAGGCGTGCCAGCGATCCGGGGTATGCCAGCGATGCAGGATGCGCCAGGGGTGGGGGGCGAAAGCGTCGCAGGGGGTCACGAACGCGGTACCGGAACGGTCGCGCGTGGCCGGGGGCCAAGCCCGGAACAGGTTCGGGCGCAACAACTCCCGTGTGCGACAACTCGGGCAGTGCGGTCGACGCCTTCCAGCCGCCTACCGCAAACACAACCAGCCGCAGCCACAGCTCTCGACCGCCGGCTACAGCTCTCGGCCGCCAGTCACCGCGTCAGCCGCAGTGGCTGTTGTCGGTCGCAGTCACCGTTATCAACCGGAGTTGCCATTGCAGGCCGCAGTCACCATTACCAGCCACAGTCACCCTTGTCGGCCACAGTCACCGTTGTCGGCCACAGTGGCCTGGGCGTGAAGGAGGTTACCGCCAGACCCGCGCACGCGCGCCGGGCTGAGCACGGGTGCGCGGGTCTTCCGTCGTGGCCGGG
The DNA here is from genome assembly GCF_002354875.1 of Actinosynnema pretiosum. Lineage (GTDB taxonomy): Bacteria > Actinomycetota > Actinomycetes > Mycobacteriales > Pseudonocardiaceae > Actinosynnema > Actinosynnema auranticum. The sequence goes on from NZ_CP023445.1 coordinate 5,879,575, forward strand.
GCAGAACTCGTTGTGCGTGAAGCAGGAACCGTCGTGGACCGCGAGAGGCTCGTGGTCGAGCGGGTCACGAGTTGATCGTGGGCCGCAGGTCGCGGCCACAGGCCAACAGGTACTCCCAGGTCCGGCCGCGCTGGTCGGGCGGGTAGCCGCCGTCGCTGGTGCGAACCGGGTAGATCAGGCCGAAGGGTGAGGGCTGGTCGAACTCGTCACCGCTGAGGACGTCGATGAGGTCTCGCTTGTGGCCCATGGTCTCGCTCCTCTTCGAGCGGTGGCCAGTACTCCTTCCCCTGTGGCGGAGGGATCGCCGGGGAGGAATGGAGTCTGGACCGGTTGGTGGGGACCCTGGGATGCCCGGTGCCCACCCGCGTTATGCATCGGGGGGATATTTCCCCCGCACGGCCGAACCGATAACCCAGAGCGACACCACCCGAACAGCAACCCGCACCACCGGAGCAGGTCACCAACCCGCACCACCGGACCAAGTCATCGGCCCGCACCGCCGGACCAAGTCACCAACCCGCCGCCCAGCCGCCCCGCCGCCCCGCCGCTCCGGTCGCCGCAACCATCAGTCACCACAAGCCCTTCCCCCTCTCACCGCCTTCCCGTCTGCCACTCCCGTCTCCCGCTTCCGTCACCCCTCCCCCGTCACCCCTCCCCCATCGCCTCTCCTCAGCCGCCTCTCCTCAGTTACCTCTCCCCCGCCCGTCTCCCCCTGCCCCTCCCCCGATGCGCACGACGCCGAGCCTGCGGGTCGCTCGCGTCAGGGCCACGTACCGCTCGGCCGGGGTCATCCGGTGCGGGTCGATCACCAGCACGTCGTCGAACTCCAAACCCTTGGCGCGCTTCGGGGTGAGCGGGCCGTCCGGGGTGATCACGGCGAACGTGCCGTCCTGCGGGCGCGCCCGAGCGATCAGAGCCTCCAGCTCGTCCGCCCCCGCGACCGTCGCGAACCAGGGCTGCTCGCCGTGCCGCACGGACGTCGGTGGCACGGCTGTCGGATCGGCCTCCGCCAAGGACTCGGCGGCCAGGGTCATGATCTCCTCGGTGCCGCGGTAGTTCACCGTCAGCGTCCGGTGCGCCCACCGGTCCGCCACGTACGGCCCCAGCGTCCGCCCCCAGTCCGCCGTGCCGCACTCCGACTGCCGCTGCGCCCGGTCCCCCACGATCGTCATCGACCGGGACGGGCAGCGGCGCATCAGGACGCGCCAGTCCATCTCGGACAGCTCCTGCGCCTCGTCCACCACCACGTGCCCGTACACCCACTCCCGGTCGGCCTCGGCGCGTTCCGCGAGGGAGCGGTGGTCTCGGGTCTCGTGCCGGTCGGCCAGCCACTCGGCGTGCACCAGGTCGACGGCGCGCAGCTCCTCCTCGTGCAGCGCCGCGTCCGTGTCGATGACGTGCAGCACCCCCTGCGCGTACTCGACCTCCGCGCGTCGCCGCGCGCGGGCCGCGCGGGTCGCCGAGCCGTCGTCGCCCAGGAGCTCCGCCGCCTCGTCCAGCAGCGGCACGTCGGACACCGTCCACGCGTCACCGCGCTCCCGGTGCAGCTCCGGGTACCCGAGCGCCAGGCAGCGGCCAGCGCAGAAGTCCGCGAGCAGGCGCTGCGGCGTCAGTTCCGGCCACAGCAGGTCCGCCGCCGCGCGCACCGCCGGGTGGGCGCGCAGCTCCCGGCGCACGTCGGCGACCAGCTCCGGCCAGTCGAAGCCGATCAGCGCCACGGCGGGCTCGACCAGCGCCTCGGCCAGGTGCCGGTGGAACGCCGACCTGGCCGCGTTGTGCCGCAGCCCCAGCTCGCGGGTCCGGGCGCGCGCCACCTCCGCCACGGCGGCGGTCACGGACACGGTGACGTCCTCCAGCTCCACCGGCAGCGGGTCGTCCGGCAGCTCCTGGCGGTCGGCCACGGCCTCGCGCAGCACGTCCAGCACCCCCAGCCCGCCCTTCAGGCCGCGCACCGCGGGCTCGTCCTCGGCCACCGCGACCACGCCGGGGAACAGCTCGCCGGGCGTGGCGAACACGACGTCGTTCTCCCCGAGGGACGGCAGCACCCGCCCGACGTGCCGCAGGAACAGCGGGTTCGGGCCGACCAGCAGCACGCCGGAGCGCGACAGCCGGTCGCGGTGGGTGTGGAGCAGGTACGCGGTGCGGTGCAGCGCCACGGCGGTCTTGCCGGTGCCCGGACCACCCTCGACCACCAGCACGCCCCGGTGCTCCGACCGGATCACCTCGTCCTGCTCGGCCTGGATGGTCGCGACGATGTCGCGCATCCCGCCGTCCCTGGGCGCGGCCAGCGCGCGCAGCAGCGAGGACCGGTCGGCTCCCAGCTCGTCGTCGTGGAACTCCTCCAGCACCCGCCCCCTGCCGTGGAAGTGCCGCCGCCGGGTGACGCCCTCGGGGCGCGCGCCGGTCGCGGTGTAGAACGGCCGGGCGGCGGGGGCGCGCCAGTCCACGAGCAGCGTGCCCTGCTCCTCGTCGGCCAGGCCGGTGCGCCCGACGTACGTGGTCCCGCCGTCCGCGTGGTCGGTGCGCCCGAAGCACAACCCGCTGTCGGCCGCGGTCAGCCCGGCGAGCCGGTCGGTGAGGGTGCGGACGGCCACCTCGCGCTGCCACGGCAGGTCGGTGTGGTCGGCGAGCACGGCGTCCAGGCGGCGCCGGGTCTCGGCTCGCTCGGCGTCCAGCCGCCGGTACCGCTCGGCGGACCTCGCGCGCTCCGCGGCCAGTTCCACCGAAGGGTCGCCCACCTGCGCTTTTCCCGTTTCCGGCGAATTCGACCGAACCACTCTTGCCCCCTTGTGCTATAATTCTTCAAGGACGTTCAAGCGATTGTTGGAAAACAACGCGCAATCGTCATGTATAGCACCGCGCGCTTTTCCCGCGCACCTTTTCACCCCGTTCCGCCGCGATCTTCGCCCGGTCGGTCGGGTGAAGCCCTCAGGTCCGCCCCCACCCCGCCGTTGTCACCCTCGAAGCGAGCGGAACGGCAGGTGGAGTGGCCGTCCCGTTCGCTGAACGTCCCCGTCCCAGGGCCGACGGCGTGGAGTCGGAACCGGGGGGCGGGGTTCGCCGGAGGCGGACCGACCGGGTGGTTGCCAAACCTTCCCCGAGCCCGGTGGGTCCGTCTCCGGCCCCTTCTCCCGCGCCGTCCCGCGCTGTCCCGTGTCGTGCCGGGATATTCCGCACCGACGCCCGGCGCCCTTTTCCGCACGCGCGCGCGAGCCTTCGGGCACCCTGCGCCGCTCCCTCTTCCCGTCACCACCGCGCTGCGCCAGGGTGGGTGTCGTGGGGGTTCCGGACCGGAGTCCCCGGTGCGGCAGCGGGAGGACGAGTTGAGCAGCAGACTCCGCGGTGCGGCGGTCGTCGTGGCGGCTGTCCTGGCAACCTCGGCGACACCGGCGGTGGCGGCCCCCTCGGGCTTCGAGGTCCTCGCCCCGCTCACCCCCGGTCGGGACGCGGAAGCGGTGGTGGTCAACGGTTCCGGGGTCGCGCTGGGCTGGGCGGTCCGGGCGGACGGGGCGCGGGTGGTGGTGCGCTGGGCCGGCGGTTCGGTGCGCGAGTTCCCGCCGGTGCCGGTGTCGCGGTCGTTCCCGGTCGGCGTGGACGCGAGCGGCGCGGGCGTGCTGAACGTGCGCGGGACGTGGGTGAACGCCGTGCGGTGGGAGGCGGACGGGCGGGTGGTGCGGCTGCCGCAGATCGCCGGTGGCGGGCAGAGCACGGTGGACGCGGTGAACGGCGCGGGTCTCGCGGTCGGGAACACCACGGACGGCAGCGGGGTCACGCACGCCGCCACCTGGGACACCTCGGGGGCGCTGCGGGTGCTGCCGGGGTTGGGGACGCGGGACAGCCGGGCGACGTCGGTGGACGAGGCCGGGAACGTGTCCGGGGCGGCGCTGGGGGCGGACGGGCGGTACCGCGCGATGCGCTGGGACGCGGCGGGCGTGGCGACCGACCTCGGGGTGACCAGCCAGGACTACCTGCGCACGGCCGGGATCGACGGCGAGCACGTGGTGGCGAGCCACCGGGACGCGGAGTTCGCCCTGCGGGCTTTCCGGTGGGGCGCGGGCGGTTCGGTCGTGGAGCTGCGCGGCGGACCGGGCTGGACCGCGGCGGTGGTGGCGGACGTGGACGCGTCGGGCCGGTCGGTGGGCAGCTGGGCGCAGGACCAGGGCGAGGCGTCCCGGCCGGTCGCGTGGGCGGCGGACGGGACGCCGGTGGAGCTGCCGCTGCCGCCGGGGCGCACGGACGGGTCGGTGACCGGGTTGGACGGGGCAGGCGGCGCGTTCGGCCAGGCCGGTGGCGCAGCGGCGGAGGTCGCGGTGCGCTGGGGCTCGGCGGGCGGCGTGACGACGCTGCCTGCGCCGTCCGGCACGACGGGTTCGGTGGCTTCGGGGGCGGGCGGCGGGATGATCGTGGGGCACGTCGTGGGGGCAGCGGGCAAGCAGGCCGTGCGGTGGACCCCGTGAGCCGGGGTGGCGCCTCCGCCGCGGGCGCCCCACCGCCTGGCGACGGCCCGACGACGGGGAGTGGCAGCCGGGCGCGGGCGAAGCTCTTCTCCAGGCCCGTGGAGGAGCTCTGGGAGCTCAGCGGGCTGGGGCAGTTCCAGGTGGTGCGCTGCGTGGTCACCGGTCACCGGGGGCGGTTCGGCGTGGAGGCCTCCGTGATCGAGCCCGCCAGCGAGGTCGCGGCGTTCATCGACTTCATCATGCTGGGCGAGGGCGGGACGGCGGTGACCGAGCCGGACTACCCGCCGATCGGCACGGTGCTCGAAGCTCTGACCATCGACTTCGCGCCGCCCAACGACGAACTGCGCCTCTCCGTCCGCTCGTACGAGGTCGCGGACGGGGTCACCCCTCCGTGACCACCCAGCGCTCCGAGTCTGCGGGCAGCCCGAGGTGGACCAGCACCCGCTCCAGGGCGCCCTTCAGGGCAGCAGCCATCGCGGCGGTCTCCCCGTCGTCGCCGACCGGTCCCCAGTCGATCGTGGCGTAGCTGTTCGGCTCCCAGCTCTCGACCTCCCACGGCAGGTCGCCGAACAGGTCGAGCGGTTCGAGGAGCTCGTCGGGCGGGACATCGGCGGGGTGGGGCAGGTTGATCGAGTTGTCGCACAGCTGCACCCAGCGGTCCTCGGACTCGCGGTCCTGCACCGTGACGATGGCGCCGAACCGCCCGGCGGCGAACCGCTCGAACAACCGGTCCACGACTTCCCCGACGTCCACTGCCCACTCCCCCGCCTCGGTGCGCGGGCACCGTACCCGGCGGGTCCGACAGTCCCGGTGACCGCGCCCTGGCCCGCTCACCACCCCGCCGGGAGCAGGCCGAGGGTCCTCACACCGGCCGGATCAGCCCCGCCACCGCCGCCGACACCGCCGCGCTCCGGTCCGCAGCCTGCGCGCCCGCCTCCTCCCCCAGGGACTTCAGCGACCAGGACGCGGTGTCCCAGCTGATGACCAGCGCGATCACCATCGCCATCAGCTCCACCGCCGGGATGTCCGCGCGCACCCGCCCCGCCGCCTGCTCGGCCGCGATGGCGGCGACGTTGCGGCGGTACTCGGCGACCTCCGCGTCCACCGGGCGCTGCCGCTCCAGGCCCGCCCACAGGTAGAGCCGCCGCACCTGCGGGCGTTCTTCCAGGCGGTCGAACAGCTCGGCCGCGTAGCGGGGCAGGTCGGTCGCGTCGATCACCACCGCCCGCGCCAGCTCGGTCATGGTCTCGGCGACGACCAGGTCGAACAGCTCCTCCTTCGCGCCGAAGTGCATGTAGATCGACCGCTTGTTCGCCGACGCGGTCTCGGCGATGCGGTCGACGCGGGCGCCCGCGAGCCCGTACCGGGCGAACTCCTCGATCGCCGCGGCCATGAGCCGGCGCTTGGTCTCGGTCGCGTCAGGTGGCATGGGCCGATCGTACATAACCAACCAGGTGTTTACATCCGCGTCCGCACCGTGTAGGAATGTACCTAGTTAGTTACCTACCGAGGAGCGCACACCATGACCCGCACCTGGTTCATCACCGGCACGTCCTCCGGCTTCGGCCGCGAGCTGACCGCGCTGCTCCTGGCGCGCGGCGAGCGGGTCGCCGCCACCGCGCGCCGACCGGAGGCCCTGGACGACCTGGCCGCCGAGCACGGCGACCGGCTCTGGCGCGCCGCGCTCGACGTCACCGACACCGCCCGCCAGCGCGAGGTCGTGGACCGCGCGTTCGCCGAGCTGGGCCGGATCGACGTCGTCGTGTCCAACGCGGGCTACGGCCTGTTCGGGGCGGTCGAGGAGCTGTCCGACGAGCAGATCGACCGGCAGGTCGCCACGAACCTCACCGCGTCCATCCAGCTCGGCCGCGCGGTCGTGCCGCACCTGCGCCGCCAGGGCGGCGGCCGGATCTTCCAGATCGCCAGCGTCGGCGGCCAGATCACCTTCCCCGCCATGAGCCTCTACCACGCCACCAAGTGGGGCATCGAGGGCTTCTGGGAGTCCACCGCGTCCGACCTGGCGCCGTTCGGCATCGGCGTGACGATCGTCGAGCCCGGCCTGGCCCGCACCAACTTCGGCGGTGGCAGCGCGGTCTTCGGGGCGCCGCTGCCCGAGTACGCCGACGGCCCCTCCGGGCAGCTGCGCCGCGTCGTCGCGGGCGAGCTGCCGCCCCTGCCCACGCCCGGCGACCCGGTCAAGATCGCCGCGGCGATCGTCGACTCCGCCGACCGCGCCGATGCGCCGCTGCGCCTGACGCTGGGCTCGGACGCCTACGCCCTCGCCACCGCCGCCCTGCGCGACCGCCTCGCGGCGCTGGAGGCGGGCCGCGAGCTGGCAGGCTCCACCGACGCCGACGACGTCCGCTGAATCCCGCCACACCCTTGCGCACCAAGGAGTTCGCCGTGCACGACTTCACCGGCAAGACCGTCCTCGTCACCGGCGCGACCGGCGCGCTCGGCGCCGAGCTGTGCGCGGGGTTCGCCGCGGCGGGCGCGAACACCGTCGTCGCGGCCAGGACCGGCTTCGACGAGCTGGCCGCCGCGCTCGACGGCCCGGCGCTGGGCGTGCGGCTCGACGTCACCAGCGAGTCCGACTGGACCGAGGCCGTCACCCGCGCCGAGGAGCGCTTCGGCCCGGTCGACGTCCTGGTCAACAACGCCGCCCACCTGCGCACCGGCACCACCGAGTCCATCCCGCTGGAGGACTTCCGCCAGGTGCTCGACGTCAACCTCACCGGCGCGCTCCTGGGCGTCCGCGCGGTGGCCCCGTCGATGCGGCGGGCGGGCGGCGGGTCGATCGTGAACGTGAACTCGATCGCGGGCCTGGCCGCCGCGCCGGGGCTGGTCGCCTACAGCAGCAGCAAGTGGGCGCTGCGCGGCCTGCTGCGCGCGGCGGCGGTGGAGCTGGCCGGTGACGGCATCCGGGTCAACGCGGTCCACCCCGGCATCATCGAGACCCCGCTGGCGTACGGGCCGGACGGCGTGGAGCTGGTGCCGGTGGACGACTTCCCCGTCCCGCGCCGGGCGGACGTGGCGGAGATCGCGGACTTCGTGCTGTTCGCGGCCTCGGACCGGGCGCGGTTCGCGACGGGCTCGGAGTTCGTGGCCGACGGCGGTTTCCTGCTGGGTCCGGCGGCCTGACCCGGTGCGGCCGGGCCGCACCGGTCGGCGTCAGTGGCACACGTGCGCCGCCGACTCCGGTTCCCCGTGCCACCAGAACAGGTCCGGGTCCGCGCTGGGCAGCGGCGCGCCCAGCCCGGTCGTCCCGGTCGACGCCGGCCGGGCGCCCGCGAACGGCCCGATCAGCTCCTCCGGGGTGCGCACCACCCCGCCGGTCACCACGAGCCGGGTGTTCGCGGCCGCGGTGATGTCGCGCAGCGGATCTCCTTCCACGGCGACGAGATCCGCCCACGCCCCCGGTCTCACCACGCCGATCCGGTCGGCCAGCCCCAGCCAGCGGGCCGGGTTGGCGGTCACCGTCGTGAGCGCCTCGTGCGGGGTGAAGCCGTGCGCGACCAGGCCGCGCAGGTTCTGGTGCAGCCCGACCGCGACCTTGTCCAGCGGCGCGTCCGTGCCGCCCAGCACCAGCCCTCCGCCCCGGTGCACGGCGAGCAGCGTCTGGGCGTTGCCGCGCAGGACCTCCCTGGTCTGCCGGTTGGCCGGGGTGTCCTGGGCGTAGCCCTCGGCCTCCTGCTCGAACCGCGCGTACTCCCACGGCGGGAACAGCGCGGCGGTCCTGGGGTCGCGCACCAGGGACCGGTCCTCCCCGTGCAGGACCGCCGCCGGGAACAGGGTCGTGGTGATCGACATGCCGGAGGCGGCGAACAGGCCCGTCACGTCCCGGTAGGCGCGGCCGAGGCGGGTGTTGGTGTGCGAGTAGCCGAGGCGGTTGGTGGCGCCGACGTGCTCCATGCCGTCCATGCCGATCCCGACCGCCGGGTACAGGTAGTGGGAGGTGAGCGGCAGCCCGGCGCGGTGGGCGAGCCGGACGGCGCGGCGCTGGGCGGCGACCGGGAGGCGGACGTAGGTCTTCACCAGGTCGTACTCCAGCGCGATCGCGCGCGACAGCTCAAGGTCGACCTGCTCGGGGCTGGTCGTGGGGCGCATGAAGTTGTAGTACACCCGGCTGCCGTCGACGGCCTCGCCGGTGGCCAGGTAGCGCGGGCCGATCCGCTTGCCCGCGTCGAGGGCCTCCCTGGTCTCGACCATCTGGTAGGCCGGGTCGCCGGGCGAGCGGGTGGTGGTGATGCCGTAGGCCAGCCACAACCTGCCCTGCCGGTCGCCCCACTGCCTGCCGCGCAGGTGCCAGTGGTTGTGGGCGTCGACCAGGCCGGGCAGCACGGTGAACCGGGAGGCGTCCACGACCTCCAGGCCCGGCCAGGCGCGGCGGTCGTGCACGGACTCGACGCGGTCGCCGTTGATGAGCACGTCCGCGTCGCGGCGCGGGGTGCTCGCGCGGCCGTCCCACAGCGCTCCGGCGCGCAGCACCTTGCGGCCCTCGGCGCGGGGCCTTGACCAGGTGAGCGGGACGCGGGAGCGGCGGGCGCGGCCGTCGAGGCCGGTGCGCACCAGGACGCCGTTCTCCAGGTGCAGCAACGACTTCGAGTCGCCGCTCCACGACGGCGCGTCCGCCGGTCCGGCCGAGATCCGGCGCGGGTCGCCGGTGAGCGCGCCGCGCGCGTCGACCGGGACGACCCACAGCGCGCTCTCCACGACGAACGCCAGCCACCGGCCGTCCGGGGACCACACCGGGCCGTCGTCACCCCTGGTGGACAGGGACTTGCCCGGCAGCGGCTCGGCGTAGCGGACCTCGCCGGTGTCGAGCGCGACGGTGAGGATCTGGTTCGCGCCCTCGCGGTAGCGGCGTGAGAGCGGTTTCACGGCGGCGAGCGCGAGCGTGCGGCCGTCCGGGGACCAGGTGGGGCGGCCGGGTTGGAACAGCGCGGGCAGGACCTGCGTGGCGACGCCGCCGGAGAGCACCCAGGTGGCGCCGTCCTCGTCCTGGAACGCGATCCGCTCGCCGTCCGGGGCGATCCTGGGGGTGAGCTGCGCGCCGGGGAGGTCGGTGAGGCGGGTGTCGGTCCCGGTGGCCAGGTCGTGCCGCCACAGCGCGGGCGTGCCGGTGCGGTCGCTGGTGTAGACCAGTGCGGAGCCGTCGGGGGCCCAGTCGGGGTCGGAGGCGAACGAGCCGTCGTCCACGAGCGCGCGCGGCTCGCCGCCCAGGGGCAGCAGCCAGAGCGCGCCGAGCGCGCGGAACGCGACCTCGCGGCCGTCCGGCGACAGCACCGGGCTCGCGATCCCCTTGACCGGGCCGGACTTCCGGTCGACCGGGCGGGCCGCGGGGCGGTCCACGTGCGGGGCGTGCTCGACGGTCGCCTCGAACGGGATGGCGCGGGTGGACCCGGTGGTGAGGTCGCGGACGCGCAGGCCGCCGTCCGCCGTGTGCAGCAGGGCCGCGCCGAGCCACTGCGGGCTGGAGCCGAACAGGTCCTCGTCGGCGCCGACCACCCGGCCGTCGACGACGAGGGAGGTGGCGGGCCCGGCGAAGGCGGTGTGCACCAGGCGGCCGTCCGGGGTGAGGCCGGGGGCGAGGACGCGGGTGCCGGTGACCGGCTGGACGAGGCGGGTGCGGGTTCCGCCGTCCAGGGTGATCCGGTCGATCGCGGCCCCGTCTGCGGTGCAGACGAGGTGGCGGCCGTCGGCGCTGAACGCGGGTTCGCCGTCGTCGTCCGGGCCGGTGGTGAGGCGGGTGGTGCGGCCGGTGGCCAGGTCGAGCAGCCACAGGCGGTAGCCGTCCGCGCCCGCGTCGCCGGAGTAGGCGATGGTGCGGCCGTCCGGGGAGAAGCGGGGTTCGCGGTGGTCGCTCCCGCCGGAGGTGCGCTCGCGCAGACCGCGGCCGTCGACGCCGATCGTCCACAGGTGGAAGTTGCCGTCGCGGTACGACTGGAAGACCAGGCTGCGGCCGTCCGGGGAGAAGTGCGGGCGGGTGGCGTCCTGCTCGGGGTCGGTGAGCGGGCGGGCCCTGCCGCCGGACGCGGGCAGGAGCCAGATGCGGGTGTAGAGGTCGATGGCGATGGTGCGGCCGTCCGGGGAGAGGGCGGCGGTGATGTTGGTGCCCTCGGTCGCGGTGAACCGCCGGAGGGCGTTCGACGCCTCGCCGTCCCGCGCGGCGGCGAGGCCCGGTGGCCCGACCAGGGCGACGCCGCCCGCGGCGGCCCCGCGCAGCAGGTCTCGACGGCGCAAACCAGCACGTGCGCTGTTCACGGGGAACCCCTCCCGACTCGTCGACGGGTCGGCTTTCCACGGTAGGCCGCGCGCGCGGGGTGGGCGGTCGGCCGCTTCGGGGGCGTCTCGACAGGCGGGAGGGCCTTGCGCCGCCGGGAACGCGCGAAGGCCCGGCCCGCGTCCGGGACGGGCCTTCGCGGCGGACCGGCGGCTACCGCGCGGTCAGCGGGTCCTCGACCTCCACCAGGCCCGACAGCGACGGTGGCAGCGGGGCGGTGTGCAGGACGCCCAAGCGCTGCGTCGCGCGGGTCAGGGCCACGTACAGCTCCGCCGCGCCCCGGTCGCCGTCGGCGAGGATGCGCTCCGGCTCGACGACGAGCACCGCGTCGTACTCCAGGCCCTTGGTCTCCAAGGCCGCCACCGCGCCCGGCACGTCCGGCGGGCCGATGACGACGCTGGTGCCCTCCCGGCCCTCCTCGGCGCGGGTGAACCCGGCGACCGCCTCGGCGACCTGCTCGGGCGTCACGCGCCGCGCCCACGGCGGCACGCCGCACGAGCGCACCGACTCCGGCGGGCGCACCGACGGCGCGAACCCGGCCAGCACGGACGCCGCCACGGCCATGATCTCGGCCGGGGTGCGGTAGTTCACCGTCAGCTCCCGGTACACCCACCGGCCCGGCACGTAGCGGTCCAGCACGGCGCCCCACGAGTCGGCCCCGGCGGGCGAGCGGCGCTGCGCCAGGTCGCCGACGACGGTGAAGGACCGGTTCGGGCAGCGCCGCATGAGCACCCGCCAGTCCATCTCGGACAGCTCCTGCGCCTCGTCCACGACGACGTGCCGGTACGTCCAGTCCCGGTCGGCGGAGGCCCGCTCGACCAGGTCCCTGGTGTCGCGCTCCTCGAACCGCTCGGCCAGGTCGGAGGCGTCCACCAGGTCGGAGGCGATCAGGTGGTCCTCGTCGTCCATCATGTCGGCGCGCTCGACCAGCATCCCGAGCACGCCCTCGGCGAACCTGGCCTCCCGGTCGCGCGCCGCCTCGGCCGCCGCGTCGTCGGCCTTGTCGCGCCCGAGCAGGTCGACCAGCTCGTCCAGCAGCGGCACGTCCGACACGGTCCAGGCGTTGCCGCGCTCGCGCAGCAGCAGCTCCACGTCGGCGCCCGCCGCGCGCAGCCGCTCCGGCGACGAGTACAGGCCCGCGAGCAGCGACGCCGGGGTCAGCTTCGGCCAGAACCGGTCGACGAGCGCGGTGAACGAGTCGTCGTCGGCCAGCTCCTTGAGCAGCTCGCGGCGGGTGCGCTCCCACGCCTCCTTGTTGTCGCGGGTGAGCCAGCCCTTGCCGATCCGGGCGATGGCCCGCTCGGTGAGCACGTAGGTCAGGATCTCGGTGAACGTCGACCGCGCCTCGTTGTGCGGGAGGCCGCTGTCGCGGGCCTCCTGCCGGGCCCACTCGACCACGTCCCGGCCGAGCAGCAGGTCGTGCCCGCCCATCCGGACCTCGAGGGGTTCCTCGGGCAGCGTCTGCCGGTCGGCCACCGCCGCCGCCAGCACCTCCAGGAACTTCAGCGACCCCTTGACGCGCGCCGCCTCGGGGTCCTGCTCCTCGGCGGTGACGACCAGGCCCGGCACGAACCCGCCGGTGGTCGTGAACACCACGTCCGACTCGCCCAGCGACGGCAGCACCCGGCCGATGTGGTTCAGGAACGCCGGGTTCGGCCCGACGACCAGCACGCCGTGCCGCTCCATGCGCTCGCGCTGGGTGTACATCAGGTACGCGACGCGGTGCAGCGCCACGACCGTCTTGCCGGTGCCCGGACCGCCCTCGATGACCAGCACGCCGTCGTGCGCCAGCCGGATGATGCGGTCCTGCTCGGCCTGGATGGTCGCGACGATGTCGCGCATCCCCTCGCCGCGCGGCGCGTTGACCGCCGCCAGCAGCGCCGCGTCGCCGCGCTCCTGGTCGCCGGGGCGGCCGAGGACCTCGTCGGTGTAGTCGACGACCTTGCGGCCCCTGGTGTGGAACTGCCTGCGGCGGCGCATCCCCTCCGGGTTCGCGGCGGTGGCCACGTAGAACGGCCGGGCGGCGGGCGCGCGCCAGTCCAGCAGCGCGGGCTCGTAGTCGTCGTCCTTGTCGTACAGCCCGATGCGCCCGATGTAGGAGCGCTCACCGGTGATCGCGTCCAGGCGGCCGAAGCACAGGCCGTTGTCGGCCACGTCCAGCCGCTTGACCTCCCGCCCCAGCGAGCGGACCTCGGTGTCGCGCTCCACGAGCGAGCCGCTGTTGCCGCCGTTGCCCATCAGGGCGTTGTCGTACTCGGCCCGGACGCGGGCGCGCTCGGCGTCGAGCCGCGCGTACAGCTCCGCGACGTGGGCGCGCTCGGCGTCCAGTTCTTCTTCGTACCCTCGTGCAGCCACGTGCCCCTCACCAGCAGGTTCCGACCTCGGCGGGTGATTGTGCGCCAGGGCCTGGGCCTTGCCGCAAGCCCCCCGGTGTGCTATACGTTCAGACTGGGGGGACGTGCTCCCCCGTCGGGTCCCATCCTGCCCGACGGGACGCGCTCGGGCAGCACCGGCTCGGCAAGGCCCCCAGCGCCCTCGGCACCCTCAGCGCCCTCAACGCCCCTCAGGCGGCGTCCCCGCTCACCAGCCCCTTGCGCTCGCGCTTGAGCGGCACGACCAGCGGCGTCCCCGTCTCCGGGTCCGGGATGACCCGGCAGCGCAGCCCGAACACGTCCTCCACCAGCTCGGCGGTGACGATCTCGCTCGGGTCGCCCTGGGCCACCACGCCCCGGCCGGGCCTCATCGCGATCAGGTGGGTGGCGTAGCGGCAGGCCTGGTTGAGGTCGTGCAGCACCGCGACGAGGGTGTGCGCGCCGTCCTCGTGCAGGTCGGCGCACAGGTCGAGCACCTCGACCTGGTGGGCGACGTCCAGGAACGTGGTGGGCTCGTCGAGCAGCAGGATCGGGGTCTGCTGGGCCAGGGCCATGGCCAGCCACACGCGCTGGCGCTGCCCGCCGGACAGCTCGTCCACCGGCCGGTCGGCCAGCTCCGCGACACCGGTCAGGCGCATCGACTCGGCGACCACCCGCTGGTCGTCCTCGGACCACTGGCGCAGCAGCCGCTGGTGCGGGTACCGGCCGCGCGCCACCAGCTCCTCCACCACGATGCCGCCGGGGGCGGTGGAGGTCTGCGGGAGCAGGCCGAGCCTGCGGGCGACCTCCTTGGAGCGGTAGGAGGAGATCGCCGCGCCGTCGAGCAGGACCGTGCCCGAGGTGGGCTTGAGCATCCGCGCGAGCGCCTTGAGCAGGGTGGACTTGCCGCAGGCGTTGGGTCCGACGATGACGGTGAACGAGCCGTCCGGGACGGCGACGTCGAGGTGCTCCGCCACCAGGCGCTCGTCGTAGGCCAGGGTCAGGTCCTCGCCGCGCAACCGGGTCATCGCCCGCTCCCCTTCCGCCACTCGGCGGCCAGCAGCCACACGAGGTAGAGCCCGCCGATGGCCCCGGTGGCGATGCCCACCGGCAGCTGTGAGGTCGGGAACAGCTTCTGCACGGCCAAGTCGCCCAGCAGCAGGAGCAGGCCGCCGGTGAGGGCGGACGCGACCAGGACCGGGGTGGGCGAGCCGGTGAGGCGGCGGGCCAGCTGGGGGGCGGCCAGCGCCACGAACGTGATGGGGCCCGCGGCGGCGGTGGCGACGGCGGCCAGTCCGACGCTGAGCGCCAGGAGCGCGAGCCGGGTCGGTTCGGCGGGCACGCCCAGGCCCGTCGCGGTCAGGTCGCCCATCTCCAGCAGGGCCAGCCTGCGGGCCAGCGCGAGCGCGCACGGGAGCAGGACCACGAGGGTGGCGGCGAGGACCTGCACGTGGCCCCAGCCCCGGTTGTTCAGGCCGCCGACCAGCCACGCCTGCGCGGCGAGCGCGCTCTCCAGCGAGGTGCGGGTGAGCAGGAACGAGTTGGCGGCCAGCATCATCGCGCTGACGCCGATGCCGACCAGGACCAGCCTGAAGCCCTGGACGCCGCCGCGCAGCGCCAGCAGGTAGACGGCGGCGGAGGTGATCAGGCCGGTGACGGCGGCCGAGGTGGCGACGGCGGTCATGCTCGCCTGGAAGACGACCGTGGCGGCGATCGCGCCGGTGGCCGCGCCCTGGGTGAAGCCGATGACGTCCGGGCTGGCCAGCGGGTTGCGGGACAGGCTCTGCAGGATCGCGCCGGACGCCGCCAGCGCCGCGCCGACCAGGAAGCCGGTGAGGAGCCTGGGCAGGCGCAGGGTGAGCACGACGAAGTCGGAGAACGGGTCGCCCTGGCCGAGGAAGGTGGTGAGGACCTCGACGGGGGTGAGCGGGTAGTCGCCGGTGACCAGGGTGGTGACGGTCGCGGCCAGGGCCAGCGCGGCGAGGGCGGTGGTCACGGCGAGGGAGCGGGGGCTGACCCTGGTGGAGAGCGGGCCCGCGCGCAGGACTCGGGTCACAGCTGCGCCAGCTTCCTGCGCCTGCACAGCGCGATGAACACGGGGGCGCCCAGGAGCGCGGTCACGATGCCGACCTCCACCTCCTGGGGCGCGATGACGACCCGGCCCACGACGTCGGCGCCCAGGAGCAGGACCGGGGACAGGACCGCCGAGTAGGCGAGGACCCAGCGCTGGTCGGTGCCCGCGGCGGCGCGGGCGATGTGCGGGACGGTCAGGCCCAGGAACGAGATGGGGCCCGCGGCGGCGGTGGCCGCGCCCGCCATGAGGGTGATCGCGACGACGCCGAGGGCGCGGGTGCGGGTGGGGCTCGCGCCCAGCGCGCGGCCGGTGCTCTCGCCCAGCGCCAGCGCGTTGAGGCTGCGGCCCAGCAGCAGCGCGGTGAGCACGCCCGCGACGACCAGGGGGGCGATCTGCCAGACGGTCTCGGCGGTGCGGCCCGCGAGGGAGCCGACGTTCCAGAAGCGGAAGGACTGGAAGGTCTGGGCGTTGAGCAGCAGCACGGCGGAGGTGTAGGCGTAGAGGACGGCGGTCAGCGCCGCGCCGCTGAGCACCAGGCGGTCCGGGGTGACCGTGCCCCGGCCGGTCGCGCCGAGGACGTAGACGGCGACGGCGGACACCGCCGCGCCGGCCAGGGAGAACCAGAGGTAGCCGGAGGCGGAGGTGATGCCCAGGAACGCGATGGCGGTGACGATCGCCGCCGCCGCGCCCATGTTCACGCCCAGCAGGCCGGGGTCGGCCAGCGGGTTGCGGGTGAGGGCCTGCATCAGCGCGCCGCTCAGGCCGAGGGAGACGCCCGCCAGCAGGCCGAGGGCGGCCCTGGGGACGCGGACGTCGCGGATGATCGCGGCGTCGCCCGAGCCGTCATCGGCCTGGAGCAGCGACCAGGTCTGGGTGAACGGGATGCTCTTGGTGCCGACCCACAGGCTCAGCGCCACCACGAGCGCGAGCGCGGCGAGAGCCAGCAGCAGACCCAGTGACCGCACCACCGACCGGGACACCGCACCTCCCCTTCGTTCCTTAGGGGAGGCTAACCGATGTGGGGCGCGGCACGCGCGGGGGTGGTGATCTTCGCGCGCGCTCCCGGCCGGGGCGGTCGGCGGCACGCCGACCGGAGTTGTCCGACACCGCCCCACGTCGACGCCGATCCGTCGTACCGTGGTGGTGTGGGGATGACCGAGAAGCGCAGGGCCTGGCCGTTCCCGGTCGCGCTG
Source organism: Actinosynnema pretiosum (assembly GCF_002354875.1). Taxonomy (GTDB): domain Bacteria; phylum Actinomycetota; class Actinomycetes; order Mycobacteriales; family Pseudonocardiaceae; genus Actinosynnema; species Actinosynnema auranticum. Next base: position 5,895,933 of record NZ_CP023445.1, read on the forward strand.
GTGGCGAACGCGGTGCTGGGCGTGGTCTCCGCCCTGCCGCTCGCGTGGGGGTTCGCGCTGCTGGTCGACCTGGCGGGCCCCGGACCGTCGGACCCGCCGGACGTCGCGGCGCCGCTGTCGCTGCTCACCCCGGTGCTGCTGGTGTTCCTGCTGCTGAACGCGGTGCTGTTCAAGCTCAGCGGGAGCAGGGCGAGCAGCTACTGGCCGGTGAACGTGCTGGTCCTGCTGGTGCCCGCGCTGCTGGCGAGCTGCGCCTAGCGAAGCGCGGGGGCAGGCGGCCGGGGGCGCCGAGGAAGCGCCCCCGGCCGCTCACCTCACCGCAGGCTCACCGGCCGCAGGTCGGTCCAGTTCTCCTCCACGTACGCCACGCACGCCTCGCGCCCGCCGGGCCCGAACACCGGGTCCCAGCCCGCGGGCACCTCCGCGAACGCGGGCCACAGCGAGTGCTGCCCCTCCGCGTTCACCAGCACGTGGAAGACGCCCTCGGCGTCGTCGAACGGATTGCTCATGCGTCGATCCTCCCGTCAAGGTCGCCGACCAGCGCGTCCAGCTCGGCGCGCAACCGCTCGGCCCACCGCTCCACCGTGGCCCGCTCGAACAGGTCCACCGCGTACACCAGGTAGCAGGGCACGGCTCCGCCGCCCCTGGGTTCGTAGAAGCTGAGCGTCAGCTCCGCCGTCGTGCTCCCGGTCGGCACCGCGACCAGCTCGCCCAGCTCGCCGCCGAGCGCCGCCCGCTCGTGGTGCACGACCACGACCTGCGGGTCCGCGCCGGGCAGCACGTCGGCGTGGTCGAACGCCGCCAGGTCCGCCTCCCGCACCCGCGCCAGCAGCTCGGCCCAGGTCGGCGACCCGGCCACGTCGGTGCGCAGCACCACGGGTGTGAAGAACGACCCGACCACGTCGGCCAGCGCCTCCTCGGTCCGCCCGGCGACCAGCGCGCCGATCGGCACGTCCGCGCCGTGCTCGGACAGCGCCACCGCCAGCGCCGCCTGCACCACCATGAACAGGCTCGTCCCGGTCGCCGACGCCACCGCGCCGATCGCCTCGTGCAGCGAGGCGGGCAGCTCGAACGGCACCACGTCGGCCGCGTAGCGCGGGCCGGGAGCCGTTCCCGCGTAGGGGAGTTCGAGCCTGGGCAGGTCGCGGAGCGCGTCGCGCCAGAACGCCCGCTGCCGCTCCCCCACCACCTCCGCGACCTCGGCCGACCACAGCGCGTAGTCCGCGTACCCGACCGGCAGCTCCGACCACGTCGGCGCGGAGCCGGAAACCCTTGCCCGGTAAGCGCTGACGAGATCCCGGACCAGCGGGACCACCGACCACTCGTCCACGGCCAGGTAGTGCATGGTCAGCAGCAGCGCCTGCCGCTCCCCCGCCACCACCAGCCGGGCGCGCGCGGGCGGTCCGGCCAGCAGGTCGACCTCCTCGCGGGCGAACCCCGACAGCGCCGCGTCGAGTTCCCGCACCACAACGGTTTCCAGCTCGGGCGCGGGCGCCGGGCGCTGCACCCGGCCGTCCAGCACCACCCGCAGCGGCTCGTGCCTGGCGACCACGTCCCCCCACGCCGCGGCGAGCGCGCCCGCGTCGAAGGTCCCGCGCAGCGCCAGCGCGTGGTCCCACCCGCCTCGGGTGGCCCACCTCGCCCGCTGCACCGCCGACATCGGCAGCTCCACCGGCCGCTCGATCCGCCGCAGCCTCGGCCGCTCGGACACCGCGCCGCTGAGCCTGCCCGCGAGCCCGGCCACGGTCGGCGAGTCGAACACGTCCCGCAGCGCCAGATCGACCCCGAACACCGCGCGGATGCGCCCGACCAGCCGCATGGACGCCATCGAGTGCCCGCCCAGCTCGAAGAAGCTGTCGTGCGCGCCCGGCGAGACGCCCAGCACCTCGGCGAACAGCTCCGCCACCGCCTTCTGCTCCGGCGTGCTCGGCCGGTCGTCGCCCGCGAGGGCCGACCAGTCCGGGCGCGGCAGCGCGCGCCGGTCCAGCTTCCCGTTGGGGGTCAGCGGGAGCGGGCCGGGCAGGACCACGACGGCGGCCGGGACCATGTGCTCCGGCAGGCGTTCCGCGACGCGCGACCGCAGCCCGGACGGGTCGAGCTCGACCTCGCCGGAAACCGGGACGACGTACCCGACCAGCCTGGTGATCTCACCCTCGCGGTCGGCCACCACGGCGGACTGGGCGACGCCCTCGGCGCCCGCGAGCACCGCCTCCACCTCGCCCAGCTCGACCCGGAAGCCGCGGATCTTGACCTGGGTGTCGACCCGGCCGAGGAAGTCCACGTTCCCGTCCGCGCGCCACCGCGCCCGGTCGCCGGTCCGGTACATCCGCGCGCCGGGCGGGCCGAACGGCGAGGCCACGAACCGGGACGCGGTCAGGTCGGGGCGGCCGAGGTAGCCGCGCGCCAGGCCGCGCCCGGACACGTACAGCTCCCCCACCACGCCGGGTGGCACCGGCCGCAGCCGGGAATCGAGCACGTGGACGGTGGTGTTCGGGTCGGGCACGCCGATCGGCACCGCGCCACCCCAACCGGGAACGGCGCGCCACAGCGTGGAGTTCACCGTGGCCTCGGTGAGCCCGTACGCGGCGAGCAGGTTCAGCCGACCGGCCCAGCGGCCGATCAGGTCCGGCGGCACGGTCTCGGTGCCCACCAGGATCGTCGAGCCGTCGGGCAGCTCGCAGTCGGCGGGCAGCGCGGACACCAGGGACGGCGGCAGCACCATGTGCGTGATCCGCCGGTCCCGCAGGAAGTCCGTGAGCGCGGGACCGGCGACGCGCACCTCGTCGGGCGCGAGCACGAGCCTGCCGCCGACGCACAGCGCCATGGTCAGCTCGAACACCGCGACGTCGAAGCCGACCGAGGCGAACTGGAGCACCCGGCTGTCCTCGGTCAGGCCCATCCGGTCGATCGCGGTGGCCGCGAGGCTGGCGATGCCCTCGTGCGGGACCACCACGCCCTTCGGCCGCCCGGTGGAGCCGGAGGTGTAGATGACGTACATGGCCGAGTCGAGCGAGGCGGGACCGCAGTCCACAGTGGACTCGTCGGCCGCCGCCAGCTCGTCGGCGACCGCGTCCAGGTCCAGCCTGGGCACCGCGCCGGGCACCACCACCTCGCTGGTCGCCACCACCAGCTCGGCCCCGGAGTCCTCGACCACGTAGGCGATCCGGTCCGCCGGGTTCGACAGCTCCAGCGGCAGGTAGGCGGCCCCGAGCTTGAGCACCGCCAGCACGGTCGCGACCATCTCCACCGACTTCGGCACGGCCACGCCCACCACCGACTCGCGCCGCACGCCCCGCGCCGCCAGCAGCCGGGCGATCCGGTTGGAGCGGGCGTCGAGCCGGGCGTAGCTCTCCGAGCGGGCCCGGTCGACCACCGCGACCTCGTCCGGCCTGCGCGCCACGACCCGGGCGAACAGCTCGGTGAACGTCAGCTCCGGCACGTCCCGCGCGGTGTCGTTGAACTCGCGCAGCACCAGCTGCCGCTCGTCGTCGGCGAGCAGGTCGACCGCGCCGACCGGCGCGCCGGGGTCGGCGACGACGGTCGCGAGCAGCCGGGTCAGCCGCTGGGCGAGCCGCTGCGCGGTGGCCGCGTCGAACAGGTCGGTGGCGTACTCGACGCGGCAGCCGATCGGGCCGCCCGCCCGGTCGGTGAAGCTGAACACCAGGTCGAACTTGGCGGTCCCGGTCTCGTGCGCCTGCCACTCGACGGCCAGCCCGTCGAGCGCGAACTCCTCGGCGCCCCGGTTGTGGTAGCCCACCATGACCTGGAACAGCGGGTTGCGCGCGGCCGAGCGGACCGGGTTGACCCGGTCGACCACGGCCTCGAACGGCACGTCCTGGTGCGAGAACGCGGCCAGCGAGGTCTCCCGCACCCGGCCGACCAGCTCGGTGAAGCTCGGGTCGCCGGTCAGGTCCGCGCGCAGCACCAGCGTGTTGACGAAGAACCCGACCAGGTCGTCGAGCGCCTCGTCGGTGCGCCCGGCGATCGGCGCGCCGAGCGGGATGTCCTCGCCCGCGCCGAGCGCGCCGAGCAGCGCGGCCACGGCGGCCTGCAGGACCATGAACGCGCTGGCCCCGGTCTCCTGGGCGATCCCGCGCACCCCGGCGACCACCTCGGCCGGGAACTCCACCTCCAGGTCAGCGCCCCGGAACGTCGGGCGCGCGGGCCGGGGCCGGTCGACCGGGAGCTCCAGCTCCTCGGGCAGCCCGGCGAGCGCGCGCTCCCAGTGCGCGAGCTGCTCGTCGCCGACGACGCCCAGGAGTTCCCGCTGCCACAGCGCGTAGTCCGCGTACTGCACGGGGAACGCGGGCAGGTCGGGCTCCTCTCCCGCGCGCAGCGCCCGGTAGCACTCGGCGAGGTCGCGCAGGAACGGCCGGTCCGACCACTCGTCGGTGGTGATGTGGTGCAGCAGCACGACGACGAGGTGCTCGTCCTGGGCCAGGCGCGCGACCGTGACCCGCATCGGCAGTTCGCGCTCCAGGTCGAACGGCCTGCCCACCTCGGCGCGGACCAGGTCGGCGGCCTGCGCCCCGGTGGCCTCCACGCTGCGGAAGACCGGGTCGACGTCGGTCAGCACCCGCTGGAACGGCACGCCGTCGCGCTCGCCGAAGACCGTGCGCAGCGCCTCGTGCCGGTCGGTGAGCAGCCGGAACGCGCCGCGCAGCGCGGCCACGTCCAGCTCGCCGCGCAGCCGGAAGACCAGCGGGAAGTTGTACGCGGCGGAGGTGCCCTCCATCTGCTGGATGAGCCAGAGCCGCTGCTGCGCGTGGGAGAGCGGCAGCTCGTCGGGCCGCCCGTCCGGCCAGCGCGCGGGGCGCAGCGGTGGCCTGGCCGGGGCGCCGCCGCTCGCGCGGGCGGCGAGCAGGGCGGGGGTGGGGGCGTCGAACAGGTCGCGGATCGACAGCTCGACGCCGAGCGCGGTGCGGGCCCGGCTGACCAGCCTGGTGGCCAGCAGCGAGTGCCCGCCGAGGTCGAAGAAGCCGTCCTCCACGCCCGCCTCGGGCACGCCGAGCAGGTCGGCGAACAGCTCGCGCAGCACGCGCTCCGGCTCGTTCGCCGGCTCGCGGGAGGCGGCCCCGCCGGTGACGACGGGCTTGGGCAGGGCGCGGGTGTCGAGCTTGCCGTTGACGGTCAGCGGCAGCGCGTCCACGGCCATGACGGCGGCGGGCACCATGTAGTCGGGCAGGCCGGACTTGAGCGACTCGCGCAGCCGCGCGGTGTCCGCTTCGGACACGACGTAGCCGATGAGCCGCTTCACCCCGCCCGGTCCGGCGTCCACGACCACGGCGGCGTGCGTGACGCCGGGGAGCGCGGCGAGCGCCGAGGTGACCTCGCCCAGCTCGACCCGGTAGCCCCGGATCTTGACCTGGTCGTCGGTGCGGCCGAGGAAGTCCAGGTTCCCGTCGGGGCGGGCGCGGACCAGGTCGCCGGTGCGGTACATGCGCTCGCCGGGCTCGCCGAACGGGTCGGCGACGAAGCGGGACGCGGTGAGGCCGAACCGGTCGTGGTAGCCGCGCGCCAGGCCGATGCCCGCGATGTACAGCTCACCGGGCGCGCCGGGCGGCGCGGGCCGCAGGCGGGCGTCGAGCACGTAGGCGCGGGTGTTCCAGATCGCCCGGCCCACGGTGGAGGTCGCGCTGTCCTCCGTGGACGCACCGAGGGTGTTGATCGTGTACTCGGTGGGGCCGTACAGGTTGTAGCCGGAGGTGCCGGGGGTGTCGCGCAGGCGCTGCCACACCGAGTCCGGCACCGCCTCGCCGCCGAGCAGCACCAGCGGCGGGACGTGCCCGGCCAGCAGGCCCTCCTCGATGAGCAGCTGCGCGTAGGTCGGGGTCACGTTGACCACGTCGATCCGGTGCTCGTCGCAGTAGGCGACCAGCGCGGCGGCGTCGCGGCGCAGCTCCTCGTCGCACACGTGCACCTCGTGGCCCTCCACCAGCCACAGCAGCTCCTCCCACGACATGTCGAAGGCGAACGACACGGTGTGGGCCACCCGCAGCCGCCTGCCGCCCGCCGAGGCGATGGCCGGGGCGAAGATCGCGCGCTGGTGGTTGAGCTGCATGTTCGTCAGGCCCCGGTACGGGGTGACGACGCCCTTGGGCCTTCCGGTGGAGCCGGAGGTGTAGATGACGTACGCCGGGTGGTCGAGCGAGAACCGGGGCCAGTCCACGACTTCCGGCGCGTCCGGCAGGTCCTCGACGAGCAGCGCGTCGTCCACCAGGCCGACCGACGCGGTGGACAGCACGCACAGCGGGTCGGTGTCGGCGATCATCAGGCGCAGCCGGTCGGCCGGGTGGTCCAGGTCGAGCGGCAGGTACGCGGCCCCGGTGCGCAGCACCGCGAACAGCGCCACGACCACGTCCACGCCGCGCGGCAGGGCGAGCGCGACCACCCGCTCCGGCCCGGCGCCCCGCGCGACGAGCACGGACGCCAGTCGGTCCACGCGGGCTTGCAGGTCCGCGTAGGTCAGCCGCAGGTCGCCGAACACCAGCGCGGTCTCGTCGGGCGTGCGCTCGGCCTGCTCGGCGAGCAGGTCGGCGATGGTGCGGTCGGGCACCGGGTTGGCGCTGGCGCCCCACTCGGCGGCGAGCGCGGCGCGCTCGGCGTCGGGCAGCACGTCGATCGCGCCCAGCAGCGCGTCCGGCCGGGTGACCAGGCGCTCCAGCGCGGTGGTGTAGCGGTCGAGCAGGGCCCGCGCGTGGTCGGCGTCGACCAGGTCGGGGCGCGAGGCCAGGGTGACCCGCGTGGTGCGGCCGGGCGTGATGATCAGGGTGAGCGGGAAGTGCGTTCCGTCCACGTTGGACACACCGGTGACGCCGTGCCGGGCGGCCAGCGCGGCGGAGCGGTCGTCGCCGTCGCCGGTGCGCAGCACGAACAGGGTGTCGAACAGCTGCCGGTGCCCGGCCTCCCGTTGGATCTCGCCCAGGCCCACGTGCTCGTAGGACATCAGCGCGGTGCGCTCGGCCTGCACCCGGACCAGCAGGTCCAGCACGCTCTCGCGCGGGTCGACGGCGACGCGGGTGGGGATGGTGTTGAGGAACATGCCGATGGTGCTCTCGACCCCGTCCACCTCCACGGGGCGCCCGGCGACGGCGGTGCCGAACACCACGTCGTCCCGGCCGACCTGGGCGGCCAGCACGAGCGCCCACGCGGTGTTGTGCACGGCGTTCGCGGTGACGCCGTGGGCGCGGGACAGGGCGCGCAGCCGGTCGGTCAGCTCCTGCGGCAGGTCGGCGTGCAGCTCGGCGGGGATGACCGGTTCGCGGGTGCGGTCCACCGGCGCGACGAGGGTCGGCTCGGCCAGGCCCGACAGGGCGGTGCGCCACGCGCCGAGCGCCGCGTCGTGGTCCTGGCGGGCCAGCCACGCCAGGTAGTCCCGGTACGAGCCCGGTTCGACCAGGTCCGCGTCCGGGTCGCGGAGCAGCTCCAGCAGCTGCTCCAGGAACAGCCAGGCCGACCAGCCGTCCCACAGCACCAGGTGGTGGGTGATGACGAGCCGGTCGCGGCCGTCCGGCAGGCGCAGCAGCAGGAACCGGGCCAGCGGCGGCGCGGCGAGGTCGAACCGCTCGCGCCGGTCGGCGGCCAGCAGCTGATCGACCTCGGCGTCCCCGGCCGCCCCGGTCCCGCCGATCTCCGCGACGCGCAGCGGGATCTCCAGGTCCGGCGCGATGAACTGCACCGGCTGCGGCACGCCGTCGCTGGTGAAGCCCGCGCGCAGGCTGGGGTTGCGGCGCAGCAGGAGCCTGCCCGCCGCGCGCAGCCGGTCGGCGTCGACCCGGCCGGTGAAGTCCATGACCTCCTGGGACAGGTAGACGTCGAGCGCGCCGGTGTCGTAGCTGGAGTGGAAGAACAGCCCTTCCTGCAGCGGGGACAGCGGCCAGGCGTCCTCGTGCGGGGGCAGCGCGGCGCGCTGGGCGTCGGTCAGCTCCAGCAGCGGGCGGTCGTCGGCGCGCGCGTCGACGACGTCCTCCAGCGCGGCAAGGGCGGCGACCGTGCGGTGCGCGAAGACGTCGCGCGGGCTGACCCCCACCCCGGCGCGGCGGGCGCGGGTGGAGACGGCGATGGACGTGATGCTGTCCCCGCCCAGCGCGAAGAAGTCGTCGTCGGGGCCGACGGCGGGCAGGCCGAGGACGTCGGCGACGATCCCGCACAGCAACTCCTCCCGCTCCGTCGCGGCGGCCCTGCCTGGCCGGTCGTCCCCCGGCTGGGCGGCGGTCCGCGCGGGGTCGGGCAGGGCGTTCTGGTCGAGCTTCCCGCTGGGGGACAGCGGGAAGTCGTCCAGCGCGACCAGGGCGTGCGGGGTCATGGCGGCGGGCAGGGCGCGGGACAGCGCGTCGCGCAGCGCGGTCACGTCGGCGGTCGCGGGCGTGACGTAGCCCAGGAGCTGGTTGTCCCGCGCGATGACGGCGGCGCGGGCGACGCCGGGCAGCGCGGCGAGCGCGGCCTCCACCTCGCCCGGCTCGACGCGGTTGCCGCGCACCTTGACCTGCCGGTCGGTGCGGCCCAGGTACACCAGCGCGCCGTCCGGGCGGCGCACGACGAGGTCGCCGGTGCGGTACATCCGCTGCCCCGGCTCGCCGAACGGGGAGGCGACGAACCGCTCCGCGGTCAGCGCGAACCGGCCGTGGTAGCCGAGCGCGAGCTGCGCGCCGGACAGGTAGAGCTCCCCCGGCACCCCGGCCGGGACCTGGCGCAGCAGCGGGTCCAGCACGTGCAGACCGGTGTTCCACACCGGGAAGCCGATCGGCACGGCCAGGTCCGCCTCGCCCCGGAACGGGTACCAGGTGACGTCGACGGCGGCCTCGGTCGGCCCGTACAGGTTGTGCAGCGGCACGCCGGTGAGCGCGCGCCAGCGGCCCGCGACGTCCCCGGTCAGCGCCTCGCCGCTGCTGAACGCCCGGCGCAGGCTGCGCGCCCACGCCGGGTCGTCGGCGACCTCGGGCACGCCGAGGAACGCGGCGAGCATCGACGGCACGAAGTGCAGCGTGGTGATCCCCTGCTCCCGCACCAGGTCCACGAGGTGGGCGGGGTCGCGGTGGCCGTCCGGGCGGGCGAGCACGACCGCCGCGCCCTCGCACAGCGGCCAGAAGAACTCCCACACCGACACGTCGAAGCTGGACGGGGTCTTCTGCAGCACCCGGTCGTCGGCGGCCAGCCCGTAGTGGTCCTGCATCCAGGCCAGCCGGTTGACGATGGCGCGGTGCGCGACGACGACGCCCTTGGGCCGTCCGGTGGAGCCGGAGGTGTAGATCAGGTACGCCGGGTCGTCGGGGGCGGGGGCGGGCAGGTCGGCGCCGCGGTCCTCCCCCTGGCGGTCCTCCCCCTGGCAGTTCTCACCGAGGCAGTCCTCCTGGCGCAGCACGACGTCCGCGCCCGAGTCGGCGAGCATGAACTCGACCCGGTCGGCCGGGTAGTCCAGGTCCAGCGGCAGGTACGCGGCCCCGGAGCGCAGCACGCCCAGCAGCGCCACGACCAGCTCCGCCGAGCGCGGGATCGCGACGGCCACGACCTTCCCCGCGCCGCGCTCGCGCAGCCCGCGCGCGACGGCGGCCGAGCGGCGGTCGAGCTCGGCGTAGGTGAGGGTGGCGCCCTCGAAGACGACGGCCACCGCGTCCGGGGTCTGGGCGACGCGCGCGGCGATGCGGTCGACCAGGGTGTCCTCCGGCACGGCCACGGCCTGCCCGGTCTGCGCGGCCAGCCACTCGGCCTCGCCGGGCGTGACGAGGGGGACGCGGGCCACCGGCCGGTGCGGGTCGGCGGCGAAGGCCTCCAGCAGCCGCACCAGGCGGTCGGCGAGCGCGGCGGCCTCGGCGTCGGGCACCCGGTGCTTGATCCGCAGCTCCAGCCGCTCGCCGGGGATCGCGATCAGGGCGAGCGGGTAGTGGACGCGGTCGCGGACCTCGACGTCGGTGACCACGTCGGGGAAGTTCTCGACCACGACGAGCGTGTCGAACAGCTCGCCCTGACCGGCCGCCCGCTGGATCTCGGCGAGGCCGAGGTGCTGGTGGTCCAGCAGCGCGGCCTGCTCGTCCTGGAAGCGGGTGAGGACCTGGGCGAGGGTGTCGGCGGGCGACCAGCGCTGCCGCACCGGCACGGTGTTGATGAACAGGCCCACGGCGGACTCGATGCCCTCGACCTCGGCGGGGCGCCCGGCGACGGTGCTGCCGAACACCACGTCCCGCCTGCCGGTTCGGCCGCCGACCAGCAGGCCCCAGGCGCCGTGCAGCACGGAGCCGGTGGTCAGGCCGAGCCTGCGGGCGGCGGCGGTGAGCGCGGCGGTGGCCTCGGCGGTCAGGAACGCGCTGTGCTGCCCGTGCCGGGGCGAGGGGTCGGGGACGACGCGGGTCGGTTCGTCCACATCGGACAGCGCCGCGCGCCAGGCGGCGCGGGCGGCGTCGGTGTCGCGGGTGGCGAGCCAGCGGTGGTAGGCGAGGTGGTCGGGCGCGCCGACCCGGCCGCCGTCCAGCTCGCGGCGCAGCAGGCCGACCGACCAGCCGTCGACCAGGATGTGGTGCAGCGTCAGGACGAGCTTGTCGCCGACGGCGGCGGCGCGCAGCAGCGGCGGGTGCTCCAGGTCGAAGCCGCCCGCCCGTTCCGCGGCCAGCACCCGCTCCAGGTCGGCGTCCGCCGGGTACTCGTGCCAGGGCAGCTCGGCGTGCGGCGGCACGAGCTGCACGACCTCGCCGCGCGCGCCCTGGCCGAACCCGGCGCGCAGCGCGGGGTGCCGGTCCAGCAGGCCCTGCACGTCGGCGCGCCGCACCGCGCGGCCCAGCGACAGGACCTCCTGCACCAGGTAGGAGTCGTCCGCGTCGAAGCGGGAGTGGAAGTAGAAGCCCTGCTGGAGCGGGGAGGCGGGCAGCACCTCGTGGTCGCCGGGGAACTGCGCGACCAGGTCGGCGGGCAGCAGCTCCACGTCCGCGTCGGCCCGCGCGCCGACGGGGCGGGAGGCGGCGGCCAGGTTCGCCGGGGTGCGGTGCTCGAACACCTGCGCCGGGGTGATCACCAGTCCGGCGGCGCGGGCGCGGGAGACGACCTGCATGGCGACGATGCTGTCGCCGCCCAGCTCGAAGAAGTTGTCGTGCACGCCGGGCTTGAGGCCCAGCACGGCGGTGAACGCGTCGACCAGGACGTGCTCGGCCGGGGTGGTGGCGGGGGCGTCGCCGCCCAGCGCGGTCCAGTCCGGGTCCGGCAGCGCCTTGTCGTCCAGCTTCCCGTTGGGGGTCAACGGGAGGGGGCCGGACATCGGCACCACGACCGAGGGGACCATGTGCTCGGGCAGCAGCGCGGCGGCCCGCTCGCGCAGCTCCGCGGGTTCGGCGCTACCGGTGAGGTAGGCGACCAGGCGCTTGACGCCCCGGTGGTCGCGGCGCACCCGCACCGCCGCCTGCGCGACGCCGGGCTGGGCCATGAGCACGCTCTCGACCTCGCCGGGCTCGACCCGGAAGCCCCGGATCTTCACCTGCCCGTCCGCGCGGCCCAGGAAGTCCAGGCTGCCGTCGGCGCGCCAGCGGACCCGGTCACCGGTGCGGTACATGCGGGAACCGGCCTCGCCGAAGGGATCGGCGACGAAGCGGGCGGCGGTGAGCGCGTGCTGCCCGTGGTAGCCGCGCGCCAGGCCGCGACCGCCGACGTACAGCTCGCCCTCCACGCCGACCGGGACCGGTCGCAGCGCGGAGTCCAGGACGTAGCAGCGGGTGTTGGGGTCGGGCACGCCGATCGGCACCGGCCCGGTCCAGTCCGGCTGCGCGGGCCACAGCGTCGAGTTCACGGTGGCCTCGGTGAGGCCGTAGGCGGCGACCACGCCCATCCGGCGCGCCCAGCGGGCGATCAGCTCGGACGGCACGGTCTCGGTGCCCACCACCAGGACCGCGCCCTCCGGCAGCTCGCACTCGGCGGGCAGCGCGGCCACCAGCGACGGCGGCAGGATCATGTGCGTGGCGCCGTGCTCGGCCAGGTAGTCGGTCAGCTCGGGGCCCGCGACGCGGCGGTGCGAGGGCACGACGATCGCGCGCCCGCCGACGCCCAGGGACATGCACAGGTCCCACACCGCGACGTCGAAGCCGACCGACGCGAACTGGGCGACGCGGCTGGATTCGGTGACGCCGAGGCGGTCGACGGCGGTGGCGATGAGGCTGCCGACGCCCTCGTGCGTGACGACGACGCCCTTGGGGCGGCCGGTGGAGCCGGAGGTGTAGATGACGTACGCGGCCTGGTGCAGCTTGATGTCCAGCCCGAGGTCGCTGCCGTCGTCCGGCAGGTCCCAGGCGTGGTCCTCGGTGATCACCAGCTTCGCGCCCGCGTCGGCGACCATGCCTGCGACGCGCTCGCGCGGGTGGTCGGGGTCGAGCGGCAGGTACGCGGCGCCCGCCTTCATGATCGCGAGCAGGGTGACGACCAGGTCGGCGGAGCGCGGCAGCACCACGCCGACGACGTCCTCGTGGTCCACGCCCAGCGCGCGCAGGGCGCGGGCCCTGCGGTTGGCGGCGGCGTTCAGCTCGGCGTAGGTGAGCCGGACGTCCTCGCACACCACGGCGACCGCGTCCGGGACGCGCGCGGCCTGCCGCTCGACCGCGCCCGGCCACGTGGTGTCCTCGGTCTCGCGCGGGCTGGTCCCCAGCTCGAGCAGCGCGGCGCGCTCCTCGGGGTCGGTGAGGTCGACGCGGGCGATCGGCAGGTCCGGGTCGGCGTCGAGCACGCGCAGGAACCGGCGCAGGTGCTCGGCCAGCTCGGCCTCGTCGCACACGGCGGCGTTGGCCTCGAAGGAGATCACCAGGGTGCCGGTGGTCGTCGGCATGAACGAGGTGGTGAGGTCGTTGACCGGGCCGGAGGCGAGTATGCGGAACTCGGTTTCCAGGCCGGGGAAGCCAGCCTCCGCGCCGAAGCCGAGGTAGTTCACGGTGGGCCCGACGAGTTCGGCTATGCCGTCGCGCAGGCCCAGCTCGCGGGCCAGGTCCTCGCCCCGGTAAGCGCTGTGCGGCAGCAGTTCCCGCACCTCGGTGTCGGCGAGCGCGACGAGGTCTGCCAGCGTGTTGTCCGGGCGGACCCGCAGCCGCAGCGGCAGCACGGTGGAAACCATGGCGGGGGTGGTGCGGGAGATCGGGTCGCGGCGGCCGGTGACCGGCAGGCCGAGGACGACCTCGGGCGCGCCGCTGACCCGGTGGGTGTAGGCGGCGACAGCGGCGATGACCTGGCGGGAGCCCTTGACCTCGGGCAGTTCGGCGATCAGCCGGTTGACCCGGCGGACCTGGCCTTCGGCGCGCGGCACGAGCCGCACCGGCTCGGGCAGGTCGGCGGTCTTGGCGTGCCAGTAGGCGCGGTCGGCGGCGTGCGCGGGGGAGTCCCGGTAGGCCTGTTGGGCGTCGACGAAAGCTTCCAGCGGCCGGGGGCGCAGCGGTCCGGGCTCGGCGTACAGCTCGCGGGCCCGCATCACGAGCAGCAAGCCGCCGTAGGCGTCCACGGCGAGGTGGTGGTAGCGCTGGTACCACAGCACGCGCCGCTCCCCCAGGCGCAGGAACGCCTGGTGGAACAGGGGGCCTGCGGCGAGGTCGACGAGCTGGGCGAGGTCCGCGTCCATCCAGGCGCGGGCCTCGGCGAGCGAGTCGAACTCCCGGTGCGTGACGACGGCGCTGGGTTCGACCGGGGTCTGCCCGTGCTCGTCGAACCGCACGTGCAGGGCGCCCGCTTCCGCGATCGCCTGGCGCACGGCGGTCTCCAGCCGGGCGAGGTCGACCTCGCCGCGCAGTTCCAGGTACCAGCCGAAGTTGTAGACGGGGTTGTCGGGCTCGATCCGCTGGGCGAGCCAGACGCCCGACTGGGCGCCGGTGAGCGGCAGCGACGTCATGGGAAAGGCCTCCACGCAATGGGTTCCGCGCAGGTCTGGGCGCACGACGCGGGTGGGGGCGCCGCGTTCGGCGGCCCCCACCCGCGACGGAAGGGCTGGTGCTGCGACTAGTTCTCGATCTTCTCCAGCAGCGGCACGACCTGGTCGATGCCGTAGGACACGCTCAGCACGGTGTTGAACGACATGGAGGCGCCGATCGGCGGGTCCATGTAGGTCAGGAACAGGTCGCGCTTCTCGGTGGTGACCTTGAGGCGCTGGTACGCCTCGACGCCCTTGACCCGCTCCTGCGCGGCGAGGTCGGAGGTCAGCCAGATGACCCGGTCGGCCTCCAGCAGGTCCATCCGCTCCTCGCTGAACTTGGCGTCGTTCATCTCACCCGCGAGCGTGCCGATCTCGTCCTTGAGCGTGAAGCCCAGCTCCTTGACGAAGATGGCCTTCGGGTCGGTCGGGGCGAACGCGGAGTACTCGCCGGGCTTGAAGCTGTCGGCGACGACGGCGGTCTTGCCCTGCCACTCGGGGTGCGCGGCCTTGGCGTCGGCGAACCGCTTGGCCACGCCGTCGACCAGCTCCTGCGCCTTCTCGCTCTTGCCGAGCGCCTTGGCGATGTGCTTGGTCTGGTCCTGCCACGGCGCGCCGTAGTCCACGAAGCCCTTGGGCTGCGCCACGACGGGCGCGATCTTGGACAGCGTGTCGTAGTGCTCCCGCTGGAGCCCGGAGTACACGGCGACGATCAGGTCGGGCTTGAGCGCGACGATCTTCTCCATGCTCACGTCGTCGCGCTCGCCGACGATCTCCGGCTGGGTGTCGCCCCACAGCTCCTTGGTCCACGGCCAGTTGCCGTAGGGGCGCTCCTTGAACCAGTCGACGACGCCGACGGGCTTGGATCCCAGTGCCAGCACGGGTTCCTGGTCGGACAGGCCGAGCGTGACGATGCGCTTCGGCTCGGCCTTGATCTCCGTCGAGCCGTACTTGTGCTCGACGGTGACGGGGAACGCGCCGGACGCCGCGTCGCCGGTCGCGCTCGGGGCGCCCGCGTCGGCGCCACCGCCGCTCCCGCACGCGGTCAGCGCCAGTGCCGCCGCGGCGACGGCGGCCACCAGCCTGGAGATGCCGGACATTGTGGTTGTCTTCCCTTCCGCCGGGCGGGCACCGCTGCCCGCCCGAGGTTCCTCGTGTGGTGGTGGGTCTAGCTGGAGCTGGAGCCGCTGATCGCGTACTCCTGCTGGGACGGGATCGCCGCGGGGCGGCGGTCCAGCACGGATCGGAGGATCTCCCCGACCCGCACGGCGGTGTTGGACAGCAGCGCCGAGGAGATGCCGTGGCTGTGCTCGGTGCCGCCCTGCAGGTAGATGCCCGCCTCGACGTCGCCCGACGTGGTGACGCGGTAGTCGCGGTCCACCCTGAGCCGGTCGTCCGGGTCGCGCAGGCAGCGCCCGGCCAGCTCGCCGAGCAGCGGCGTCGGGTCGGCCTCGTGGTAGCCGGTGGCGTAGACGACCGCGTCGGCGGTCAGCTCCTCGGACCTGCCGGTGGCCAGCGACCCGACGGTGACGCGGACGCCGTCGGGGGTCTCGGCGAGGCCGGTGACGTGCGAGAGGTTCAGCAGCCGCAACCGGTTCTCGCCGAGGACCTTCTCGCGGTAGACGCGGCGGTACAGCTCGTCGATCAGGTCGGTGTCGACCACGGCGTAGTTGGTGTTGGAGTGGTAGCCCATCATGCGGCGCTTGATCTCGTCGGGCGCGCCGAAGTAGTCGTCGACGGCGGCCGGGTCGAAGATCCGGTTGGCGAAGGAGGAGTCGTCGGCGGGGCTGTAGCCGTAGCGGGCGAACACCCCGCACACCTCGGCGGCCGGGAAGCGCTCGTGCAGGAAGGCGGTGACCTCGGCGGCGCTCTGCCCGGCACCGACCACGACGACCCGCTTCGGGTCGCCCAGGGCGGGGACGCGGGCGAGGAAGTCGTGGGTGTGCCAGATCCGCGCGGACGGCACGACGCCCTCGGGGAGGTTGACCCGCAACCCCGTGGCGAACACGAGGTTGCGGGTCCGGCGGACCTCCAGCCCACCGTCGGCGGCGCGGGAGGTGACGTCGAAGTGGGTGATCGCGCCGTCCTGCTCCACGGGGGCGGCGGCGACGACCTCGGTGCGGTACGAGACCTGCTCGGCCAGCTGCGCGGCGGACCACTCGAAGTAGTCGTTGAACTCCACGCGCAGCGGGAACAGGTTCTTGTGGTTGATGAAGTCGCTGAGCCTGCCGCGCTGGTGCAGGTAGTTGAGGAAGCTGAACGAGCTGGTGGGGTTCCGCAGCGTGACCAGGTCCTTGAGGAAGGAGACCTGCATCGTCGCGTCGTCCAGCAACATGCCCCGGTGCCACCCGAAGGCGGGCTGGCGCTCAAGGAAGTGAGCGGTGACGGCCTGGCCGGGCGACGCGGTGGCGTTGTGCTCGGAGACGGCGATGGCGAGGGCCAGGTTGGAGGGGCCGAAGCCGACGCCGAGGACGTCGAAGACCGGGAACTGTGGCATGGCTGTCCCATCGGTGCGACATTGGGGTGATCAAACTTTGGTTACCCTAACCTAACCTCAACGCCTCACGAGAGTGATCCGGACCTCTCTTACGGTTAGGCTAACCTCACTCTCCGTACCCCTGGAAGGTGCTGCGGTGAAAAAAGTCCTCTCGGACGTGGTCACCGGGCAGTGGCGGCCGGTCGCCGCGGCCGGAACCCTGGGAGCGCTGCACCAGGCCTGCGAGGCCGCCGTCCCGCTGCTGATCGGCGTGATCGTCGACGAGGCCGTGGCGACCGGCGACGGCACGCGGCTGGCCCTGTGGATCGGGCTGCTCGGCGCGGTGTTCCTGGTGCTGTCCAACGCTTTCCGCTTCTCGCTGCGCGCGGGCGAGCTGGCCGCCCACCGGGCGGAGCACGACCTGCGGGTGCGGCTCGCCCGCCGGGTGCTGGCGGAGGGCGGGGTCGACCGGCTGTCGGGCGAGCTGGCCAGCATCGCCACCGGCGACGCGCAGCGCGTCGGCCGGGTGAACGCCGCGCTGCCGACCGCCATCGCCGCCGTCGTCGGGCTGCTCGTCGGCGCGGTGGCGCTGCTTCGGGTTTCCACAGCGCTCGGACTGCTCGTGCTCGTGGCCGCGCCGCTGATGCTGGGCCTGGCGCACCTGCTGGGCAAACCCCTCGAACGGCGCAGCGACGCCGAGCAGGACCGGGCCGCCGCCGCGTCCGGGGTCGCGGCCGACCTCGTCGCCGGGATCCGCGCGCTCAAGGGCATCGGGGCCGAGGCCGCCGCGGCGGCCCGCTACCGGGGCACGAGCGCGGAGTCGGCGGCGGCGGCCGTGCGGGCGGCGCGCTCGCGGGCGTGGCTGGACGGCTGGATGCTCGCGGTCACCGGGGTGTTCCTGGCGGTCGTGGCGCTGGTCGGCGGGCGGTTGGCCGCGCACGGCGAGATCACCGTGGGGCAACTGGTCGCGGCGGTCGGGCTGGCGCAGTTCCTGCTGTGGCCGCTGACCGTCTTCTCCTGGGTCAACGGGCTGCTGGCGCAGGCCAGGGCGTCGGCCGCGCGGGTCGGCGCGGTGCTGGGCGCGCCGCCCGCCGTGCCGCCCGGCTCGCACGCGCCCGAGGGGACGCGCGGGGACGTGGCGCTGGTGGACGTGGTGTCCGGGCCGCTGCGCGGGGTGTCGTTCTCGGTGTCCGCCGGGGAGTTCGTCGGCGTGGTGGCGGACGACCCCGCCGAGGCGTCGGCGCTGCTCGCGCTGCTGGCGCGGGAGGCGGACCCGGAGTCGGGGGCGGTGCTGCTGGACGGGGTCGCGCTGTCCGAGGTGGACGGTGCGGCCCGGCGGTCCGCGCTGCTGGTCGCCTCGCACGAGGCGGACCTGTTCGGCGGGACCGTGCTGGAGAACGTGCTGGACGGCGGCGAGCACGTGGCCGACGCGGTGGCGGCGGCGCGGGTGGACGACGTGGCCCGCGCCCTGCCGGACGGGTTGGGGACGGCGGTGTCCGAGCGCGGGCGCTCGCTGTCCGGCGGGCAGCGGCAGCGGGTGGCGCTGGCGCGGGCGCTCGCGGCGGCTGCGCCGGTGCTGGTGCTGCACGACCCGACGACCGCCGTGGACGCGGTGACCGAGGTGGCGCTGGCCGACGGGGTGCGGCGGGTGCGGGCCGGGCGCACGACGGTCGTCGTGGCCGCCAGCCCCGCGCTGCTGGCCGCCGCCGACCGGGTGGTGCACCTGAGCGCCGGGGTCGTGGTGGCCCAGGGCGCGCACGCGGACCTGGTGGCCCGTCCGGACTACCGGTCGGCGGTGCTCGGGTGATCCCCCGCGCGCGCCCGGAACGCGCTTGCCCCCTTGCCGGACCAGTGATCCCTGCGACGACCGGCGGTGCGCGGTGACCAGAGAGCTCCTCCCCGTCGCCTCGCCCGCGCGGGTGCGCGCCGCGCTCGGCGAGCTGGTCGCGCCGCGCTGGAAGCTGGCGGTGGCCGCGTTCGCGGTGCTGTTCGCGGGCGCGGCGGTCGGCCTGGCCACCGCTCCCCTGCTCGGCCGGATCGTCGACCTGGTCGGCGCCGGGCTCGGGCCGGAGGCGATCACCGGGACGGTGGTGGCGCTGGCGGGCGTGGCCGTCGTGCAGGGGGTGTGCGCGGCGGTCGGCGTGACGCTGGTGGCGCGGCTCGGCGAGGAGGTGCTGGCGCGGCTGCGGGAGCGGTTCGTGGAGCGGGCGCTGCTGCTGCCGCTGGAGCGGGTCGAGGAGGCGGGCGCGGGCGATCTGACCTCGCGGGTGACGCGGGACGTGCAGGTCGTCGCGGACGGGGTGCGGGGCGCGCTGCCGGTGATGGCGCGGTCGGCGCTGACGATCGGGCTCACCGTGGTCGGCATCGGCGTGCTGGACTGGCGGTTCCTGGTCCCGGTGCTGCTGGCCGCGCCCGTCCAGGCGCACACCGTGCGGTGGTACGGCGGGCGGGCGGTGCGGCTGTACGCGGCGCAGCGGGTCGCGGTCGGGGCGCAGCAGCAGCAACTGCTGGACTCGATCGGCGGCGCGGCGACGGTGCGGGCGTTCGGGCTGGCCGGGCGGCACGAGGAGCGGGTGCGGGAGCGGTCGCAGGAGGCGGTGTCCCTGGCGCTGCGCGGCATCCGGCTGCTGACCCGGTTCTACGGCAGGCTCAACCTGGCCGAGTTCGTCGGGCTCGGCGGGCTGCTGGTCGTGGGGTTCTGGCTGGTGCAGGGCGGATCGGTGACGGTCGGGGCCGCGACGGCGGCGGCGCTGTACTTCCACGGCCTGTTCAACCCGATCAACGCCGCGCTCGCGCTGGCCGACGACGCGCAGGCCGCGTCCGCGTCGCTGGCGCGGCTGGTGGGGGTCGCGGACGGGCGGGTGGAGGACGAGGGCCAGGAGTCGACGGCGGGCGCGGGCTCGCAGGCGGGCGCCGCTTCCCCCGCGGGCACCGGCAGTCCGGTGAACGCAGGCAGTCCGGCGAACGCCGGGACCGCGCCGATCGGCCCGGAGGGCGCCGGCGTGTCGTTGGCCGGGGTCGGGCACGAGTACGTGGCAGGGCACCCGGTGGTGCACGGGGTGGACCTGGAGGTGGGGCCCGGTGAGCGGGTGGCGCTGGTCGGGGCGTCCGGGGCGGGCAAGACCACGCTGGCGAAGATCATCGCCGGGGTGCACCGGCCGACGTCCGGGACGGTGCTGGTCGGCGGGGCGCCGCTGGAGCGGGCGGCGCGGTCGGTCGCGCTGATCACGCAGGAGGTGCACGTGTTCGCCGGGCCGCTGGTGGAGGACCTGCGGCTGGCGCGGCCGGGGGCGTCGCCCGCGGACGTGGAGGAGGCGCTGGAGCGGGTGGGCGCGCTGCGGTGGGCGCGGGCGCTGCCCGAGGGGCTGGAGACCGTGGTCGGTGAGGGCGGGCGGCGGTTGACGGCGGCGCAGGCGCAGCAGCTCGCGCTGGCCAGGCTGGTGCTGGCGGACCCGCCCGTCGCGGTGCTGGACGAGGCCACGGCCGAGGCGGGCAGCGCGGGCGCGCGGGAGCTGGAGGTCGCGGCGGCGCGGGCCCTGGACGGGCGGACGGGGCTGCTGGTGGCGCACCGGTTGACGCAGGCGTCGGAGGCCGACCGGGTGGTGGTGCTGGAGGCCGGTCGGGTGGTGGAGAGCGGCACGCACGCGGCGCTCCTCACGGCGGGCGGGCGGTACGCGGCGCTGTGGGAGGCGTGGTCGGGAACGCGGACCGGCGGCACGGCCCCGGCGCCCGGCGGCACGGCAGCGGCCCCCACTAGCACGGTCGCGGTCCCCCTCGGCGCGAACCCGAATTCGGGGCTTCGGCCCTGAGCCGGACGGGTTCCCGCCGCGACCGGGCGGTCCTAGCGTCGGGTGGGTGGAGGCCACCTTGGAGTTACCCGGACTGCTTCGGTTGCGCCTGGACGGCGTGGCGCAGTGCTACCTCGTCCGCGACGACGACGGCGTGACCGTGATCGACACCGGGACCGCCGGGCACGCCGGGCCGATCGCCCGCTGGGCCGCCGAGTTCGGTCCGGTCCGGCGGATCGTGCTCACGCACCACCACGCCGACCACGCCGGTTCGGCCGCCGCACTGCGCGCGCTCACCGGCGCCCCGGTGCTCGCGCACGCCGCCGACGCGCCCGTGGTGCGCGGCGAGGTCGAACCGCCGCCGCCGGTGCTGACCGACGAGGACCGGCCGCTGTGGGAGGCGATCGCGCCTCCCCCGCCGCCCGCGCCGCCGTGCCCGGTGGACGGGGAGGTCGCGGACGGGGACGTGCTGCCGTTCGGCGGCGGCGCGCGGGTGCTGTCGATCCCCGGCCACACGGACGGCAGCATCGCGCTGCACCTGCCCGCGCTGGGCGTGCTGTTCACCGGCGACGCGCTGGCGTCGGTCGGCGGCCCGCTGCGGCCCGGCGTGTTCAACACCGACCGGGTCCGGCTGGAGGAGTCCGTCCGCAGGCTGCTGGCCGTGGGGGCGGACCTGGTGTGCGTCGGGCACGGCAAACCGGTGCGCACCGGCGCCCCGCGGTGAGTCCACTGTGTACTGACGAGGGCCCCGCGCGGGGATTCCGCGCGGGGCCTGGGTTTCAGCGCCCGCCCACCCGCTTCGCCACCTCGGCGCGGATTCCGGCCAGCTCCGGGAAGAACCGCTCGCCGGGGCACTGCGTGGCCAGCCAGTCGCGGTGCCCGGAGATGGTGTCCACGGACCGGGTCGCCCCGCTGATCGGGTTCACGTAGTCCGTGCGCCCCACCGGGTCCAGCCCGCACGCCTGGCTGAGGGCGGCCAGCACGGTCACCAGCGAGTCGACGGCCTGCGCGCTCGGCGGCTCGGTGGTGAAGTCGCCCATGACGCACACGCCGACGTTGCCCGCGTTGTAGCCGCCCACGTGCGCGCCGTTGGACATCCGCGGCTTGCCGTCGACGGGCTTGGCGCGCGGGGGCGCGCCGAACACCGGGTGCTGGTCGGTCCCCGACCAGCGGCCCTCGTAGACGCCGCCCAGGGGGTCGATCAGCAGGTGGTAGCCGATGTCGCCGAAGTCCTGGTTCACCGCGTGGTCGCGGTAGATCGCCCGGACGTCGGCCGCCGGGTCCGCGCCGACGGGCAGCGCGGTGTGGTGCACGGTCAGGGTCTGCACCGGGAAGTACGCGGCGGGGAAGGACTCCGAGCCGTCCGCGCGGAAGCGCAGCGACTCGTCGGCGCCCCAGGCGGAGCGCGGGAAGTACTGCTTCCCGGTGGTGAGCCCGGCGATCCTGGCCTCCCCGGTCGAGCGGGCGGCGGCGCCCGCGGTGCTCAGCTCGGCGACCGAGGTGCTCGCCGGGACGTCGACCTCGTACTCGACGACACCGGGGCCCAGCGGCAGCAGGGCGCGCGCGTTCGCCGGGTTCTCGTGCCCCGCCGGGCAGGAGGCCAGGGCGCGCCAGTCGCCCCAGCCGGACGCGGTGCGGGTGCGCCAGCGACCGCCGTTCGAGGCGACGGACAGGTGGGTGGCCGCCGGGCCGACGGGCCGGGCGCTGCGGCCCGCCGCGAGCGCGGTGGGACCGCCGGGGGCCGCGTGCGCGGCCCGGACGGCGGTGCCCGCGGCGAGTGCGGCGACGCTCGCGGCGAGGGCTCCGCGCAGCACGTTCCGGCGTGACAGGTCGGTCACTGTGGTGTCTCCTCGGGGTTGTCAGTCCGAGCGCTCGCGCAGGCCGAGGTCGGCGAGGACGGCCCGCGCCGCCCTGCGGCCGGAGAACAGCGCGCCCTGGATGGACGAGGTGTCGCGGTGGTCGCCGCAGACGTAGCCGCCGCCGACCCGGACCGGGCGGCGCAGCGGGTGCGGCGCGGGCATCGCGGGGAGGGCCTGGGGGATCTCGCAGCGGGCCAGCACCTCCCACCCGGCGGTGGCGGTGCCGTAGAGCGCGCGGAGTTCGGCACGAACCTCGGATTCGGCCAGCGGGTGGGGGGTTGAAACCTGCACCACCGGAACGGGGCGCGGCACGACCTCGGAGATGACGGCCGAGTTGACCGCGCGGTTGGCGCGCACGACGAGCGCCGGGTCGCGCAGCGGCGGCTCGTCCGGGCGGAAGTACCAGGTGGTGACGGAGTTCCAGCGCGGCCGGGCGACGCCGGGCAGCAGGCGCGCGGCGGTGTCGCCGTCGGTGGCGACGACGACCGCGTCGGCCTCGATCCGCTCGCCGCCCTCCAGCTCCACGCGCGGGCCGCGCACGGCGGCGACCCGCTGGCCGGTGCGCACGTCCAGGCCCTCGGCGAGCAGGTCGGGCAGGGCTTGGACGCCGCGCGTGGGCAGCGCGGCGCCGCCGAGCGCGAAGCAGCGCCACACCAGGTGGAAGAAGCGGGACGAGGTGTCCAGGCAGTCCTCCAGGAAGACGCCGGACAGGAAGGGGCGGAACAGCTTCTCCAGCGCGGACGGGGAGAACGCGGCCAGCGCGTCGCGGGTGGTCAGGTCGGGCGAGCGCAGGTCGGGGGCGAGGGCGGCGCGGGCGGTCAGGGCGGCGAGGCGGGCGAGGTCGGGCGCGGTGAGGACGCGCTGGGCCAGCAGGCCCTGCCACGCGTGGCGGCCCTGGCGCGGGTCGGCGAGGAGGTCGTGGCGGCCGTCGTCCTCGACGAAGACCCCTGGGCGGAACGGGCGCAGGTCGAGGCGGGCCAGGTCGAGGCGCGCGAGTTCGGGGTAGGCGGGGAGCAGGATCTGGAAGCCCCGGTCCAGGGGGACGCCGTCGACCACGTCGGTGCGCACGCGCCCGCCGGGGGCGTCGGCGGCCTCCAGGACGGTGACGCGGACTCCGGCGGTCGTGAGCGCGCGTGCGGCGCTCAACCCGGCCAGACCGGCTCCCACCACGACTGCCTGTGTCATCTTGCGACGCTAACCGGGCGGTGGGGCGGGTGCACGACGCGAGCGGGCGCGCCCTGCCCGGCCGGAAGTCCCCCTCGGGGGTGTTCCACGGGCTGGTGGAGCTGCTAGCGTCCCTTCCTGGGAGCGCTCCCAGTTCCTGTTGCGGGCAACTGGGAGGTGTGGTCGATGGGCACGACGAAGTGGATCGGCACCCTGGCCGTGGCGGCGCTGGCCACCCTACCTGCGGTGAGCGCCCCGAGCGCGCTGGCCGCGCCGGGCGGCGGGGCGGCCGAGGCGGCCGAGGCGTCCGCGCCGCTGCGCGACCTCGCGGCGGCCAGTGGCAAGTACTTCGGCACCGCCATGACCGTCGGCGAACTGGCCGACCCCGCCTACCGGGACCTCAGCGCGCGCGAGGCCGGCGTGCTCACCGTCGGCAACGAGCTGAAGTGGGACACCACCGAACCCGCGCGGGGCAGCTTCGACTTCGGCCCCGGCGACCAGGTCGTGGCGGGCGGTGTGGCGGCCGGGCAGCTGGTGCGCGGGCACACGCTCGTGTGGCACAACCAGACCCCCGCGT
Source organism: Actinosynnema pretiosum (assembly GCF_002354875.1). Lineage (GTDB taxonomy): Bacteria > Actinomycetota > Actinomycetes > Mycobacteriales > Pseudonocardiaceae > Actinosynnema > Actinosynnema auranticum. The sequence continues at coordinate 5,919,655 of NZ_CP023445.1, forward strand.
GGGTCAAGGCCCTGGAGCCCGCCGACCTGCACCAGGCCATGGTCGACCACATCGCCGCCGTCGCGGGCCACTACCGGGGGAAGCTGATCGCCTGGGACGTGGTGAACGAGGCGTTCGCCGATGACGGCACCCGGCGGCAGGAGTTCTGGCAGCTCAAGCTCGGCGACGGCTACATCGCCGACGCCTTCCGCGCCGCGCACGCCGCCGACCCGACCGCCAAGCTCTACTACAACGACAAGTGAAGCACTCTATGTGGACCAAGCCATGACCAGCGACGTAGCACCGCGAGACGTTGCGGGTAAAGATCCGGTACAGATGGCTCCGGCAGTGCGGCGACCCCGACGTTCTTAGCGTCGGGGTCGCCGTCAGACGCGGCTCAGCGGTCCAGCTGCCCTGACCGCAAGCTAGCGATGAACCGAGCTGCGGTGCCCCTGTTGAAGATCAAGGTTCCACCGTCAGGGTTCTTCGAGTCCCTCACAGCCCTTGAACTCACGTTGTCATTGGTACTGAGCCCAATTTCCACGCAGGCGCCACCGCCGCCGTTCGACCTGCTGCTCTTTCGCCAGCGCCACCCCACCACCTCAGTTGTCATGCCTGCCTCCTTGAGGTCACAGTTGCTCGGCAACGATAGCAACCAGCGACAAAGACTCTTCCTCCGACAGTGCTACCAGCTGCATTTCGGTGAGTAGATTCTGATACTGAGACAGCCGGTCGGGACCATCCACGAAGATTCCATCCGCGAACGTCTCGATGTAGCAGGTAGGACTGTCACTACCCGTCGGAGTGAGCAGCATGAACGGTGGCACGCCCAGCCCTGGATGCGCGCCGATTGCGGTGGGAATCACCCGAAGGTGAACCAACCCCGCAGCCGCTTGCGCCGCAAGGTGATTGAGCTGTTCCCGCATCACTTTTCGCCCGCCAACCGGGATGCGCAGGACGTGCTCGTCGATCACCAAAGTGATTTTTGGGGGCGAGTCACCGGTGAGCAGCGCCTGTCGAGCAAGGCGCGATTGAACAATCTGCTCTACCTCTAGCGGCGTGAGCGAAGGATTGCTGCTGATGATCACGGCACGGGCATAGCTTTCGGTCTGCACCAAGCCATGCAACAAGCCGGGCTGGTAGGTGGTGATCACGTCCGAGGTTTCTTCAGTCGCGAAGAATCTCCGCAGCCGCTCGGGGATGACCGCCGCCCAGGGTGCGTGCGTATTGCGCTGACGGGCGGACTCGGCCAGGTGTTCCAGATCCGAGCGCTCTTGCCCTTCCAGTCCGTACAGGTCAAGCAAGACCGGCAAGTCCAGCCTCCGGACTGCGACCTTGCCCAACTCGATCGTCGTGATTTTCGAGAGCGAGCAACCAAGCTTGTCTGCGACCGCATCACGGGTGAGCCCCGCCGCTTCGCGCGCTCGTCGCATTGCCCGTCCAAGCTCAGCCTTGTAGAGGACTGGTGACGGCTCCTTGCCCACTGCTTCGCTCCTGACGTCTGAGACACCAGGAACAGTGTGCAACATCCGGGTGACCACGATGGTCAACACCTACCGTGACGACACGTCCCCCGTTCGGAGTACTAGCAAAAGTTACCGGTAAGATTTACCGTTAAGTTTGCGGGGCTGAGCGCCGGAGCGAGCGGCCTCGCCCCCGGCCCGCGCGAGGTCACAGTTGCCCATGCCGGACGCGGGCCGGGGTCTCAACGTCTCACTGGGGAAGGCGTGACATGAACTCGACACCGCCCGAGACCGCAGTCCTGTTGGTCCTGCCCGTGGGACTCGGCCTGTTCGTTGCGGTATGGCGCTGGAGGCTGCGCGTACGGCTACGCCGACACCGGTTCGCGGCCATCCTGGCGGACCTCCATGCACTTGGTTCCCACCAGCTCCACAAGCCGCCGGTCACCTCCCCTCAAACCCGGCGACATGTGGTTGGTACCGCTGCCCGCGCGCTCGTCACACCTGCGGGCAGTGGTCCCGCCCGCGATGACTGCATGAGCACTCGCAGCTATCGCGGGCCGTCGACGGGCGGTTCCTCTTCGTCCACGTCGACAGTTAAAGCGGCGGGGGCGTCCTCCTGTCCCCCGACTCACGTCCCCGCCGCTCCCACGCTGCTGGCCGCCCGATGTGGCCAGCAGCCCTCACCTACCGGGCGGACGGTGGGGACCCTTGCGGCGGGAGGGTGTCCTCCCGGTAGCCCTCCCGCCGCAGCGGCGACGAGGGGGCGGGCCTGATGTTGGGCACATCCGCCCCGCAGGGGTGGCAGTGGATGCTGGTGATGCAGCACCCCGACGACGAGCACGCCCCGGCCAAAAACCACCTGCTGCCCAACCCGATCACGCAGTGGTCCACGCGCCCGATGACGTGGTGCGCGATCCGCGTGCCTGTCGCCGACCTGATGTCGGCGCAGCACGCGGAGGAGACCTGCACGCCGTGCTGGAACCACGCGCTCGGCAAGCAGAACGCCGCCGAGTCCCCCACACCTGCGGGCAAAGCCTACGAGCAGCGCAAGCGGGAAGGGCGGCGCGGTCAGCTCGCCGACGAGGTGGAGGCGATCAACTGGGGTGAGGTGCCGCAGTGAGGCGGCACGGGCTGGAAGGTCGTCCGCACGCGCTGACCGTGGCCGACCTCGTCGCGCGCCACCGCCCGCCCGCGCCACCGGCCCCGCGTCGCCCGCGCTCGGAGGCGGTGCCGGTGTGGCCGCGGCAGGAACCCCGCGCGGACGTCGACGCGGGCGCGGGCGCGGTGTGGTTCGACGACGCCCCGACCGTGGAGATGGACGTCATCGGCGACGACGTCGCCGATCTGCTGGAGAACCCGGTCTATCCCGTCCTGAGCAGGAACACCTTCCCGGCCGTGAGCCGGGGTGAACTGCTGGCCCTGCTCCATCGGCCAGCCCTACCCGGAGAGGAACCACCGTGCCCAACGACAAGCCCGAGCCCGCCGAGACCTCCGAGCCCCCGGTGACGGCGGGGCGTCCGGGCTGCGAGGAGGGCACGACCTGCCACGACCGGACGGGCACGGGAAACCACCCGAGCCCCCGGTGACGGCGGTGGGACAGCGACGGTCGGGGGCATCGTGAGCGGCACCCCCGATGACCTGACCCCCGAGAAGGAACTCAAGGCCGCCGCCGCCCGGCTGGGCAAGCAGGCTCTCCAGGCGCTCAAGCGCGGAGACCACGACCAGGCCGACTTCATGGCCCGCTGGGCAGCGCACGCCGAGGCAGGACTCTCCCCGGAGGTGGAGACCGATGGAAACAGCGATGACGGCGACGAGGACGACGGTCGCGGTCGCTGACCGCGCCCGCCCGCAGGTCTACCACTCCAGCGACCAGGGACAGCACCTGTGGAACCGGGACGCCCACCACCACATCGTGACCGAGGACGGCCGGTGGGCGGTGGCGCTGGCCACCGCGCTGGGCCAGGACCCGGCGGCGCGGAAGACCGCCGAGGCGGCGGCGCGCCTGGCGGCGGGCGTGGCGCTGGAGCAGGGCGCGCGTGCGGGGCTGATCACCGCAGCGAGCAGGCTGCGGCTGGAGTCGAACTGGCAGAACGGGTGGGACGGCCCGGACTGCTGGCTGAGCGTGGCGTCCTGGGGCGGGGGTCGGAACGTGGACGCGGCGTGGACCGGCCCGGCCGAGCAGGTTCGGGTGGTGGTCAGCGACAAGTGGCTGCGTCCCCTAGGGGTGGGCGACGGCGGCACCCTGATGACCGCGCCCGACTCGGGCCGTGTCCAGTCGATCGCGGCCGGGGCCGTCGACGCCGTGCTGCTGCTGTCCGCAGGGCTGCTGCGCGGGCGGGCCCACGAGGGGTGGGCGCCGCTGGCGGTGCAGCACGTCCGCGAGGGCAGGGCGCACCGGGTGCCGCACGAGGTGATCGCCGCCGCCCGCCGGGAGCAGTACGCCCCGGACCGGACGGTGTGGCTCCCGAACCCGCCGGCGATCAGCGCCACGGCCCTGCTGCTGGAGTGGGGGCGACGATGACCACGCAGGACCCCGGACACGACGGGAAGGGGGGCGGCGCGCGGGTGTCCGACAGGTCGCCGAAGTCGATCGCGGCCATGCAGGACGTCCTGGGGCGGTTGCTGCGCGCTGGTCGGCACAACCAGGGGATGAGCGGCAGGGTCGCGGGCGAACGCGCGGGGATCAGCCAGGGGAAGCTGTCCAAACTGGAGCGGGGGTTGGCCAGGGCCGACCCCGCCGACGTGGAGAACCTGGTCGCCCTCTACGACCTGCCGCGGGACGAGGGGGCACGGGCGCTGGAACTCGCGCAGGCGATCAGTGTGACCCGCTACCGGACCATGCGGTCGAGGCGTGTGTGGCCGGGGGACCTGCACACGGTGAAGCTGGACGCGCGCTCCAAGCTGGTGAGGGTGTTCGCGCTCACCGGCCTTGCCGATCTGCCGCAAGAGGTCTACGGCCGCAAGAACGTCCTGCTCATGCCGAAGTGGGCAACCCTGCTGCCCGGCCAGCGGAACGTGATCGCCAGGGCGCAGAGCCGCAGGGATGTGCTGGTGGGCGTCCTGCCCAACGCCGCCCTCACTCCGGGCCGTGAGGTCGGCTACCGGATCTTCGACGACACCTCGGTGCTGGTGGAGACGCCGAGCGGCGGCATCGTCCTGACCGACCCCGGCGAGGTGGCCGTCTACGCCGCGCGCTTCACCCGGCTGAGCACGATCGCGTTCGATGGCCCGGACGCCCGAGGACGTTCGACCCACTGACCACAACGACTCGTGCAGGGCCGATCACCCCGTTGTCGGCCCGCGCACACCGGGCGCGCGGACCAGGGCACCGCGCGCCACCTCCCCGCAGGTCATCTCCAGGGCGACAGGGGGAAGACCTGCGGGACGACAGGGCGGGGGTCTGCGCGGTACGACCGCCGTGCAGACCCCCGCCCTGATCGCCACGAACGCCCAGCACGCGGGAGGCGAAAATCCCGCACGAAGGAAGGAGAAACCGTGGGAAAGGACAAAGACAAGGACGACGGAAAAAAGGAAGAAGCGCCGAAGGGGAAGAACGCGAGTTCTGACTTAACCGGCAAGGCGGGGACGGGGCCGAACACCGGTCTGAGCAAGGGTGCCTCGATCAAGTCCCCGACCGAGAAGAACCCGAAGCCCGCCAACGACCAGGTCCAGCCTGACGAACCCGACCCCAAGAAGAAGAAGTGAGCTGAATTGGTGTCGTCCCCGCCGCCGGTTCCTTGTCCGGCGGCGGGGACGGTGAGCTTCGGCAAAACTGCTGGTGAAGCTCACCCCTGCTGGTCCTTGGAGGGCTCCTGGGTGTCGGGGGTGAGCAGTTTGGCGAGTTCGGGATCACGCGACAGCATGGCGAGGATGAGCGACATCCCCCGGCGGATCTCCTCGATGTCCGACGCCATCTTCTCCACGATGAGGTCCTGCGTTCCAGAGACCTCGTCAAGGCGGTTTTGCAGCGATTTGATGCGGGCGTCAATCTGCCTGATCGTCGTCATGCACAGCAGCATACCCGCCCTATCCGGGTAGAGCGGCAGGGGTGATGTGCACTATTTGCGCCTCGCGCACCGGGAATTCCTTGTCGGACCCGCCCGCGAGGGACTGCGTCCGGGACGCGGTGGGCGCACATCGGCTGAGCGTGCGTCGACGCTTGTAGGCCGCAGTTTGGCGGGGAAGGGCGCTCTACCCGCCGCTGCGGTTCGGGTCACATCTTTCCGGGCAAGCCGCAACTTTCGTGTTGCACTTCCGCTTTCTAGCAGATGCGGGAGTCCTTAATATGCGTTCGAAACATTTTTCACCCGAAAGTGTTTATGTCTAGGTTTTAAAGTTGCTTAGAAGACTTTCCTCTGGCACAGTCATTAATTGGAATCGCCCCCTCTGCTGCCGGGCTGCGCTAGCCTCGCGCCGTGCTCTCATCTGACTACTTGGCGAATCCGGTACAGGGTGTGACGGTGGCCCTCGGGGTTGTCTGCGCTGTGCTCCTAGCCGGGTTGGCGCTCGTACTTGCCGTCGCTCTGAGCGGGACCAAGGGGTCTCAGCGTGTCGAGACGATCCGCGCGTTGCGGGAGTTACTGGAGGGCGTGGGCAGTCTGTTCGTGGAGATCGTGCGAATGATCTTGCCGCCCTATAGGGCGCATCCCGATCGGCTTCCTGGCATTCCAGTGGAACTCTCCCCGCCCGGAGAGCCCGCGCCTGACAGCCCATCCCAAGGAGCCGAACTGTCTGATGGGGAGGACCCTCTCGACGGCGGTCCCCCACCCCTGCCGGTCGAAAAGTGAAGGAAAAGCCCCACGCAGTCAGCGACTGCGTGGGGCTTCCTGCTGGTCAGAGGTGCCGGAAAGTTGCACTGTCCCCAAGGGGGGTGACCGCCTTGAGCGCGCGTCCTGCATCATCGCGTGGGTCGGCGACCGGGGTCACGACCTCCTCTCCCGCGCGCACGACGCCGAACGCGGTCAGCGCCGCCGTCACGGCGGGCAGCAGCGCGGCCACGGCCGCCAGCAGCGCCCGCACGGCGCTGTCCTGCTCGGCGGTGATCGCGCCGACCGTGGCCAGCGCGCCCACCGTGCCGCCGAGCACGGTCAGCGTCGCCGCGAGCCTCTTGCCGATCCCGCGCAGCGGGTACCGCTCCACCTGCTCAGCGCTCACCGGTCACCTCCGCGGCCTCGGTCGGGCGGGCGTTGATGGTCAGGTCAACGGCGACCAGGCCCTCGGTCAGCGCCCGGTGCACCGCCGCCTCGATCTCGGCGGCGGTCAGGTCGGACCGGCCCGCCGCCACGGCCTCGGCCAGCGTGGTCACGGCGGCCTGGAGACCGGCGCCCGTCGCCTCGGCGCGCTGTGCCGCCGCGAGCGCGTCCCGCGCTGCGGCCTCGGCCCCCTGTGCGCTCCACATGCCCTGGATGGTGTTGTTGATGATCGACCGGTCGGGCTGGCCGTCGCCGTCGGTGTCGTAGCGCCGTCGCTCGATCTCGTCGACGACCGCGTGCGCGATCTCCTGTGCGCTGGGCATGTTCTCTCCCTCTAGTAGGTCCTGGAGTTCCTGGCGGGTGCCTTGGTAGGCGTTGCCGTCGATTCGCCCGTTCGGGTAGTTGGCGACGGCCAGCGACGAGGTGAACTGGGCGATCTCGGTGCGCAGCCCGCCGAAGCTGGGCCAGTACTCGCCCCCGAGGGCGAACTGCTCCTTGCGCCGCACCACGTTGTCCGGGTAGCGCGAGTGCCACAGTGGCGGCAGGCCGGACAGGTCGGGTGAGCCCATGCGGCCCGACCAGTACCACTGCGGCAGGTAGATCAGCGGCGAGCGGTACCCGGCGGCGCGCAGCCGGTCGACGAGCGCCCGGATGGTGCCGAGGTGGCCCGCGCCGTCCTCGACGTCGAGCACCACGGGCACGTCGGTGCCCACCACCGCGCGCACGTTCCCGAGCTGCCCGCCCACGTCGTCGCCGCGCATGTAGTGGTACGCGGCGACGAGCATCCCGGCGGACCGGGCGCGGGCGAGCTGGTCGTGGTAGTTCGGTGAACGCCAGGTGGAGCCCTCGGTGGCCTTGATGAAGGCGAAGTCGAAGCCCTCGGAACGCGCGGCGGCGAAGTCGAAACCCGGCTGGTATGCGGATACGTCGACTCCGTAGATCACGGTGTCCTCCTGGTGTTCGTGGTGGTGCCCGGTGGCCCGTTGGACGGTGCCGTGCACGTGTAGGTCGGGGTGTTGTCCGTTGAGGACAGGTCGCGGGTGCAGGACTGCGTGCGGCCATCGGCGTCGACCCACGTCCAGCTCGTCGGCGGGGGCCCGGTGGGTCCTGGCGGACCGGGCTCACCAGCGGGGCCCGGTGTCCCGTCCGTGCCGGGTTCACCCGCTGGACCGGCCACCCCGTCGGCACCGGGCTGCCCGGTCGGGCCGCGGCACTGCGTGGGCTCGGTGAGGCATGGCGGTATCGCGCCGTCGCGGCCGTCTCGCCCGGCCGGTCCTTGTGGGCCAGGCTCTCCCGCAGCGCCAGGCTCCCCTGCGGGGCCGGGGGCGCCTTGCTCGGCGGGGTGCGGCGGTTGGACCACGGGGGTCCCGCCGTCGGCGCGGATCTGCTCGGCGAGCTGTTGCGCGACCACCGCGTTCGCGTCGGCTCGGTCCCGCAATGCGTCGATGCTGCGCCAGCCGGACCAGACAGCCCCGGCGAGTACGGCCAGGCCGACGAGTAGCGCTGCCAGTGCCAGGCGGATGCCGCGGTGTCCTGCGTCGTCTCGAGCCTGGTCGGCGGCCTGGCGGACGGCCGCGCCGATGCGATCCTCTGTCATGTCTCCTCCTCTCGCATGTACTCCAGTGCCTCGGCCAGCTTGTCGGCTGTGATCTCGCCGTCGTCGGCGGCCTTTGCCAGCGCCTCGGCGACGCGGCGCGCGGCAGCGGGGCGCTCGCGCCTGGACACCCGCAGGGTGGAGACGACCAACGCGAACGCCCCACCGAGAGCGGTGACCAGTCCGGCGATCGCCGTGAGCAGCGTGGCGAGGTCCTGCATCACCCCTCCTCTACTGCAACCGGGTGACGGACGTAGCGTGCGAACCTCGTTGCGCGATGTGATCAACAGGCACTCTTATAGGTCCTGATCAGGGGGTTTGGATGAATCAGCGCAGGGCTGCGGTAGTAACCGCTGCCTCGGTCGCCGTGCTCGTGCTCGGCGGCAGCATCGCGGCGGCGGTGGCCGCCGGTGGTGCGAACCCGGTGAGCGGGTCGACCCCGGCCAGCACGTCGGCCGAGCTGGTGGTGGTGCCTGCGAGCACGACCAGCAGCAGCGCCACCGAGACCACGACGAGCAGCGTCGTCGAGGCGCCCTTGCCCGTGGTACCGGCGGATACTGGAGCGGTGACCACCGCACAACCCGTCGATCCGCCACAGGACCCGGCACCCGAGCCCGAGCCCGAGCCGCAGCCCGAGCCGGAGCCGCAGCCGGTCGACCCGCCGCTGAACCCGGTCGACCCCGGCCCGCCGCCACCGCCCGAGGTGAACCCACCGGGGATCACCCCGCAGCCGCAGCCGATGCCCCGCAGTGAGCCGGGCCCGAACGCGGTGCCGCCGCCATCACAGTGATTGTCGTTGGGTGGCAACGAAAACGCCGCCCACCGCGCCCGCCGTGTTGATGCGCTGAACCTGTAGTTCCAGCCGCACATAGCTGTTGTAGCCGCCGGGCAGGTCGACGTTCTGGATCGAGGTCCAGCCGAACTGCCCGGCGGTGATCGGCAAGGTGGGGCCCACCTGCACCCCGTTGACGGTGTACCTGGCGCTCCCCGTCGCGCCGCCGGTGGACAGCAGCACAGCCTGGAGCGCCGCGAGAGGTTGCTGCTTGAGCACCCACCCGGTGCTCTGCACGGACACGAACGCCGTACTCGCCGTGGTCGGGATGCTGCTGGACAGGATGGTCGTGGTGGGCATCGGCACCCACGGCCGCGCCAGCCCCGACCCGCTCACCACATCGTCGCTGGCGACCACGTTCCCGGCACGATCCCACAGGGACCAGTACTGCTCTCCTGCGGCTACGCCGGTGGCGGTGCCGATCTCGACGGCGGGTGACCCGTCGTCGCGGCGCAGGGTGAAGAAGTACTTCCCGGCATCAGGGCCGATGCCGTTGCCCACGTGCAGCAGCCACGCCCCGGTTTCGTGGTGCAGTACCGAAAGCTCGGCGCCGTCGGTGATCGACAGCCCACCGCCGGAGATCCGCGCCGACCGCAGCGTGCGGCGGGACAGCTCGACAAGCTCGGCGCGCACCTGGTCGATCTGGCGTTGTAGGTCGTCGTGCGAGGGGGGTGTGAGCACTAGGCCACCTCCACATCGGGGGCGAACAGGACGTCGAACTCGTCGGGAGCGCTGGCCGAGCTGATCGTGATCGCACGGCGGGTGTACTGGCCGTCCGGAATCCAGGCGTGGCGGTGTACCCCGATGCTCAGCTGGTCACCGGCGCCGAACGACCCCAACCCCACACCGGCGTGATCACCGCCGGGAATGGCGCCGTCGACCCGTACCGTGCCGGTCCAGGTCTCCACGGGGTGCCCGTGCAGCGCGAGGGTGGCGGCGGCGTGGCCGTCCAAAGTGGCGACGTCCACGGCCGAGGTGTGCGTCCGGTCGATGCTCTGCAAGAGCGGGTGACCCGCTGCGGGCAACGTCATGTCCGCCGCGCGGCCGACCGGTTGTGCGCGTTCCATGCCCTGTCCGGGTGTCCTGGCGTCGTGCGTGGTGGCGCTGGCGTCGGTGTCCACGGACAGGTGCCGCAGCCCGGCGCCGTACCGCACGCCCTGCTGTGGTTGACGCACACCGAGCTGGGGAGCGCCGATGCGTAGCTCCCACTCGACGTGGCCGGGCCGGGTCGACCATCGGGGGTGCAGCTCGACATCGGGTCCGTGGTCGAGCTGGGTCAGCTGCATGAGCCGTTCCCCCACGGTGGCCAGGTCGTACCCGAAGTACGTGCGCGTCGTCGTGCCGGGGCCGGGCTCGGGGAACGCGATCGGCAGTGCGCCCCACGGTCCGGTGGTGGCCAACTGGACCAGGCGCACGGCGACACCGTGCAGGCTCAGTCCCGACAGGACCACGTCGGCGGCCTCGTCGGTGATCGGTCCGTCATGGTCGGCCGCCTTGAGAATCCGGCGGTTGAGTACCGCCCACATCCCCCCGGCGCCCACCAGCAGCGTGCCGCTGGAGTCGTCCCACCGGTGGGTCATGATCGGTCCGCCCTGCACCAGGTATCGCCCCCATGCGAGCACCAGCGACGTCCGCCAGGGTTCGACCATCGTGCGCAGCGCACGCGGGCCGCGGTCGAGCTGGCGCGCGGGCACGCTCACCTGGACCTGGCCACCGAGGTTGACGCCGAACTCCCACCCCAGCGTTCCCCGGTAAGGCAGGGTTCCGATGATCCTGCCCGTGACGGTGTCGACGGTGTAGCAGGTCCACGCCCGCCTCACGACTCACCGAGCCACACGAGCCGCACGTACGAGCCCGACAGGATGCGCGCGTCCGGGGCGTTGTTCTTGTAGGCGTCGAACAGCACCCTCAGCGATTCGCCCGGTGGTACCCGGACCAGTCTGGTACCACCGGTGCCGCCGAATCCGGTCGTCGCGGTGTCTTTGGTGGGGAAGTTGTGCGGGGTCGTTCCGCTGTTGGTGACCTGGGTGAAAGAGGCGTCGATGTAGCGCGCGCTGGCCACGTCGCTGAGCAACGACATTTCCAGCCACCACAGCCCGTCGCGGGGATGGCTGGCGCCGCGGGACAGGTAAGAGGTGTTCCAGCCGGTGCCGGTCGTGCTTGCCTGGAAAATTCCGAGGTTGGTATCCCGCCCGGTGCCGTTGACGATCTCCTGACCGTCGTCGCGGCGTAGCACGGCGGTCAGCGAGGGGCGGGTGTCACCGAGCCGCCGGATGGTGTCCCACCCGGACCCGGTCCAGATTTGGAGCATCCGCGCGTGGATGCGTTCGGCGCCGATGTGCGGCCCGGCCTCGGCGGCGTTGTCGTCTTCCAGGAGGTAGCGCGCGCCCCCGCGTAACGTCGTTCCCTTGCGTCGCAACATGATCTGCGCGCCGCCGAGCTGGGTGATGGGCATCGTGGCCAGGCTCGGGACGGTCACGTCGCCGATCCGGGAGCAGCCCGACGGGGTGGGCGGGGCCACCGGCGTCGAGGCCGGCTCCCCGGTGACCGGGTGCAGTGTGCCGCGGGTGATGCCGCCGCCGCCCACCGCGTCGTCCTGCACGCGCACGAACACGGAGTCCACGCGCGGCAACGTGGCGTGCGCTTCGTCGAGCGTGATCAGGCCGGTTGCTTCCAGCGTCGCCAGGTAGGGGCCGGTGCCGCTGGGGGTCACGATGCACTGTCCGGGCAGGACGCGCAGGCTCCGCGAGGGAGTACCGGCCGCAGGCAGGATGCGCAGATCGTTGACGATACCGTCGGTCGGGTCGGTCGCCGAGACGAGCACGCCGTCCCGGTAGGCCATCGGCCCACCGACGCCGGGGTAGAGCATCGCGGCGTCGTGCAGACGGCCGCTGCGTGCGCTGTTCTGGCCTTGCAGGGTCCAGACGTGATCGAGGTCGGCTCCTGTGGGCACGCGACACCTCCTAACGGGGTGGGAAGAAGCGGGGGCGGGGTTACCACCAGCCGGGCGCCCATTCGGCCTCGGCGGTCGCGCTCGTGGGCGCGGGGTCGGCACTGCCGAACGCGACTCGGACGTCCTCACCGGGCGGGATCGGCCACCACTCGGCCTCGTCGAGGTAGCGCTCGGCGCGGCCGTTGAGCCAGGTGGTCAGCCGGTGCGGGTGGGTGTCGATTACGAGCCGGTCCGCAGGCGTGGTGTCGGTGGCTGCGGCCAGGACCCCGCTGTAGAGAAGCGTTTCCCCGGTGCTGGGCAGGTACAGACGCGGGGCGGTCACGGGGCCGGTGATCGTGTAGACCGGCCAGACCTCGGCGCCGCCGCTGTTGGCCAGCACCATGCTTCCGGTGCTGGCGGGAGCGCCCCAGTCCAGGCCGCCCGACCAGTCCAGCCCGACGGGGCTGTCGTAGGACGTGCTGCCCCACGGCTCGGAGGACCAGGCGCACCCCGTGCTGTGGCCGTCGAAGTAGGGGCCGGGGTCGGTTGTCCCGCTGGCGTGTTCCTCCACCAGCAGCGCCGTGGTGTCGAGCAGTTCGCCGACCTCGGCCGAGGCCACGCTCACCGACACCGTGACCGCGGACGCGCCCGGTGGTGCATCCGCGGCCAGGTGCAGTGGTGTCCACGGCCCCCAGGTGTTCAAGGGGACCTCGATGCGGTCGCCGGTGCCGACGCCGGTGTCGGCACCGGCTTCGGTGTGCCAGGCCAGCGAGAGCGTGGCTATTCCGCCGGTGGTGTGCCGAGCCCAGAGCGAGACCACGTACCGCCGTCCGGCGATGATCCCCGGAACGACCTGGCGCGAACCGATCGGGCCCGCCGCCGTGCACGTCGCCCTGGCGGTCGTCTGCACCGCGTCCACGCCGGGAATCGCCGTCGTGTACTCGCTGCTCGATGACACCGACTTGTCGTTGTGCGGCAACCACTGCACAGTGCTGTGAGGCCATCCGACCGGGTTGCGCGCCAGGTTCACCCGCGTCACCGAGTCACGTCCGGATTCCCAGTCCAGGCCGCCACCGGCCAGCGGCAGGGAGGTCGAGGCGCGCAGTGTTGCCCCGTACTTGACCGGGTCTGCCGCGGTCAACACCAGCTGCCAGTCAAACCGGGTCGGTGAGGTCCGTTCGAGCTGTGCGGCCACCTTGCGCACCACGGCGGATTTGGTGAGCACGGGCTCGGCGACGACCAGGCGCGCGGCACCGCGGCTCAACAGTGCGTTGAACGTGTTCACGGCCCGGTCCGCCCTTTCGGGCGTGCGGGCCGCGCACATCCCGGTCAGGGTGATCACGCGCGCGGTCCGCCACTGCTCGGCGGTGGAGTAGGTGCCGTGGTAGTTGGCCCGGTCGGTGTCGTCGGAGCGGACCTCGACCGGGCCGAACCACCCGGCATCGGTGTGCACGAACCACGCGGTGTCGTCGTCGTCGATCGCGTTGCCGGTCCACCCGTCCACCGACCACGTCGGCCGCGTGATGGGACGCGCCATCCGATCACCTCCTACCGCCTGGTGCGGGCCTGCCACGCGGCGGTGCTGGAGATCACCGCGGCCATGACGTGTGCGTCCTGGTTGCGCTGCACCGAGATGTTGTTGGTGATCACCGGTACGCCGGTGGCGGCAGCGCTGGCGGGTACCGGCGCCGACGCTGCCGGGGTGGCCAGCCCGCCCGAGGCGAACCGGCGGATCAGGTCGTAGCCCATCAACCGCGCGGTCTCGGCGAGGATGCCGGTCGAACGCGTCGACCCGTTCACCGGGATGTACGCCTCCCGGTGGGTCATCCGGTCCCCGATCACCCGCCAGGTGTTCGGATCGACGAACTGAGCCCACCCGCCGCGCATCGGCGTGAGCGGGTGGATGCCGCCGTCGGCGTAGGCCACGACGGACGGGGCGAGCAGGTTGCCGTCGTGGTTGACCGCCATCGGACCGTTGGGCATGGATTTGCCGCTGGTGTAGATGACCGTGACGTACTTCGTGGCCGGTGCGGTGGCGGCGGCGATCTTCTGATTGAAGTCGGAATCGTTGCCCCGCAACACGATCTCCTTGCCGCCGGGCACGTTGTTGACTTCCAGCCCGACCGCGCGCAACCGCTCGACGGCCTGGTCCGACAGCGTCTCCACCGTGATGCTGCGGCGGTCCGGTACCTGCTCGGCCTGCCACTTGAGCAACTGGAGTTCCAGCGTGGTCTTGTCGACGTCCTGGGCATCGATCAGCGTGACCACCTGGCTGGGGAGCAACCCGTACTGGTTCGCCAGCGCCTCGGCCTCGGCGCGGCCGATGCCCATAGCCTCGGCCGCCGCGTAGAACCCGTCACGTGCGCTGGCGACCTCGGCACCCGCTTTCGCCAGCGCCGTCGTGACGTCCTCGCCCTGCGCCCGCGCCAGCTCGTAGGTTTTCAGCGCGGTGTCAGCGGTGGCATCGCGCAGGTCGGTCAACACGCTGTGCAGCCCGCGGGCGTTCTCCTGCGTCGTGTCCAAGCGTCCCTGCGCGGTCAGCAGCTCCCCGCCCCACCCCTTCGTGCGGTCGACGTTCTCACCGAACTTCTCGGACAACCGAGCCAACTGCTCGTGCATCCTGGACTGCGCGGCCACCAGGTCCACCGAGCCGCCCGAGAGCGCGTCGAGCGCGTTCTTGAGCGCGCGGGCCTTGTCGTCGGCGCTGCCGGTCTCGTCGGCCAGGACGCCCATCGCGGCGGCGAATTCCCTACCGGACGCCGTGCCGTCGACCATCGATGCCCGGCCCTCGCGTAGCGCCTGGTCGAGGTCGCGTTGCTTCTGGTCAGCCTCCTGGTACTGCCGGGCCAGCCCGTCGATCTCACCGAGCAGGTCTTGTGCCGCTTTTCCTTGCTCTGTAAGACTTTTCGTCTCACTGACGACACCGGATTTCCATCCGGTGCTGTTAGTCACCCAGCGGGTCTGCTCCTGAATGATCGAGTTCAACCGGCCGCGCACCCCGTCGAGCGCGTCCGAGTTGCCGAGGGTGGCCTCGGTCAGATCGGACAGGCTGATCCCCGCCGCGCGGGCCGCGTCAGCGACCGTCCGCCCGGACTCGGCGACCTTCTCGGACTGGAGCTGCTGCGCCTGGTGCGCGCGCACCGACTCGGTGATGCGCCCGGAGGACTCGCTCAGCGCAGCCGCGAGCGCGTCCACCGCCGAGCTGTGCTGCCGAGCCCGTTCCGCCGCCGCTTCCTGGCGGCCGGATAGCAGGGACAGCCCCAGCGCCACACCGCCGATGGCCAGGCCCACCGGCCCACCGAGGGCGGACACCAGCGCACCGGTCCCCACCCGCAGCGCGGTGCCGCTGGCCGCAGCGACCCCCGCAGCCGTGCCGAACCGGGTCGCACCAACGGCGGCCTGCTCGAAGCTGCCCCGGACCGCTGCGAGCGCTGGCGAACGCTCGGCGAGCGTGCCCATCGCGGCGGACATGCGCCCGATGGGCTCGCCGGTGGCGGCGGCGCCCGCGCGGATAGCGGCGGTCTGATCGGTGAACGCGCGCGCGCTCTCCACCGCGGGCACGGTGCTGGTGCGGTAGGCGGCCATCGCGGCACCGAGCTTGCCAACCTCCTGGCCGCCGCTCTGCGCGAGAGCCTGCTGGGTGCGCATCTCGCCGCTGAACTGCCGCAGACCGGACAGCACGGTGCTGTCGCCGAGGCGCCCCTGCGCGAGACGGAACGCGCCCAACGCGAGGATGCCGGTCTGCACCGGGCCCGGCAGGTCGTTGAACAGCCCCAGCACAGTGCTCAGTGCCTTGCCCACGGGCACCAGGACGCCCGACAGCGCCTCGACGGCGCCCCCGAGCACCCCGACCACGGTGGACAGGGTGCCGACCACGCCGGTGCCCTCGCCCGATGCGGTGGCCAGCTCGCCTACCTCGCGGGCCACCGGGCGGGCGGCCTGCACGGTGGTGTCCAGCACGCCGGTGAAGTCGTTCCACAGCTCGATGCCGGTGTTCACCGAGGTGTTGAGCGGTTCGAGCGCGCCGGTGCCCAGCGGCCCCAGCACGTCGGACACCGCAGCACCGACGACGTCGGCGCGGGCCTCGATCGCCGCAGCCAACCGAGGTCCGTACAGCTCCCCGGCCGCGACCGTGGTTTCCAGCCGCGAGGCCACCGCCGGGCCCAACTGGTCAAGGCGCGTCGCGGTCGCGCGCACCACGCGCTCCAGCGGTTCGTCAACCGCGTCGTAGATCCCGATCGCAGCGGACTCCAGCTGCGACTGCAACGCGTCCATCGCGCCGCCGAGCCCGGCCGTCTTGGCGGCGGCGACGTCGGCCGCACCGCCCTGCCTACCAACGGCTTCCGCCATGTCATCGAACGCGGTGGCACCGCTGGCCGCGAGTGATGCCGCCACGGTCATGCCCTCGGTGCCGAACGCGGTCGCGGCGGCTGCGGCGAACGACTCCTGCGTCATGCGCTGCTGCGCCTCGGACAGCTGTTCGGTGATCGAGCGCAACCCGACGAACCGACCGGTGGCGTCGAACGCGGTGATACCCAACTCGCCCAGTGCCTTGGACGCGGGGCCGCTCGGGGCGGCGAGACTGGCCAGCATCCCCCGCAGGGACGTACCGGCCTGCTCCCCTCGAATGCCTTGCGTGGCAACGACACCGATAGCCGAGGCCACCTCGTCGATCGACACCCCGACGGACTGCGCCACCGGCCCGACGTACTGGAGGGCGTTCGCCACGTCCATGATCTCGCCGGATGCGGCATTCGCCACGTTGGCCAGCACGTCGGCGACGTGGCTCGCCTGGTCGGCGGCCAAGCCGAATTGGTTCAGTGCGTCGGACTGCACGCCTGCGGCTTCTGCGGCCTCGACCTGCGCGGCGGCGGCCAGTTGCAGAGTGCCGCGCGCGGCGGTCATCGCCTGGTCGATGTCCAGTCCGCCCTTGGCCAGTTCCCGCATGGCGCTGGCGGCGTCGGCGGCGCTGGTCGCCGGGAGCGTGAGGTCGGAGCCGAGTTCGTTGGCCACTTCGGACACGCGGGCCATCTCGAACCCGGTGGCCTCGCTCACCGCGCTGATCTCGTTCAGGGCACCGGTGTACTCGTTGCCGAGCTGGATCGCCTCGGTGAACCCCTTGGCGGCCAGCGCGGTACCTCCCACGATGGCCAGGCCGAGGGTCTTCATGCCACCGGAGACCCGGCTTGCGGACTGGTTCAGGCCGGTGTCGAGGTCTCGTTGCCAGGTGCCGAAATCGGGGCGAATCAGGATGTCGAGCGCGCCGCCGGGCATCGTCACCTCCCCGCGGTGTGCCGTCCTACTGCTGCCGGAGACGACCCGCGAACACGGCGGCCAGGGTGTCGAACCCGTCGGACCCGAGGCCGCCGTCCTGCCCCGTGGTCTCCGGTTCGACGGCGGTGGCGCCGAGTCCAGCAAGGCGCTCGGTGTAGGCGCGGAGCAGTTGCTCGCCGATCGCGGCCGGACGCAGTGCCACCGGGACCACAGGTGCGTGCCTGGGGGGCCGTCGCCCGGCCGTGCGTGCGCGGGCTGCCTTGACTTCGGGGTCGTCCGGGTCAGTGACGCGGTCCGTCCACGCGGTCTCGGCGAGATGGCTGGCCACGTCGACCAGCTGCGCCACGTTCTCCTCCAACAGGCTCCACGCGCCCTCTTGGCGGGCGAGCGCGCTTTCTGGTGGGAGCCCGCGCACGCACGCCAGGAAGTCGGCGACAGGCAGCGTGCTCCAGGCGTTCCGCAGCGACCAGGGGTAGTACCGGGCGAAATCGGCGGTCAGGGCGTCCCACCACGGTCCGAGGACCGTCAGGAGGACGCCGAGCGTCCCCCCTGTTCGTCGACCCCCTCGGCTGCGTCCTGGTCCTCGTCGGCAGGGGTGCGGGTGAGTACCCCGGCGGTGCGCATGATCCGCGCCAAGATCACGTTCATGTGCTCGCGCGGGAGCACGTCGAGCTGGGCGTTTAGCTGCTCGGCGAGCGCGGGTTCGGTGAGCAGCATGGCCAGTGATGCGGCGTCCTGACCCTTGGAGACGGTGTGCCAGTACTCGACGTACTCCTCGGGGGTCAGGTCGCGCCGCACGGCGAAGTCGAGCCCGAACAGCCGCTTGGGTGCCGGGGTGAGCTGGCGGGCGACGACGAGCGCGCCCAGGTCCTCCACATCGGCAGGCTGGGCGCTCTTGCGGGTCGCGGGCATGGCTTTCTCCTTGTTCTGCAATGGTTTCGTGGTCATGCCGCGAGGGGGTTCCAGTTGCTCAGCGGTACTACGGCCTCGGACTCGATGGACGGTGCGAGACAGGTGATCTCGAATTCCCAACCGTCGAGGTCGTCGTCGTTCTTGATCTCTTCGGGGTCCTGGGAGAGTTTCGCCCGTTCGATCCAGAACGCCATCTTGCGACCGCCGGGGCCGCGCAGCTGGAGCAGCAGGGAGAACTCGTCACCCTCGGTGCCACGGTTCCACCGCCACTGACCGGCACCTGCGGTCGTCTCGGTGATGCTGCCGCCGCGCAGCTTGGTGAGGATGGCCGCCTTGGAGTACTGCGAGACGCGGAACCGGATTCGGGTGGTGGTCTGCCCCTCGTGCTCGAAGAACGGGCCCCCGGATTCGTTGTTCCACACGTCGTACGACTTGACGTCCTGGGTGGGGGTGATGTTGAAACCGGCTTTGACGCCGCCGAATGCGGACATCGCGGCCGGGGTGGTGTCGCCGGTGGTCGGGCTGTTGCCGAAGACATCGGCGGGGATGACCGCCCCGCCTGGTCCCCGCCAGGCGTCGCCGTCGACCCACAGCACCGCCTGCGCGGCGTTGGCCTGGGACATGGGATCTCCTGCACTCCCGCACTATGCGGGGCTGAAAGCGTTGTGCTGTAAGGAAAATCAGGTCATTCGTGGAGTTGCAGGCGCAGCTCGGCACGCACGAAAGCGCCGTACAGGGGTGTGCCCGCGCCGCGGGTGGTGTCTGGTGCGTGCGGCTGCGGCCCGTCGACCAGGCGCAGGGAGTAGGTGACGGTCCGCCAGGTGCTCGCGCGCACGGCACCGAGCACGCGGGCTGCCTCAGCCGCGATCGCCCACGCCTGCCCCTCGGGGTCGGCGGTGCTGCTCGGTGGAGCCCACCCGGACACCTGCACCAGCGGGGCGAACGCGATTCCGTGGCCGTCGATCGAGGCGACGGAGGGGACCTGCACGCGGGCGAACGGTCCGCGCAGCGGGTCCGGTGTCCGGGGACCGATGCCCGCAGGCGCGGACTGGACGAACACCGGGTCGGCCCGCAGGTGCGCGAGGACCGCACCGGCCAACCAGGGCAGCACCAAGGGCACGCCGGGATCACCGCCTCGGCCTGGTGCCGCGGTACCTGCCGTGGCGGCGAGCGGCGTCGGTCAATGTCGCCTGCGCCTCGCTGTCCGCGGTCCCGTATTCCTTGAACGCGCCGAGCGGGTCGGTGTCGACGACGCGGACGTGATCACCGTCGGCCACCACGCCGATGCCGTCGCGGAACGCACCGGTGAGCACGCGCGCGGTGTCGCGGGCTTCCTCCGCGATCGTCGAGGCGATGGTGACGCGGCCGTCGTAGGACGCGGTCAGAGCCTCACGGACGGACTGCTCCGGGTAGACGGTGACGCGGGCGCTCACGGTCACGGGGGCACCTCCTGCATGTCGGAGATCAGCACCAAGGCCGCAGCAAGGAAGCCGCCCCGGTCGCCGGGGGCGCTGTCCACCACGTAGCGCGTGCCGGTGGTGAGGTCGAGCACCGTGGCGCCAGCGACGAGCACACCGGACAACGCGCGCTCGAACAGCGCGCCGTGGTCGGTGACCCGCACAGCCGCGGTGGTGGTCGCGTTGCCGCTGACGGTCGTCGAGCGGCGCCAGATCGCGGCCCACCCGGTCGAGATGACCGGAGCCAGGTGTACCGGCTCACCGGTGACCGGATCAGGGATCGGCGACACCGGGCCCGGACGGCTCACGCGCACCTCGCGGTCCAGTCGTGGCCTGCCCATCGGGCACCCCCTCCCCGTCGATCAGGTGCGCCGTCCCTGCGGCCAGGGCGGCGACGACCCAGGGCGCCCACCGCGAGGCGTGGTGGACCCGCCCTGCGCCGTCGCGGACCCGCACGACTTCGTGTACCGGCTGTACCGGTGCGGTGGTGCGCTTCGTGGTCACCGCGGGTCTCCGATCGGCGGGTGCGCGCCGTTGTGGACCAGTTCGTAAACCCCCGCCTCGGGGATCATCGGCGTGAGGCTGCGGAGCTGGTCGAGCTGGTCGAGGCTGAACATGCCGCCGCCGCTGGCGCGCTCCTGCTCGTAGCTGTACTCGCCGCCGTACTGCTCGGCGGTCTTGCCGGGGGTCAGGCCCATGCGGACCAGCACTGCCCAGCAGACGACGCCACCGGCGACGCGGAGCACGTCCGGGTCGTCGGTGGTGACCAGGACCGGGGCAACGCGGCGGGCCTCGGCCAGCGCGTCGGCGAGCAGCGCGGCGACGCGGTCCTCGTCGCCAGGCAGCACGGTGCCGGTCGGCGCGCGGTCGCGCACATCCTGCACGGTCAGGGTCAGCATGGGGCCCTCCCCGTCAGTCCGTCACCGGCGTGGCGGTTGTCGTGCCTGCGGTCAGGTCGTGGGTGACGGTGACCCGCTGGCCGTCCGGTCGAACGCGCTGGTACGTCTCGATCCTCGATGGAGCGCTCGGCGCCTGCGCGTCCGTGCGTCCCACCGGGATCACCGCGTTGACCATGCCGTGTCCGGCCAAGGCCGCCGCCGCCTTGTCCGGCACGGCGGAGACGGCGACCTCGGCGGGGTCGGTGGTGTCCGCGGGGCCGTCACCGGTCGCGGTCACGGACGGCCGGTCCAAGTGACTGTCCAGGGTGGTCTGATTGCTGGTCTTGCGGGCAGCCACTGGGCTACCTCCTTTCGTCACCGGGACAGCACGCCGCGCAGCCGCGCAGCCGCGCGACCGCCGAAGGTCGCCATCCCGCAGAAGAACTCGATGCGGGTCCGGTACGCGGGCTTGTCGTCGACCTCGCCAAGGTCGCGCACGTCCACCCCGCCGTTGGTCAGGCCCGTCACGGCCTCATCGCTCTCGTCCTGGCCGAACTTCACCGCGTAGACGGAGCTGGTGTTGGTGGCGGTGCCCATCGTCTCGTTCTGCGGCAGGATGTCCGTGCCAGCTCTCGTGGTGCCGGGGTCCAGGATCGGCACCCCGTTCCACGTGGCCACGCGCTTGCCGGTCATGTCCTCCTTGACCATCTCCACGCCGCCGAGCCGGCGACCCGCGCTCTTGATCTTGGCGATCACCGCCGCGTTGGCGTACGCCACGTCCGGCCCACCGCGAACAGCCGCGAACAGCGCTTCCAGTTGGTCGAAGAAGTCCTGTGCGTCCGAGCCGCCGTTGCCGACCACGGGCAGACCGTTGGTTCCCGCATCGATGACCTGAGGGCCGGTGAGCCGCTTCCGGAGCCCGTCGAACCCCTTCGGGTCAACGACCACGTCGCCGTTGAAGAAGTAATCCTGGAACTTGTAGGAGGCGGACTTGACCTTGGCGCGGGTCTGCTGCGCGCGCTGGTCGGTGAGGTTGCTGCGGGTCCGCTGGATGAAGGTGTCCACGTCGGCGTCACCGCCGAGGATCGCCAGGGACTCGCTGGCCTGCACGAAGGTACCGGTGGACTCGGTGTACGCCTCGTTCACGCCGCGGAACGCCACGTCCGGCAGCGTCCCCTCCTTGTTGTAGGAGTAGGCGTTGCCCTCGATCTGCATCAGCGGAAGCCGGTCCAGAATCGGGGATTCCTGCACGAACACTTCCATCACGCCGCGCGCCAACTGGTTCTGTGAGAGCACGGCGGCCTGGGCAAGAGTCACTGCCATGACGGGGTTTCCGTCCTTTCTGGATGCCCCTCGGCGGCAGCGGCCGACCAGGGCGGGGGAATCGGGCTACTTCTTCGCTCCGGCCGCGTAGGCGGCGCTGAGCCGACCCAGTCCGGGGGCGACGGGCGCGCCTGAGGTGGTGCCCCCGGCGCCGATACCCGCGTCCGCCGGGGACGCGGTCCCAGTGGTGCTCTGCTTGAGCAGGTAGGGCTTTGCCTTGGCCAGCTCGTCGACGAGCTGCTTCACAGCGGCCTGGTCGACCTCACCGGTGTCGGTGACCTTTACCGCGGACAACTGCTCGCGCAGTGCAGCCAGGGCGTCGCCGGGGTCGGCGAACCCGCCCGATGCGGCTGCGATGCGCACCTCGGCGGAGACCAGGCGGGCGTTCGCCGCCGTGGTCGCAGTGTTGGCACCCTCCCGGCGGGCGGCGTCGAGAGCCTTCTCCTCGGCGCTCTTGTTCGCGTCGCGGAGCTGCTGCAACTCGGCTTCGAGCGCGGCGGCGCGCTTCTCTGCGGCACCGCGCTGCTTGCGCTCTTCGGTGAGCGCCTTCTTGCCGGCATCACCGAGCTGATCGTCGGCCGTCGGTGCCGGGGCGGGCTGCGTGCCGGCACCGCCACCACCGGTGGTGCCGTTGGGCTCGCCGCCCTGCGGGGCCGTGCGCAGGTAACGGGACATGGTCCGGCCGTTGGTGCGGTACATCGGGGGTCCCCTCGGGGGTCGGGCCCCGGCATCGCGCTCAGGGCCGGTGAGAGCCGGACCCGTCGCGGGTCACAGCAGGTAGCCGAACCGCCGGAGCAGCCGCAGTGCGTGCTCCCGGTCGTCGGCCAGTTCGTAGATCGATTCGGGCATCAGGCGCGGCGTGGTGGCGCGCCGGTAGCGGTCGCCGAGCAGCCGCGCCAAGCCCTCGGCGGCAAGCCGCTGTCCGGCCAGGCCGCGCACGGTGGTGCCCTCGGTGGTGACGTAGACCTCGCGGCCGTCCACGGTGACCGGCCGCAGGCGTCCGGCCGCGCGTCCCTCGCGGAGCGCGGCAGCCTCCTCCGGCGTGATCCGGGAACCGGCGCCCGCCAGCCCATACGCGCCCTGCCGGGCGTTGACCACCTGGCCGATGTCGGCCCCGTCCCGGATGGCCTGCGCGCCCGCGCTCGTGAACACCCGATCCTGTTCGGACTCGCTCAGGGCGTCGAAATACTGCCGGGGCGAGGTGGTCAAGTCCGGGGCGCTCTCCGCCGCGGGGATGTGCCGGCAGTCGCAGCGGTGGTGACGACGGAACGCCGTCCGGCGTCCGTAGACCCGGCCCGCCAGCACGGCGCATCGCGCGCACGTGGGCGGTACCAGCATCCGCACGTAACCGCGGGTGCGCGGCGACGCGATCCCGGCAACCCCCTCGGCCTGCCGTCCCGCGTCGGCCACCGCGGTCGACACCAGCGTCACGACCGTGAGCTGTGCGCGACGCTGCGCCTCGGCGAGCGGCAACCCCGCGTCGAGCGCTCTGGCGCGCACCGACACCGGCGCCAGGATCAACGTGTCCAGCAGCGATAGCGCCGAGTCGACCAGCCCGCCGAACGCCTCGGCGGGCACCTCGCCGTCGAACGCCGCCTCGACCCCCTGCGCGGTCAGCGCGGCGCCCACGTAGTCCTGCGCACCACCAGCCGCTGCGGTCTGCGCGATCATGACCGCCTCGGCCAGCACCGCCGCCACGTCGGGCCACGACGCCGAGCCGTCCACCCACGCGCGCTCGGCGAGGTCGGTGGCGCGGTAGACCAGGCCCTGTTGCCGCCGGTAGTGCTCGGTGCCCAGCGCAAGCAGTTCCCCGCCGAGCCCCATCACGCCGCCACGGGCTCGCCGGGCTGCTGGAACTTCGGCATGGTCAGCACCGAGGCCAGGTCACCGCCCGCCAGGCGGGCTGCTGCGGCGGCCTGGTGCTGCGTGAACTGCGAACGCCAGCGCTCCTGGTCCTGCGGGGTAGCACCGGGGATCATCTCCCGCCCGGACTCGGGCGCGAGTACCGGACCGCCCACCAACTTGGTGATCGCATCGACCACCTGACCGATGCTCACGCTCTCCGTCTTGCGCCACATCGCCTGCGTGGCAAAGGGTTTCGTTCCCGAACCGGCCAACAGCGCGGCCTTGCCCATGACCTCCTCCCACGCCGCGGCGTCGGTGGTGCACGCCGCCGCAACCTTGCGCGTGAGCGTGGTCTCGGCGGCGGTCAACGCCTCGGCGCTCAGGTTCGACAGCTGACCGAGCAGGTAGTGCGGCGGGGTCTGCGACGTCGCCGAGAGGTGCTGCACGTGCGACGACATGGCGTCGGCGTACGCCCTGAGATCGGACTCGCTGAACTCGAAGATTTTCGTATCAGCACCGGGGAAAACCCATGTCCGATCGACGCCCGCGCGCGGCACCGGCGACATCAACGGTTTGGGCTGTCCGGTGTGCGGGTCGATGATCGGGCGCCCCTCGGCGTCGACCTGCGGGATGGGCCTGCCCTCGGCGTCGCGCATCAGCGGGTCGAAACCAATCACGCCGCGCTGCCGGAAAGCGGCGAACTGCATGGCCAACATCAGGTTGAATCGCGTCGTGTTGATGCTGTCCTGCAACGGGATCAAGCGCTCGATTTCCGAGTAGCAGCGTCCCTCGGAGTCCTGGTCGTTGGGGAAGGCGACGAACGGGATGCCGTGCGGGTGCGTGCCGCTGGCGACCAGTGTCCAGCCACCGCCGAGCCACCCGGCGCCGCCCGCCATCGCTGTTCGGCGGTACCGAATCCAGCTGGTCTCGTCGTAGACCACCGCGTGCTCTACGTCCGTCCACTGCGGCTGACCGGTCGTCCGACTCGGGGTCTTGGTGGTCCAGTTCTTGACTGCCCACCCGATGCGGAACGGGTTGTCGTCGTGCGGGAACAGGAAGACCCGGCGCGGCGACTCCGGTGTGATCAGCGGCAGGGCACCCTGCTGCGGCCACACCGACACGATGCCCTGTCCGTACACCATGCGGTCGCTGTAGACCATCGACTGACGGCCATGGAGCTGGTTCGTGCGCCAGATTTCCCACGTGGCCGCGTCAGCTTCCTCGTCCGGGCGGCCGTCGGCGTTGGTGCGGAACCCGTCGACGGCCTGGCGCTGCACGGCGGCCTTCTCGACCAGGTCCAGCCACGGCGCCATGCTCATTTCGCGCAGCCGCAGGTACTCGTTGCTGACGCCGTCGGGCGCGTAGGGGCGGTCCTGCCCGGTGCCGGTGGCGTACCCCTTCCAGCGGTCCAGGTCCGGTCTGCGCTGCCTAAGCTCGTAGAGGCCCAGTTCCCTGCACTCGGCTGCGGTACGGGGGTCCAAGCGTCACCCCCGATCGTCAGTTGAATCCGTAGTAGACGGTCGAGATGTGCCGCTGTTTGACCGGTGCGGCGGTGAGGACGTCGGCGCGCGCCTGGTAGGCCAGCGCGCCGCCCATCAAGGCGTCGATCTTGCGGTTCGAGCGCGGGGTCTCCTTGCGGATCAGCCTCATGCCGCGGGCCCTTCTGACGTAGGCGTTGCCGACGTGCTCGGCCATCGTCGTGTCGCCGTCGTTGGGCACCAGGCCCGCGATCAGGTCGGCGCGCAGCCGGTCCAGAGCCTCACCGGCGCGCTTGTCGCCGTTGGTCTCGTAGGCGCGGACGCGCTGCTCCTGGCCGCCGTAGAGCTTGACCCACGTCTCGATGTCGCTGCGCCACTCGTGCGGGTCGCAGTACATCAGCCGCACCCGGTAGGTGCGGAACGCAGCGGCGACGCGCTCGTTCACCTCGCCGCGCGGCACCGACCAGTGCGCGCCGCGCGGCCCGTCGGGCTTGGCCCAGATCCCCAGCACGAACAGCAGGCCGTCGGACAGCCTGCACCCGATGAGGACGGTCGCGTCGTCATTGATCGAACCGTCGAACCCGACGGTGATCTCGTCACCGGGTGCGAGCGGGTGGGCCTGCGCGCCGAGCCGGGTCCCGCACTCCCAGTGCTGCGGGTCGATCCACGTGTCCGAGGCAACCGAACCCCGGTTCAGGAAGTACCGTTCGGCGTCCGCAGGGTCCTGCTGGCGCAGCATCTTGCGGTAGATGCGTTCGGGATCAAGGAAGTGCGCTTTGCCGCGGGCCTGGCGGATCTGCCGGAGCGTGTGCTCCTTGTCCGCCAGGTCGAACTTCCCGCTGGCCTGCCGGTGGTTGACGTACAGCCCCAGCTCGGCGCCGCGCTCCTTGTACTCCCGGAACGTCGTTTCCGCGACGGACAGCTCACCGCGCCGGTACATCGTGGTCGTCTGGAGCAACCAAGGCTCGGCAAGTCCGCGCTTGGCCAGGTTCCGGGAGACCGTCTCGTACATGGCGATCAGTTCGCGCAGGATGTACAGGTGCGTCTCGTCGGCGACGACGAAGCTTTCCTTGCCGCCGTCCTTGGAAGCGGAACCCGTTGTGCAGTAAAGGATTTTGCCGCCGCCCGCATCCTCGTCGAAGTCCGCGAACTCGTCGGCCAGGGCGCCGTCGTCGGTGGGCAGCAGGATGCGCGTAGAGGTCTTCCAGTCCCGGCCGTAGTCCACGCCCTCGAACACCGGGTTCCCGCGGGTCCTGCCGACGTGGACGATGTAGGCGACGACCGCGTACGTGTTCTCCGCAGCCTGCCCCTCTTCGGTGGCCAGGATCTTGATCAGGGGCGAGCGGACGCGCCGCCCGACCGGTTGGCCGCTCTCGTCCCAATGGGAAAACCGGACGGCCGCGAACGCCTCGGCAAGCACGATCCACGCCGCCAGCTCGCTTTTCGCCCACCCCTTCATCCGGGAGATGACGGCCTCGTCGTAGAGCCGCTTTCCGGTGGTCGGGTCCAGTTCGTAGACGTCGACCAGGAAGTCCAAGCGTTCATCGTCGAGCTGGACCGGACGGCCTTGGACGTCACCGGGGCCGTGGACGCAGTTCGCCTCGATCCATGCCGCGATCTCGTAGCCGAGCGAGCACTTGTGCCCCTCGAACAGCGGGCCCGACCACCCCACGGGGATCACCTCCCCGCAGCGCGCCACCGCCCGCGCTGGTGCCGTACCGGCCCGCAAATCGGCCTATTTCTGTTGCCAGGTAAGGGATAGCGTCTGCTCTATGGCGGTTGACGTGCACGTGATGGGAGAAGGCGGGGCAGCGAGGCGCCTGGTCGCCGCGCTCGGTGAGTCGCTGGAGCTGGCGATGCGCTCGCGCAGCGCCGGAATGAGGAACCGGTCCGACGGCGTGCGACTGTTCGGCCAGGCCCGCCCGCACGCGAACGAACCCGTGGCGGAGTTGGCGGTACCCGAGCTAGCCGCGGCATTCACTCTGGTACCGGACCAGGGCGGGCGGGTGCGGCTGAAACTGACCGGGGAGGAGCCCGAGCTGCGGGCTGTCCTCACGGCGCTGCGCCCGCTGTTGAGCCTGCTGGTCTACCCGGCCGAGGCATACCGGGCGGACGGCATTCTCGGGTGGGCGGTCTACCTGCACGTCGAGACGACCACCTTGCCCGAGCCCACCGGTCCGGTCGCGGACACCGTCCCCGAGCAGCCCCGCGGTTCTCGGTGGGCACCGTCGGAGCGCGCCGACCGGCGCCCGGTCACCGGGCGCCGCGCGCTGCCCCGCGGGCGCCGGTGAACCCGACCGTCGAGACTTAGGCGCCTGCGCTGCGCCGCCGAGCCCGTTCCAGCGGTGACACCGTCCCGCCAACGGCGACCGTCCCGGACGGCTGGTATGCGCCTCGTGCCCCTCGGAGCTGAGGACGCTTCCCGGTCTTGGTGTCCGGCAGGCGCAACGTGACGAGCAGTTGCTTGAGCACGTTCTGCTGTTGCCGGGCCTCGGACAGCGCACCGTCAACGACCAGGTGGAACGTGGTGTCGTCCTCACGGTCTTCCCGCACGTGCACCATGCGCGCGCCCGCGCCGGATAGCTGGCGGTCCAGCTCGTCGAGCCGGTCGACGATCCGGCACGCCTCCCGGACCAGGATGGTCTGCGCCGGATCGAACGCGGTCAGCTCGTGCAGGTCGCGCCACAGCGCGGCACCCGCCTGGTCCAGCCCGGCGGGCGGCTGCGGGGTGTCCACGTCGTCGGCCATCGGCCACCACCTCGGATTTTTTCAGCCTCGCGGACAGCGAGGGACCTTCCACGCGGCGGCGGCGGGAAACCGGCCAGGGGGGGCACCCCCCAGGGGTACATTTCCGCAGGTCAGAGGCTTGCCCTTGTCTCGGGTGCGATACTGTTTCCGCAGGTCACAGGGCTGCGGCTCGGGTGTGCGGGACCGGCCAGGCACAGTGGCAATCGGCGCGGGGCGTGCCGGGTGACGTCGCGGGCGTTAGCCTCGATGCGGATCATCGGTGATCGCATGGCCTCGACGGCGGCCAGCGTGGCGGCCCTGGACTTCGGCCAACCGATCATGCGCGCGTTCCCTTCCGGCTGTTGCAGCTGCGGCACAGCACTCGCAGCTCAGCCGACGGCCGACCGCTCAGTGCCACCGGCACGACGTCATCGGCGACCAGGTCCGTGCTGCGGTGGCCCGGTCGTTGCCAGCCGGGGCACCAGTCGCCGAGCGCGGCGCGGTGCTCGGCGACGACGTCGGCCCGGCGTCGCCGTTCGCGCCAGGTCCGGGCCAGCTTGGTCGGGACGGTACTGCGCTGCTGGCGCTCCACCTCAACGGCGCACCCCGCGCACCGCCCCCGGTAGACCGCCAACTCTGCGCAGCCGGGGGTGGTGCAAGTGCGAGGCAAGGACACCGCTGCCTCCCGCATTCCCGGAAGGGCGAGGGTCAGAGCGCGGGGGGACGCGCTCCGACCCTCGCCGGGTCAGGTGGTCTGATGAGCATCGGCCTCGGCCAGGCGCTCGCTGGCGATCCGGTGGTACTGAGGGGAAAGCTCGACACCGACGAACCGCCGTCCGGACTGGAGCGCGGCCACGCCCGTCGACCCCGCGCCTGCGAACGGGTCGAGCACCGTGCCTGCGTCGGGCACGATCCGCACCAGCTCGTCGAGCAGCCCGGTCACGGGCTTCTGCGTGATGTGGCGGCGCTGGCGGCCTCTGGGCTGTGACGCGCTGAAGATGCCTGGCAGGTAGAGATCCCTGTCGGTGGCGTACTTGCCATTGCTGCCCCACAGGATGTACTCGGCGGCGGAACGGAAGCCGCCGCGCTTCGGGCGGCTGATGGGCTTGTGCCACACCAGGGTTCCCTGCCACAACCACCCGGCGGCCTGAAGCGCGTCGGAGGTGGCCGGGAGCTGGCGCCAGTCGGTGAACACGAGCGCGTGTCCGCCCGGTGCGGTGGCGCGCAGGCAGTGTGAGAGGACCAGGGACAGCCACGCCACGTATCCGCGCTGATCGCGCTGGTCGCCGGTGAAGTCGGGGAACGTGGCAGCTGTGACCGAGTCGCTGCTGACGTACTTCTCCACGGCCGTCTGCTGGCGCCGTTCGGTGCTGCTGCGCCCGCCCGAGTTGTACGGCGGGTCCGCGATCACCGCCTCCACCGAGCCCGGTGCGAGGGTTGGCAGCACGGCGAGCGCGTCGCCGCAGTGCAGTTCGTAGTTACGCATTGTCATCTCCCCAGGGGATGTGGTCGGCTACCGGCCGTTCCCCGCGCCCCTGGGGAGGTGGACGCAGCGGGGAACGCAGAGGCCCGACACCGGATCGGTGTCGGGCCTCTGGGTTGCGGTAGCGGTGTGAAGTTGGGCCGGTCACCCGATTTTGGGTATAGATCGGCGTCGAAACTGTCTCACGTGGAGTGATCAGCGTCAAGCGATTGTGCGGTGTTGGCCGCGGAGCCTGCGAGTGCGCAGGTAGGCGACTACCTCGGCCACGTTGTAGCCGGGGCCGGGGCTGACCGGCACGCCCGGCCTGGATTTCCAGCCGCGCAGTGTGGACGCGGTCACCCGCAACCGGTCCTCGCCGGTGCGGTCGGCCTCGGCGCGTAGCAGCCGCAGAACCTCCTCGGCGGAGACCCGGCCGGTGGGGAGGCGGTCGGCGGCGGTGATACGGATCTGCACCAGGCTCACGGTCGGGGGCACCCCTCTCTGCTCTGGGCAAGGTCGATCAGCTCAAACGCGGTGTACACCCGGTGGCACACCAAACAACGCGCCCCGATGGGAGTCACCAGGCCACTACGCGCGTCCTCCCGTTCGCACACCACGATGCCACCGTCGCACACCGCGCGTCCGTCGACGGCTGCGGCCAGGTCGTCACGGGGGGCGGTGCAGGTGGCGACCACCGGGGGCGGGGCCTCACCGGTGGCGGCGGCCAGCTGACGACGCAGCTGGTGCAGCTCGGCGGCGAAGTCGGGCACCCACGGCTGCGTGCAGATCCACCCGAGCGCGGCCAGCAGGGTGCTCACCGCCTCCCGCACCGTGCGCGGCGCGGGAATGAGCGCGCGCAGGCTCGGCGGGGTACGCAACTCGTAGACCTGGCGCGCCCACCCGCCGAGCACCGCAGGGGCGGACAGCAGCGGGTGCTCGTCGTCGTCGGGACCGGTGCGCGAACGGCCGACGCCGGTGGCGGCGCTGCGCGGGTCGAGCATCACGAGCACCGCGTCATCCGCCGGGGATGCCGAGCCGAAACCGGAGCTGGTGGCGACGAGCTGCGGGCGAACGCTGCGGACCGGGGTGAGGTGGGCGAGGTGGAACTCGATCCACCTCAACCCAGTGTGCAACCGCTCGCGGCAGCGGTCGCACACCAGCGAATCGCCGGGAGTCGGTTCCGACGAGTCGCACCCCGCGATGGTGCACCAGATCATCGGACACCCCCTGGATCGCGCGCGGCGAGCAGCCGGGCCGGGCTCGACGGGTCACGCACCGGTAGCGCCCTGCACGTGGTGGCGGGTGAGCACGGCCGCGGTCGCCCGGTGGGCGGCGCCGAGCAACGCGTCGACTACCGCGCGGCGGGCGGCGGCCTCGGCGGTGGCGACCAGGTCGCCGAGGGGCGCGCTCACCTGCACGTCGTCGGCGGCCTGCATCAGGGCGTCGGCGACCTCGGTCAGCAGCAGGGGCGCGGCGGCGGCGAGCGCGGCGCGGGCCTCGGCGTGCCAGTCGTCGGGCAGGCTGCCGGGGATCTCCCAGACTGCGGCGAGCGCGGTGGCCACGGCCAGCACGGCGGGGTCGGTAGTCGGGTCGGTGGTGGTCATCGGGTGCACCTCGGGGGTAGGGCGCGCGGTGCGCGCGCGGTGGTCGGGTCGGGGGTGGAGGGACGTGGGCAGGCCGCGTCCCTCCACCGGGGGCGGCTAGTGAGTGCCGCCGCGTAGCGCGTCGCGGACCTGGCGGGCCGCATCGGTGCCGCACCCCAGCGCCGCGCGCAAGCGCGTCGCCGAGGGGTCGGCGGGTAGTTGCCCGGCATCGATCAGCAGCCGGGCGCGCTCTACCAGTAGGGCGGTCCTGGACTCGGCGGCCCGGTCCCGCGCCGGGACGGCGGCGGGGTCGTCTTGCCTGTACACGGGCCTAGTCGGTAGGGAGTCGGGGCCTACCGGTAGCCCGTGGTCCAGCTCGGCGAACGCGGTCCAGATCGGCGGCAGGACGGCCACCGCGCCGACCGCCACCAGCGGGCCGACCGCGTGGGCGAGCAGCTGCATGGGGTCGAACTCCTGCGGCGACAGCACCACCGGCAGGTACGGCCACACGTTGAGCGTGAGCGTCGCCGTGAGCGCGCTGTACTCCACGATGGTCAGGTGCCGGTGGTGGAGCACACGTCCGCGCGCGGCTAGGAACGCCTTGGCACCGACAACCACCAGCAGCAGCAGGGAGATCACCGGCTCTACCGCCCACGCGCCCCACCACGCGACGGAGTACACGGGCACGCTGCGGGTGAGCGTGGCGTGCGTACCGGTGGTGGACCAGGCCAGCGCGCCGAGCAGCGCGGCCACCGCCACGACGGTGAGCACCAGGCGCACGCGGGAGGCCAGCAGCGCCAGCGCCGCGGGGTTCTGCGCGAGGGCGTGCAGGCGACCGGCCTCGGCGGCGCGCTTGCGGGCGCGGCGCACGCGCTCGGTGTCCACCAGCAGCGGTGCCGGGTCGTCCTGGAGATCGACCAGGGCGTGTGCCTCGGCGACCTCGGCGCGCAGTTCCTGCACGCGCCGGGTGTCCGGGAGTGCCAGCACGGCGGCGGGCTCGGCCGGTGCGTGCGCGGCGAGGTGGTGCTCGACGGCCGCCACGGTGCGCGTGACGTCCTCGTCGCTGGGCTCTGGACTGGGGGCCGGGGTGATCATCACGCACCGCCAGTGGGCCGCACAGCGGCAAGGCGAGCCTGCTGCTGCGGGCTGCCGATCGTGGCATAGTGCGCCCGCCAGTCCAGCTCGACCAGCGCCGCCCGGCCGATCCTGTTCTTCACGAGGTCGAACAGGACTGTCCAACCGGGCTCCCCCTTGAGGTCGCCCTCCTCGATGACGGGGCGGGAATGCAGGATCACCACGTCCGCGTCGGCCTCGATGCCGCCGGACTCGCGCAGGTCTGCCGCAACCGGCCGCCTGTTGTTGCGCACCGACTCGCGGTTGAGCTGCGCTGCGATGATCACCGCGACGCCCAGTTCGCGGGAAAGCTGCTTGAGCTGACGGCTGATCGCCGCGACCTCCTCCTCACGGCGGGCCCCGCGGTGCTCACTGCCGACGAGCTGGAGGTAGTCGATCACCACCACGTCAAGCCCTTTGCGGCGCTTCTCGTTGCGGCACACAGCCTTGATATAGCTCACGGTCAGGTTCGGGCGGTCCACCACCGAGAGCGGGTAGTGCCGCGCCCGGTCGACGTAGGAGTTCACCTGCGACCACGCGCCCTGGTCCAAGCGGCGGCGGGTGATGTGCGACTGCTCGACCAGGGCCCCGCTGGAAACCATCCGGTCGGTCACCTCACCCGCGCCCATCTCCGCGCTGAACACGACCGCCGGATGTCCCAGTTCGGCGGCCCGGTGCGCCATCTGGTGCGCACTGATGGACTTGCCATCGCCGGGACGTGCGCCGATCACGTACACCCGCCCCGCCCGAAGTCCACCGTTCAACACGTCGTTGAGGGCGATCCACGGCGTCGGGATCACCAGCGCGGCGGACGGGTTGCGCTGCTCCTCGACGAACTTGTCGAGCAGGTCGCCGTAGCGCTGCACGTCGGTGGTCTCCTCG
Organism: Actinosynnema pretiosum; assembly: GCF_002354875.1. GTDB lineage: Bacteria > Actinomycetota > Actinomycetes > Mycobacteriales > Pseudonocardiaceae > Actinosynnema > Actinosynnema auranticum. The sequence continues at coordinate 5,952,581 of NZ_CP023445.1, forward strand.
GCGTCGCTGTCCAGCGCGGCGAGCCGGTCGTACGCAGCGCCGAGCGCCTGCGCGGGGTCCTCGGCGGCGACGGCCTCGGCCTTGATCGCGTCGCACACCGCGACCAGCTCCCGCAGCCGTCCACAGCGGACCACGGCGGCCACGTGGTGCGGGTACTCGGCGGCGGGCGGGGTGTAACCGGCGTAGCGGGACAGCAGCCGCTCGGCGCGCGCCACGCTGTTCGGCGAGGTATCGACGTCGCGCAGGTGCCCGAGCAGGGTCCGGGCGCTGATCGGCTGCTCGTCGTCGCGCAGCGCACGCGCCGCGGCCCACACCGCGCCGAACATCGGGTCCGCGAACCATCGCGGGTCGACGGCGGACAGCGCCTCATCCCGCAGCGTCCGCATCGTCACGGGCTGGAGAAGGCCGATCAGGTACAGCTCGGCGTCAAACGCGCCGAGCGGGTCACTCAGGGTGTCGGGGTAGGTCATGACGCAGCCCTCGTGATGACTCGATTGATGATCAGCTGGTGGTGGTCGTTGATCCACTGGCGTGCGTGGTCGATGGCCCACGCCTCGGCGGCCTCACGGCCGGTGACGTCGAGTGGCAGATCGGGGCGCGTGTAGTGCAGCCCGGTGCGCTCGACGATCGGCCGGGTGCGGCCTGCCGCGTACTCCCCGCGCAGCCACTCGGTGACGGCGTCGCGGTCACCGGCGACGGCGGGCAGCGCGCGCGGGGCGTGACCGGACCGGTCGAATTCGCGGGCCTTGATCAGCCACGTGGTGAACGCGGCGTTCCACTGCTTCGCGGTGCGGCCGTTGGTCTCGGCGTGCAGCCGAAATAGCTCCGCCTGGTGGGCCAGGTCGAGGCCCAGTTGCGCGGCCCGGTCGCGGTGCGCGTCGGTGGGTGCCCAGTCGGCGGGCAGGCGGGTAGCCCGCGCGGACGCGCCGTCCTTGCCGCCCTTGCGCTTCGTCGGTCCGCCGGTCGCGGCGGCTGCGCCGGAGGCGCGGGGAACAAGGGTTGAGGGTTGGGGTACTTCACTACTTACTAGACACTCCACAACCCCGTGGGAAGCCGATGCGCTACCGAATGCGCTACCGGATACCGCACCCGATAGGCTATCCACCTGCGAAAACGGCTGCCCCGACGTGGAGCGTCCCGGAGCGGGACCAACCGGTGCGGACAGCGGCGGAACCGGGGTGCCGACCGGCCGTGCCGGTGCCGCGTCGGGTGCCCCACCCGATAGGGCATCGGATAGGGCATCGGTGGACAGCCCCAGTGCGGCGAACTCGCCGAGCAGAGCCCGCACGAGCACCGGGGAGACGATCTCTCCCGCTGCCCGCATGATCACCGGACGCCTTTTCGAGTTCCCCCAACCGTTGTCGTGCCGCACGAACGAGCGGACTAGCGCCTCCTCGGTGTCCCAGTCCACCAACACGAACCGACCACGCTCCAACCCCTCCAGCGCTGTACGCACGCTGGCGGCCGTGGTGTCCGTGGCATAGCTCGCCCAGCGGCCCACCGTGAGCGCCAACGTCCCCACGGCGGTGATGTCCGGTTGCGTGACGAGCAGGAAGTAGAGCCGCTGTTCGCTGGCATTCAGCGCGCGGAAGTCGGCGTCGCGCCAGATTGCCGTGACGATGTTCGCGTACGAGCGCGCCACCTACCTCACCCCCGCCCGTCGGGGCATGACGGCTGCGGCCGTCCATGCGGCGGCGCGTTGCTCGGCGTGCCGCAGCTGCGCGGCGCCGAGCGCTTGCAGGCGCTCCGCGAGGTCGGCGCACTGGGACTCGAACTCCTGCGGGTCGGTAACCTCCCGCCGCTGCCAGGCTTCCAGCAGCTCGCCGAGCGCGGCGTAGGTGGCGCCCAGCTCCGCTAGAGGCCCGTCGTCGGGGCCTGCGGTCGCGCTCATGCGGTGCGCCGCGTCGAGGGCCTGGCCGATCTCCACCTCGGACCGGCGGGGTTCCTGCCCGCCCACCGGTCCGGGCGTGACCCTGTTGTAGTGGGTCATCGGTTGCCGTCATCTCCCGTCGTGACGTCGTACACGGTGCCCCCGGAGCGCTGGGCGTCGAGGTGGGCCGCGAGGTCGGCGACCACGTCGCCCATGCCGGTCACCGCCACGGACCCGGCGTGCGCGCAGTAGCGCGCCGCCGCGTCGAACAGATCGGGGTGGTGCACGTCGGCCTCCACCCGGACCGCCGCGCCGCGCGGGGGGAGCGGCGGCATCGGCCGCAGCGCCAGGCTGGACAGCCGCACCTCGTAGACCTGCGCCACCCGGCCGCTGAACGGGTCGGAGTCGGTGTAGGCGTTGACCAGCGCGGCCACCGCCCGGTAAACCCCCGCCTCATAGTCCAAAATGGACATTGCATCGTGCCGGGGCATCCGGTAACCGGCCCGGTTGAGCACGTCGACCAGCTCCCGCACCAAGGACGGCGGCACGTTCACCAACAGCTCGGTCCGATCAGTCATCACCGAGCACCACCCCGAACACCAGCGCGAGAACCAGCAACGCGGCCAACGCCACCAGCAGCACCACCCCGAACACCACCACTTCCCGCAGCCGCGTCACGCGGTCACCTCCCGCGGCACCGGCGTGACCACCCGGACACCGCGACGGCGGTCGACGATGGCGACCATGCCCAGGCGCGCCAGCTCGTCAACGACGCGCGCCAGCTGCGCGCCCCGGTAGGTGCGCTGCCCGCTCGGGTGGCACCGGACGGACACCAGAACGGGAACCAGCTCGACGGCGAGCGGCGGCGTGACCGCCTGCCCGTTGTGCAGCTGGTGCACGAGCACCCCGCCCGCGCAAGAGTTACAGCGCAGGCACATCGGCCTGATGTTGCTGCGGTGGTAGGTGCCGCCCAGCACGCCGGGCACGACCCGGTCCACGCTCAGGGTGTCCACAGTCAGCACGGTGCGGCACTCGAAGCACAGCACACGCCCGTCGTCGCCGTACTTGGCGACCAGCCAGGCACGGCGCGCGCGGCGGTCGGCCGCGCTGCCGCGGCGGTTGCGGTTGGTGGTGCCCCGGTGGGTGGGGGGTGGTGCGGTGTTGGTGTCGGGTGTTGGGCGGGCGTTAGCCTGCACAGTGGACACGCGGACTCCTCTGATTCTGGTGTGTTCACTGGACCCGCCCCGGATGGCCCCGGGGCGGGTCCCCTTGCAAGCGACGGGCCTAGGCGGCGCGGTTACGGCGCCGGGACTGCTGGGGAGATCGGGGCTGCTGGGTGTTGGCCGCGAGGTACTGCTCGACGTCCTCCCGGCGGTAGCGGACGGCGGCGCCGACCTTGACCCAGGCAGGCCCTCGCCTACGAGCGCGCCAGTACTTGAGGGTTTCGAGGGGGGTGCGCAGGTAGGCGGACACCTCGGCGGCCGTCGCCAGCGGCGGTAGGGCGTGCGCCATCACGCGGCGGCCCGCCCAACCCCGTGATGCCGCGGCACGACCTCGAACAGGTCGTCGAACGTAGCTGGCAGGACTGCGAGCAGGGAGCCGATGACCCCGCCGCCGGGCTCCTGCTCGTCGCGCATCACGTCGTAGAGAGACGTGCGCGAAATTTCCGTGAGTCGGAGCAGCGTGGCCTGCTTCTCGATGCCCGCGCTGGCCATCGCAGCTGCGAGCGCCGCAGGCCGGATGCGGATCGTGTGCCGCACAGGACCTCCTTTGTAACGTCAAGCGAACATGTAACGCCGAACGAACCGACAGGGCGGACAGTAGCCCTCTTGTTCGCTCAACGCAACATGTTCGTTCGGCACAACAAACCAGCCCCGTTAGTCCATACGGGCTGTATCTGCACAGGTAGGGGTCGGCAACCTCTGAATGTTCCGCCGATCACGTTTACTGGCCGTAGCATGTTCGCTATGCAGAACGAACGGGATGAAAGCCCCTCGTCGCCGGGCTGGTGGCCCTTCGTCAAACACCACCTCGACTCCCTCGGGTGGTCAGGGCCGGACTTCGAGAAGGCGACAGGGATCGCACGGGGACGACTCGGCGCCTGGCGCGAGGGGGCGCTACCCAACGTGGAGACCGCACGCGCCGTGGCGGAAGGCTTTGGGCTGAACGTCGCGACCGTCTTCGTGGCGGCAGGGTTCGCCACCGCCGCCGAGCTGGGCGCACCGGTGACCGTCGTTGAGGGACTGGACCTGAGGTCCGTGCCCACGTCGTCACTGCGCGGAGAGCTGCGGCGACGCGAGGATCGGGCGGCGTCGGCACAGGAGCGCGCGCTCGCACTACTGGAGGAGGGAGACCTCGCAGGGGCACGCCGGGAGCTGCGTAGCGCTCAGACGCCCCCGAGCGATACGGATATCGCTGCCGCTCCGGACCGGTACTCGGTAGGGTCGGTGGCGGGGGAAGACCAGGGGGGAGCACCTTGGGGCACGGAGGGTGACGTTAAGCCATCCGAGTGACCTTGCGGGGTGCTCGGTTGCCCCCTACCTGGCTACAGAAAGTAAATTAGAACATCTGTGCGATTACCGGCCAGTAGGTAGCCGTAATTCCACGTCAGACCGCAAAATTACGGGGTGCACGCAGACCCCACTACAGCCCTTGCGCTTGCCCACGCCGCCGCCAACCTGCTCGGCAGCGTGACCCTCCGTGTTGCACCCTGGCCCGTCAACCGGGTTGTCGTCGATCACGACACCCTCACCGTCTGGGTGAGCGAAGCGCTTGCGCCGAACCAGGTAGAGCGGGCACTTGCGCTTGGCGTGGAACTCCTGCGCGAAGGCCGCCCATCTGCCAGCGCCTCCGTAAGCACAGCCCATTAAAACAGTCGCACAACCCTTATGTTTCATTAAAATTGCACGCTAAAATGCGCTGTTCCGCAAAATCCGAAAGGCTTAGATTTGACGATCCATGACCTTTGGCTATCGTCAACCAAACAGGACAAGAACGGTAAGCGCGCCCGCACTGCTCGGTACGGAAGAGGAAAACGTTGGCGCGTCAGCTGGCAAGACCCAATTACGCTAAGAACCAAAACGGAGGCATTCGCAAGGTATGAAGATGCAAAGGATTACAATGCGACTGTAAACGCAGACATTTCCCGAGGAACATACATTGACCCCCAAGCCGGGAGGGTCAAGTTTTCCGAGTATGTCGAATCTTGGCGAGCTATCCAGTTGCACCAGCCCGGCACTGTCGTAAATGTTGAGATCGCAATGCGCCTACACGTCTACCCCCACCTCGGTCACATACCAATGAACCAAATTGTTTCCAAAAACATTCGAGCGTGGGTAAAGAGCAGGGAATCGGTTCTGGCCCCAACCAGCATCCACACAATCTACAGCTACCTTAAATCTATTTTTAACACTGCCGTTTCGGATAGAGTCATCAGCGTTAGCCCTTGCACAAGGATCAGACTTCCTGAAATTGAACGAAATAAATACTGGATTCCTTCACCTCGGCAGGTCGCCGAGCTACATAAGGCAATGAATGAACGTTACCGGGCCGCCGTTTACATCGCAGCCGGATGCGGTCTTCGCCTTTGTGAAATATTTGGCTTGGAGCGCGACGACATCGATTTTGAGCGACGCGAGATCCACGTAAGGCAACAGATTAAGCGAGTACGCGGAGAGGTTTACGTCGGCCCACCTAAGACAAAAACATCAAAACGTACCGTAGAACTCCCCAGGGTAGTCGAAAGGGTCCTCATTGAGCATCTTGAAAATTTCCCTTCAACTCCGGTAAAAATGCGGGAAAACAACGGAAAAAACAAAAGGGTGAGGAGTTTTGACCTGGTTTTCACGAGCGCGCGAGGTCAAGCAGTAACGGGAGGCCATTGGGGAGGCCCTTGGAGGGCGGCACGCGCATCCGTTGCAGGTGTACCAGACAACTTCGGAATACATGGCCTTAGACATTACTTTGCAACACTGCTCATCCACTGCGGCGCATCTGTGAAAACTGTCCAAGCGGCACTAGGGCACGCATCACCTATAACCACACTGAACGTGTATGCACATGAATGGCCCGAAGCGGTCGACCGGACTCGCAATCTAGTCGACAGCGCACTCGGCGAAGACTTTGAGCTTGATCAGCCCATCGCCGATAATGCTCAGCCTGGCGAGTTGACAGCAGACGTTCAGGTCGCCTAGAGGGCTCCCCCACCCGCAGGACCCCCGGTACAGATCCGGTATAGATCGTCGCCACCACACGCCACCCGTCACCAACCCTAACCACCATCATTTTGGCTGGTCAAAGACCTTGTCGAGAGTATTCATGCAGGCCACGCCTGTGCAGGATGCTCTACAACGACTACAACATCGACGGGATCGGCGCGAAGAGCGACGCGGTCTACGAGATGGTGAAGTCCTTCCTGGAGGAGGGCGTGCCGATCCACGGCGTCGGCCTGCAGGCGCACCTGATCGTCGGGCAGGTGCCGTCGACCGTGCGGCAGAACATCCAGCGGTTCGCCGACCTCGGGCTGGAGGTCGCGATCACCGAGCTGGACGTGCGGATGGACACCCCGGCGGACGCGGCGAAGCTCGCCGCGCAGGCCGCGGACTACTCGGCGGTGGTGTCGGCGTGCGTGGCGGTGGACGGCTGCGCGGGCGTGACGACGTGGGGGTTGTCGGACAAGTACTCGTGGATCCCGTCGGTGTTCCCCGGTCAGGGCGCGGCGCTGCCGTTCGACGAGTCGTTCCGGCCGAAGCCCGCCTACGACGCGGTGGCCGCCGCGTTCGGCGGGGGTTCGCAGGCCGCGTGCTCGGCGGTGTACCGGGTGGTCGGGCAGTGGGGCGGCGGGTTCCAGGGCGAGGTCGTGGTGACCGCGGGGGCCGCGGCGCTCACGGGGTGGGCGGTGACGTGGCCGCTCGGGAGCGGGCAGGCGGTGACGGCGGCGTGGAACGCGTCCGTGAGCACGGCGGGCGGGGTGGTGACGGCGCGGAACGCGTCGTACAACGGGTCGGTCGGGGCGGGGCGCAGCACGTCGTTCGGGTTCCTGGCGAGCGGACCGCACGCCGCCGCGCCGTCGGTGAGCTGCGCGGCGGGCTGATCCTCACCCGGCCGGGCGGTCGAGCAGGACCGCGACGCCGGTGATCTCGCGGAGCAGGTCGTCGCCGGGGGCGCCTTCGAGGGGCTCGGCCTCGGCGACGATCACCGTGGACGCGTTCAGCGCCGACGTGTAGTGCAGCGCGGAGAAGGCGACGTCCCGGATGCCCGCGGCGGCGCCGGGCAGCGGGGTGATGTCGCCGGTGCCGTGGACGTCCTCCACGCGCCGGAACTCGCGCGCGTCCCGGCGCTGCCCGAACTCGACCCAGGACACCGCGACGGCGGCCGAGGTCCCCCTGCCGTCGGAGACGACCAGCAGGGTGCGGGTGATCGAGCGGCACTCCCGGTCGGCGGCGACCTGGCGGACCTCGCCGAACATGACGGCCGCGCAGTCCCGGCCGGTCTGCGGGGCGGCTGCGGCGCTCTGGCGCAGCCCGAGGTCGGCCCACGGGTCGGCGGGCTCGGAGGAGGAGGCCATGCCGGCGCCGACCACGACGACGGTCGCGAGCGCGCCCGCGGTCAGCAGTCCGCCGCCCGTCGCCATCGCCACCACCCCCTCCCCCACCAGCTTGCCCTGCCGGGCGCGGGGTGAAACCGGGAGGCGGGTGGTGGGACGGTCGGATCAGGCGCGCGTGCGGCCCACGTAGACGTTCCTGGCCCGGTAGAGGGTCTCCGCCGCGGGGCCCGGCGAGCCGGAGGAGCCCTCCATCTGGAGGTTGACGATCAACCAGAGCGGCTGGTTGACGAAGCCCGCGCCCCGGTGCTGGCCGACCCACCTGTCGTCGACGTAGTAGTGGATGTCGACGTCGGTGGCGTTGATCTTCGCGATCCACGCCCGGTACGCGTGCCAGCCACCGGGGTTGGCCACCGCGGTGAGGGTGTTCGACCAGCCGCCCGAGGCGTTGCGGTAGGTGTTGGACCAGTTCCGGTTGTCCCCCTTGAACTCCAGGATGTCGCTCTCCGGCGGCCAGGAGTTGACGCCGGTCAGCCAGAAGGCGGGCCACGTGCCGCGCGCCGAGGGCGCCTGGAACTCGCCCTTCACCTCCCAGGTGGGGAACTGGTCGTTGACGACGACGTGCTGCTTGGCGTGCAGCGCGCCCGAGTGGTAGCGGATCGGCAGGTGCGGGTCGGCCGAGCTGGTCCCCTCGTCCCAGGTGATGCGGGTCGCGCGGATGCCCAGGACGCCGCCGCCCTCCAGGAACACGTGGTTGTGGTCGGACGCGGAGGCGTACACGCGCGCCGAGCCGTTGTGGTCCGACCCCCAGGGGTAGCGGTAGTTCCAGGCCGATTCGAGGGTCGCGTAGCTCGCGAACGAGCCGCTGATCACGTTCTCCCACGCGGCGCCGCGCGCGGGGGACGCGCCCGCGCCGAGCCCGGCCGCCCCCAGGGTGGCGCCCGCCAGGAGGGTCCTTCTGCTCACGGTCATGGCTCTGCCCTTCGCTGCGGATCGTCGTTGATCGCGGTGGCGGCGGGAAAGCGCTTGCCAGGCGAACTCTAGGAACCGGCGGTGGGCTCGTCAACGGGCTCGCTCGAACGGTTCGGCGGTCAGGGGGCCGCCGTCGGAGGGGTGGGGACCGTCGTCGGCGCTCCGCCCGTCAGGGGTGCAGCTCGGTGGCCGCCGCGCGCAGGACCGCGTCCGCCACGCGCGCGATCTGCGGCGAGTCGAGCCGCCACTGCTGCCAGTGCAGCGGCACGTCCACCGGCCGCTCCGGCGCGAGGCGCGTGAGCCCGGTGGTGAGCGCGATCTGCGCCTCGGTCAGCAGCGCCCACGCCGCGCCGGACGTGACCGCGTCCACGAAGATCGGCCCGTCCGGCAGGTGGTGCCGCCGGACCGACGCCGGGCGCCCGGTGAGGTCGCGGCAGAACGCGTCCTGCAGGTCGTCCTTGTCGTCGAACACCGCGACCGGCGCGTCGGCCAGCCGCCCCGCGCCGCCGGGCAGCCAGCGCGCGGCGAACTCCGGCGTGGCCACCGCGTGGTACCGCATCCGCCCGAGCGGCCGGACCGCGCAGCCCTGCACGGGCGTCGGCGAGGAGGTCACGGCGGCCACCACCTGCCCCCGGCGCAGCAGCTCGGCGGTGTGGTCCTGGTCCTCGCGGTGCAGCGCCAGCCGCACGTCCCCGGCCAGCTCCCGCACCACGAGCCGGAACCAGGTGGACAGCGAGTCCGCGTTGACCGCGACCGGGACGGCCGACTCGGTGGTGGCCAGCTCCAGCTCGGCCCCGGTGTCCTCGGCGAGCCGCGCGAGCTGGCGGCCGTACCGGGCGATGGCGGCCCCCGACTCGGTCGCCACGACCGGTCGCGAGCGCACCAGCAGCACCCGACCGGCGCGCTGCTCCAGCTGCCGGATGCGCTGGCTGACGGCGGACGGGGTGATGTGCAGGGCCTTCGCGGCGGCGTCGAAGGTGCCCTCGTCCAGCACGGTCAGCAGGGTGCGCACGCAGTCCTGGGGGAGTTCCACCACGGGGGGCGAGGCTACCTGGGGCGGGTTGTGGTCACCGGGGTGGCGGGATGGCGGCGCCGGGGGCGCGGGCACTCCCTGGCGGGAACCGGGTCCCCGACCTCGGCGCTGGAGATCGGGCCCGCGCGGATCGCGCGCCCACCCGGCCCGAGGTGGCGCCGAGTCCCGACAGAGGTGCTAATGGTGCGTAAAAATCTTTAGCTGGGCTTACTGCGCACTGGTCCTTACGGTTGAGCGCCGTGGAGCTGATGTACGCCATGGCCGCGGGCCTGGGCACCGGGTTGTCGTTGATCGTCGTGATCGGGTCGCAGAACGCGCTCGTGCTGCGCCAGGGCGTCCTGCGCGACCGCGTCCCGCTGGTCGTCGCGATCTGCGCGGTCTCCGACGTGCTGCTCATCGCGCTCGGCGTCGGCGGTCTCGGCGGGCTGTTCACCTCGTGGCCGCCGCTGCTGGAGGTCGTGCGCTGGTTCGGCGCGGCGTTCCTGCTCGCCTACGGGGCGCTCGCGCTGCGCCGCGCGCTGCGGCCGGGCGGCGGGCTGACGGCGGCCCCGGTGGCGGCCTCGGCGCTGGTCGCCACGTGCCTGGCCCTGACCTGGCTCAACCCGCACGTGTACCTGGACACCGTGCTGCTGCTCGGCACCGCCTCGACCGCGTGGGGCGATTTGCGGTGGTGGTTCGGGGTCGGGGCGATGGTCGCGAGCGTGCTGTGGTTCTGCGTGCTGGGGTTCGGCGCGGGGCGGCTGGCCGGGGTGTTCGCGCGGCCGTCGGCGTGGCGGGTGCTGGACGGGGTGGTGGCGGTCGTGGTGACGGCGGCCGGGATTTCCCTGATCTGGTGACCTCCCCTGATCCGGTGACGACCGCACGGCCCGTTTTTGTCGGGGGTCCCTGATAGACGTTCGGTGTCGGGACGAGCACGTCCCGCTACCGGGCGGAGAGTCGAGATGCGCGAGCTGGTGGTCACCACCTTCCAGTCGCTGGACGGCGTCGTGCAGGGCCCCGGCGGACCGGACGAGGACCGGTCGGGCGGGTTCGAGCGCGGCGGGTGGCTGGTGCCGTTCTACGAGGACGGGCTGGGCGAGCTGATGGCCGGGATCGTGCGGCGGGCGGGGGCGCTGCTGCTCGGGCGGCGGACGTACGACATCTTCGCCACGAGCTGGCCCCTGACGCCGGAGGACGACCCGATCGGCGAGCGGTTCAACGCCATCCCCAAGCACGTGGTGTCGAGCACGCCGCTGACGCCGGAGTGGCGGGGCGCGAGCCTGCTCGGCGGGGAGCTGGCGACGGCGGTCGCGGCGCTGAAGGCCGACGGCGGTGGGGAGGGCGGGGAGCTTCAGGTGCACGGGAGCGGGACGCTCGTGCGGGCGCTGCTGGAGCACGGGCTGGTGGACGAGCTGAACGTGATCACGTTCCCGGTGGTGGTGGGGGCGGGCAGGCGGCTGTTCGGGGAGGCGCCGGTGACCTTCGAGCTGCGCTCGCTGGACCGGACGGCGGGCGGGGCGGTGGTGGCGAACTACGCGAACGGGGCGACCGGGTTGGCGCAGGGGGCGCTGGGGCCGGAGACGGGGAACTGGTGAGGCGGGGTGGCTGAGCGGGGGTGGCCGGACGGGGGGCCGGACGAGTAGCCGGACGGGGGTAGCCGGACCAGTGGCCGAGCGGGGCCGCTGTGCAGGGGGCCGGACCGGACAGCTGAGCGGGGGCGGTTAACCGGGGCGGGTGCCTGGGGGGTGGCCGAGCGGGGCGGCCGGGCACGGGCAATTGAGTGGGGGTAGCCGATCAAGAGCGACTGAGCGCGGGTGGCCAATCAGGAGCGACTGAGCGGGGCGCTGATCGGGGCTGGCTGAGCCGGGGGGACACGAACGGGTGAGGTGCAAGCGTTTGCGCCGAGTGGGGCAGCGGCAGAACGGCTGAACAGCGCCGTTCTGGCGTAACGAGCGGTCGCGCGCGCTCGACTTCCGGGCGTAGCGACCGCACGGCCACCCGGAGAGCACGTGACCGACTCATCCGCCACACCCACCCCGGCGCAGCCGTCACCGGCCCCGCCACCCGCGCCGGAACCGGGGTTAGCGCCGACCACGCAGGCGCCTGGGTCGGCGCTGCCCACGCACGCGCCGGGAGCGGAACCGCCCGCACAGGCGACGGGTTCAGCGACACCCGCGCAGGCGGCGGGACCGGCAACACCCGCGCAAGCGGCAGGAGAAGCGCTCCCCGCACAGGCACCAGGGGCAGCGGCGCCCGTGCACGCGCCGGGAGAAGCAGCGGCCGTGCACGCGGCGGAAGAAGCAGCGGCCGTGCACGCGCCGGGAGACACGACGGCCGCGCACGTGTCGGGTGCAGCGCTGCCCGTGCACGCGCCGGAGGAAGTAGCGGCCGTGCACGCGGCCGGAGGGACAGCGGCTGCGCACGCGCCGGGAGAAGCGGCACCCGTGCACGCGCCGGAAGAAGCAGCAGCCGTGCACGCGCCGGGAGACACGACGGCCGCGCACGTGTCGGGTGCAGCGCTGCCCGTGCACACGGCGGAAGAAGCAGCGGCCGTGCACGCGGCGGAAGAGACGGCGGCTCCGCACGCGCCGGGTGCAGCGCTGCCCGCGTCGGTGCCGCCGCAGGCTCCGCCCGCCGCCGTGCTGCCGGAGCTGGTGCCGCTCCCCGCGTCATCTGGCGCATCGGCGGGCACCGCGGCGGGCGGGCCGGCGGACAGCGGCGGGGCGGGGCGGGCTCAGGGGCAGTTGGGCGCGCGTCCGTTCGGGCTGCTCGTCGGCGGCATCGTACTGGTCGGCGGACTGGTGGTGACCGGGGCGCTGCTCTTCGGCGGCTCGGGTTCCGGGCCGCGATCCGGTGACGCCACCGGCACCGGCACCGGCATCGGCACCGGCACCGGCACCGCCGCCAGCACCGCCGCCGGCGGCGAGGGCACGACCGCAGGCAGTGCCGGGCGGGCCGTCCCGAAGACCGGGCCGTTCACCCTGCGGGGCACCATGACCCTGCTGGGTGGTGGTTCCGACTTCGCCGCCGTCGGGGACTGCGAGGGCACCAGGGGTTACGACGACATCTCCGAGGGCACCCAGGTCAGCGTCTACGACGCCTCCGGCACGATCGTGGCCATCAGCGAGCTGACGAACTCGAACTACCTCCCCGGCGGGCTGTGCCGGTTCACCTTCGCCGTCCCCGACGTCCCCGACGGTGAGCGGATCTACCAGGTCGAGGTCTCGCACCGGGGGAAGATCTCCTACACCGAGGCGGACGCCAGGGCAGGCGAGGTCAACCTCACCCTGGGGTGACGCCGGGCCGAGGGAGCGGCCCCGCGCTCGGGTGGCCGCCCCGCGCTCACTGCCTCAGGTCCTCCTCGATCAGCTTCGCCGCCGCCTGGAGCGGCGCCAGGAGGTCGTCGCGGACGGACAGCGCGTTGCCCCGGCTGGTGTGGGCGGAGACGTTCACCGCCGCCACCACCCCGCGCGGGCCGCGCACCGGGACCGCGAGCGAGCGCAGGCCGTCCTCCAGCTCCTGGTCCACCAGCGCCCAGCCCTGCCCGCGCACCACGTCCAGCTCCTGCCGCAACCGCCGGGCGTCGACGACCGTGCGCGACGTCAACCGCTCCAGCCGCGCCTTCGCCAGGTACTCGTCCAGCCACGCCCGGTCCTGCGCGGCGAGCAGCACGCGGCCCATCGCGGTCGCGTGCGCGGGGAAGCGGGTGCCCACGCTGATCGTCACGGACATGATCCGCTTCGTCGGCACCCGCGCCACGTACACCACCCGGTCGCCGTCGAGCACCGACATGGAGCACGACTCGCGGACCTGCGCGGCCAGCTTCTCCAGGTGCGGCTGGGCGAGCGCGGGCAGGGACAGGCTGGACAGGTAGGCGTGCCCGAGCTGGAGCACCTGCGGGCGCAGCGCGAACAGCCTGCCGTCCGAGCGCACGTACCCGAGCGCGACCAGCGTGTGCAGGAACCGCCGCGCCGCCGCCCTGGTCAACCCGGTGATCCGGGCGACCTGGCTGAGCGTCAGCTCCGGGTGGTCGGCGTCGAACGCCCGGATCACCAGCAGCCCCCTGGCCAGCGACTGGACGAAGTCAGCCATCGGCGAGCACCCGCCGCGCCACCTCGAACGCCCGGTTCGCGGCGGGCAGCCCGGCGTACGCGCCGACCTGGAGCAGCACCTCCGCGATCTCCTCGCGCGTGACGCCGTTGCGCAGCGCCCCCGCGACGTGCAGCGCCAGCTCCCGCTCGTGCCCGAGCGCGGCGAGCACGGACAGCGCCACGCACGACCGGGTCCGCCGGTCGAGCCCCGGCCGGGTCCACACCGCGCCCCAGGCGGTCTCGGTGGCGTAGCGCTGGAAGTCCGCGCCGAACGGGTCGAGGGCGGCCCGGTCGACGTGCTCGTCACCGAGCACCGCCCGCCGCACCGCCATGCCCGCCTCGTACCGGTCGGCGCCGACCGGGACCCCACCGACGGGGACCCCACCGCGCGGCGCCGGACCGGGACCACCAGCGACGCCCGGCGCCGCGGCCCCGGCGGGGCCCACCCCGGCCGCGGCTCCCTCCCCGCTCACGGTCCCACCAGGTGCGGCACGAGCACCCCGGCGACCTCGTCCGGCGACTCCACCACGGCCAGGTGCGCGCCCGGCACCACGTGGAACCGGGCGCCGGGGATCAGGTCGGCGATCGCCCTCCCGTGCTCGGGCGGGGTTCCCGTGTCGCCGTCGCCCGCGACCACCAGCGTGGGCGCGGTGATCGTCGGGAGCAGGGGGCGCAGGTCCAGCCTGGCCAGCGCGCCGCAGGCCGCCGCGTACGACAGCGGGTCCACTTCGGACAGTCCCGCCAGCAGCCGCTCGCCCCGCGCGCCGAACGCCGGGGTGAACCACCGGGCCGCCGTGCCCTCGGCGGTCGCGCCGACGCCGCGCGCCAGCACCAGGTCGGCCCGCACCAGCCACGGCTCGGGGTCGCCGAAGGCCGCCGTGGTGCAGCACAGCGCCAGCCGCGCCACCCGGTCCGGGGCGTGCGCGGCCAGCCACATGCCGACCATGCCGCCCAGCGACACCCCGGCGTGGCGGAACTCCCGCACCCCCAGCGAGTCCAGCAGCGCGAGCACGCCGCGCCCGAGGTCGCCGACGTCGCGGAACGCGCGCGGCGCGCTGCCGCCGTGACCGGGGTGGTCGACGCGGATCACCCGGAAGTGCCGCTCCAGCACCGGCAGCAGCGGCTCCCACAGGGCCGTGGTGGTGCCGAGCGAGCTGCCCAGCACCAGGACCGGGGCGTCGCGCGGGCCACTGTCCTCGTGGTGCGGCAGCGGTCCGGCGGCCCGGTCAGAGGTCGAAGAAGACGGTTTCACGTTCCCCCTGCAGGTGGATGTCGAAGCGGTACCCGCCGGGCTGGGCCACCGCGACGAGCGTGGCGCGCGCGGCCGGGTCGGGGATCGACGCCAGCACCGGGTCCTCGGCGTTGGCGGGTTCGTCGGGGAAGTAGATCCGGGTCACCAGCCGCACCAGCAGGCCGCGGCAGAACACCGAGACGTCCAGGTGCGGGGCCTGCGCGCGCCCGTCGCCGAACGGCAGCGGGCCGGGTTTCACGGTCAGCAGCCGGAACTCCCCCGACGGGGCCGTGCCGCTGCGCGCGAACCCCCGGAAGCCGGGGCGCCGCACCGGACCGCGCGGGTCGTCGGGGTGGTCGAACCGGCCGTCCGGGTCGGCCTGCCAGGTCTCCACGACCGCGTCGGCGACCGGCTCGCCAGCCCCGTCGCGCACGGTCCCGGTGATCCAGAACGCGCCCGGCGCGCCCTCGGCGACGGCGTGGGGCCCGTCCGCCCACGGCAGGGCGACGGCGTGGAACGGGCCGACGGTCTGCGCGGGCGTGGTCTGCAAGCGACCGGTCCGCAGGCGGTCGGTCTGCGAGCGGCCGGTCTGCGAGCGGCCCGCCTCCGAGCCGCCAGCCTGCGAGCGGCCAGCCTCTGAGCCGCTGGTCTGCGCGCGTCCGGTCTGCGCGCGGCCAGCCTGCGAGCCGCCGGCCTGCGAGCCGCCGGCCTGCGAGCCGCCGGCCTGCGCGCGGCCAGTCTCCGAGCCGCCGGCCTGCGAGCGCTCGACCTCCGGACGGCCGCCCCCTGGGCCACCGCCCCCTGGGCCACCGTCCCCCAGGCCACCGTCCCCCGAGCCACCGCCCTCCACGCGCTCAGTCATCGTCGTCCCCCAGCGGCGTGGGGTTCTCGCCGCGCAGCACCACGTCCCACCGGTAGCCCAGCGAGCGCTCGGGAACCGTGCTGCCCAGGTCGAACGCGGCCACCAGCGCGGCGCGCGCCGCCTCGTCGCGCACCGAGTTGAACACCGGGTCCAGCGGCAGCAGCGGGTCGCCGGGGAAGTACACCTGGGTGATCAGCCGCTGGGTGAACGCCCGCCCGAACAGCGAGAAGTGGATGTGCGCGGGCCGCCAGGCGTTGTCGTGGTTGCGCCACGGGTACGCGCCCGGCCGGACGGTGGTGAACGAGTACGCGCCAACCGGGTCGGTGACGCACCGCCCGACCCCGGTGAAGTTCGGGTCGAGCGGCGCGGGGTGCCGGTCGGCGTCGTGCCGGTAGCGGCCGGACGCGTTGGCCTGCCACACCTCCACCAGCGCGCCCGCCACCGGCCGCCCGTCCCCGTCGAGCACCCGCCCGGACACCGTGATCCGCTGCCCCAGCGGCTCGCCCGCGTGCCCGGCGGTGAGGTCGTGGTCGAACTCCCCCACCCGGTCCGCGCCGAGCAGCGGCCCGGTGACCTCGGTGAGCCGCTGCGGCAGGAGCGCGAGCGGTCTGCGCGGGGCGCGCAGGGCGTTCGAGCGGTACGCGGGGAAGTCCACGGGCGGCTGGGACTCCGGGTCCCGCCGGTACGCGGGGATCGTCGTGCTCGGCAACGCGGCCCCTCTCGGTCGACTCGACGTCTCGGCTCCGCCCGTGCGCCTGGGCGGCAGGCCCGCTCACCCGCCCTTGCGCGCGACCAGCTCCCGCAGCACCGCCAGCTCCTCCCCGCTCGGCGGCGCGCTCTCCTCCAGGTCGTCGGCCACCCGCAGCTCCCACCCGGTCCGCTCGCGCGCGGTCGCCACGTCCACCCCGGGGTGCAGGGCCGTCAGCACCAGCTCGCACGTCCGCGGGTCCGGCCGCAGCACCCCGAGGTCGGTGATCACCACCTGCGGCCCGGCCCCGGTGAGCCCGAGCCGCTCCCGCTCGCCCGGCCCCGACCCGTGCCCGAACGAGGTGACGAAGTCGACCCGCTCCACGAACACCCGCGGGCTCTGCCGCACCACCACCACGACCTCCCCGCACGACGCCGCGATCTCCGGAGCCCCGCCCGCCCCCGGCAGCCGCACCGACGGCGAGGCGTAGTCCCCCACCGCCGTGGTGTTGATGTTCGCGAACCGGTCGACCTGCGCGGCCCCGAGGAACCCGACGTCGATCCGGCCGGGCTGCAACCAGTAGTTGAACACCTCCGGCACCCCGATCACGCTCACCGCGGTCTCGGCGAGCACCCCGTCGCCGATGGACAGCGGCAGCACGTCCGGTTTCGCGCCGATCGTGCCGGACTCGTACACCAGCACCAGGTCGGGCGCGTGGGTGCGCCGCGCCAGGTTGGCCGCGGTGCTGGGCAGCCCGATGCCGACGAAGCACACCGCGCCGTCGCGCAGCGCCCGCGCGGCGGCGACCGTCATCATCTCGTCCGAGGTGTGCCCGCTCACCGCAGTCCTCCCAACCAGCGGGAGAACTCCTCGCGGCTGCGGCTGATCGCGTCCCACTCGGAGTACGCCGCGTTGTCGCGGGTGGAGTAGCCGTGCGCGTACGACGGGTGCGCCCCGCCCGGCACGACGGCGACCCGGTCGACCACCCAGTGCGGCAGCACGACCGCGCCGGGCACCGGCTCCAGCTCGTCCACGACCTCCTCCACGGTCACCAGCGACCGCTCCGCGGCGAGCACCGCCTCCTTCTGCACGCCGGTGATCCCCCAGTACTGCACGTTGCCCTCCCGGTCGGCGCGCTGGGCGTGCACGACCGCGCTGTCGAGCCGCAGCGCGGACACCGCCGCGAGCACCTCGCCGGTGAACGGGCAGGTCACGGTCCGGATGCTGTCCGTGCGCCCCACCAGGTCCGTGCCCGCGTACCCGCGCAGCACCGCGAACGGCAGCCCGGACGCGGCGGCGGCGTACCGGTTGGCCATGCCCGCGTGGCTGTGCTCCTCCAGCTCCAGCGGCGCGGGCCAGCCGTGCTCGACGGCGTCGCGGAACCGGTGCAGCGAGCCCACTCCGGGGTTGCCGCCCCAGGAGAACACGAGCTTGCGCGCGCAGCCCGCGCCGATCATCCGGTCGTAGATCACGTCGGGGGTCATCCGCACCAGGGTGAGGTCGCGGCGGCCCTGCCTGATGGCCTCGTTGCCCGCCTCGAACGGGATCAGGTGCGTGAACCCCTCGAAAGCTGTGGTGTCCCCGTCGCGCACCACCTCCTCGACGCCGTCGGCGAGGGACGTGAGAACGGCCATCCGACCTCCTGTGCGCTGTGCGAACACGGGTGCGGCACCCGAACGAGCCTATGACCGGGCGGGCCGGGGCCGACAGGTCCGCGTGGAGCAGCGCCCGGTAACGGACGGCCGGTTCGGCGCGATCAACCACGGAAGTTCGGCGAGCACAGGGGGACGTGTGATCGAGGAGCGGCTGACCCCGCACGAGCGGGCGGTGCTGCTCGTGCTCATGGCTGAGGCCCGCGAGCTGACCAACCCGCAGCTGCGGGAGGTCGCCGGGTTCACCCTGGACGGGGCGGCCAGGCGGCGGCTCAACGGGCTGGGCCTGGTGACGAGCGCGAAGGTGGGCCGGGGGTTCGCGCACGAGCTGACCGACCGGGGCGCGGTGCGCTGCGCCGAGGAGCTGACCGCGCCGAGGCAGCCGAGGTCCGGGTCGGCCGGTGGCGCGCTGGCGGCGGTGCTGGCGGGCCTGAAGCGGCACCTGGACGCGACCGGGGGCACGGTGGCCGAGGTGTTCCGGCCCGACCCGGTGGCGCTGGTGCTGGCGGCGCACGACGCGGCCAGCGGCGGCCGGGGCGGTTCGGTGCCGCTGGCGGACCTGCGGGAGCGGCTGCTCGGGGTGCCGCGCGCGGACGTGGACCGGGCGCTGGGCGAGCTGGCGCTGCGGGAGGACGTGCGCCTGTGGGGCGAGGCGGACCAGAAGTCGCTGACCGACCGGGACCGCGAGGCGGTCATCGTGCTGGGCGGGACGGCGCGGCACCTGCTGGTCGTGGCGCGGTGACGCTCGCCGGGCCGGGCCTGGACGACGAGCGGCGCAACGCGCTGCAGGCCGTGCACTTCAACTCGGCGGTCGCGCCCGACGACGTCTGGAGCCCGCTCGCGCACCACGTGCCGGAGCTGCACGGGCCGGTCGCCGCGGAGCTGGCGCGGGCCGTGGCGTCCGCCGCGCGCAAGCCGCGCTCCACGCCGATCGGGGTGGTGCTGCGCGGGGAGCGCGGGGTCGGCAAGACGCACCTGCTGGGCTGGTTGCGGCAGGAGGCGCAGGCGCGCGGCGGGTGGTTCTTCCTGCTCAAGCTGCTGGACGACAGCTCGTTCTGGGCGGGCGCGGTGCACGGGGCGATCAGCGGGCTCAACCGCGAGGGCGACCAGCTCGGCGCGATGCTGGACGCGCTGGCCAAGGCGACCGGGCACACCGACGAGTCGCGGTTGCGGCTGCGCGGCACGATCCCGATCAGCCGGGAGTACCTGGACGAGCTGGTGGACCGGGTGCGCGAGCTGGACCCGCAGGTGGCGCTGGAGTGCCAGGACACGCTGCGGGCGCTGGTGCTGTACCGGGCGAGGGGGCGGCCGAGCGAGGTCGGGCACCGGTTCCTGGCGCTGGAGGACGGCGGCATCGACGAGGCGGACCGGGCGGAGTGGGGCTTCCACCTGCGGTCGCGGTCCGCGCAGCTGGTGCTGGGGGACCTGTCGCGGATCTTCGCGCTGACCGGGCCGGTGGTGATGGCGGTCGACCAGATCGACTCGGTGATCACCCAGCGGCCGGGGGCCTCGGGGCTGGCCGACCGGCTCGCGGACGGGCTGATGCGGCTGCGCGAGGAGACCCGGCGGACGGTGCTGGTCGTGGCGTGCCTGCCCCGGTCGTGGGAGCTGCTGGCGGAGCGCTCGGTGAACTCGGCGGCGAGCCGGTTCGCGGTGCTGGACCTGCGCACCGCGATGCCGAGCGCGGGCGTGGCGGAGGCGATCGTGCAGCGGCACCTGGGGGCGCTGTACGCGGAGGAGGGGTTCGCGCCGCCGCACCCGACGTGGCCGGTGGCGCGGGCGGCGTTCGACGGGGCGGAGGTGGCGCACTCGACGCCGAGGCGGCTGCTCCAGCGGGTCGAGGAGCACGTGCGGTGGTGCCTGGCGCACGACGTCGAGGCGGAGCTGCGGGACTTCGCGGCCGACCGGGGCGAGGGTCCCGCGCCGGAGCCGGACGCGGGCGGGTTGGCCGAGCTGGACGAGCGGTTCGCCCGCGCGTGCGAGGCTGCGGACGTGGCGTCCCCGCTGGACCCGGCGCGCGAGGACGAGCTGGTGCCGGGGCTGCTGTCGGCGGCGCTGCGCTGCTACGCGGTGGAGCACGGCGGCGACCTCGTGCTCGACCAGCCGCCGGGCCGCAAGCCCGCGCTGCACGCCCGGTTGCGGCTGACGCTGGACGAGGCCAGCGAGGACGAGGTGTGGTGGTCGTTCCGGGCGATCGCGCACGGCCACAGCACGGCGGTGCTGGCGCGGCTGCGGTCGGCGTGCCTGGAGGCGGGCGTGTTCGGCGGGACCGGCAAGCGCCGCCTGGTGGTGCTGCGCGGCACGCCGTTCTCCGGCGGCCCGCGGACCGCGAAGGCGGTGGGCGAGCTGGTCGCGGCGGGCGGCGAGGTCCTGCCGCTGACGGCGGAGGACCTGCGGGTGTTCTCGGCGCTGCGCGAGCTGGTGGCGCAGGCGCCCGCCGGGCTGCTGGCCTGGCTGGCCGCGCGCACGCCCGCGAGCCGGACGCCGCTGCTGCGCCGGGTGCTGCCGCCGGTGGGGGCGGGTCGCGCCGGTTCCGACCACTCCTCCGGGCAGGACGAGCCGGTGTGGCCGGAACAGGAGTACGAGGAGCCGATCCGCGCGCTGCCGGACGTGCCGCAGCAGCAGTGGCCTTCCCCGCGGTGGCCGGAACGGGGCTGGCCTGCGGCCGAGCCGACCCGCCTGGCGGGCAACCTGTTCACCCCTAGGCCGGGTGCGCCCGACCCGTTCCAGCCGGACTCCGGCTGGAACGACGCGCCCGCTGCCCACGACGCCACGATCACCCTGGGCGCGGACGCGACGACCGGACGCCCGTTCACCCTGCCCCTCGTTCTGCTGCGCAAGCACGTCGCCGTGTTCGCGGGCACCGGTTCCGGGAAGACCGTGCTGCTGCGCCGCCTGGTGGAGGAGGCCGCGCTGCACGGCGTGTCCTCGATCCTCCTGGACACCAACAACGACCTGGCCCGCCTCGGCGACGCCTGGCCGTCCCCGCCCGAGGGCTGGTCCCCCGGCGACGCCGACCGCGCCCACCGCTACCTGTCCGGCACGGACGTCGTGGTGTGGACGCCGGGCCGCGAGTCCGGCAGGCCGCTGGTGCTGGACCCGCTGCCGGACTTCGGCGCGGTGCGGGCCGACCCGGACGAGTTCCGGGGCGCGGTCGACGCGGCCGTGGCGGGCCTGCTGCCCAAGATCGCCCTGTCCGGCCGCAGGCTGGTGCACGGCAGGGCGGTGCTGACCGAGGCGCTGGCCGCGTTCGCCGGTCGCGGCGGTCGGGACGTGGCGGAGTTCGCGGCGTTCCTGCACGACCTGCCGGAGGGCGCGAGCACGATGCGCGACGCCGTGCGGTTGGCCGCCGAGATGGCCGACAGCCTGCACGCGGCGATCATCACCGACCCCCTGTTCGGCGGCTCGGGCCACCGCCTGGACCCCGGTGAGCTGCTGCGCCCGCCGCCGGGCGCGCGGGCACGGGTGTCGGTGATCAGCTGCGTCGGCCTGCCGACGGACGGCCAGCGCCAGGCGTTCGCGCACCAGCTCCAGCAGGCCCTGTTCGCGTGGGTGCGCCGCAACCCGGCCGGTGACCGCCCGCTGGGCGGCCTGCTGGTCCTCGACGAGGCGCAGACCTTCGCGCCGTCGCGCGGCGAGGTGGTGTCGAGCGCGAGCACCAGGCTGCTGGCGGCGCAGGCCAGGAAGTACGGCCTTGGCGTGGTCTTCGCGACCCAGGCCCCGAAGGGCCTGCACAACTCGGTCACCGGCAACACCGCGACCCAGTTCTTCGGCAGGCTGACCGCACCCGCGCAGTTCCAGGCGGCTCTGGACCTGGCAGCGGCGCGCGGCGGCCGGGTGGACGACGTCTCCCGCCTGAACGCGGGCCGCTTCTACGGCGCGACGGAGGGCACCGGCTTCACCAAGCTGAGCCTGCCGATGTGCCTGAGCCACCACCCACAGGGCGCGCTGACGGAGGTCGAGGTGTTGGCAAGAGCACGCCCCTGACCCGCACAAGACCACCACACGCAAGACGAGCACCAGCGCCCCCACTCACGGACCGCAGGACGCGCGCGCTATCGGGTTGCAGGTTGACCACTTCACGAGCTGCGGGACGCGCGCACCAGTGTGGTTGCAGGTCGACCGCTTCGCGGGCTGCGGGGCGAGCGCAGCGAGCCCGCAGCCACCCCATCCCGCGTCCCTCTTTCCCGTTTGGCCTGGCGAAGCCCGAGCACGCTTGTCAAGACGCCGCCGCACCGCCCGGAAGACCGCCCGAGCCAAACGGCGTCTTGACGAGCGTGCTTGCCTGAAAGGAGGCCAAACGGGAAAGAGGGACCCGGACCACCGCAGTGGTAAACCGGCACCGAGCACCAACGGCCACCGGCCGGCAGAGCCCGTCCCCCTCTTTTTTGGAGGTCTGCCCCGCCGGCGAGGCGTGCTTGTAGCTCTTGATCTCGCCCTTCAGCTCTTGATCGTGCCCTCCACCCTCCCCCTCACCCCTCCGCCTGCACCACCAACAACGTCAGATCGTCGTGCTCCGCGTCCCCGAGCCACTCAAAAACAACCCCCCGCAACCGCTCCGCGATCTCCTGCGCCCCAAGTCCCGCGCACCCCGCCAACGCCTCCGACAACCGCTCATCCCCGAACAACTCCGCCCGGTCCCCCCGAGACCGCGCCTCCGTCACCCCGTCGCTGTACAACAGCAACGTCTCCCCAGGCGACAACGTCACCGTGGCCTGGCTGAACCGGACCTCCGGCAGCACCCCCACGATCCCCCCGCGCACCGCGATCTCGTCCACCCTCCCCCCACTCCTCAACACCAGCGGCGAAGGGTGCCCACCGGCCGCGAGCGTCATCCGCAGCCCCCCGGCCTGCACCGGCACGAACGTGCCCACCACGATCGTGGTGAACAGCCTGCTCCCCGCCGCCCGCAACACCGTGTTCAACAGGTGCAGCAACTGCGCAGGCCGCTGCTCCACCAGCAGCAGCGTGTGCAGGCTCTGCCGCACCCGCCCGCTGTGCACCGCCGCCTCGACCCCGTTGCCCGCCACGTCCCCCAGCGCGAACGCCGCGCTCCCGTCATCCCTCGGGTGCACGTCGTAGAAGTCGCCACCGATCATGGTCGCCCGGTGCGCAGGCTCGAACACCTGCGCCAACCGCGCCCCCGCCACCTGCGGCAGCGGCGTCGGCAGCAGTCCCGCGCGCAGCGCGTCCACGGTCCGCCGCTGCTCCCCGAACCGCTCCCCCGCCGCGATCGCCGCCGTCGCGCGCTCGGCGAACCGGCGCAGCAGCCCGGCGTCCCCCGACGGCCCGAAGCACACCAGCGCGGCCCCCGGCGTCAGCGGCACGGCGGTCGCCTTGGTCGGGGCGCCCGCGGGCAACCCCCAGGGCGCGTCACCGGGCTCGACCAGCTCGACGCCCTCCCGCGCCCGGTCCACCCCGGCCACCCCGTCCAGCACGTCCAGCACGTCCGTCAGCCCCGGCACGCCCTCGGCGACCTGCCGCGTCCCCCGGCTCACCACCACGTCCCCGCCCGAGGACCGCCGCCACCACTCCAGCCGCCCGCGCTGCCCCGGCGCCACCACGACCGCGTGAGCCGCGGGCGCGAGCTCGACCACCGCCCGCAGCGCGTCGTCCCGGTCCACCGCCCCGTCGAGCCGCCGGGTCACCCCGTCGAGCAAGTCCTCGGGCGTCCGGTAGTGCGCGACCCACCCGTCCCCGAGCTGCTGCGACCGCCCTCCCGGCGCGGCGGGAGCGCCGACGCGGGCGTCCGGGAACAGCGCCTCGGCCGGGGGGTTGGCCAGGCGCACCACGCCTTCCGGGTCCAGCACGACGACGGCCTCGTGGAGCCCGCCGACGAGCAGGCGCCAGTTCTCCGGGGTGATGCCCTCCGGGGTGAAGCCCTCCGCCGTGCCCTCCTGACCGCCCCCCTCGGCACCCGCGGCGGGCCCCTGTCCGGCCCCGCGCCAATACCCCTGGGCCATCTCCGGCTCCTGATGTGTCGGGTCGGTCCCCAACTTATCGGACCGCACCGGCACGCGGCCGGTCGGACAGTGGCAGGCTTGCCCGCAGAGGCTGCGGCCGGAACGCGAGACCAACCGGCGCGGCGGCGCGGGAGAGCGGGGCACCGGCCCGCGGCGCCCGCACCACCGCGCAGCACCACCGCGCAGCGCGAGACCCGCTGGACATTCGGAGGCTGGAGTGACGACCGCTCGGGACGACACGGACGTGACCCTGGACCGGCTGCTGGCCGCGCTGAGGGAGATGCGCGACGGGAACTTCCGCCGCCGCCTGGTGGTGCCGTTCGGCAGCAGGTTCGCCGAGGTGGCGACGGTGTTCAACGAGATCGCCGAGCGCAACCAGGCGCTGGTGGGCGAGCTGGTGCGGGTGCGGCAGTCCGTCGGGCAGGAGGGCAGGCTCGGCGAGCGGCTCAGCCCCGGCGCGGGCGGCCCCGGCGGCTGGGCGATGGCGACCGACTCGGTGAACGGGCTGATCGACGACCTGAGCGCGCCGACGACCGAGCTGAGCCGGGTGCTGGCGGCGGTGGCGCGCGGCGACCTGTCCCAGGAGCTGACCGTGAGCTCGCGCGGGGAGCTGGCCGCGCTGGTGGACAGCTTCGACTCGATGACGTCGACGCTGCGCACGTTCGCGGGCGAGGTGACCCGCGTGGCGCGCGAGATCGGCACGGACGGCCGCCTCGGCGGTCAGGCGCAGGTGCCGGGGGTGGCGGGCACCTGGAAGGACCTCACCGACAACGTCAACTTCATGTCGAGCAACCTCACCGCCCAGGTCCGCGACATCGCGCAGGTCGCGACGGCGGTGGCGCAGGGCGACCTGTCCCAGAAGATCACCATCACCGTCGCGGGCGAGATGCTGGAGCTGAAGGAGACCATGAACACCATGGTCGACCAGCTCTCCTCGTTCGCCGACGAGGTGACGCGCGTGGCCCGCGAGGTCGGCACCGACGGCCGCCTCGGCGGCCAGGCGCAGGTGTCGGGGGTGGCGGGCACCTGGAAGGACCTCACCGACAACGTCAACTTCATGGCGGGCAACCTCACCGCCCAGGTGCGCAACATCGCGCAGGTCGCGACGGCCGTGGCGCGCGGCGACCTGTCCCAGAAGATCACCGTCGACGCGCGCGGCGAGATCCTGGAGCTGAAGAACACCCTCAACACGATGGTCGACCAGCTCTCCTCGTTCGCCGACGAGGTCACGCGCGTGGCCCGCGAGGTCGGCACCGAGGGCAAGCTCGGCGGCCAGGCCGAGGTCGAGGGCGTCTCGGGGACCTGGCAGAAGCTCACCGAGAGCGTGAACTCGATGGCGGGCAACCTGACCAGCCAGGTGCGCAACATCGCGCAGGTGACCACGGCGGTGGCGCAGGGCGACCTGTCGCAGAAGATCGACGTGGACGCGCGCGGCGAGATCCTCCAGCTCAAGACCACGATCAACACGATGGTGGACCAGCTGTCCTCGTTCGCCGCCGAGGTCACCCGCGTGGCCCGCGAGGTCGGCAGCGACGGGCGGCTCGGCGGCCAGGCGCAGGTGCCGGGCGTCGGCGGGACGTGGCGCGACCTCACCGACAGCGTGAACTTCATGGCGGGCAACCTCACCAGCCAGGTCCGCAACATCGCGGGCGTGGCGACGGCGGTGGCGCGCGGCGACCTGTCGCAGAAGATCACGGTGACCGCCCGCGGGGAGATCCTGGAGCTCAAGGAGACCCTCAACACGATGGTCGACCAGCTCTCCTCCTTCGCCGACGAGGTCACCCGCGTGGCCCGCGAGGTCGGCACCGACGGCCGCCTCGGCGGCCAGGCCCAGGTGCCGGGCGTCGCGGGGACCTGGCGCGACCTCACCGACAGCGTGAACTTCATGGCGAACAACCTCACCGCGCAGGTGCGGTCGATCGCCCAGGTGACCACGGCGGTGGCGGGCGGCGACCTGTCCCAGAAGATCACCGTCGACGCGCGCGGCGAGATCCTGGAGCTCAAGAGCACCATCAACACCATGGTCGACCAGCTCTCCTCCTTCGCCGACGAGGTCACGCGAGTCGCCCGCGAGGTCGGCACCGACGGGCGCCTCGGCGGCCAGGCCCGCGTCCCCGGCGTCGCCGGGACCTGGAAGGACCTCACCGACAACGTCAACGTCATGGCGGACAACCTGTCCAGCCAGGTGCGCTCGATCGCGCTGGTGTCCACGGCGGTCGCGGGCGGCGACCTGTCCAAGAGGATCACCGTCGAGGCCAAGGGCGAGATCGCCGCGCTGGCCGACACGATCAACCGCATGGTCGACACGCTGTCCGCGTTCGCCGACGAGGTCACGCGAGTCGCCCGCGAGGTCGGCACGGACGGCCGCCTCGGCGGCCAGGCCCGCGTCCCCGGCGTCGCCGGGACCTGGAAGGACCTCACCGAGAACGTCAACTTCATGGCGAACAACCTCACCAGCCAGGTCCGCAACATCGCGCAGGTGACCACGGCGGTGGCGCGCGGCGACCTCACCCGCAAGATCGACGTGGACGCGCGCGGCGAGATCCTGGAGCTCAAGACCACCATCAACACGATGGTCGACCAGCTCTCCTCGTTCGCCGACGAGGTCACCCGCGTCGCGAAGGAGGTCGGCACCGAGGGCAAGCTCGGCGGCCAGGCCGAGGTCGACGGGGTGTCCGGCACCTGGCAGAAGCTCACCGAGAGCGTGAACCAGCTGGCGGGCAACCTGACCACGCAGGTGCGCGCGATCGCGGTGGTGGCCACGGCGGTGACCGAGGGCGACCTGACCAGGCAGGTCACCGTCGACGCCTCGGGCGAGGTCGCCGAGCTCAAGGACAACATCAACCGGATGATCTCCAACCTCAAGGAGACCACCCGCGCGAACCGCGAGCAGGACTGGCTCAAGACGAACCTGGCCAGGCTGTCCGGCCTGATGCAGGGCCACCGGGACCTGGACGCGCTGGCGCGCCTGGTGATGAGCGAGCTGACCCCGCTGGTGGGGGCGCAGCACGGCGCGTTCTACCTGGTCGACGAGGAGTCGGGGGCGCTGGAGCTGACCGCGACCTACGGGCGGCGCGCGGGCGGGCGGCCCAAGCGGTTCGAGCTGGGCGAGGGGCTGGTCGGGCAGGTCGCGGCGGACCGCAAGACCGTCGTGGTCTCGTCCGTGCCGCGCGGCTACCTGGAGATCGGCTCGGGGCTGGGTG
Source organism: Actinosynnema pretiosum (assembly GCF_002354875.1). GTDB lineage: Bacteria > Actinomycetota > Actinomycetes > Mycobacteriales > Pseudonocardiaceae > Actinosynnema > Actinosynnema auranticum. The sequence goes on from NZ_CP023445.1 coordinate 5,979,667, forward strand.
CGGCGACGCCCGCGAGCATCGTGATCGTGCCGGTGATGTTCCAGGGCGAGGCGCTGGGCGTGATCGAGCTGGCCTCGTTCGGCGAGTTCGGGCACGGCCACCTGGACCTGCTGGACCAGCTCAAGGAGAACATCGGCGTCAACGTGAACACCATGCAGGCCAACGCGCGCACGGACAGCCTGCTGGTGGAGTCGCAGCGGCTGACCGAGGAGCTGCGGGCGGGGTCGGTGGAGCTGGAGGACCGGGCGCGGCAGCTGTCGTCGGCCTCCAAGTACAAGTCGGAGTTCATGGCGAACATGTCGCACGAGCTGCGCACGCCGCTGAACAGCCTGCTGATCCTGGCGAAGCTGCTGACCGACAACCTGGACGGGAACCTCAACCCCAAGCAGGTCGAGTTCGCCCGCACGATCCACTCCTCCGGCACGGACCTGCTCCAGCTGATCGACGACATCCTGGACCTGACCAAGGTCGAGTCCGGGCACATGCAGGTGCAGACCGACCCGGTGCGGGTGTCGGACGTGGTGGGGTACGTGGAGTCGCTGACCCTGCCGCTGGCCGCCGAGAAGGGCCTGGACTTCGACGTGTCGGTGCAGCCGGACGTGCCGTCCACGCTGCACACCGACGAGCACCGGCTCCAGCAGATCCTGCGCAACCTGCTGTCCAACGCGGTGAAGTTCACCCACGAAGGTGAAATCCGGCTGCGCATCCGCACGGCGGGTCCGAGCGTGGCGTTCGACGTGCAGGACACCGGCATCGGCATCCCGGCGGAGAAGCTGTCGGTGATCTTCGAGGCGTTCCAGCAGGCCGACGGCACCACGAGCCGCAAGTACGGCGGGACGGGGCTGGGCCTGTCGATCAGCCGGGAGCTGTCGGCGCTGCTGGAGGGCAGGCTGGACGTGCGCAGCGAGCCCGGCTTCGGCTCGACGTTCACGCTCTACCTGCCGCTGGGCGAGCAGAGCCTGGTGGACGTGCGACCGCAGCCGGAGGCGCTGCCGGAGCTGCTGACCCCGGTGGACGAGCCCGCCGAGGCCGTGGTGGCGCCCGCCGAGCTGCCGCCCGCGCCGATGCGGTTCCACGGCGAGAAGGTGCTGATCGTCGACGACGACCTGCGCAACGTGTTCGCGCTGACCAGCGTGCTGGAGCTGCACGGGCTCCAGGTGATCTACGCGGACAACGGCATCACCGGGGTGCGGGCGCTGGAGCAGTACGACGACGTGACGCTGGTGCTGATGGACATCATGATGCCGGAGCTGGACGGCAACGCGACGATGTCGGCGATCCGGGCGATGGCCCGCTACGAGGACCTGCCGGTGATCGCGGTGACGGCGAAGGCGATGAAGGGCGACCGGGAGAAGTCGCTGGCCTCGGGCGCGACGGACTACGTGACCAAGCCGGTGGACACCGACCACCTGCTGCGGTTGATCGCGTTCTACCTGGGGGTGGAGCAGGACTGAGCGGGGGGCTGCGGCGCCGGTGCCCCCGGCGCCGCCCCCACCGCGCCCACCTCAGGCCAGCGCCTCGTCCACGCTGCCGTGGATGCGCATCACGTCGATCAGCTCGGTGAGCCGGAACAGCTTGTGCACCGACGGCTGCAGCGAGGCCAGCCGGAAGTCGCCCGCGCCGGTGTCCACCAGCCTGCGGTGCCAGTCCAGCACCAGCGACAACCCGGTGGTGTCCATGAAGGTCACCCCGGCGAGATCGACCACGATCCGCCGGGCCGGTGTCTCCTCCAGGTGGTCCGACAACACCGGAACCGTGTCGGCGTCCAGTTCGCCGGTCACGACGACCACCTTCCAGTCGCCGCGTTCCTCACCGCGCACCCGCAAGTCCATCGCACCGCGCCTTCCCGCACGAGGTTCGTGCCGCCACAGATCGTGCAGCACCGACCCTAGGGGCGCGACCACTGGGTGGGCGAGGAGGCGGGTGTGCGACGATGCCGTCACGGCCGATCAACGGGAGCGTATTGTGCGGAACGAGCCTGCGGTGCCGGTTGCGGTCACCCTGCCCGCGGAGAGCGGCTCCTCGGCGCGCGCGCGGCGGGTCGTGGGCGAGTCCGCGCGGACCTGGGGGCTGTCCGACGACCTGCAGGACGACGCGGCGCTGGTGGTCACCGAGCTGGTGTCGAACGGCGTCGACCACGCGACCGGCCCGCTGACCCTGACCCTGACCCGCACCGCGTCCGGCCTGCGCATCGCGGTCGCGGACACCTCGCGCAAGCTGCCGGAGCCGCGCCCGGTGGAGGTCGGCTCGGCGCGCGGGCGCGGGTTGATCATCGTGCGCGAGCTGAGCCGCTCGTGGGGCACGGACCTGACCACGACCGGCAAGGTCGTGTGGGCGGAGCTGGCGGAGGGCCAGGGCGCCTGAGCGCGGGTCCCGGCCGACCGGCGCGGAGCGCTCGGGACGTGTCGGGGTCAACGGTGTGAAACCCGCCACCCCGGCCTGTCCGACGGGGCTCCGGGCGCTCGGGCAAGCGCCTTCCGGGGCGTCCCACTGGTCGGACGCCCACCGCTGCGAGACCGAACCGTTCTGCGCGACTCCCACCCCCCGGGCAGGTCCGCCGCCGCCCCGCACGGCTGCGACCGCACCCGCAGCCGTCCCCCGGCCGCTCGCGCGACCACCCCGGCGCCCGCTCCCCGGCGACCACCCGCGCCCGCGCGCCCCCCGGATTTCCCTTGTCCCCCAAGGGACTCAGCCGCTGCCGAAGGGGAGCCGCCCGCGTCGCACGCGGGCGGCTCCTGCCCCCCGAGCCTGCGCCGGACCCGCCACGCGGGAAAGCGCACCCACCCGAACTCCCCCGCACGTGTGACACACCACGGAGGCTGTTCCACCACCCAGAGTCCCCGCGCTGTTAGGGTCCCCTTAGCCCGCAAGTGTGAGGCCTTCGCACGGAATACCACTGCGGGTATTGCTCTAGCCGAGCGAATCTCACTCAATTTGTGGTTTAACCACCTGTACGAGTGGGAACCCCGCCCCCGCTCTCGTGCAGCCAGGGGAGGTGCGGTGGCCGGGCGACCCGGAAGAGCGGCAGTACTGGACATCGGGTGCTTCAGCGCCCACTTGGTGGTGGTCGAGGGATCGCCCCTGAACCCGGTGCTCTCGCACAAGACCCGCCTGCGGCTGGACCGCGCGCTCACGCGCGACCGCAGGATCGGCCGCGAAGGAGTGACCGCCGTGTGCGCGGCGGTGCGATCGGCCGCCGCGGCGGCGGCGCAGGCCGGGGCGCCCGACCCGGTGGCGTTCGCGACCTCGGTGATCCGGGACGCCGCGAACGCGCACGAGGTGCTCGCCGAGGTGCGCAAGCGCACCGGCGTGGACGTGCGCGTGCTGCCGGGCGAGGAGGAGGCGCGGCTGGCCTACGTGGCGGCCAGGAACTGGTTCGGCTTCGCGGCCGGGCCGCTGCTGGTGCTGGACGTGGGCGGCGGCACGGTGGAGGTGGCGGCGGGCTCCGACGCGGCGCCGTCGTACACCCGCTCGTTCCCGCTGGGGGCGCGCACCGTGACGCGCGGCGGCGTGGACAAGCGGGAGCTGGACCGGCGGCTGCGCGCGGAGCTGGCCGGGTTGGACGCGGCGGGCCACCGGGCGGTGGGCTGCTCGAAGGTGTTCCAGCAGTTGGCGAGGCTGTCCGGGGCCAGGCCGCAGCACGAGGGGCCGCTGGTGCGGCGCGCGCTGTGGCTCGAGGACCTGCGGCGGTGGTCGCCGAGGCTGGCGGGGATGCCCGCGAGCAAGCGGGCCAGGCTGCCGGGGATCTCGCGGCACCGCGCGGAGCAGTCCGCGGCGGGCGCGGCGGTCGCCGAGGCTCTGATGGCCGCGCTCGCGCGGGACGTGGTCGAGATATGCCCGTGGTCCACCAAGGAGGGCCTGCTGCTGGAGCGGGCGGTGGTGGGTGGGGATGACGGGTTGGTCGTAGTGGCGTGAAGGGGAAACAGGGATGCTGGCGTTGTCGGTCGAGTCCCACCGCACCGGGTGCGCGGTGGTGGACGTGGCCGGGGAGCTGGACCTCACGGGCGCCAGGAAGGTGCTCGAGAAGCTGGACCGGCTGATCGCGGAGGGCCGCGACCGGGTGGTGCTGGACATGTCCGGGGTGTCGTTCTGCGGGGCGCAGGCGATGAGCGTGCTGGTGCGCACGCGGGCGCGGGCGCAGCGGGAGGGCGGCTGGCTGCGGCTGGCCGCCGTGCCGCCGCACGTGCGCAGGGTGTTCGTGCGCACCGACCTGGACCGGTTGTTCCCGCACTACCCGGACGTCGCCTCGGCGGCGTCCGGCAGGCCCGTTTCCGCACCGGCCCCTCGGGTACCTGAGCAGAAGTCCGGGACCTGAAGATCTTTCGAGTGGGGTGGGCACGTGCTGGTGCGCGGTGAGGTGGGGGCGCTGCCGGACCTGGTGTTCGCGGCGGCGGCCGAGCCGCCCAGGCTCGCCGAGTGGCTGCCGGAACCGCTGGCGGTGGTCGGGGTCAACGGGGACGTGCTGATCGTGTCGGTGGCCGGGCGACCGCGCCAGTTCCGGGTGCTCGCCGACTTCGACCGGTTGGAGCTGACCTGGGAGCCGCTGGCCGAGGGCGGTCCCGGCGCGCGGCTGCGCGCGGAGCTGGCCGGGGTCGGCGGGAGCGTGGTGCAGCTGGAGCTGGACTGCGACGGCGTGCCGGACGGGGAGCTGGGCGAGCTGGCGGCGCGGCTGCTGGTGGCGCTCGGGAAATCGGTTGAGCGGGAGCTGGCGCAGGACTGAGGATCGGCGGTGTGCTGATCAGGGTGGCCGCTCCCGAGGACTTCCCCGCGCTGCGCGCGATCGAGGCTCGGGGCGGTGAGGCGTTCCGCGCGGTCGGGATGCCGGAGGTCGCGGACGACGAGCCGATGCCGCTGGCCGTGCTGGCGTCGCTGCGCGTGTGGGTCCTGGTGGACCCGGAGCCGGTGGCGTGGGTGGCGGTCGCGGTGGTGGACGGCGGGGCGCACGTGGAGCAGGTGTGCACGGCCCCCGAGCGCGCCGGTGAGCGGCTGGGGGCGGCGCTGCTGGACCACGTGGGGGCGTGGGCGCGCGGCGAGGGCCTGGTGGCGGTGACGCTGACGACGTTCCGGGACGTGCCGTGGAACGCGCCGTACTACCGGCGGCTGGGGTTCGCGGAGGTGGCGGAGCCGGGGCCGGGGCTGCGGGAGCTGGTGGCGCGGGAGGCGTCGCACGGGCTGGACCCGGCCGCGCGGGTGGTCATGGCGCGGGCGGTGTGAGCGCCGGGGCGGGCCCGCCCGGACGGGCGAGGTTCCCCGCGGTTAACCCCCTCCCGACCAGGGCAACCACACCCCATGTCCAACACCCTGGTCCTCGACGTGGACGGCACGCTGGTCGACACCAACTACCACCACACCCTCGCCTGGTCGCGCGCGTTCCGGCGGTTCGACGTCACCGTCCCCGCCTGGAAGCTGCACCGCGCCATCGGCATGGGCGGGGACAAGCTGGTGGCCGCCGTCGCGGGCGCGCACGTGGAGGAGCGGCACGGGGACGCCGTCCGGGACGCGTGGGTCGAGGAGTTCGCCCCGATGCTCGACGAGGTCCAGCCCGTCGAGGGCGCGCGGCGGCTGCTGTCCGCGGCGGTCGATGCGGACCTGACCGTGGTGCTCGCCAGCTCCGGCAAGGCCGAGCACGTGGCCCGCTACCTGCGGCTGCTCGACGCCGAGGACCTGGTCGCGACCTCGTCCGACGACGTGTCCGAGAGCAAGCCCGCGCCCGACCTGATCGAGGTGGCGCTGGAGCGGGTCGGCGGCGGGCGGGCCGTGGTGGTCGGGGACTCGGTGTGGGACTGCGAGGCGGCCGGGCGGGCCGGGTTGCCGGTGGTGGCGCTGCGGACCGGCGGGTTCGGCGAGGCCGAGCTGACCGGCGCGGGCGCGGCCTCCGTGTACGAGGACCTGGACCGGTTGCGCGCCGACCTGACCGACCTGCCCTTCGCCCCGCTCGACTAGCGCACCGCCCAGCGGACGCCCCACCCCCGGAAGGAAACTCCCATGCGGATCGGCTACACCCTGATGACCGAGCAGGCGGGGCCGAAGGACCTGGTCCGGCACGCGGCGCGGGCCGAGGCGGCCGGGTTCGACTTCGAGGTGATCAGCGACCACTTCTCGCCGTGGCTGGCCGAGCAGGGGCACGCGCCGTACGCGTGGAGCGTGCTGGGCGCGGTCGCGCAGGTCACCGAGCGGGTCGAGCTGATGACCTACGTGACCTGCCCGACGATGCGCTATCACCCGGCCGTGGTCGCCCAGAAGGCGGCGACGGTGCAGCTGCTGTCGGACAACCGGTTCACGCTCGGGCTCGGCGCGGGCGAGAACCTGAACGAGCACGTGGTCGGGCAGGGGTGGCCGCCGGTGAACGTGCGGCACGAGATGCTGCGCGAGGCGCTGGAGATCATCGTCAAGCTGTTCGACGGCGGGTACTCGGACTACGCGGGCCAGCACTTCCGGGTGGACTCGGCGAAGCTGTGGGACCTGCCGGAGAAGCGGGTGCCGATCGCGGTCGCGGTGTCGGGGTCGCAGTCGGTGCAGGCGTTCGCGCCGCTGGCGGACGTGATGGTGGCGGTGGAGCCGGACGCGGACCTGGTGCGCGGGTGGGACACGTTCCAGGGCGGGGGCGGGCGCAAGGTCGGGCAGCTGCCGATCTGCTGGGACCCGGACCGGGAGGCGGCGGTGCGGCGGGCGCACGAGCAGTTCCGGTGGTTCGCGGGCGGCTGGAAGGTGAACGCGGAGCTGCCGGGGCCGACCGGGTTCGCGGCGGCGACGCAGTCGGTGCGGCCGGAGGACGTGGCGGCGGGGATGCCGTGCGGGCCGGACGTGGGGGCGATCGCGGAGGCGGTGGCGCGGTTCCGGGACGCGGGGTTCACGGACCTGGCGCTGATCCAGGTCGGTGGGGAGCAGCAGGAGGAGTTCCTGGACTTCGCGGAGAAGGAACTGCTGCCCGCGGTGAGCTGAGGCCGCTCGGTGCGTGTCGGGCTGGGGTTCGGCGGGTAGTCGGGTGGCATGTCTGTTGAACCGGGTGAGCCGACCGTGGACGAGTTCATCGACGCCGACGGGGCGAAGCTGGACGCGCTGGGCGCGGTGGACGAGTCGAGGCCGCTGAGCGAGGCGGAGGAGCTGGCGGACCGCGAGGAGCTGGTGGGGGTCGACGAGGAGGAGTACTCGCACGAGCCGTCGGGCCCGCTGCAGTGACCGGGCGGGGCCGCGCCGGGGTTTCCGTCCCCCGACGCGGCCCCGCTCGCCCTGGGAGGCGTTCCCCGCTCCGGGTGTCACCCGGAGCGGGGATCACACGGGCTGGGTGCCACCGCAGAGGTTGGCCTCGACCTCGTTCCCCCGCTCCCCCTCGGCCCCGAACACCAGGTACCGCTTGCCGACCTGGAGCCACAGGCCGCACTGCGCGCTGTCGGTCGCGGTGATCACGTCCACCCAGGCCCCCACGTCCCCCTTGAGCGGGACGCTGACCCTCACCCGGTAGACGGACCGGTCGTCGTACGGGTCGTCGCTGTCCCCGAAGTCCCGCCCGGCCCGCACGACCGTCCCGACGAACACCTCGTCGGCCCGGTCGAAGTGCTCGCCGATGGTGCCGGGGAAGCAGCTGCAGGCACTGGCGGTCCCGGTCGCGGCCAGGCTGAGCCCGAGCGCGGAGACGAGGGCGAGCGCGAAGGTCCGGATCATGACGGGCCCCTTTCGTCGGCGGGCCAGCAGGGTAGGACCGGGGACTTCCGGCGCACCAGGTCGCGGGGGCGCTTCGGAGCAGCGCCAACAACACCGCTAACGCGGGGATTCCGGGTGACGGCGACCGGCCGCGCGGCGCGGACGACGTCAAGCGGCGGCCCAGCCCGCACTCCCCCGAACCGCAGTGCCGAGCACCACCCGCCCGGCCCTCCGCCGCTCCCCCGCGCGGCGGAGGGCCGCAGGTCCGATCTTGACGTCGCCGCAGCGCCGACCGATCCTCTCTGCCATGCCGGTCACCACCCGCCCGGTCACCATCCGCGACGTCGCGCGGCAGGCGCAGGTGTCGGTGTCCACGGTGTCGCGCGCGCTCACCGCGCCCGAGCTGGTGCGCGCGGAGACCAGGGTGCGCGTGCTGGAGGTCGCCCACCGGCTCGGGTACCAGCCGAACCCGGCCGCCCGCAGCCTCATCACCGGGCGCACCGGCAACCTCGGCATCGTCGTCCCCGACCTCGGCAACCCGTTCTACCCCGGCGTCATGCGCGGCGCGCAGGCGAGCGCGCGCGAGTCCGGGAGGTCGGTGTTCTTCTGCGACAGCGGCGGTTCCGCGCGGCAGGAGGCCGCGCTGGTGCGCTCGCTCGCCCCGCAGGTGGACGGGCTGGTGCTGTGCTCGCCGCTGACGGGCGGCGCCGAGCTGGCCGAGCTGGTGGCGCTGCGCACGACGGTGCTGCTCAACCGGCCGCTGCCCGGCGTGTCCTCGGTGCTGATGGACAGCCGCTCCGGCGCGGAGGCGGCGCTGGCGCGGCTGGCGCGGCTCGGGCACCGGCGGTGCGCCTACCTCGGCGGGCCCGACGAGTCGTGGACCAACGGGGAGCGGCTCGCCGGGCTGCGGTCGGGCGCGGGCGAGCACGGGGTGGAGCTGCGCGCGCTCGGGCCGTTCCCGCCGTCGTTCGCGGGTGGCGAGCTGGGCGCGGACGAGGCGCTGGGCACGGGGGTGACGGCGCTGGTCGCGTACAACGACCTGATGGCCCTCGGCGCGCTGCAACGGCTGCGCGAAAGAGGGGTGACGGTCCCCGATCGGATGGCCGTGATCGGGTTCGACGACCTGCTGTACTCGGCGGTGTGCCACCCGAGCCTGACCACGGTGGCGCTGCCGATGGAGGAGGGCGGTCGGGCCGCCGTGCGCGAGCTGCTGGCGCGGCTGGCCGGTGAGCCGCCGAGCACCCGCGTGCTGCCGACTTCACTGCGGGTGCGCGCCAGCACGGGGTGAGCACGGGTCTACCGGTCGGGTGACCGCCGATCTGGTGGGCCAGACGGTAATCCGGTCACCGCACCCGCACGTCCGCGCTGCGGGACGCCTCGGATCACCGCCCCGCCCGCTGCCGGGATCACCGCCGTGCCCACCACCCCGATCCCCCCGCGCCTGGCCGAGGGGTCTGACCGGTCGAACGCGGCCCGGAGCGCGTCCCCCGATGCCCCCGCGCCTGGCCGAGGGCGACCGCGTCCGCCTGGCCTCCCCGCCCAGCCGCCCGAGCGAGGAGCTGCTCGCGGAGTCCGCGCGTGCTGGAGTCCCTGGGCCTGGTCCCGGAGATCGGCGCGCACGCGCTGGACCGCCGGGGCTTCCTCGCGGGCCGCGACGAGGACCGCGCGGCCGACCTGAACGAGGCGTACCGGGACCCCGGCGTGCGCGCCGTGTTCGCCACGCGGGGCGGCGCGGGCGCGTACCGGATCGTCGACCTGGTCGACCAGGACACCGTGCGCGCGGACCCGAAACCGCTGGTGGGGTTCAGCGACATCACCGCGCTGCGCCTGGCGCTGCGGCGGAACTGCCGGATCGCGGGCGTGCACGGCTTCCTGTCCGGCGCGCGCTCCGCCGAGCCCACCCGCGCCCTGCTGACGCGCTCGGACTCGGTCCTGCGCCGGGACCCGGCGGCGCTGACGGCGGCGGTCGGCTGCCCCGGCGCCGCCTCGGGACCGGCGCTGGGCGGGCACCGGGGCGCGGTGGCAGGCGCGGCGGCGGGCGCGGCGGGCGCGGGCCTTCCACCGCTGGGCGGGCACCGGGGCGCGGTGGCAGGCGCGGCGGCGGGCGCGGCGGGCGCGGGCCTTCCACCGCTGGACGGGCACCGGGGCGCGGTGGCAGGCGCGGCGGCGGGCGCGGCGAGCGCGGGCCTTCCGCCGCTGGACGGCGCGATCCGGTTCCTGGAGGCCCCGTGCGGCATCGGGCTGGGGCAGGTCGACCGGCAGCTCACCCGCTGATGCGCTCCGGCGCGCGGCGCAGCGCGCGAGGCGGGGGCGGGGCGGAGTGCTGCGCGGCGCGGCGTGCGCAGCGTGGCGGGGGCGCTGCGCGGCGCAGCGTGCGAGGCGGGGGCGGGGCGCTGCGCAGCGTGGCGGGGGCGGGGGCGGGGGCGCTGCGCAGCGTGGCGGGGGCGGGGGCGCTGCGCAGCGCAGCGTGCGGGGCGGCGCGCGGCGCTGCGCGGCGTGCGGGGCGGCGCGCGGCGCTGCGCGGCGTGCGGGGCGGGGCGCGGCGTGCGGGGCTGGCGGGGGCGGGGCGCGGCGTGCGGGGCTGGCGGGGGCGGGGCGCGGCGTGCGGGGCTGGCGGGGGCGGGGCGCGGCGTGCGGGGCTGGCGGGGGCGGGGCGCGGCGTGCGGGGCTGGCGGGGGCGGGGCGCGGCGTGCGGGGCTGGCGGGGGCGGGGCGCGGCGTGCGGGGCGGGGCGCTGGGCCGGTTCCCCGGCTTCGAGGACCGCGAGGACCGGGGCTGGACCGTGCTCGACGTGCTGCGCGACCGGCCTGGGCGCGCTGTCCGTCCCGGTTCCGGGCGGCGTGGACGTGGGCCACGGCGACACCCCGCTGTCCCTGGCGCTGGGCCCGGCGGGTCACCTGGGCGTGGCGGCGGACGCCCTCACGACGGAACCCGCGCCCCGGTGACGGCGGGGAAGTAGGGCCGCAGGCTGGCGGCGGCCACCCGGTCGAGGAGCCGGTCCGGCAGCACCCGCGCCAACCTGGTCAGCACGGCCGCGTCGAGCCCGGCGGCGTACCGGGTGCGGGGGTTGCGCGCCGTGACCGCCTTGGCCACCACCGAGGCCGCCCGCTCGGACGAGATCCCCCGTTCGAGGTGCGCGGCGGTGTGCGCGGTGACCGCGTCGACCAGCGGTCCGTACCGGCCGCGCAGCTCGTCGGACATGTCCGAGGCCCGGCGCCGGGTGGTGGCGATCCCCCGGTCGCCCATCCGGGTGCGCACCCCGCCGGGCTCCACGACCACCACCCGCACCCCGTGCGGCGCGAGCTCGCGGCGGAGGGCGTCGCTGACGGCCTCCAGCGCGAACTTGGTCCCCGCGTACGGCCCGTAGGTGGCCATGGCGACCCGGCCGCCGACCGAGCTGATGTTGACGATCCGGCCGCCGGGACCACCGCCGACGCCGTCGCGCAGCAACGCGGGCAGCACCGCCTGGGTGACGGCGACGTGGCCGAACAGGTTGACCTCGAACAGGTCCCGCCACGCGTCGAGCGGCAGCGCCTCCACGGGCGCGTTGACGGACACGGCGGCGTTGTTGACCAGCGCCCGCAGCCCGCGCCCGCCGATCCGGTCGACGAGCGCGGCGACCTGCTCCGGCCGGGTGATGTCGAGCAGCACCGGTTCGACGCCGGACCCGCGCAGCGCGTCGCCGTCCCGCTCGCGGCGGACCCCGGCGAGCACGTGGAACCCCCGCCCGGCCAGCTCGCGGGCGGTGGCGGCGCCGATCCCGGTGGACGCGCCCGTCACGACGGCGAGCGGGCGATCACCGGACGACATTTCAGATGACGTTGTCACCCGACTGACGGTAGCCAAATCGGATGACAGCGTCAACTGTATGCTCGGGCCATGGTCACCCGAGCCGAATCGGCGGCTGCGACACGACGCGCCCTGCTGGACGCGGCGGCGGGCCTGCTGGCCGAGGGCGGCCCGGAGGCGGTCACCCTGCGCGAGGTGGGCGCCAGAGCGGGCGTCACCCGAGGGGCGCCCTACCGCCACTTCCCGGACAAGGACAGCCTGCTGTCCACGATCGCCGCCGAGGCCCTGGACCGCCTGGCCGCCAAGGCGGGCGCGGTGCGCGCGGGCGGCGAGGGCACCCCCGCGACCAGGCTAACCGGCGCGCTGGGCGTCCTGATGTCCACGGGCCGCAACCACCCGCACCTCTACCGGCTGATGTTCGCCCATCCATCAGGTGACCGAGCCGCGATCGAGGCGGCCACGGGCGCGGCGGCCCGCGCGGAGGCGGAGTTCCTGGCCGCCGTCGCCGACCTGGTCGGCCCGGCCAAGGCCCCCCGCTTCGCGGGATTGCTGCTGACCAGCGCGCACGGCATCACCACCATGGAGGCCAACGGCGACCCGTCCGAGGCCAAGTGGGGCGCGACGGCCGAGGAACTGGTCGCGACCCTGGTGGCCATGGTCGAGCGCCAGGCGCGGGAGGGGTGAGGGCCGGGGGCGCGCCCCCGGCCCCGCGCTCACGCCAGGTGCCGCCGGAAGAACCGGTCGGCGTCGTCCCCCTCGAACGCCGGGACGCCGGTGTGCCCGCCCGTGTTGGCGTGCAACGTCTTCTCGGCGGACCCGAACGCGTCGAACAGGTCGAGCGCCATCCCCCGGTCGTTCCACCGGTCGTCCCACTGGAGCAGGACGAGCAGCGGGATCGACACCCGCCGGGCCTCCTCGGTGGTGCTCCGGGGCACGTAGCTGCCCGCGAACAGCACCGAGGCCACGATCCGGGGCTCGACGGCCGCCAACCGCACCCCGATCGAGATCACCCCACCGGAGTACCCGACCGGTCCGCCGATCCCCGGCAGCGCGAGCAGCCCGTCCAGGAGCCCCCGCCACTCGGGAACCGCCCGCTCGACCAGCGGCAGGACGAGCCGGTCGACGACGTCGCCCCCCACCGCCTCCCCCGCCTCCAGGGCCCGCCGCAGGTCGGCGCGGGCCTGGTCGACGTCGGGCAGCCGGGGCCGGTCGCCCGCGCCGGGCAGTTCGAGGGTCGCCGCGGCGAAGCCGGACGCGACGCACCGCCGGGCTCGCTCCAGCAGCCGGGGCCGCATCCCGGCGAGCCCACCGGGGTGGCCGAGCAGGATCAGCGGGGCGGCGCCCGAGGCGTTCTCGGCCGTCCACAGGACGCCGGGAACGCCGTCGAGCGCGAAGGGGCGTTCGAGCACTCCGCCGTCGAGGCGCTGCTCGGAAGTGAACTGGATCATGGTCGTGCCTTTCGGGAGAGCTGGTGAACGGCGCTCCCGGACGACCTACCGCCCGACCGCGACCCCTGAGGGGAGCACCCACGTCACAGCGTTCACGGGTACCACCTCCTCGGCTCGCAGCACGGTCGACGGGAAGGTAGCAGAACCGCGCGGGAGGGCGACGTGGCCCCGCGCCGTGCCGCACGAGCCCGCCGCAGGCGGAATCCGGCTGCGACCGCGTCGCGGACCGGCCACCACGGCGGCATGTCGGATCTTCGCTGGGACGAGGTCAGGAGCTTCTTCGACCCCGAGCTGATGGGGGCGCTCCCCGACGTGTTCGTCCCGGACACGTCGGCGGAGGACTGGCAGGCGGTGTTCGACCTGGTCGAGGCGCGTGGTTGGCGGTGGGAGCTCGTCCAGGGCGGCGCAGCCGCGCCGCTGGCCCCGGCCGCCGAGGCGCTGGCACGCCCGGCGGGCGCCGAGGTGGTGGAGCTGAGGGTCCACCCGGCTCCAGGGGTGCTGGTGATCTTCCGCCCCAGGTCGGCCGAGAAGATCGATTTCGACGTCGACCTGCGGGAGCTGCGAGGTCAGGACGGCGTCGACGTCCTCTGCGGGTTCCTCGGCGAGATCGGGCGGGAGCTGGGCAAGCCGGTGCGCACGACGTCGGAGGGCGGGAGCGAGGCCCACCCGGTCCTCGGGTTCGACCCAGGGCTCGACCGAGTGGTGCTGCTGACTGATCCGAGTGACCGTTGTCACCACGCGGTCACGCAGAGTATGGTCTAGACCGGCCGCCGCATTGGTGAACGACCGAGCCAATGCGGTTCTCTCCTCGCACCGCACGCTGCCAGGTCGGCGTTCGCCTCACCGCGTACCGCCCGTCCGATGGGAGCCGACCATGCAACTCCGCCGAAGGATCGCGGCACTGGCCACCGGGGCGCTCGTCGCGCCGCTGGCCGTCGTGGCGCTGCCGAGCGCCCAGGCGTTCGCGCACGGCTACATCTCGTCCCCTCCGAGCAGGCAGGCGCAGTGCGCCCAGAACACGGTGTCCTGCGGCGACATCAAGTGGGAGCCGCAGAGCGTGGAAGGGCCCAAGGGCCTGCGCAGCTGCAACGGCGGGGTCTCGCGCTTCGCCGAGCTGAACGACAACAACAAGGGGTGGAGGGCCACCTCCACCGGCCGGACGGTGACGTTCAACTGGACCTTCACCGCCCGCCACCGCACCTCCAACTACGAGTACTACGTCAACGGCTCCAGGGTCGCGGTCGTCGACGGCGGCAACCAGATCCCCGGCGCCGTGGTGACGCACTCGGTCACCCTGCCGTCCAGCGGCAGGCAGACCGTGCTGGCCATCTGGAACATCGGTGACACCACGAACGCGTTCTACTCCTGCGTGGACGTGACCGCGGGCTGACCCGGCCCCCGCCGCACCGGTCCACCGCGCAGGTCCGACGCGCGAACGAGCGCCCCGTCCGAGCACCGGACGGGGCGCTCCGCGTTTATTCCAAATAATTCCCGATGGATTCACGGGGCAGCGCGGAGCGCACTTCCCACGAAAGGGTGAGAGTTCCGTCACAAAAACGGAACACCATCGCCGGTTGCGGCGATCACTCATTACACCTAACAACGCGGCAAAACCGCACAGCAGGGCCAAACCGCCAGGTAGACCCCGCCCCGCCTCACTCCATCAGATTAATCACGAATGGATGAACCAGGCGGCCGTCAACCCCACTGCAACTCGGCGAGAGGTTTCCCCTGCCCCCGCTCCGTGCCATACGGTGACCAAAACCCGACACCACGAAGCGACCCCGAGCACCGGCCAAGAATAAACGAGAATAAAACCAGGGACCATGCAGAAACAACCCCACGCGGAACTGCCACCCGACCTCGCCGGAACCCCGCTGCGGGAACTCGGCGACCCCGGCGGCGACGTGGTCGAGCGGCTGGCGGCGGGCGTGCTCGCCAGGGTGCGCTCCACCGCGCCGCAGGACCTCGTCCACGAGCGGTGCGACTGATGCCCGCGGCCACCGCGACCCCCGACACCCGCGCGCAGCTGTGCTCCGCCGTCCTCGCGGGCCCCGCCGACCGCCGCGCGCCGCAGGCCCTGCGCGACCGCGCGCTGGCCGAGCGCAAGGAGCACCTGCTCGTCCTGCGCCACGCGCTCGCCACCTCCGCCCCCTCGGGCTTCCCCGCCGGGTGCGCCGACCGCGCCTGGCACGTCCTGGTCGCCGCCGACGACGCCGACCCAGGGGCCACCGCCGACGTCCTGCTGTCCCCCCCGGTCGGCCTGTGGCTGGTCAGGGCGCTGCGCAGGCTGGCGCTGGGCCTGACCTCCGGCCCCCGCGCGCGCCCCGACCTCGGCGCGCTGAGCGCGGTGGCCGCCGCCGCGGCGCTGCGCGCGGGCGTGCCGTTCCAGCTCGACGTCCCCGTCGCGCACGGCGTCGTCACCCTGCCCACGGTCGGCTGGTTCACCCTGCCGCCGGGCCCCGCCGACCGGAACCCGACCCACCTGCCGCTGCGCCACGACGGCGGCCGGTTCGCGCTCGACACCCCGGCGGGCGCGCCCGAGGCCGCCTTCCGGCGGGTGGACGCGCACCGCTGCGCCACCGGCGGGCGCCCGCTGACCGCCGTGCTGGAGGACGTCGACCCGCACCGCGCGTTCACCGACCCGGTCCCGCCCGCTCCGCTGGACGAGCGCGGCCGGGCCCGCTGGACCGGGCTGCTCGACCGGGCGTGGGAGCTGCTGGAGCGCTGCGCGCCCGACCACGCGGCCGAGCTGGCGGGCGGTCCGCTCACCCTCGTGCCGCCCACCGGCGCCGAGCACGACGGGTCCTCCTCCGCCGCCGCGTTCGGGGCCGTCGCGCTGCCGGAGACCACGACCGCGACCGGGCTGGCGGAGCTGCTGGTGCGCGAGCGGCAGCACGGCAAGCTCAGCGCGCTCGCGGGCGTGGTGCGGCTGCACGAGGCCGACGCGACGCCGCGCTTCCACGTCCCGTGGCGCGACGACCCGAGGCCGCTCGGCGCGGTGCTGCACGGGATCTACGCGCTGACCGGGGTCGCCGAGCTGTGGCACGGGCTGCGCGCCGGGCTGCCCGCCGAGCAGCGGGCGGACGCCGAGTACGCGTTCGCGCTGCGCAGGGCGCAGGTCCGCGTCGCCGTGGCGAACGTGCTGGGCGAGCCCGCGCTGACCGCCGAGGGCCGCGCGCTGCTGGCCGCCTCGGCGCACCGGCTGGACGCGTGCGCCGACCAGCCGTCCGTGGAGGTGGTGCGGGCGGTGGACCGGGTGGTGGCGGAGCAACTGGTGCTGTGGCGGATCAGGCACGTGCGCCCGTACCCGGCGGACGTGTCCTGCCTGACCGGCGCGTGGCTGGAACGCCGCCCGAAGCCGTTCCGGTTGCAGGTGCGGACCGAAGTTCACCCGACCGGGGCGGATCTGCCGGAGGTCGACCCGTCCGGGGTGGGCCGCGCGCCCGCGCGGGCCGCGCTGCTGCGCGCGCTCGCGACCGGGCGGGGGATGCCGGTGGCGGACGAGGTCGACGCGGCCTGCGCGCGCGGCGACGTCCGCACGGCCGTGGCCGGGTACCGCAAGCGCTTGCTGGCCGAGCCGGACGACCTCCAGGCGTGGGCCGGGTTGGCGCTGGCGTCCCGCCGGGAGGCGCTGCTCACCGTGCCGGAGGTGGTCAGGGCGGTGCACGCGGACGCGCTGGCCCGCACCGGGACCCCGCCGGACCCGCTGCTGCTGGCCGACTGGGTCGGCGAGCGCTGACGGGCGCGCTGACCGGGACGCCCGCGGGGCCCCGCGCCGGATGTCGCAGGTGCCGGGAGTCCTGGCGCGCCAAGCGCTTCCGCCCCCGCTACGCCTCCTCCGCCACCCCCGCAACGTCTCGCACCTCACGCGGATTTTTGTTTGCGCGTCCCCGTCGCCCGGCATAACGTTCGAGTACACGAGGAAGGAGGTGGTCCCAAGTTGTGTAGCTATAGGACTCGTCGTGAGGTGGCTGTCCGCTAGGACCCGGCCTGATCTCGGCTGAGCCTGGCGAATACCAGGCAGCCACCCGCCCCCGACAGCTCCGAGCCAGTCCACTCGGCCCGCGCACCGGCTCCACGCGCGGGAAGCGGCACCGGGGTCGTCTCTTCCCCGGCCCGGAAGGCCTGGAAGGAAACACGCAGGGCCGCCCGCACCCGACTGATCGGGGATGGGCGGCCCTGTGGTGTTCCGGGCGCGCGGCAGCACGCCGCGCAGTGCCGAACGTGTGCCCTCGCGGGCGGCAGCACGGGTGGAACGTCCCACCCGGACCGGTCGTCGGCGCGTCCCGCGCCCTCCACGACCGGTGATCGCACCTCGGTTCCGAGGAGCAGGCCCGACGCGTCGCGAGGACTACTTGCGGAACGCGTCCTTGACCTTCTCGATGCCCTGCTTCAGGGCGCCGGACGCGCGCTCCGCGCGGCCCTCGGCCTGCCACTGCTCGTTGCCGGTGGCCTCGCCCACGCCCTCCTTGGCACGGCCCTTCAGCTCCTCGGCCTTGTTGCTCGCCTTGTCGTCGATCCCCATGACCGGTCCTTTCAGTGGAGTCCGCTGTGCTCTCACTGACTACCCCCGCGACACCGGGCGGAAACCGGGACCTCAGGTGCACACCACGACCAGGGCTCGACTACGGTGATCGTCCTACGCGGTTGAAAAGCCAGCCGCAAGCCACCGGGTGTCCAAACAAGGGCGCCAGGGTCAGCGAGGGAACTCGTGCTGTGGGCTTGCCGGAGCTGGCTCGTCGCCGCGCGTCCGTCCCCTCGCACCGCTGGCAGGCGCTGACCAGTTCCGACGTGCGAGAGGAGCCCGACCGTGGTCGGGGACATGGGCCAGGACGATTCGCTGACCGCGCGGATCGCCAGCCTCGAAGCCGAGGTGAGGGGATTGCGCAACGCGGTGCAGACGCGCACCGTGATCGGGCAGGCGACCGGACTCATCGCGGCGGTGCAGGGGTGCACCCCGCAACAGGGGTTCCAGCTGCTGGTCCGCATGTCGCAGCACCACAACGTCAAGCTGCACACCATCGCCGTGAAGCTGATAGACCTCGCGGCCGAGCTCGGGCCGCACCGCGCGGTGCGCGCGGTGCAGGTGTCCGAGGAGCAGAACGGCGTGCCGACCCCCGTCGACTGGCCGGGGGCCGACGTGGTGCAGGCGGCGCGGCAGCTCGTGGCCGCCTACGACGCGGCTACGGCGTCGAGCGGCCACGAGCCCGAAGCGCGAAGACAGCTGACCGACCAGGTGAACCTGGCCGGTCAGCTCCTCGCCGAGCGGCTCACCGAGGTCGGCTGGCTCCCTGGGAGCTGAACGACCGCGAACGTCTCCGCGGGCAGGCTGAGCACCTGTCCCGCCACCTCCGCCTCACCCGAGGCGAGCAGGACGGCGACGGGCGCGACGCCGAGGTCGACCTCGGCGTCGCGGGCCCCCGGACCGGGGGCTCCCGCGTCGGCAGCGCCCGGCCGTGACCCGCCCGGCCGGGCGAGGGCGCCGTCGGCGCCGCCCGCCGCACCAGCCCCGACAGCCGCACCGGCGGCGCCGCCGACCGCGCCCTCACCACTGGGAACGCCACCGGCGGGCGCGAGGTTGCACAGCAGCCGCAGATCACCCCGGTGGAGCACCAGCACCGACCCGCGCTGCTCGACGCGGAACCGGTCCAGCCTCGGATCGGCCAGCTCCGGGTGCTCGCGCCGCAGCCGGATCAGGGCCCGGTGCAGCTCCAGCACCCGCGCGTGCTCGGGCCGCGAGACCTCGGCCCAGTCCAGCTTGGACGCCTCGACGGTGGCCGGGTCGACCGGGTCGGGCACGTCCGACTCGCCCCACCCGTGCCGGGCGAACTCGCGCCGCCGCCCGGTCCGGACCGCCTCCGCGAGCTGGGGGTCCGGGAACGAGGCGAAGAACCGCCACGGGGTGCGCGCGCCCCACTCCTCCCCCATGAACAGCATCGGCGTGTACGGGGAGCACAGCACGATCGCCGCCCCGATCGCCAGCCGCTCGGGCGACACGGTCGCGGTCAGCCGGTCGCCGGTGGCCCGGTTGCCGATCTGGTCGTGGTTCTGCAGGTAGGCGAGGAACCGGTAGCCGGGCAGCCGCTCGCGGTCCACCGGCCTGCCGTGCGCGCGCCCCCGGAACGACGACCACGTGCCGTCGTGCAGGAACACCCGCTCCAGCGTGGTCGCCAGCTTCCCCTCGAAGTCCGGGTAGTAGCCGAACGTCTCGCCGGACAGGGCGACGTGCAGCGCGTGGTGCAGGTCGTCGGCCCACTGGGCGTGCAGCCCGTAGCCGCCGCCCTCGCGCGCGGTGACCAGCCGGGCGTCGTTGAGGTCCGACTCGGCGATGAGGGTGAGCGGGCGGCCGAGCGCGGTGGAGAGCGCGTCGACCTCGCGGGCCAGCTGCTCCAGCAGGTGCGTGGCGGACCGGTCGAGCAGGGCGTGCACGGCGTCGAGCCGCAGCCCGTCGACGTGGAAGTCCCGCAGCCAGCCGAGCGCGTTGTCGACGACGTACCGCCGCACCTCGTCGGAGCCGGGGCCGTCCAGGTTGAGGCCGGGGCCCCACTCGTTGCTGCCCGCGAAGTACGGCCCGAACCGGTCCAGGTACGCGCCGGACGGCCCGAGGTGGTTGTAGACGACGTCCAGCAGCACGGCCAGGCCGCGCGCGTGGCAGGCGTCCACGAACCGCTTGAACCCGTCCGGCCCGCCGTAGGGCTCGTGCACCGCGCCCCACAGCACGCCGTCGTAGCCCCAGCCGGACGGCCCGTCGAAGGAGTTGACCGGCAGCACCTCGACGTGGGTGATCCCCAGGTCGGCGAGGTGGTCCAGCCGCTCGACCGCGGAGTCGAAGGTGCCGCCGGGGGTGAACGTGCCGACGTGCAGCTCGTAGACCACCGCGCCGGGCAGCGCCCGCCCGGTCCACCTCTGGTCCGTCCAGGCGAACTCGTCGTGGTCGTAGGCGCGGGAGGGCCCGTGCACCCCGTCCGGCTGGCGCAGCGAGCGCGGGTCCGGGAGGGCGTCGCCGTCGAGCACGAACGCGTAGTCGGTCCCGCTGGCGTCGCTGTACCACCAGCCGCCGCCGACGGGGGTCATGTCGTGGTCCTGGCCGTCGACCCGGACGACGACGCCGTCCCGGTCGGGGGCCCACACGGAGAAGGTCACCGGTCTCCTCGCACGAGCAGGGCGACGGGGTAGCGGTCGAGCAGGTCGGCCAGCGCGGGCGCGGAGCCGGTCACCACGCGGCCGGTGAGCACGTCGGTCCACTCGCCCGGCGGCAGCGGCAGGACGGTGCTCCCCCAGCCGCCCGCGCGGGCCAGGCCCACCGGGAGCCGGGTCGCGACGGTGATCAGCCCGGTGCGCTCGAAGGCGAGCGCGTGCGCCGAGGCGGGTCCGGCGGCGGGCACCGGCCGGTAGCCGCGGAACAGCTCGGGCCGCTGCCCGCGCAGCCGCAGCGCGCGCGAGGTGACCAGGAGCTTGGCCGCGCCGGAGTCGTCGACGTCGGGCAGCCAGCCGGAGTCGATGCGCTCCAGCAGGGCGCGGCGGGGCGCGTAGTCCACCGGCCTCCGGTTGTCCGGGTCGACCAGGGACAGGTCCCACAGCTCGGTGCCCTGGTACACGTCGGGCACGCCCGGCGCGGTGAGCTGCACGAGCTTCTGGCCGAGCGCGTTGGACCAGCCCGCGGCCACGATGCCGTCCACGAACTCGGCGACCTCGCCCGCCGTGTCCGAGCCGAGCACGGCGGCGGGCCAGGCGTCGACGGCGGCCTCGAACTCCTCGTCGTGGTCGACCCAGGTGGTGCGGACCTTGGACTCCTTGGCCGCCTTCTCCAGGTAGGCGCGCATCCGGTCGGCGGTGACCGGCCAGGCGCCCACCAGCGACTGCCAGGCCAGCGCGTTGAGGCTGGGCTCGTCGATGGGGTGCGCGGCGCTCCACCGGCGGACGGCGGCGGCGAACTCGTCGGGCACCTCGGCGAGCACGGCGAGCCGGGCCCGCACGTCCTCGGAGCGCTTGGTGTCGTGCGTGGACAGCGCCGTCATGGTGTCCGGGGAGCCGGACTCGCGGGCGGCGGCCCTGCGGTGGAACTCCTCGGGGGTGACGCCGAACCGGTCGGGCGCGCCGCCGACCTCGTTGAGGGCCACGAACCGGGTGAACCGGTAGAACGCGGTGTCCTCGGTGCCCTTGGCGACGACCATGCCGGAGGTCTGCTGGATGCGGGTGGCCAGCTCGCCGGTCGGGTCGGCGCGCACGGCGGCGTCGAGCGCCTCGGCGGCCGGGCCGCCCGCGCGGCGCACGGCGGTGGCCCAGTCCTGCTCGCCCTCGGGCAGGTAGGAGCGGTACACCGGGAACGCGGCCATGACGGCGGCGACGGCCTCGCGGGCCTGCTCGGCGCCCACGCCCTCGGGGAGGGAGGGTTCGAGCAGCGCGGCGATCCGGCGCACCTCGGCGCTCAGGATCGTGGACGCGACCAGCGCCCGGCACTCGTGCTCGACGGCGGCGAAGTCGGTGGGCACGCCCAGCTCGACCGCGAGGTCGGTGAACGGCCCCTCCCCCGCCGGGTCGACGAACAGCCCGCACACCTCGCGCAGCGCGTCGTAGCCGGTGGTGCCCGCGACGGGCCAGCTGACCGGCAGCGACTCGTCGGGGCCGAGGATCTTCTCCACGACGACCCACGCGCCGCTGCGCGCGGCCAGGTCGCGGGCGTACCCGCCGGGGTCGGCGAGGCCGTCCGGGTGGTCGACGCGCAGGCCGGTGACGTCGCCCTCGGCGACCCAGCGCAGCACCTCGCCGTGGGTGGCCTCGAACACCTCGGGGTCCTCGACGCGGACGGCCGCGAGGGTCGTGATGTCGAAGAACCGGCGGTAGTTGAGCTCGGCGTTGCCGCGCCGCCAGAACGCGAGCCGGTAGTGCTCGTGCTCCTCCTCGGACCCCTCGTCGCCCGCGAACGGCAGCAGCAGCGTGCCGTCGGACCAGTCGATGTCGAAGTAGCGGGCGTACGGGGAGCCCTGGCCCTTCTCCATGACGTCGGTCCACCAGGCGTTGACCGGGGTGGAGTCGACGGCCATGTGGTTGGGCACGATGTCGACCACGAACCCGAGGCCCGCGGCGCGCACGGCCTTGGCCAGCGACGCCCGGCCCTGCTCGCCGCCGAAGTCGGCGCGGGCGCGGGCGGGGTCGGTGACGTCGTAGCCGTGCGTGGAGCCGGGGACGGCCTCCAGCAGCGGGGACGCGTAGAGGGCTCCCGCGCCGAGGGCGCCGAGGTAGTCGAGCACGGCCTCGGCGTCGGCGAAGGTGAAGTCGGGGGTGAACTGGAGCCGGTAGGTGGAGCTGGGCGGCTGCGGGCGGGCCGCCCCGGCCGTGGTGGCCGGGGCGGTCGCGGGAGCGGCAGTCGCGCGGTCGGGCGCGGTCACTCGGCCCCCATCCGCTGGAGCACGACGACCGAGCGCGCGGTGGCGGTGACGCTGCCGCCCGCCGGGATCGTGGGCTCGTCCTGCGGGAACGCGGCGATCTCGCCGGTCGCGGTGTCGATGACCACGGCCCACTCCGGGCCGTAGCCCTCGCCGGGCAGGGTGATCTCGATGTCCTCGTGGTGGGCGTTGAAGACCACCAGGAACGAGTCGTCCTCGACCTTCATGCCGCGCTGGTCGAGGTCCGGGATGCCCTTGCCGTTGAGGAACACCGAGACGCAGCGGCCGAAGCCGTCCTCCCAGTTCTGCTCGGTCATCTCCTCGCCCGCCGGGGTGAACCACGCGATGTCGCGCAGCTCCTCGCCCTTGCGGATGGGCCTGCCCTGGAAGAAGCGCCTGCGCCGGAACACCGGGTGCTTCTTGCGGAAGTCGGTCAGGCCCGAGGTGAAGTCGAGCAGCGGCTGGTTCTTCTCCAGCAGCGTCCAGTCGACCCAGGACAGCTCGTTGTCCTGGCAGTAGGCGTTGTTGTTGCCCTGCTGGGTGCGGCCGAGCTCGTCGCCGTGCAGCAGCATCGGCACGCCCTGGGACAGCAGCAGCGTGGTGAGCAGGTTGCGCCGCTGACGCTCGCGCAGCTCGTTGACCTCGGGGTCGTCGGTGGGGCCCTCCACGCCGCAGTTCCACGAGCGGTTGTCGTCCGCGCCGTCGCGGCCGTCCTCGCCGTTGGCCAGGTTGTGCTTGTCGTTGTACGAGACGAGGTCGGTGAGGGTGAAGCCGTCGTGCGCGGTGACGAAGTTGATCGACGCGTACGGCCTGCGCCCGTCCTCCTTGTACAGGTCGGAGGAGCCGGTGAAGCGGGAGGCGAACTCGCCGAGCGTGGCGGGCTCGCCGCGCCAGAAGTCGCGGGCGGTGTCGCGGTACTTGCCGTTCCACTCGGTCCACAGCGGCGGGAAGTTGCCGACCTGGTAGCCGCCGGGGCCGACGTCCCACGGCTCGGCGATGAGCTTGACCTGGCTGACCACCGGGTCCTGCTGCACCAGGTCGAAGAACGTCGACAGCCGGTCCACGTCGTAGAACTCGCGGGCCAGGGTGGCGGCGAGGTCGAAGCGGAAGCCGTCGACGTGCATCTCGGTGACCCAGTAGCGCAGCGAGTCCATGATCAGCTGCAGCGTGTGCGGGCTGCGCACGTTCATGGAGTTGCCGGTGCCGGTGTAGTCCATGTAGTACTTCGGCTCGTCCTCGACCAGGCGGTAGTAGGCCTGGTTGTCGATGCCGCGCATGGACAGGGTCGGCCCGAGGTGGTTGCCCTCGGCGGTGTGGTTGTAGACCACGTCGAGGATGACCTCGATGCCCGCCTCGTGCAGCGCCCTGACCATGCCCTTGAACTCCTGGACCTGGCCCGCGTCGTGCCCGAGCGCGGAGTAGCCGTCGTGCGGGGCGAAGAACCCGATCGTGTTGTAGCCCCAGTAGTTGCGCAGGTCCTTCTCGACCAGGCCGTGGTCGGTGACGAACTGGTGCACCGGCATCAGCTCGATGGCGTTGACGCCGAGCTTCTTCAGGTGGTCGATGACCACCGGGTGCGCCAGGCCCGCGTAGGTGCCGCGCAGCCGCTCGGGGACCTCCGGGTGCCGCATGGTCAGGCCCCGGACGTGCGCCTCGTAGATGACGGTCTCGTTGTAGGGGATCTTCGGCGGGCGGTCGTTGGCCCAGTCGAAGAACGGGTTGACCACGACCGACAGCGGCACGTGGCCCGCCGAGTCCTGGTCGTTGCGGGCGTCGGGGTCGCCGAAGGGGTAGCCGAACAGCGACTCGTGCCACTTCACCTCGCCGTCGATGGCCTTGGCGTAGGGGTCGATGAGGAGCTTGTTCGGGTTGCAGCGCAGGCCCTGCTCGGGCTGGTGCGGGCCGTGCACGCGGTAGCCGTAGCGCTGGCCGGGGCCGATGCCGAGCAGGTAGCCGTGGTGGACGAAGCCGTCGACCTCGGGGAGCCTGACGCGCTCCTCGTTGCCCTCGTCGTCGAACAGGCACAGCTCGACCCATTCGCCTGCCTCGGAGAACAGGGTGAAGTTGGTGCCGACGCCGTCGTACGTGGCGCCGAGCGGGTAGGGCGTTCCAGGCCAGGGCCGCAACGGTGCTCCTAGAGGTGCATGTCCTAGTCGGGTCTCGGAGAGCCGGGTCGTCCCGATGCGGTGCACCACCGGGTCGGTCTGCGGGGACGGCCGGGCGGTCCGTGGTTCGGCGGCCGGGCGGTGGCGGCCCCGCGCTGGGCCGCTGCCGCCGGTGCCGGGGTCAGGCTCTGCCGGTGTGGGCGCGCGCCAGCTGGCCCCTGCTCGCGACGAGCAGCAGCCTGGCCTCCTGGAACTCCTGGTAGCGCAGGTGCTCGCAGGCGGCCTCGGCGCAGGCGCGCGCCTGCCGCAGTGCCTCGTTCGTGGGCTCGCCGGGCAGGTCGAGCGCGTCGCGGAGGACGCGCTCGGCGCGCCGGGAGCCCTCGGCCGGGTCGCCGAGGGAGCTGGGGCGGACCGAGGCGAGGACCTTCTCGACCGCCAGTTCCAGCTCGTCCTCGGGGTTCGTGGTGAGCTGAGCGGGGATGACCGCTGTCGCTGTGGGCGTGACCAGATCGGTGTTCACGGGGTCGTGCCACCTCCAACCGTGTCGTGGTGATGACGGGGTCGAACGGTACTCCGCAGGCGTGCTGCCTGCGGTTACAGCCGTGTTCCCGACTCGCGGGCCCGTCACCGGGCACGCCCCGCGCGCAACGCGGCGGCGATGGCGCGCACGCGCGGGTCGGTCAGGAAGGCGTCGAGCCCGCCGGGGAGCGGGATGCGCCAGTTCGGGTACT
Organism: Actinosynnema pretiosum; assembly: GCF_002354875.1. GTDB lineage: Bacteria > Actinomycetota > Actinomycetes > Mycobacteriales > Pseudonocardiaceae > Actinosynnema > Actinosynnema auranticum. Next base: position 6,004,769 of record NZ_CP023445.1, read on the forward strand.
GGTCGACGGTTCCCGGCAGGTTCGGCTGGCGGGTCTCGCCCACCGCGTCCTGCGGGGAGGTCAGCACGAGCACCGAAGGCGCCTCGGCGAGCAGCGCGTGGAACGACACGAGCAGGTCGTCACCGAGGACCCCTTCCTGCCGCAGCAGCTCGACCAACTGGTCTCGTTCAGCCTCGGCGGCCTCGAATTCCCCCTTCGGGTCGACTTCAAACAACCCGAGTTCGGCCCTGATCCGCACGTGCTCCGCCTGCAGGAACCCGGCGAGCGTCGGCAGGTCGTGGGTGGACACGCTCGCCATCGCGGAGGTGGTCCAGCCCTTGGGCGGGATGAGCGGGTGGCCGGGCTGGTCGTAGTCGCGCTGGAACCACAGGACGGCGGAGCTGAGGGCGCCGCGCTCGTGCAGCTCCTCGGTGACGCGGTCCTCGACGGTGCCCAGGTCCTCGCCGACGACGACGGCGCCCGCGCGGTGCGCCTCCAGGGTGAGGACGGCGAGCATGGCGTCGGCGTCGTAGTGCACGTACGTGCCGCGCTTGGCGGGCTCGCCCGGCGGGATCCACCACAGCCGCCACAGGCCGGCGACGTGGTCGACGCGGATGCCGTCGGCGTGCCGCAGGACGCCGCGCAGCACGGCGCGGAACGGCTCGTAGCCCTGCTCGGCGAGGCGGTCTGGGCGCCACGGCGGCAGGTTCCAGTCCTGGCCGAGCTGGTTGAAGGCGTCCGGCGGGGCCCCGACGCGCACGCCCGCGGCGAAGGCGTCGCGCAGGGCCCAGGTGTCGGCGCCGCCGGGGTGCACGCCGACCGGGAGGTCGTGGACGATGCCGACGGGCATGGCGGAGGCGGCGGCGCGGGCGTCGGCGAGCTGGCGCTCGCACAGGGTCTGGAGCCAGGCGTGGAAGGCGACGCGCTCGGGGTCGGCGGTGGCGGTGGCCGGGTCGCGCTGGTCGGCGGGCCAGTGCCGCCAGTCGGGGCCGTGCCGCTCGGCGATGGCGCAGAACCGGGCGAAGTCCAGGAGGTCGGGGTCCTCGGGGAGGTCGTGCTCGCGGTCGGCCCAGAGCAGTTCGAGCGCGGCCTTCTTCGCGGCCCACACGGCGTCGTAGTCGATCAGGTCGGCGTTCTCCGGGCGCTGGGCCACGACCGCGCGCCGGACCTCGGTCGGGGCGCGGTGGAACTCCTCCAGGTCGGTGACGCGCAGGTACAGCGGGTTGGCGAACCGGCGGCTGCTCGGCGAGTAGGGCGATCGCTCGACCGGGTGAGTGGGGCTGATGGCCTGCACCGGGTTCACCAGCAGGACGCCCGCGCCCAGCTCGGTGGCGGAGCGGCGGGCGGTGGTGGCGAGGTCGCCGTAGTCGCCCATGCCCCAGGACTGCTCGGAGCGCATCGCGTACAGCTGGAGCATCCAGCCCCAGGCCCTGGGGACCGGCGGGAGCTTGGCGGGGGCGACGACGACGGTGCGATCGCCGAGGCGGTGGTAGCCGAGCGGGAGGACGGCCGGGAGCCGGGCGGAACCGCCGTCCTCCAGGACGACCGTGCCGTCGCCCTCCAGGAGCTGGCCCTCGCGCAGGACGATCGTGGCGGGCGGTGGCGTCGGGGCGGCGAGCGCGGCGCGGACGGCCTCCGGGGTGGAGGCGTCGACGCCGAGCTCGGCCAGCACGGCAACGACCACGTCGGCGTCCACCTCGACCCGCGTGTCGCCCGCGTCCTCGTACCAGGTCGCGACTCCGTGCGCACGGGCCAGCGCGGCCAGGTCCTCGTCCACGCTGGACAGCTTCGTCCGGGGCGGGTGGTCGAGGCCAGGCAGGTCAGGCGTGGTCACCCGATGGTTGCAGGAAGCCGCACTACCGGATGGCCCGGTCGAGTGGCTGGGAGCGGTGCCGGCCTCGGGGGTGGGGTCGGGCAGGGCGGTTTCCTCGGGCCGGGCGGTGCTGCCGGGCGGGGGCGTGGTGCTGGTCGGCTGGTTCGCGGAGTCGGCCACGGTGGGGGAATGCCCGAGCCGGGGCCGGTCGAACCCGCAGGTGCCGCACGGGTTTCGGGGTGGTGGGGGGAAGTTGTGGGGAGTCGGGGTGGGCCGGTGGCGGAGTGCGCCCGCCGGGCTGGGCCCAGGGCTTGGGGGCGCGGTGCGAAACCGGGGAAAAGACCAAGAGCACTGGGTGGCGGTGGGGGCCTAGGGTGCGACGGTTGGGGGGGTCGCGCCGCTGCGCGGCGCGGGCCCGCTCGATCCCCGCACCACGAGCTGCGCCGAGGGCGGCGCGATGGCCTCCGCGTGCGGCTGGGCGTCGCCGCGCAGGGCGGACAGCAGCACGGCGGTGGCGTGCTCGCCGCGCTCGCGCCACGCGCCCTCCACGGCGGTGATGCCCACCGCCCGCGCCAGCTCCGCGCCCTCCAGGCTGACCACCGAGACGTCCTCGCGGCCGTCGCGGCGCAGCCGCAGGTACACGCCGAGCGCCACCTCGCCGCTGGAGCTGATCACCGCCGTGGGCAGGGCCCCGCCGTCGAGCAGCGCGTCGACCACCTGCTCGCCGCCCGCGACGGTCGGCGAGGACCACACCGTCCACTCCGGACGCACCGCCAGCCCCTCGGCGGCGAGCACCTCGTCCAGGGACTCGTCCACGTCCTCGGCGAGCACCAGCGCGACCTCGCGGTGGCCGTGCCCGATGAGGTGCCTGGCGGCGAGCGCGACGGCCTCGCCGAGGTCGCCGTCCTCGACCAGCACGACCGGCACGCCCGCCCCGTCCAGCGCCGCCCGCTCGGCCTCGGTGGGCCTCGTGGCCAGCGCGAGCACCCCGTCGACGCGGCGGCCGGTGGGCACCTGGTCGAAGAAGCGGGCGCGCGCGGCGGGGTCGTTGAGCACGTACAGCAGCACGTCGTAGCCCGCCTCGCGCAGCGCGGACTCGGCGCCCGCGAGCAGGTCGCCGCGCCCGACGTCGGCGGTGAGCACCGCGACCGCGTAGCGCCTGCCGCCCGCGAGGCTGGAGGCGTCGCGGGCGATCGCGTAGCGCATCCGCTTGGCCACCTCGGCGACGTGCTCGCGGGTGCTCTCCGACACCCCCGGCTCGCCGCGCAGCGCGCGCGACACCGTCGCCGCGGAGACCCCGGCGGCCTTCGCCACGTCGGACATGCTGGTCATCCCCACCTCCAGGCTTCACCCGAGGGTATCGAGAACCTCCCGGCGCCCCGCCGCCGAGCGGCCCTGGGACGATCATGGCCAGGCACCGCACCCCGTCGAGAGGACCCCCGATGAAGCCAGGCGATCAGGTCAGCGACTTCACGCTGCCCGACCAGGACGGCGAACCGCGCACCCTGTCCGCGCTGCTGGCGGACGGGCCGGTGGTGCTGTTCTTCTACCCGTCGGCGATGACCAGCGGGTGCACGGCCGAGAGCTGCCACTTCCGGGACCTGGCCGCCGAGTTCGCGCAGGCGGGCGCGCAGCGGGTGGGCATCAGCACGGACTCGGTGGCGCGGCAGAAGCAGTTCGCGGACATCAACAGCTTCGACTACCCGCTGCTGTCCGACGCGGACGGCGCGGTGGCCGAGGCGTTCGGGGTGAAGCGGCGGTTCGGGCCGCTGCCGGTGAAGCGGCACACGTTCGTGATCGGCACGGACCTGACGGTCCTGGAGGTGATCAAGTCGGAGTTCGCGATGAACGCGCACGCCGACAAGGCGCTGGCGGTGCTGCGGGAGCGCGCGGGGAGCTGAGGCTCAGGCGCCGGGGGCCAGCCGACGCACCAGGTCGAGCTGGTCCCCGCCCGTGGGCAGGAGGCCGATGATCGGGGTGTCGACGCCGTTGGCGGCGTACTGGGCGACGCGCGCCCGGCACTGCTCGGCGCTGCCGTGCACGACGAGCGCGTCGACGACCTCGTCGGGCACGAGCGCGTTGGCCTCCTTGCGCCTGCCCGCCGACCAGGCCTCGCGCATGGGTGCGAGGACTTTGTCGCGCCCGAGCCAGTCGTGGAAGGCGGCGTAGGCGGGGACGGTCAGGTAGGCGCAGATCAGGGCACGGCCGAGTGCGCGGGCGGCGTCGGCGTCCTCGGTGGGGCAGACGAAGATCCGGGCGGCGAGCTCCTTGTCCCCGAGCGCTTCGCGGACGCGGGGGACGTCGGTGGCGGCGAGCCAGTTGGTGATGGCCCCGTCGGCCTCCCGCGCGGCGAGGCGGAGCATCCCCGGCCGCAGCGCCGCGAGCATGATGGGCACGTGGTGCGCGGGCGCTTTCTCGAGCCGGAAGCCGCTGACGCTGAACGTCGGGTACTCACGGGTGACCTTGTCCCCCGCGAGCGCGGAGCGGAGGAAGCGGAGGGTGTCGCGGGTGCGGGCGAAGGGCTCGGTGAACTCCTGCCCGTTCCACCGGGAGACGATGGCGGGCGAGGACGACCCGATCCCGAGCACGAACCGCCCGCCGGAGACCTCGGCGAGCGTGGCGGCCGACATGGCGAGCAGCGCCGGGCCGCGGGTGTAGACGGGGGCGATGGCGGTGCCGAGGCGGGCGGTGGGCGACCACTGGGCGGCGAGGGCGAGCGGGGTGAACGCGTCGGCGCCGGAGGTCTCGGCGGACCAGATGTCGGTGTAGCCGAGGGCGGTGAGCTCGGAGACGAGGGGTTGGTGGTCGAGGATCGGGACACCGGTCAACGGCAGCGTGATACCCCAACGACCCACGGTGGCCTCCCAGAGCTCCAGGTGAGGGCACCGTACCGCAGGGTACCGACTGGTCGGTATGCCGAATGGGGGAATGGGAGGGGTGGCGAGGGGCGGCTTGTGGCGGGCAGGACCGAGCGCTGGATCCGAGACTCCGCTGAACCGAATGAAAACGGTTCCTTGGACGGATAAACTCGCTGGCCAACAAGCGTCTTCCCCGCACATGCGGGGGTGGTCCGGGGCACCCGCGTGCGGGGAAGCGTCGGTTCAAGTCTTCCCCGCACATGCGGGGGTGGTCCCGTCGCAGCGGCCTCGATCAGGTCCACGACCTGGTCTTCCCCGCACATGCGGGGGTGGTCCGTACTTGTCCCCCAAACCACGCCCGACGTGCAGGTCTTCCCCGCACATGCGGGGGTAGTCCCATCCATCCAGCCGTAACCCGCGCACAGGCCCGCCGCTGGACAGCTCCCCCACCCGACGTGTTTAGCGCCCCCGATCAGGGGCACCCAAGAGGCGCGCAGGCCCGCCAGGAGTCCGACCCGACAACCTCAGAGCGCGATCCCGCGTTGCGCCAGCCACCCGACCGGGTCGATCTTCTGGCCGCCGTTGAGCCACACCTCGAAGTGCAGGTGCGGCCCCGTCGACTGGCCCCGGTTGCCCATCGTGGCGATCTGCTGCCCCGCCGACACCCTGGTGCCCGCGTACGCCACGATCGTGTCCACGTGCCCGTACACGGTCACCGTGCCGTCGTCGTGCTGCACGCGCACCCACAGGCCGAAGCCGGACGCGGAGCCCGCCTCGATCACGGTGCCGTCCATCGCCGACAGGATCGGGGTGCCGATCGAGTTCGCGATGTCGATGCCGTAGTGCGTGGTTCCCCAGCGGGCGCCGAAGCCGGACGTGAACGAGCCCTGCGCGGGCTTCACGACCTTCGGCCGCTTCGCCGCCTCCTCGGCCTCCCTGCGCGCCTTCTCGGCGGCCTCGGCCTCCTGCTGCTTGCGCAGCTCCTCCTGCTTCACCGCGTAGTCGGCGCTCGCCTGCTGCACCACGCGGTCGACCTGCTGGAGCGCCACCATGCCCTCGCCGCGCACGAGCTTCGCGGACTCCAGGCCGGGGTTCACCTCGTGCACGGTCAGGAGCGCGCCGGACGCCTGCGCGGGCGCCCCCTCGCTGGGGACCAGCAGCGCGCCCGCCAGGTCTCCCCCGGCGGCGAGCGGGATGGCGCTGGTGCCGACGGCGTTGAAGAAGCCGGAGCCGGTCGCGATGGCGCCCGCGACGACGGCGGCGGCGGTGACCCGGCCACGCAGCGGGGACCTGTCGTCCTCCGCGCGGTGCGAGCCGCGACGACCGGGCGCGGGAGCCTTCTTCGGCGGTGCCGTGAAGGCGGTGCGACCGGGGGCGTGCGTGTGGCGGGCCAACTTTCCTCCAGGCATTTCGGGGGGCTCGGTCCAGGACACCCGGCCGGGGGACCGGGTGGAGGTGCCTTCGGGGAGCACCTCCGTTGCCTGCTAGAGACCGAACCGTGACATGCGGCGGAGAACGTAACCCGACGTCACGAAAGTGGGCAACCCATTCGTGGCGAACTGCGGAGATTTAGTGAGATAAGCCACCGCCGACTACGCAGCGTGTTCAAAGACCGGAACGTCTCGCCTGCCGACCGTTATCCGCGCAGGTCAACCCCGTGCCGTCCGAACCGGTTCAGAGATCGGCACCGCCGCGCCCCCGCACGGGCCTGCCAGCCCGCCTGACCCGGAATCGCCACCCTGACCAGCCCGTTCACCGGTGATCGACGAACCGGGGAACGCGCCGCGAAATCGGGGTTTGCCCCCGAACGCGTGACGAAGCGTGGTTGGGCCGAACGGCGGAACCACCCACCCGCCACCGGCTTCCGCGCACCGGAAAAGCAGTGGTCCCCGTCCCGCAGGAGCGGGACGGGGACCACGGTCACCACGGGCGACCAGCCGATCACCCCACGTCCGCCGGGAGACCCCGGCGGGCGGTGGGCGCTACCGGTACTTGGTCGCCGGGGGCAGCGGAACGGCGGGCAGCCCCTCGTGGATCTTGTTCATCGCGTTGAACCACGTCGGGGCCGCGACCTCACCACCGGTGAGACCGGTCCGCCCCTGCCCGCACAGCCGGACCGGGTTGCCGCAGAGGACCTGCGGCGACGCGCCGTCGGTGAAGGTCAGGACGGCGCCCGCGTACTGCATCGTGGCGCCCATGAAGCCCACCGACCAGTAGTTCTCGGTGGTGCCGGTCTTGCCGATGGTCGGCCGGTTCCAGCCCGCCCTGGACGCCGCGCCCGCCGCGGTGCCGCCCGCGGTGGTGTCGTGGCTCATGCCCTGCGCCAGCGCCGCCGCCAGCTCCGGGGACACGGCCTGCTCGCAGGCCGCCTCCTGGAGCTGGACCGGGTTGCCGTTGCGGTCCAGGACCTGCTCGATCGGGGTCGGCGGGCACCAGGTGCCCTCGCTCACGATCGTCGCCGACACGTTCGCCAGCTCCAGCACGCTCGTCGGACCCGCGCCGAGGGTGAACGACCCCATGTTGCCCTGCTTCACGGCGTCACCCTGCGACGGACCGTTGGACTTGTCCTCCTTGAGCGGGTCGCCCGCCAAGGTGACGCCCTGCATCCCGTCGCGCAGACCCAGCCGGTAGGCCATGTCCACGACGTTGTTCAGCCCCGCCTGCTCCTCCAGGATGATGAACCCGGTGTTGGGCGAGGTGGCCAGCGCCTTGGTGAGGGTCATGCTGGTGTCGGCCCCGTCGGAGTAGTTCTTGACGGTGTAGCCCTTGTTGCCGTCCCGGTAGACCCGCGACGTGTAGGTGTTCGGAACCGGGACCTGCCGGTCGATGCCGGTCTTGCCCTGCTCCATCGCCGCGGCGGCGGTGAACACCTTGTAGATCGAGCCCGCGCCGAACCTGGTCACCTCGGCGGGCAGCGAGTACGCGCTCTGCCCGGCGTCGGCGTTGTTGCCGAAGTCGCGGTTGGCGGCCAGCGCGCGGACGCGGTGCTTGTCCTTGCCCGGCTCCACCACGGCCATCGCGTTGGCGACACCGGGGGTGGTCTTGGAGACCTGGCCCTCGGCGGCCTCCTTGACGGCCTGCGTGGCCTTCGCGTCCATCGTCGACTTGATGGTGAGGCCGCCCCTGCGCAGGTCGTCCTCGGTCAGGCCGTGCTCCAGCAGGTAGTCGATCAGGTAGCGGCAGAACGAGCCGTAGATCGGCCCGTCGCCCGCGCCGACGCACCCCATGGGCAGCAGCTTGAGGTCCTCGACCACGCCGATGGGCGCGGCCTTGTACTCCTCGGTCAGCTGGTCGGCCCGCGCGGTGTCCTCGCCGAACGCGCCGTTGTTGCGCATGTAGTCGATGACCGTGTTGCGCCGCTCCATGGCGGCGTCCGCGCCGGCCTCCGGGTTCAGCGCGCTCGGCCGGTTGACCAGGCCCGCCAGCAGGGCTGCCTGCGGGACGGTCAGCTTGTCGGCCGTGGTGTTGAAGTACGTCTGCGCCGCGGCGCCGACGCCGTAGGTGCCGTTGCCGAACGGCACGACGTTCAGGTATGCGGTGAGGATCTCCTCCTTCGTCATCTTCTGCTCGAGCTGCATGGCGATGCGCGCTTCGCTCAGCTTGCGCGCCATCGTGGCAGCCGTCGCCTTCTCGTACGCCTCATCGGAGCCCTTGCCCACCACGAACGCGAGGTAGTTCTTCACGTACTGCTGGGTGAGCGTGGACGCGCCCTGGGAGGTCTCACCCTCGACGCCCGCCTTGGCGGCGGCGCGCATGATGCCCTGCCAGTCGACGCCCTGGTGCTCGAAGAACCTGCGGTCCTCGATCGCGATGATCGCGGCCTTCATCGTGTCGGCGATGTCCTCGAACGCCACCGGGATGCGGTACTGGTCGTACAGGTAGGCGATGGGCTGCCCATCCTTGTCCTGGATGGTGGTGACCAGAGGCAGCTCGGCCTTGGTCAGCTCGCCAGAGGTCTGGTCGACGGTGTCGGCGGCGCGGTTGGAGGCCAACCCCAGACCACCGACGACGGGGAAGAGCACGGCGGCGACGAGAACCCCCGCCGTGAGGCACAACCCCACCATCTTGAGCAGACCTGTCGCACGTGCGGCGAACACTGAACCAGCAACCCCTTCCAGACCCGCGGGGAAAGACGCCCCTCCACAGATAAGTCGCGCGGGACCCGAACCCGGTTGCCTGGAGCGGCGAGGAAATTCCGGGTTGATCGTGCGCGACCTGACCCGCAAGTTACTCCTGCCCGGTTGTGGACGAGGTGAAACGCCAGGCAGGCGAGGCCGTGGTGAGGCACGCGACAGTGCGGGACGGCGGCGCGGGGCGGCTGCGCGGGATGAGAGGGCGGGGCGGCAGGCGGCGCGGACCGGCGGGGCGGCCGGGCGGCGCGCGCCACCCGGCCGCCCCGCGTCCGGCTACTTGGGCGCCAGCCGGATCGTCGCGCTGGCCCTGCGCACCTCGTCCCCGCCGTGCTGCGGCAGCACGTCCTCAAGGAACCCGTACTCGCGCAGCTCCCGCTCGTCGCGCGCCCGCCGCCGCACCGTCCGCCACCACATGGCGATGTCCGCCCAGCCCGGAGCCGACAGCGACCCGCCGAAGTGCTGCGTGGACAGCGCCGCGCACAGGTTCGCGAACCGCACCCGCTGCGCCAGCGGCCAGCCCTCCAGGGTGCCCAGCACGAACCCGGCGCCGAACACGTCACCGGCCCCGGTCGGGTCCAGCGCCGCCACGCTCAGCCCCGGCACGTCCGCCCGCTCCCCGGTGGCCGAGTCGACCGCGACCGCTCCCCCGCCGCCCCTGGTCACCACGACCACCGGCACCAGCTCGGCCAGCCGCTCGGCGGCCAGCTCCGGCGTGGACGACCGGGTGTAGCTCATCGCCTCGACCGAGTTCGGCAGGAACGCGTCGTACCCGTCGAGCCTGGTCAGCAGGTCGGGCGCCCACGCCTCGGTGCGGTCCCAGCCGATGTCGGCGAACAGCAGCGCCCCGCCCTCCTTGGCCTTGCGCACCCACGCCTCGTCCTCGGCCTGCAGGTGCACGAAGCACGCGCGGGTCGACGGCGGCGGGTCGAGCAGCTCGTCGGCGGTGACGGGCGGCTGGTGGCCGTGGGTGACCATGCTCCGGTCGTGGTCCATCGCCATGGAGACGGTGACCGGGGTGTGCCAGCCGTAGAACCGGCGGCAGTGCCCCAGGTCCACCTTCTCCTGCTCGGCCAGCACCTCCCAGCAGAAGTCGGCGTAGACGTCCTCGCCGAACGCCGCCGACAGCCCGGTGCGCAGCTCCAGCCTGCGCAGGGCCACGGCCAGGTTGGCGATGCCGCCGGGGCAGGAGCCCAGCCCGTCCGCCCACACCTCGGTCCCCGGCGCGGGCGGGCGGGGCAGGCCGGTGAAGATGATGTCCAGGAACACCGTCCCGGACAGCAGCACGTCGAAGGACGGCGCCTCGTCGCTCATGCGCACACGATGCCGGCCCTAGGAGGCGGAGCGGTCCACCCGGTCGACCGCGGCGGCCATTTCCCGCATCCTGGTCAGCGCCCGGTGCTGGGCGACGCGGACCGCGCCGGGCGTGGAGCCGACGGCGGCGGCGGTCTCCTCGGCGGTGAGGCCGACCGCGACCCGGAGCACCAGGATCTCCCGCTGCCTGGCGGGCAGCTTGCCGAGCATCCGGGTGATGTGGCCGATCAGCTCGCCGTTGACCGCGCGCTGCTCGGGCCCGTCCTCCAGCGCCGGGGTGTCCGGCAGCTCGGGCACGACCTCGGAGCGGCTGCGCACCGCCCGCCTGCGCGCGTCGGCGACCTTGTGCGCGGCGATGCCGTAGACGAACGCCAGGAAGGAGGTCGGCTCGTAGCGGTAGCGGCCCAGCGCGGCGACCACGGCCAGGCACACCTCCTGCGCGATGTCCTCGGCCGAGACCAGGGTGCGCTCGCGCATCCCGACCCTGGCCCGGCAGTAGCGCAGCACCAGCGGCTGGACCCGCGTCAGCAGCTGGTCGACCGCGCGCGGCCTGCCCGCCAGCGCGTGGTCGACCAGGTCGCCCAGCTCGGCCTCGGCCAGCCAGGCGGCGCTCGGCCCGCCGGGCTCGGGCTCCGGCCCGCTCCCGACCAGCCGGATCCGCCGCCCCTCCCCCGCCACGGCGCCGTCGCCGCCGACCGCCTCGATCCCCTCGATCTCGAAGTCAGCCCGCACGACTGCGTGGTGCCCCATCCGGCGACCCCCTCACGCTCGCGTCCACCCCGGCCGGCTACCACCGGCTACTCGTAGGAGCGCGCAGCCGGGGCGCTGATACCTGATCGGGCCAAGCTGACCACGGGATTCGAGCTCGCAGAGGCAAGAGCACCCGGTTGAGGGAGCACGTGCACCGTTCGGCCCAGCGGAGCTGGGGGCTAGCGCACCAGGAGGAGCCGCCGCACCGCCGGGCAGCCCACCCGACGGCCTGAACGGGCTCGAAGCGGGGAGGACGCCGCCGGGTGACGGAGCGTGACGGCGGGTGCGGCGGCCGGGTGGCGTGCGAGACGCGGGCGCCGCGCTCCCGCGGGCCACCGGCGGGACGGGCCCCGCGATCACCGGGGCGGCCGGTTCCGGGCCAGGATGGGGGTGGAACGGCGTGGTGCGACGGAAGGACCCGGTACACAGTGATCGAGCAGATGAGCGTGCGGACGGACCAGGGCGTGTTCGACGCGATCGCCGCAGGCCCGGAGGACGGGCGCCCGGTGCTGCTGCTGCACGGCTTCCCGCAGGCGGCGCTGTGCTGGGAGCACCAGGTGGCGGTGCTGGGCCGCGAGGGCTATCGGGCGGTCGCGTTCGACCAGCGCGGCTACTCCCCCGGCGCCCGACCGGCCGAGGTGTCCGCGTACGGCACGGGGTCGCTGGTGGGCGACGTGCTCGCGGTGGCCGACGAGCTGGGCTGGCCGGTGTTCGACCTGGTCGGGCACGACTGGGGCGGCGCGGTGGCGTGGTGGGCGGCGGCCGAGCACCCGGAGCGGCTGCGCTCGCTGACCGTCGTGTCGACCCCGCACCCGGCCGCGCTCGGCGAGGCGATGCGCACCGACGAGGAGCAGCACCAGCGGTCCGGGTACATGGCGCAGCTGCGCGCGTCGGGCGCGGAGAAGCAGCTGCTCGCGAACGACGCGGAGGCGCTGCGGCGGATCTTCGACTGGCGGGTGCAGCCGGGCCGGGTGGACGAGTACGTGTCGCGGCTGAAGGAGCCGGGGGCGCTCACGGCGGCCCTCAACTGGTACCGGGCGAGCCGCCCCGACGGCCGGATCGGGAAGGTGACGGTGCCCACCCTGTACGTGTGGACGACCGAGGACGTGGCCTTCGGCTCCACGGCCGCGCTGGCCACGGGCGACTGGGTGACCGGCCCTTACACCTTCCGGATGCTGGAGGACGTGTCGCACTGGGCGCCCGAGGAGGCGCCCGAGGCGGTCACCGCCCTGCTGCTGGCCAACCTGTCGATTTCATGATTTTCGACTTGTCGTTGAACCGTTACCGGGTCGTGGCACGTCTGCCTCACTATGACGGAGTTGACCTACTCGGAGCGTCGGGTTGCGACCCTCGCCGCGTGTGGACACAGCAACCGGGCCATCGCCATGCGGCTGCACATCACCGTGAGCACGGTAGAGCAGCACTTGACGAGGGTGTACCGGAAGCTGTCCGTGGCGAGCAGAACCGAGCTGAAGGGGCACAGCGCACTGGTGTGACCCCGTGGGGGTGACGGGCCTGCTCCTGGCCGCAGGCGCCGGACGGCGGTACGGCCGCCCGAAGGCGCTGGTGTCGCAGGGTGGCGCGCTGTGGGTCGAGACGGCCTGCGGGGTGCTCCGGGCGGCGGGTTGCGACCGGGTGGTCGTGGTGCTGGGCGCCTCATCCGCACGGGTGCGGGCCACCGCGTCGCTGGGAGACGCGGTGGTGGTGGACAACGCGGACTGGTCCACGGGCGTGGGATCGTCCCTGCGCGTGGGCCTCGCCGCAGCGGGTGACCGGGACGCGGTCGCGGTGCTGCCGGTGGACACCCCCGGTGTCACGGCGGACGCGGTCGCCCGGCTGCTCGTGCTGGCGTCCCCGGCGGTGCTGGCGAGAGCCTGCTACGCCGGGGTGCCCGGCCATCCCGTGCTGATCGGCCGGGACCACTGGGGCCCGGTGTCGGAGTCGGCGCACGCCGACGTGGGCGCGCGCGACTACCTGGTCGAGCACGGCGTGCTGATGGTGCCGTGCGAGGACGTGGCCGACGGCGACGACGTCGACGCGCCGCCCGCTACTTGATCGATCCCGCAACGACTGCGGGGCGCCCACGGGAACCAAACCCCATCTCCTCCCCCACCCGCACCGCCGCGCGGACCAGCCCGGCGAGAGCGGGCGACCGGCTGTGCGGCTGCCACGCGATGAGCGTGGTCACCGGCGGCGCGTCCACCACCGGGACCCCGGCGTGCTCGGCCCACTGCCAGGCCCGGCTGGACGCCGGGATGACCAGCAGCGCCAGCCCGAGCGCGATGAGCTGCGACACCTGCGCCTGGTCCCGCACCTCCGGCCCCGGCCCTGGCGGGTAGCCGCCCTCCAGCCGCGGCCACCGCGCGAGCGGCAGGCCGGGCACGTCCGCGATCTCCGACATGGTCAACGACTCCCGCCGGGCCAGCGGATGCCGAGCAGGCAAAACCGCGACCTGCTCCTCCACCAACAACTCCTCGGTGTCGAACCCCGCCACGTCGTCGAACGGCCGGTGCACCAGCGCGGCGTCCGCCCGCCCAGCCCGCAACAGCCCGGCCTGCTCGCCGATCCCGCAGAGCAGCACCTCGACCTCGCCCGCCCCGACCTCCTCCCGGTACGCGGGCAGCACCCTGCTCAACAACTCGTGGTCGGCCCCGGCCTTGACCGCCAGCACGATCCGCCCCCCGGCCCTGCGGACCCGGTTGGCGGCGGCGGTGGCCGCGTCGAGCACGACCCGCCCCTCCCGCAGCAGCACCTCGCCCGCCGGGGTGAGGGCGACGCCGCGCCGGTCGCGCTCCAGCAGCACCGCGCCCAGTCGCCGCTCCAGCCGCTGGATCGCCCTGGACAGCGGCGGCTGCGCCATGCCCAGCCGCTCGGCGGCCCGCCCGAAGTGCAGCTCCTCGGCGACGGTGACGAAGTAGCGCAGCTCGCGCGTCTCCAGGTCCACGACGCGAGGCTACGCCCCCGGTGATACCCGCCGGGTATCACAGCGGGCGCAACCGGTCTTGGCGCCCGGCCCGCCCCGAGGCAGAGCATCGACACCGTGAACGAGCAGAAGAAGACCGCGCTGGTGACCGGCGCGAACAAGGGCATCGGCTACGCGATCGCGGCGGGCCTGGGCGCGCTGGGCCACCGCGTCGGGGTGGGCGCCCGTGACGACGCCCGCCGCGAGGAGGCCGTGGCCAGGCTGCGCGCGGCGGGCGTGGACGCGTTCGGCGTCCCCCTGGACGTCACCGACGACACGAGCGCCGCCACAGCGGCACGCCTGCTGGAGGGGTCAGGCCACGGCCTGGACGTCCTGGTCAACAACGCGGGCATCTCCGGCGCCCACGCCCCGGACTGGTCCCAGGACCCGACCACCCTCGACCTGGCCGAGGCCCGCAGGGTGGTGGAGACGAACGTCTTCGGCGTCATCCGGGTGACCAACGCCCTCCTCCCCCTGCTGCGCGAGTCCCCGGCCCCCAGGATCGTGAACCTCTCCAGCAGCGTCGCGTCCCTGACCAGGCAGGCGGACCCGGACGCGCAGAGCGGCCCGATCATGGCGGTGTACGCGCCGACGAAGTCCTACCTGAACGCGGTGACCGTGCAGTACGCCCGGCAGCTGGCGGGCACGGGCGTGCTGGTGAACGCGGCCTGCCCCGGCCTGGTGGCCACGGACTTCACCGGCTTCCAGGCCCCGCGCACCCCCGAGCAGGGCGCGGCGACCGCGATCCGCCTGGCGACCCTGCCCGGCGGCGGCCCGTCCGGCGGCTTCTACGACGACGAGGGACCCCTGCCCTGGTGACCGCTCCCGCCGCCTCCCCGCGCGGGGAGGCGGCGGGTCACACCAGCACGACCTCCACCCCGGCGTCCCTGATCCGGGCGACCTCGTCCGCGGGCGCGTCCACGTCCGTGACCAGCACGTCGATCTCCTCCACCCCGCAGACCCGGCCGAACGCGGTCCGCCCGAACTTCGAGCTGTCGACCGCGGCGACCACCCGCCCGGCCGCGCCCACGGCGGCCAGCTTCACCGCGCTCTCCCCGAGGTCGTGCGCCGACACCCCGTCCCGCGCGCTCAGCCCGCAGCTGCTCAGCACCACCGTGTCGAACCGCATCACCCGGAACGCGTGCTCGGTCAGCGGCCCGGTGAACGCCTGCTCCCCCGCCCTGACCTCACCGCCGGGCAGCAGCAGCCGCACCTGCGCCGAGCCGCGCAGCAGGTCGACCGCGTGCAGCGACAGCGCCAGCACGGTCACCCGCCGGTCCACCAGGGAGCGGGCGACCTCCAGCGTGGTCGTCCCGGCGTCCAGGACCGCCGTCTCGCCGTCGTCCAGCATCGCCGCGACGGCGGCCCCGATCCGCCGCTTGGCCTCGACCCGCTGCCGCACCCGCGCCGAGTAGGGCGTCGCCTGCCCGGTGAGCATCCCGACCGCCGCGCCCCTGACCCGCCGCAGCAGGCCCTCGCGCTCCAGCACGTCCAGGTCCCGCCGCACGGTCATCTCCGAGCACCCGACCAGCTCCGCGATCTCCGCGACGCCCACCCGCCCGCCGTGCCGCAGGCTGCCCAGGATCACCTCGTGCCGCTGTGCCACATCCACGGAGTTCATCCGAACAACCGGGGTGGTCGTGGTCAAGGGCTGGTGGCCCGCGCCACCCTCCTGGTAGGACTGCCCCACCTTGCTGCCGATCACCGGAGGTCACCAGATGGGTGCGAAGCGAACCGGTTCCGCGTACGGCGACGCGGTCCGCGACCTGCTGTCCAGGGTGGAGGAGCAGAACGCCGCGGCGCTGGACGACGTCGCCGAGCTCGTCCTGGCCTCGGTGCGGGGCGACGGCGTGGTGCTCGCGGCGGGCGCGGGGCACTCGCTGGCGGCGGTCGCCGAGACCTTCTACCGGGCGGGCGGCCTGGCGTGCGTGCGCCCGGTGTACCACCCGGAGCTGCTGCCGATGCACGGCGCGATCAGCAGCACCGCCGCCGAGCGCCGCTCGGGCCTGGCCGGTCAGGTGCTGCGCGAGGCCGGGTTGGCCAGGCACGACGTGCTGTTCGTGTTCTCCACCTCGGGCGTGAACCCGTACCCGGTGGAGCTGGCCGCGCACGCGGCCGACGCGGGCTGCCCGGTGGTGGCCGTGACGTCCCGGTCCGCGAGCGCGGCGGCGCCGAGGCGGGCGGGGTCGACGCTGGCCGACAACGCCACGATCGTGCTCGACAACCTGGTCCCGCCGGGTGACTCGAGCTACCCGCTGGACGCGCCGGTAACGGCGGCGGTGTCGACGATCGCGACCACGTTCCTGTGGAACCTGGTGATGGTGCGGCTGCTGGACAAGGCGACGGAGGAGGGCGTGGAGCTGCCGCTGTGGCGCAGCGCGAACGTGGAGGGCGGGGACGCGGCGAACGCGGGTCTGCTGCGCAAGTACCAGGCGCGGGTGCCGCAGCTGGGCTGAGCGCGGGCCGCGCACCCCGGTGGCCGTGCGGGCGCCGCTGCCCGGTGCGACCGCGCGGGACTTCTTCGCCGCGCTGGGGGTGGGCGACGCGCAGCGGGTGGGCCGGGCCACCGACGCGCCGGAGGCGGCGGCGCTGGAGGCGGGCGGCCTGCGCGCGGACACCCCGGTGGCCTGCCCCGGCGAGGCGGTGGTTGGCGACCGGACGATCACCAACGACGGCGGCTTCGACCTGGGGTCGGTGCCGCTGCGGCGGGCGTTCGCGGCGTCGTGCAAGACCACGTTCGGCATGGCGCTGCTGGCCGCGACCGCGGCGAACGGCTCGACCCCGGCGCCGAGGCTCGTGCGCGAGCTGGAGACGACGGGCGGGGGGCACCCGGCGCCGAGCGCGGGCGTGGTGACCGCGCTGCGGGCGATGACGGCGGACGCGGCCACCTCCGGCACGGCCCGCGCGCTGGCGGCGCACGGCGACGTGCGGGGCAAGACGGGGACCGCGCAGTTCGGCGACGGGACGGGCGCGCACGGCTGGTTCGCGGGCTACCGGGGCGACGTGGCGTTCGCGGTGCCGGTCGTGGCCGGGCGGACGCGCGTGGTCCACGAAGGTGCGTCGGGCGGTCACAGACGGGCGGGGCGGGGCAGGGCGGGGCGAGCGTGGGCCGGGCCGGGCGGGCAAGTCGGGCGTGGGTGGGGGCTTGGTCGGGGTTTCTCGGTGGCTTGTGGTGCGGCGGGCGCGGTCGGGGGAGGTCCCGGCCGCGCCCGGCGCGTCAGGCCCGCGCGGCCCCCGCCTTCTCGGGTGCCCCGCCCGTCGCCCCGGCCTCCACCCCGGCCGCTGCCCGGTCTCCCGCCGCCCCGTCCGCCTTCCCGCTCCCCCGCGCCCCCTCCTGCGTCCCGTGCAGCTGCGCGTACCGCCCGTTCGCCGCGATCAGCTCGTCGTGCGTCCCCCGCTCCACGATCCGCCCGCCCTCCACCACGAGGATCACGTCGGCCGAGCGGATGGTCGACAGGCGGTGCGCGATCACCAGCGCGGTCCGGCCGCGCAGGGCCTCGCCGAGCGCGGCCTGCACCGCCGCCTCGGACTCGGTGTCCAGGTGCGCGGTCGCCTCGTCCAGGATCACCACCCTGGGCCTGGCCAGCAGCAGCCTCGCGATGGTCAGCCGCTGCCGCTCCCCGCCCGACAGCCGGTACCCGCGCTCGCCGACGACGGTGTCGAGCCCGTCCGGCAGCGAGGCGACCAGCTGCTCCAGCCTGGCCCGCCGCAGCGCGTCCCACACCTCCTCCTCGGTCGCCTCCGGCCTCGGGTACAGCAGGTTGGCCCGGATCGTGTCGTGGAACAGGTGCCCGTCCTGGGTGACCACGCCGACCGCGCCGCGCAGGTCCTCGGACGCGACCTCGCGCACGTCCACCCCGGACAGCCGCACCGCGCCCGCGTCGACGTCGTACAGCCTGGGCACCAGCGAGGCCAGCGTGGACTTGCCCGCGCCGGACGACCCGACCACCGCGACCAGCTGCCCGGCCTCGGCGCGGAAGTCCAGCCCGTGCAGCACCTCCTCGCCACCGCGCGTGTCCAACGTGGCCACCGATTCGAGGGAGGCCAGCGACACCCGGTCGGGGGCCGGGTAGCCGAAGCGGACGCCGTCGAACTCCACCGACAGCGGCCCCTCCGGCAGCGCCACCGGCTTCTCCGGCTCGGTGATCATCGGTTCCAGGTCGAGCACCTCGAAGACCCGCTCGAACGACACCAGCGCCGTCATCACGTCCACGCGCGCGTTGGCCAGCGCGGTCAGCGGCGCGTACAGCCTGGTCAGCAGCAGAGCCAGCGACACGACGGTGCCCGCCGCGAGCTCCCCGGTGATCGCCAGGTACCCGCCGAGCCCGTAGACCAGGGCCTGGGCGAGCGCGGACACCAGGGTCAGGCCGGTCATGAACCAGCGGGTGGCCATCGCGGTGCGCACGCCGATGTCGCGCACCCGCGCGGCCCGCTCGCCGAACTCGGCGGCCTCGGCGCGCGGGTGGCCGAACAGCTTGACCAGGGTCGCGCCGGGCGCGGAGAACCGCTCGGTCATCTGGGTGGTCATGCCCGCGTTCAGCCCGGACGCCTCGCGCTGCAGGTCGGCCATGCGCGCGCCCATCCGCCGCGCGGGCAGCACGAACAGCGGCAGCAGCACCAGGGCGAGCGCGGTCACCTGCCAGGACAGCGTGATCATCACGCCGAGCGACAGGCCGAGCTGGATGACGTTGGTGACCACCCCGGACAGGGTGGAGGTGAAGGCGCGCTGGGCGCCGATGACGTCGTTGTTGAGCCTGCTGACCAGCGCGCCGGTGCGGGTGCGGGTGAAGAACGCGACGGGCATCCGCTGCACGTGCTCGAACACGGCGCGCCGCAGGTCGTGGATCAGGCCCTCGCCGATGCGGGAGGACTGCCAGCGCTCGACGAGGCCGAGGCAGGCGTCGAGCACAGCGATGCCCGCGATGACGACGGCGAGCCACACCACGGTGGACACGTCGCCATGCCCGACGATCGCGTCCACGACCCGCCCGGCGAGCACGGGCGTGCTGACCGCGAGCACCGCCGACACGACCGTGAGCAGCAGGAACACCACGAGCTTCGCCCGGTGCGGCCGGGCGAAGGCGAGCACCCGGCGGAACGTGCCGCGCCGGACCCCGCTCGGGGCGTTGGAGGCGGCAACGGCCGCGCGCATCAGAGCCCAGGAACCTTCCACGCCCGTGGAGAACACCGGGGGACGCCGCTTGCTTCCCCGGTTCCGCCGAACGCGAACATTTTTCAGGTGGCGAATGGCCCAAGAGGGGCGCACCGGGGAATGCGGGACGTCGCAATCCTGCCGACGAACAGAATGCAAGTGCCACGATCGAGTGAACTTGCGCGATGCTTGGCCCACAAAACGACCCGCCGTGGAACCCGGAATTCCACCCGGAAGAACAAGGATCGTT
Source organism: Actinosynnema pretiosum (assembly GCF_002354875.1). Lineage (GTDB taxonomy): Bacteria > Actinomycetota > Actinomycetes > Mycobacteriales > Pseudonocardiaceae > Actinosynnema > Actinosynnema auranticum. The sequence goes on from NZ_CP023445.1 coordinate 6,023,977, forward strand.
CGCCCGGCGACCGTTGGGGCGTCACCGGAAACGTGTCGAGGGCTACCCCCGCACCCGGTTTCGCGCGCCGAGGACGTCCCGCGGGGGCGTACCGAACCACACCGGGGACGGAACCTGAAAACGCTTTCAGTTCTACTTTCCGGAACCGGAGGGCCCACCGAGGCGCCTGCGCGATCCCGCACCACCCCGAAGCGCCACGACCGGCGGCAGCGGCGATCAGGGCTCGACGATCAGGACCTGGCGATCAGGACTTGGCGAGCGCCGCGAGGTCCGCGAGCCTGCGCAGCTGGGCCTCCCGCTCGGCCCGCAGCTGCTCCTCCTCCGACGCCCCGTCCGCGGCGGCGGCCAGCAGCGCCAGGGTCTCGCGCGTCGCGCCCGGAAGGGGCAGCGTGACGGCGGCGACCAGGTCGTCCACGGCGGAGTCGAGCCCGTCGACCGGCACGACCGCGTTGACCAGCCCCATCGCCAGCGCCTCGGTCGCGCCGACCGAGCGCCCGCTCAGGCAGATCTCGGCGGCCCGCGAGTACCCGACCAGCCGCACCAGGGGCAGCGTGCCGCCCAGGTCGGGGACGAGCCCGAGGGAGGTCTCGGCCATCCGGAACCGGGCGTCCTCGGCGGCGACGCGGAAGTCGCACGCCAGCGCCAGCTGGAAGCCCGCGCCGATGGCGTGCCCGCGCACGGCGGCCACGGTCACCCGCTCGGGGGAGCGCAGCCAGCGGAAGCCCTCCTGGAAGGACGCGATCAGCGCGGCCCCGCCCTCGGGACCGCGCTGCAGGATGTCCGCCAGGCCGGGTTCGCCGTCCACGTGGTCACCGGTGAACAGCCGCCGGTCCAAGCCCGCCGAGAAGGCGCGACCTGAGCCCCGGACGACCACGACGCGGACGTCCGGGCCCAGCTTCTCACCGATGTGGCGCAGAGCCTCCCACGTGGACGGCGTCTGCGCGTTGAGCACGTCCGGCCGTTCGAGCACGATGGTCGCGCGCGGTCCGTCGAGGACGAGCCGCACACCACCGCGCCCGAGCAGGTCGGCGTCCACTGCGCTCGATGCCGACATGCGCTGAAACCTCCGGGTCCGGGAGGGTGTCGCGTCCTGCGTCACCCGCTTGTGTTACCGGAGGGTAGCTTACTTCTTCTTCGTTCGGGTGGCGCCACCTCGACCGCGCAGCTGCACACCGGACTCGCTGAGGACCCGGTGCACGAAGCCGTAGGAGCGCCCGGTTGACTCGGCCAAAGCCCGGATGCTCGCGCCCTTTTCGTACTTCTTCTTCAGGTCAGCGGCCAGCTTGTCCCGTGTGGCACCGGTGATCCGGGCGCCCTTCTTCAGGTCAGCCACCTTGTCCCGCCTTCCGTGGACAGCAGGTCGGGCCTTGAAAGCCCCTGTCGTCGCAATGATCGATCACGGAGGGCGAGAACGCCAGGCGATCTTGCGAAAAGATCGGCGCGCGTTCGGATGATCACTCAGAGTTGATCGGGGTTTCGGGGGCGAAATCGTTGCGTCAGGCCAATTGCACGAGTTCCAGGTACTCCGCGGACCAGTGGTCCTCGGTCCCGTCCGGCAACAGGATCACCCGCTCGGGCTCCAGGGCCTCGACCGCTCCGGGGTCGTGCGTGACCAGCACGACGGCCCCCTCGTAGCGGCGCAGCGCGTCGAGCACCTGCTCGCGGCTGGCCGGGTCGAGGTTGTTGGTGGGCTCGTCGAGCAGCAGCACGTTGGCCGCGCTGGAGACCAGGCCCGCCAGCGCCAACCGGGTCTTCTCGCCGCCGGACAGGGTGCCCGCGGGCTGGTCGAGCTGCTCGCCGCTGAACAGGAACGTGCCCAGCAGCGACCGCAGCTGCTGCTCCGGCACGTCCGGCGCGGCGTGCCGGATGTTCGCCCACACCGACGCCCCGTGGTCGAGCGTCTCGTGCTCCTGCGCGAAGTAGCCGAGCTTGAGGCCGTGACCGGGGACGACCTCGCCGCTGTCGGGGGTCTCCATGCTGCCGATCAGGCGCAGCAGCGTGGTCTTGCCCGCGCCGTTCAGGCCCAGGATGACCACCCGCGAGCCGCGGTCGATCGCCAGGTCGACGCCGGTGAACACCTCCAGCGACCCGTAGGTCTTGCTCAGGCCCTCGGCGGTCAGCGGGGTGCGCCCGCACGCGGCGGGCTGCGGGAAGCGGATCTTGGCGACCTTGTCGGCCTGCCTGGTCTCCTCCAGCCCGGACAGCAGCTTCTCGGCGCGGCGGGCCATGTTCTGGGCGGCGACGGCCTTGGTGGCCTTGGCGCGCATCTTGTCGGCCTGGGCCATGAGCGCCCCGGCCTTCTTCTCCGCGTTGGCCCGCTCGCGGCGGCGGCGCTTCTCGTCGGCCGAGCGCGCCTCCAGGTACTTCTTCCAGCCCATGTTGTAGGTGTCGACCTCGCCGCGCGTGGCGTCGAGGAACCACACCTTGTTCACCACGTCGTCGAGCAGCTCCACGTCGTGGCTGATCACCACGAGGCCGCCGTCGTGCGACTTGAGGAACCCGCGCAGCCAGGCGATCGAGTCGGCGTCGAGGTGGTTGGTGGGCTCGTCGATCAGCAGGATCGTGCTCGACTTGGCGCCCACGCCCGCCTCGGAGGCGGCGAACAGGATGCGGGCCAGCTCGACGCGGCGGCGCTGACCACCCGACAGGGTGCGCAGCGGCTGCGCGAGCACCCGGTCCGCCAGGCCGAGGTTCGCGCAGATCCGGGCGGCCTCGCTCTCGGCGGCGTACCCGCCGAGCGCGGAGAACCGCTCCTCCAGCCGCCCGTAGCGGCGCACGGCGGCCTCCTGCTCGGCCTCGTCGGCCAGCTCCGCCATGGCGGTCTGCGTCTTCTCCATGTCGCGCACCAGCTGGTCGAGGCCGCGCGCGGACAGCACCCGGTCCTTCGCGATGACGGACAGGTCGCCCTCGCGGGGGTCCTGTGGCAGGTAGCCGAGGTCGCCGGTGCGCCGCACCTCCCCCGCGTACGGCTGACCCTCGCCCGCGAGGACCCGCAAGGTCGTGGTCTTGCCCGCGCCGTTGCGGCCGACGAGGCCGATCCGGTCGCCGGGCTGGACGCGCAGGGTGGCGTCGGACAGCAGGATGCGCGAACCCGCGCGCAACTCGAGATCGGTTGCGGTGATCACTTCAAGGCTCCGGGATAGGTGGAGAGGGCGTGGGACGACGGGGGCGGCTCGGCCGCACTCACTCGATCAGGATCTCCACCCGGCCAGTCTACGGGTCGAGGTCCCCGGATCGGTCGACCTGTGGCCCTTGCCGCTGCCGAAGGCAGGGGGGCCGGAGCCCGGTTCGGGGGCAGCCGGGGGGCGCGCGGGCGGAATAGATTGCTCGACCATGACTGACTTCGCGGGCAAGACGGCGCTGGTGACCGGGGCCAGCAGGGGGATCGGCCTCGGGATCGCGCGCGAACTCGTGGCGCGCGGCGCGGCGGTCGCCATCACCGCGCGCAAGCCGGAGCAGCTGGCCGCCGCCGCCGCCGAGCTGGGCGCGCCCGACCACGTGCTCGCCATCCCCGGCAACGCGGGCAGGGCCGAGGACCGGGAGGAGGCGGTGGCCAAGGTGGTCGAGCGGTTCGGCAGCCTGGACGTGCTGGTCAACAACACCGGCATCAACCCGTCGTTCGGGTCGCTGATGGACGCCGACCTGGAGGCCGTCAAGAAGATCTTCGACGTGAACGTGGTGTCCGCGCTGGGCATGGTGCAGCTGGCGTGGAAGGCGTGGATGTCCGAGCACGGCGGGTCGATCGTGAACGTGGCCTCGGTGGGCGGGCTGCGCTCGACCGGGGTGATCGCCGCCTACGGGGCGTCGAAGGCCGCGCTGATCCGGCTGACGGCGGAGCTGGCCTGGCAGCTGGGGCCGAAGGTGCGGGTGAACGCGGTCGCGCCGGGCGTGGTGAAGACCAAGTTCGCCGAGGCGCTGTACACCGGCCGGGAGGAGGACGCGGCGGGCGCGTACCCGCTGGGGCGGCTGGGCACGCCGGAGGACGTGGCGTCGCTGGTGGCGTTCCTGGCGTCGGACTCGGCGTCGTGGGTGACCGGCGAGACGGTGGCGGTGGACGGCGGGCTGCTGGCGACCGGCACGCTCGGCTGAGCCCGGCGGGGGGCGCACCCGCGGCGGGCGCGCCCCCGGTCACCGGCCTGGCGCCGCGGGCGAGGTCGCGGGGCCCGTGGTGGTGGCCGCGGGCGCGCCCGAGCTCGGCGCCCCCGTGTCGCCGGTGGTCGTGGCCACGCCCACCGGCGTCGTCGTGGGCCCGCCGGGCGCGGTCGTCGGGGCCGACGTGGTCACCGGGACCTCGGCGGGCTGCTGCACGTCCCCCTGCGCGCCGCCGAGCCCCAGCGCGACGACGGTCACCAGCGCCGCCGTGCCCAGCCCGGCCCCCAGCACCGCCCGCCCGCGCGCCCGCTCGGCCCGCGCCCGCGCGCCGCGCCGCAGCACGTCGGCCGCGCCGAAGGCCACCGGTCCGCCCGGCGCGTCCCCCAGCTCCGCGAAGGTCTTCCTGAGCTCGTCCTCAAGCATTCCGCGACACCTCCGGCCACAGCTCGGCGAAGTCCGCCCCCAACCGACGGCGCAGCGCCGCCAGCCCGCGCGAGGTGTGGCTCTTGACGGTGCCGCTCGTGCACCGCAGCGACCGGGCGACCTCGTCAACGCCCAGGTCGTGCCAGAACCGCAGCACGAGCACCGCCCGCTGCTTGGCGGGCAGCGCGTCCAGCGCCCGCCACAGCACCACCCGGTCCTCGCTGAGCTGCGCGGGCACCCCGACCTCGGGCAGCTCGTCGGTGACCCGCTCCCGCTTCCACCGCGCCTTGCGGCGCTCGCCCAGGAACGTGCGCACCACGATCTGCCTGAGGTAGGCGTCGACGCCGTCCCGGTGCGCCATCCTCGGCCCGGCGAGGTAGAGCTTGAGGTACGCGGCCTGCACCACGTCTTCCGCCTCGTGCCAGTTGCCGCACAGCAGGTACGCCGTGAAGCGCATCGCGGCGGCGGACCGGTCGAAGTGCCGGGTGAACTCCGCGTCCCAGCTCACGCCGTCAGTTCCCCCGCTGGTCGGGGTGGGTGGTGGCCTGCGGCGAGGTCTCCGGCACGGGCGGCTCGGTCAGCGTCACGCCGGGGCCCGACGAGGGCTCGGGGGTGACCTGGACCGGCGGGCTCCACGTGGTCGCCTGCGGCGAGGTCCCGACAGGGCTCGTCGCGGGAGCCGAGGTCGCGGGCGCCAGCCCGCCGCCCTGCCCGGAGCCCTGCCCGGAGCCGCTGGCGAGCGCGGGCAGCGCCATCAGCGCCCCGCCGACCACCACCGCACCGGCCATCACCACCAGTCGAGTGCGCACACCTGTCTCCCGCGTCCGGTGGCGCCGCCGTCCGGCAGCGCCCTCACCCCCACCAACGCGTCGGGGCGCTCACCCGGTTGTCACGGATTTCCGCGGACCCGCGCTCGACGCCCCTCAGGGCGCCAGCGCGACCCACACCGGCAGCGGGTGCCCGCTCTCGGCGGGCGAGAGCCGCTGCACCGGCCCGAACCCGGCCTCGGCCAGCTCCTCGGCGACCTGCTCGGACGAGAGCACCCGGTGCTGCGTGGACACCGAGCCCGCGACCTCCCAGGACGCGGGCCCGCGCACCAGGCGCACCACGTCGAGCGAGTACGACCCGCCGTCCGGGGCCCAGTCCCACAGCTGCACGGTCACCTGCCGCTCGTCCCCGCGCCCGAGCACCCTCGGCGGCGGCGCGGTGGGCCGCAGCCTGCTCAGCCGGTCCAGCTCGGGCACCGCCGCGACGAGCAGCCCGCCGGGTCGCAGCACCTCGCGCGCCGCCCTGAGGGCTTGCGGCAGCGCGTTCTCGTGCGCGAGCCTGGGCAGCAGGTCGTCACCGGCGCGCACCACGTCGACGGGGCGGTCCGGGCGCGCGCGGGCGATGTCGAGCAGGTCCACCACAACCGGGTGGGGCGTCCCGAGCACGGCCGCCGCCACCTGCGCGAGCTGGTCGTCCGGGGCGAGTTCCTGGTCCTGGGCGGCGGTCACCGGCCACACAGTAGGGCTAAGGGGTCACTCGTCAAGCGGCTACCCGCCCCGCAGGGGGAGTTTTGTTACCGGCGAGTTGACTTCCTGCGAACTCACCGTGCACACCACTTGACAGACCGATGCCCTAGCAGTGAACTCGTAACCCGTATGGCCCAAGCATTGACTCCTCCCGGCAGGCGACGGCGGACTGCGTTGGCGGGTAGGGTCACTGGGGCGTGATCTCATGACAGCGGGGAGTCACCATGACCAACGCTGCCGGTCGACCCAACGTGTCCGTCGACGAGCTCGACTCGACGGGCCACGGCAGTCTTGCGCAGCTTCTGACCACCGGGCCGTTCCCGGAGGCGCTGAGGGCAGCCATCAAAGCGTCCCGGCTCAGCCTGGACCGCATCCAGCACCGGCTGGCGCTCCGCGGGGTCACGATCAGCGTGGCCACCCTGAGCTACTGGCAGTCGGGGCGCCGCCGCCCCGAGCGGCCGGAGTCGCTGGAGGCCCTGAGGCACCTGGAGACCGTGCTCGGCGTGCCGTCCTCGGGCCTGTCCGCGCTGCTCGGACCGCCGAGGCCGCGCGGGCGCCGCTCCCGCCCGACCACCATGATGCCGATCGACGCGCTGTGGTCGCGCCGCGAGCGGGTCGCGAACCTGCTCAGCAAGGTCGACACCAGCTCCGACGTGAAGCTGGGCCGGATCAGCCAGCACGACCGCGTGGAGATCGCCGCCGACGGCGGGCAGCGGTCCGTGTGGGTGCGGCAGATCCTGCGCGCCGAGCAGGACGGCCCCGACCGCTGGGCGCTGGTGTTCGAGACCGAGGAGTCCAACGTGCTGCCGCAGGTCGTGAACCTGCGCAACTGCCACCTCGGCCGCGTCGTGCAGGACCCCGAGGTCAACATCATGGCCGCCGAGATGATGTTCGAGCGCCCGCTGGCCAGGGGCGAGACGCTCATCATGGAGTACGAGCTGCTGTTCGCCGAGGGCCACTACCCGCCCGGCAACAACACGTTCGCCCGCAAGTTCCGGCTGCCGGTGCGCGAGTACGTGATCGAGGTGCGGTTCGACCCCGGCTACCTCCCGTCGCGCTGCCAGCAGTTCAGCGTGCCCGCGGGCGACGACAGCCCGTCGCGCCGCCGCAACCTCGCGCTGGACAACGCGGGCGGTGTGCACGCGGTCGCGCTCGGCTTCGGCCCCGGCGTGTTCGGCATCCGCTGGGAGTGGCCCCAGTAGTCCCACCCGTTGGGAAGGCCCCCGTGGGATATCCCACGGGGGCCTTCTTCGTCACAGCAAGGCTTCCAGGCGGGCGAAACCGCCCGGAACGGACACCGGAATCCCGCTCAGCGGACGCCGGGGCCCCGAGCGACCGCGGTCCCGGAACCCACCTCCGGGACCGCGGCGCCCAGGGTCACCCGCGCCCGATCACACGTACCCGGTCACCTTCAGCGCCACGTCGCGCACCGAGCCGGTGTCCGACGCCGCCGAGTCGACGACCTTGAACGTCCACGTGCCGTCCGCCGAGCCGTTCAGCAGCGGAGCCAGCGGCGTCACCGGCCGCCACGACCCGGTGAACGGCGCCTGCGCGCTCGTCACCGAGGAGAACGCCGCCGCCGCCGAGTCGTCGAACACGACCTGGCACAGGTTGTTGCCCGAGCTGCCGTGGCGCTGGAACAGCGTCGCGCTCGCGCCGGACGGCGAGGTCAGCGTGCCGACCAGGTCGCCGACGTAGCTGTGGTCGATGCCGACGGTCGTGGCCTTCTCCGCCGTCGTGCAGGTCTCGCCACCGATCACGAACTTCAACGACGACAGCACGCCCACGCCCGTCACCGGGATCTGCACCGAGACGCCCGCGGTGCTGCTGTCCGGGATGGCCGTGACGCCGGTGAACCCGAACGTCTTGACCTCGCTGGACGGCTCGCCCACCGGCAGCTGGAACACCGAGGCCGTCGGCGAGGTGGCGCCCGCGTAGGTCACGCGCGCCTCCAGCCTCACCACGGACCCGATGGTCTGCGAGGCGGGGACGGTCACCTTGAACGTGCCGGTGAGCGTCTGGCCGGGGTCGACGTTGCCGTAGTACTTGGACCGGGGCGCGATGCTCACACCCGGCGTCGGCGAGGTCAGCACCACGCTGGTCGACGCGGCCGTGCCGTCACCGGTGTTGGCCACCGGCAGCGTCACCGTCGCGGTCGTGCCCGGCTTGAGGTACCGGCTGCCGTCGCCGTCGTTGGTGATGGCGGGCGTGGCCGCCTTCGCCAGCGGCTGCGGGCTCGCGCCCGTGTAGTCCAGCGCCAGGTCGCCGCGCACGATGCCCGCGCCGGTCTGGTTGTCCGCGCCGGGCGCCGCGATGTCGATCGCGGTGCCGACCAGCGCGGCCCGCACCTCGGCGGGCGACAGCGTCGGGTTGCCCGACAGCACCAGGCCCGCGATGCCCGCCGCGTTCGGCGCCGCCGCCGACGTGCCGAAGAACGGCTTGAACCCGGCCACCGACGTGTTCACGCCGTCCGCCGCCGTGATGTCCGGCTTCTGCCGCACCTCGGGCGCGGGCGAGCCGTCCGCCGCGAAGAACACCCGGCGCGGGCCGTCGGAGGTGAAGCGCTCCGGCTGCTGCGCCGAGGTGAACGAGCCGGGGAACGGGCCGGTCGGGTTCGCCGGGTCGCCCGGCTCCAGGTCGAACGACAGCGCGGACGCCGCCGGGGCCGCCGCGACGCTGATCGCGCCCCTGGCCGCCGAGTGGCCGCGCGAGACGCCCGGCGTGGCGAAGCCCTTGAGGCCGTCGGCCGAGTCCTTGAACCGGCCGCCGAGCGCGCTCAGCGCCAGGTACTTGTCATCGCCCCGGAACTTCACGACCGCCAGGCGCAGCCCCGAACCCGAGGCGGGCGTGTCGATCCGCTCGTACGGGCTCTGCGTGCCGTCCTGGATGTTCTGGCTGAACGAGACGACCGCGCCCGCCGAGTTCACCAGGTACAGGTCGTAGTCGTTGAACGACCGGTTCAGCGGGTCCGCCCAGAACAGCGTCACCGGCACGCCGGTCGAGTAGGCCGACAGCGGGTTGAGGACCTGCTTGGCGTTCGGGGCCGGGTCGAAGTCGTGCGCGGTGCCCGCGAACTTCCCGATGCCCACGCCCGAGTCGACGAACTGGCCCTCCCAGTGGCCGGAGGTGCCCGCCGCGACGCTGCCCTCGTTGCCCGCCGAGGAGAAGTACACCGCGCCGTCGGCGGCGACCGCGTCCACCGCCTGCGCGATGATCCCGTCCTGGAACGGCGACTCGTTGAAGTACAGGACGTCGTCGACGATCACGTCGCAGCCCGCCTGGAAGCGCAGGGCCCTGATGTTGTCGGCGAAGCTCGCGTCGCCGTTGAACGCCGTGGCGAAGCCGAGCTCCGCGTTGGGCGCCACGTCGTGCAGGATCTCCAGCATCGCCGTGCCCTCGTCGCCGGAGCCCTCCTGGCCCGGCAGCACGTCCACGGCGGGCAGCTCACCGGCCGCCTGCGACACCGCGAGCGAGCGCACGCCGTCCGACAGCGCGCACAGCTTCACGGCGGTGCCGGTGACCCGGTGCTCCTGGCGCGCGGTGTCGGTGGCCTGCGCCCGGTCGCCCTCGGAGGTGACGACCGCGTCCGCGCCGACCCGCTCCAGCGCCTCGCGGGTGCGCCGCTCGACCTCGGCGCCCCGCTCCTCCTTCGACTGCTTCGACTCCTCGGAAGCCTTGTCCCGCTTGGACTTCGCGTCCTGCTGGTGGAAGGTCTTCGCGTCCGCCGCGGTCTCCACGCGCCGCACGTCGGAGCGGCCCGCGATCGTGGTGAGCGACGCCAGCGGCAGCTGCGCGCGGATCGTGGCGCCCTCGGTCGAGACCGACCGGACCGCCCCGCCGGCGGACTTCACGGCGTTGACGAGGTCGTCGCTGACCTTGTGGGCGCGGATGTCCACCAGCACGGCGGACCCGTTCTGAACCTCTACCCCCGTCTGCACCGAGGGGAGCTTGGCCCGCGTCCCCGCGTCGGCGCGTCGTCGCTGCTCGACCACCAGGGAGCTGTCCACTTTGGACTCCGCCGGGGAGGCGGACTTCTTGATCTCCTGCAGGGCCGCGATCTGCGCGGCCGTCGTGTCCTCGACACCCCTGCTCGCCTTGGGCGGGTCCGCCGCTGCCGGAGCCGTCGAACCCAGCAGCAGCGCTAACGCCGCGGAGCCCGCGATGACCAGGGTGTCGCTTCTTCGGGACCGGCGTTTCGGTGAGCGCACAGGCGTCTCCCCCACGTTGATGCGTGCCCCGACGCACGCGGCCGACGATCGGATGTCACCGATCGAGGGGTCAACGTATTGGCCAGCCCCGATTACCGTCTGCGGCCGTTCAGGCTACTTGCCGCAGTTACCCCGTACATCACAGTTCACAGAACGAAGGCGTCTGTCCAGAGTTGCCCGGTTCGTCCGGACAGGGCCTCCAGCAGCGCGGACGCCTGGTTGTCGGTGAGCGAGGCGGTGAAATCCACGACCGCCCGACCGCGCGCGAGCGAGCGCACCGCGTCCGGCCCCGACGGTTTTTCACCGGTAGCCCCAACGAGGGCCGCCGGATCGTCCGCGGCCAACCGGGCGTACTCCTGCTCGGCCAGCTCGACCAGGTCGTGCAACCGGCGCGGCAGCCTGCCGACCTCGTGCCGGTCGGTCACCCACTGCTCCAGCGCCTCCACGAGCGCCGTGAGCAACCGGGCCTGGCCGCGCTGGTGCAGCGCGAGGTCCGGTCGCAGCAGGACGAACCGCCGGTGCACGAACTTGAGCACCTGCACCTCGTGCCACTGCGCCTGCGCGAGCACCACGTGCCCGGACCGCGTCGTGGGCTCCTCCAGCACGCCCACCGCGTCCACGAGCCTGCGCGTCCACCGCGCGGAGAAACCGGCCACCGCCTGCTCGGCCTCGGTGGACCCGTCGAACGGCACCGCGAGCAGCCCGTCGACCAGCTCGGCGCGCACCTTGGCCACGGCGGCGGCGAACACCTCGTCGTCCACCGCCCACGAGTCCTTCAGGTGCAGCCGACGCCGCAGCGCCTCCAGCGACCGCCCCGGCCGCCGCTCCTGGGCCTCCAGCTCGGCCGCGCTCAGCGAGGCCAGCTCAAGCCCCTGCTTGAGCCAGGTGCCCAGCTCGGCGGCGACGGTGGCGTGCTGGAGCACCCCGACCCGGTAGAAGTCCTCCAGGTCGTGGATCGCGTAGGCGATGTCGTCGGCGGTGTCCATGATCGAGGCCTCGACGGTCTGCTGCCACGACTCGACCTTCCCGTCGAACGGCAGCCGCGCCCCGAGCACGTCGTCCATCTCGGTCACGTAGGCGGAGAACTTCCCCGACCCGGTCCCCGGCGCCTCGGACGGCTCGGCCGCGCCGCGCGGCGGCGAGGCCATGTCGCGCGGGTGCGGGTCCGGGTAGGACAGCCGCGTCCACGGGTACTTGAGCATCGCGGCGCGCACCGCCACCGTGAGGTCCAACCCCACCGCCTCGGGCCCGCGCACGTCCGTGGTGGTCACGATGCGGAACGACTGCGCGTTCCCCTCGAACCCGTCCGACAGCCCGAACCGGTGCCGCGCGATCCGGTCGAGCACCTGCTCCCCGAGGTGCCCGAACGGCGGGTGCCCGAGGTCGTGCGCCAGGGAGGCGGCCTCCACGACGTCCGGGTCGCACCCCCCGAGCTTCTCCAGCACCCCACCCAGCTCGGCCCGCGAGCAGAGCCGCTCCGCGATGGCGCGGGCGGCCTGCGCGACCTTGAGGCTGTGCGTGAGCCGGTTGTGCACCAACAACCCCGACCCGGTCGAGCTGACCACCTGCGTGACCCCGCCGAGCCGCGAGAAGAACGGCGACGAGGCCACCCGGTCCCGGTCGACCCGGAAGGGACTGGAGGCGAGATCGGCGGCCGTGGTCCCCTCACCGCCGGAACGGCGACTGGCCCGCGGATCGGTCTGGTCCTGGTGCATACGGGGCAACCTAGTTCACCGGGGTTGCGGGGAGCTCGCGGGGAGCGGGGACGGGGGCGACACCCGTGCGGCGCGTTCGCGGAGGCCCGCCCCGCGGGCGGGGCGATGCCCCTAACGTGTGACGGACCACCGCAGGTTGGAGGTCCCGTGACGGGCGCGCGCTCCACCAACACCGCACCGGGCAGCCGGGGCACCGTGATCCAGGCGGGCGTGCTCCGGGCAGGCGTGATCCACAGCGGTCCGCACGCGACCACCCCGCCCCCGCCCCGCCCGCGCCAGCTCCCCGCCCCACCGGCGGGTTTCACCGGCCGCGCCACCGAGCTCGCCACCCTCACCGCGGCCGTGGGCAGGACCACCGCGTGCACCGTCTCCGGTCCCGCCGGGGTGGGCAAGACCGCGCTCGCCCTGCACTGGTCGCACCGGTCGGCACACCTCTTCCCGGACGGCGGGCTGCACGCCGACCTGCGCGGCTACGACCCCGACCACCCCCTGTCCCCCGACGACGTCCTGACCGACCTCCTCCAGGCACTGGGCGCCCCCACCACCGGCTCGCCCCAGGCCCGCGCGGCCCGCTACCGCACCCTCCTGGCCGACCGGACCCTCCTGGTGGTCCTGGACAACGCCGCCCACCCGGACCAGGTCCGCCCCCTGCTCCCCGGCGCGGGCCGCAGCCTCGTCCTGGTCACCAGCCGGGACCGGATGACCACCCTGCGCTGCGCCGCCCACCACATCGCACTCGCCCCACCACCGGGCGCCGACGCGCTGGCCTACCTCCGCACGACCCTCGGCCCCCGCGCCGCGCGGGAACCCGCCGCCGCGCGAGCGCTCGTGCGCACCTGCGGACGCCTCCCCCTGGCGCTGGCCATCACCGCCGAGACCGCCGCGCTCCGCGCCAGGACCCCGCTCTCCGCGCTGGTCGCCGAACTCGCCGACGAGCGCCACCTCCTCAGGGCAGGCGCCGACGACCACAACCTGCGCACCGTCTTCTCCTGGTCGCTCAAAGCCCTCGCCGACCACGACCGCGCCCTGTTCCACGCGATCGGCCTGCACCCCGGCCACGACTACACCCCCGGCGCGCTCTCCGCCCTCTCCGGCCTCAACCCCGCCGAGCTGCGCCGCGCCGCCGACGCCCTGCTGCGCGTTCACCTGGTCGAGGAGAACGGCAGGGGCGGGTTGCGCGCCCACGACCTGGTCGCCGCCTACGCGCGGGACCTGGCCGCCGAGCAGCTCCGGCCCGCCGCCGCCAGGGCCGCGTTCGGCAGGCTGTTCCACCACTACCGCCGCCTGCTCGACCGGGCCGCCACCGCGCCCCCGAGCACCTGGTCGACCTGGCTCACCCAGGAGCGCCACACCCTGGAGGCCGTCGCGGAACGCGCCGAGTCGCACCTCCCGCACCCCACCGCCGGCGCCCTCCGGCACACCCTCGGCGCGCTCCACCGAACCCAGCACGACCTGAGCGCCGCGCTGCGCCACCTGACCAGGGCGACCGCCCTCCTCGGCACCACCCGCACCCACCTGGACCGGGCCGCCGCCGAGCTGGAAGCGGGTCGCCTGGAGGACGCCCGCCGCTGCCTGGAGCACGTCCGCGACGGCCCCCAGCGCGGTCGGGCGGGCGCGCTGGTCGCCGAGGCCCGGCACCTGAGGGCGCTGGTGTCGCTGGCGAGCGGCCAGCTCCCCCCGGCCGTCCGCAGGGCACTCGACGCCGCCCGCGCGTTCACCGCGCAGCACGACCACCACGCCGCCGCGACCTGCACCCTGACCGCGTTGACCGGCATGTGCGAGGGCGCCCGGCTCGCCCCTGGGGCCCGGTGGATCTGGTCCGTGGACCGCGCGCTCCTGACCGCCGACTCCTTCACCGCCCAGGACCTGCACCCGCAGGCCGACCAGGCCACCCTCCTGGCCGCGCGCCTGCTCATCGCGCGCGGCTCGCTCCCCGCCGCCCGCGCCCTGCTGGCCCGCGTGCCCCCGACCTCCCCGCTGCACGCGCTGTGCGCCGCCGAGCTCCTCGAAGCCCGAGGCGACCACCGGGCCGCCCTCGAACTGGCCCTGACCGCGCCACCCCACCCGTCCGGCCCGCTGAGCGCCGCGCACACCAGGCAGCTCGGTGACCTGGCGCTGCGCGCGGCACTCGCCGAACACCTCCCGTGGCAGGTCTTGCGGGTGCGCGAACCACCGGGCCGCCCCGCCCCGTCCCCCCGCTCGCTGAGCACCGCGCTGGGCGACCGGGCGCTGGTCGTGCTCGCCTGCACCGGCCACCGGCTGATCGCGATCGTCGTGGTCTCGGGGGCCGCGCACACCGTCGACCTGGACGAGCGCGCGGTCACCGAGGGCGCCGCGAGGCTGCGCCGCGCGCTGCACGCCACCTCCGCGGTGACCTCCCCCAGGCTCGCCCGAGCCGCGCACGCCCTCGCCGAGGAGGCCGCCGAGGCCCTGGACCGGGCCCTGCTCACCCCGCTGCTGCGCAGGATCACCGGCCACGACCTGGTGCTGAGCCCGCACCCGGACCTGGTCGACCTGCCCTGGCCGGTGCTGCCCTCGCTGCGGCGCACGCCCGTGGTCGTCACCCCGTCGGCCGGAACCTGGTGGGCCGCCCGGCGACGCCCCGCGCGCGAGTCGCGCCGCGCCCTGGTCATCGGCCCGACCCCGGACCTGCCTGCGGCGAACGCCAGGGAGATCGCCGCGCGCTACCCGATCGGGGAGGTCGTCACCCCCACCCGCCGCTTGGTGCTGGGCGCCGCCGACGGCGCCGACGTGCTGCACCTGTCCGTGCGGGCCGGGCGCTCCCAGGAGAACCCGGTGTTCTCCGGCATCCGCCTGGACGACGGCGTGCTGCTGGCGCACGAGTTCGGCGAACTGGACCAACCGCCCGACCTGGTCGTCGTGCAGCACGCCAGGCTCGACTACGCGCGCGGCCTGCTGGCGGCCGGGGTTCGGGTGGTGATCGCGGTCGGCGGCTGCGCCGGGTTCGACGTGCTGTGCGAGCTGCACGACGCGCTCGCCTGCGGCACGGCTCCCGCCAGAGCGGTCACGGAGGTGGTGTCCAAGGACCCGCTCCGGCGTCCCGTGGTGTGCCTGGGCGTCGGCGAGTGAACGCAGAAAAGCCCTGTGGGGCGCACGGAAAACCGTGCGCCCCACAGGGAAAAAATGTTCGGCGGCGTCCTACTCTCCCACACCCTCACGAGTGCAGTACCATCGGCGCTGGAAGGCTTAACTACCGGGTTCGGAATGGGACCGGGTGTTCCCCAACCGCAATGACCACCGAAACACTATGAAGATAACCAACCACACAGCACCACCCATCGCGCCCAACCCCCACCAGGGAGCCAGTCAGCGACCGGTGATGGTCGGTTCGGTTCCTTCAGAACCGCACAGTGGATGCGTAGCGTCTTCATGACAAGTCCTCGGCCTATTAGTACCGGTCAACTCCAACCATTACTGGCCTTCCATCTCCGGCCTATCAACCCAATAGTCTCTTGGGGGCCTTAACCCACAAAGGGGTGGGACACCTCATCTAGGAACGAGCTTCCCGCTTAGATGCTTTCAGCGGTTATCCCTTCCGAACGTAGCCAACCAGCAATGCCCTTGGCAGGACAACTGGCACACCAGAGGTTCGTCCGTCCCGGTCCTCTCGTACTAGGGACAGCCTTCCGCAAGTATCCTACGCGCGCGGCGGATAGGGACCGAACTGTCTCACGACGTTCTAAACCCAGCTCGCGTACCGCTTTAATGGGCGAACAGCCCAACCCTTGGGACCTACTCCAGCCCCAGGATGCGACGAGCCGACATCGAGGTGCCAAACCATGCCGTCGATATGGACTCTTGGGCAAGATCAGCCTGTTATCCCCGGGGTACCTTTTATCCGTTGAGCGACCACGCTTCCACAAGCCATGGCCGGATCACTAGTTCCGACTTTCGTCCCTGCTCGACCTGTCGGTCTCACAGTCAAGCCCCCTTGTGCACTTGCACTCGACACCTGATTGCCAACCAGGCTGAGGGAACCTTTGAGCGCCTCCGTTACTCTTTGGGAGGCAACCGCCCCAGTTAAACTACCCACCAGGCACTGTCCCTGATCCGGATCACGGACCGAGGTTAGACATCCAGTACGACCAGAGTGGTATTTCAACGACGACTCCACAACCACTGGCGTGGCCGCTTCACAGTCTCCCACCTATCCTACACAAGCCGAACCGAACACCAATACCAAGCTATAGTAAAGGTCCCGGGGTCTTTCCGTCCTGCCGCGCGTAACGAGCATCTTTACTCGTAGTGCAATTTCGCCGGGCCTGTGGTTGAGACAGTCGAGAAGTCGTTACGCCATTCGTGCAGGTCGGAACTTACCCGACAAGGAATTTCGCTACCTTAGGATGGTTATAGTTACCACCGCCGTTTACTGGCGCTTAAGTTCTCAGCTTCGCCCCGAAGAGCTAACCGGTCCCCTTAACGTTCCAGCACCGGGCAGGCGTCAGTCCGTATACATCGTCTTGCGACTTCGCACGGACCTGTGTTTTTAGTAAACAGTCGCTTCTCGCTGGTCTCTGCGGCCGAAAAATCCTAGCCCGCAAGGGGCTTCAAATCCCTCGGCCCCCCTTCTCCCGAAGTTACGGGGGCATTTTGCCGAGTTCCTTAACCACAGTTCGCCCGATCGCCTCGGTATTCTCTACCTGACCACCTGTGTCGGTTTGGGGTACGGGCCGCGTGAAAGCTCGCTAGAGGCTTTTCTCGGCAGCATGGGATCACTCTACTTCGCCTCAATCGGCTATGCATCACGTCTCAGCCTCAATGCCTGGCGGATTTGCCTACCAGACGGCCTACACGCTTACACCAGTACTACCACTCACTGGCGGAGCTACCCTCCTGCGTCACCCCATCGCTTGACTACTACAAGTTCGGTTCCCGCGCTCCACGTCACCGATCATCCGAAGAATCACGATGGGCTTTGGGCGGTTAGCATCACAAGCCTCGCCATGGGCGCGTTCACACGGGTACGGGAATATCAACCCGTTGTCCATCGACTACGCCTGTCGGCCTCGCCTTAGGTCCCGACTTACCCTGGGCGGATTAGCCTGGCCCAGGAACCCTTGGTCATCCGGCGGCAGAGTTTCTCACTCTGCTTTCGCTACTCATGCCTGCATTCTCACTCGCACAGCCTCCACACCTGGATCACTCCGGCACTTCGCTGGCTGCACGACGCTCCCCTACCCATCAACACTTCCGTGTCAATGACACGGCTTCGGCGGTGTGCTTAAGCCCCGCTACATTGTCGGCGCAGGACCACTTGACCAGTGAGCTATTACGCACTCTTTAAAGGGTGGCTGCTTCTAAGCCAACCTCCTGGTTGTCTGTGCGATCCCACATCCTTTCCCACTTAGCACACACTTAGGGGCCTTAGCCGGCGTTCTGGGCTGTTTCCCTCTCGACTACGAAGCTTATCCCCCGCAGTCTCACTGCCGCGCTCTCACGTACCGGCATTCGGAGTTTGGTTGATTTCGGTAAGCTTGTGGGCCCCCTAGACCATCCAGTGCTCTACCTCCGGCACGAAACACACGACGCTGCACCTAAATGCATTTCGGGGAGAACCAGCTATCACGGAGTTTGATTGGCCTTTCACCCCTAACCACAGCTCATCCCCCAGGTTTTCAACCCTGGTGGGTTCGGGCCTCCACGCGGTCTTACCCACGCTTCACCCTGGCCATGGCTAGATCACTCCGCTTCGGGTCTAGACCACGCGACTCTGGCGCCCTATTCGGACTCGCTTTCGCTACGGCTACCCCACACGGGTTAACCTCGCCACGTAGCACTAACTCGCAGGCTCATTCTTCAAAAGGCACGCCGTCACCCCGTAAGGCTCCGACGGATTGTAGGCACACGGTTTCAGGTACTATTTCACTCCCCTCCCGGGGTACTTTTCACCTTTCCCTCACGGTACTAGTCCGCTATCGGTCACCAGGGAGTATTCAGGCTTAGCGGGTGGTCCCGCCAGATTCACAGCAAATTCCACGAGCTCGCTGCTACTTGGGAACACCACAAGGAGACGGAGAGTTTTCGCGTAAGGGGCTCTCACCCTCTACGGCCGCGCTTTCCAGACACGTTCCGCTAACGACTCCGTTTTATGACTCCTTGCCAGTCCGGCAGAACTGGCCAGTGGGTCCCACGACCCCGTACACGCAACCCCTGCCGGGTATCACACGAATACGGTTTAGCCTCTTCCGCTTTCGCTCGCCACTACTCACGGAATCACGGTTGTTTTCTCTTCCTGCGGGTACTGAGATGTTTCACTTCCCCGCGTTCCCTCCACACGCCCTATGTGTTCAGACGTGGGTGACCCCACATGACTGGGGCCGGGTTTCCCCATTCGGAAATCCTTGGATCTCAGCTCGGTTGACAGCTCCCCAAGGCTTATCGCAGTCTCCTACGTCCTTCATCGGCTCCTGGTGCCAAGGCATCCACCGTATGCCCTTAATAACTTGCCACAAAGATGCTCGCATCCACTGTGCAGTTCTCAAAGAACAAACCGACGCTGATCCTTCTCCGTCCACGCCTACCCGGTCACACTGACCGACTGGTTCGTGGGCTGGATCAGCCCGATCACTGAAAGACACTCACGTGTTCTCTCAGGACCCAACAGCGTACCGAACAGAAGCCTTGAACCCTCTGGAGACCCTTCCACGCTCTTACGAGCAGTACTAACTCTCCCGACAACCCGAGGTTCTGCATTAGCCAGCATCCACAATATTGAGCTCCACCGGTCGATCGTTCGCCGACCGCGTGGCCTCCACTGACAATCCGAAGACCGCAGTGCAGATGCTCCTTAGAAAGGAGGTGATCCAGCCGCACCTTCCGGTACGGCTACCTTGTTACGACTTCGTCCCAATCGCCAGTCCCACCTTCGACCGCTCCCCCCCTTGCGGGTTGGGCCACGGGCTTCGGGTGTTACCGACTTTCGTGACGTGACGGGCGGTGTGTACAAGGCCCGGGAACGTATTCACCGCAGCGTTGCTGATCTGCGATTACTAGCGACTCCGACTTCACGGGGTCGAGTTGCAGACCCCGATCCGAACTGAGACCGGCTTTATGGGATTCGCTCCACCTCACGGCTTAGCAGCCCTTTGTACCGGCCATTGTAGCATGTGTGAAGCCCTGGACATAAGGGGCATGATGACTTGACGTCATCCCCACCTTCCTCCGAGTTGACCCCGGCAGTCTCCCATGAGTCCCCGCCATAACGCGCTGGCAACATGGAACGAGGGTTGCGCTCGTTGCGGGACTTAACCCAACATCTCACGACACGAGCTGACGACAGCCATGCACCACCTGTACACCGGCCACAAGGGGGCCAATATCTCTACTGGTTTCCAGTGCATGTCAAGCCCAGGTAAGGTTCTTCGCGTTGCATCGAATTAATCCACATGCTCCGCCGCTTGTGCGGGCCCCCGTCAATTCCTTTGAGTTTTAGCCTTGCGGCCGTACTCCCCAGGCGGGGTGCTTAATGCGTTAGCTGCGGCACGGAGGACGTGGAAGTCCCCCACACCTAGCACCCACCGTTTACGGCGTGGACTACCAGGGTATCTAATCCTGTTCGCTCCCCACGCTTTCGCTCCTCAGCGTCAGTATCGGCCCAGAGACCCGCCTTCGCCACCGGTGTTCCTCCTGATATCTGCGCATTTCACCGCTACACCAGGAATTCCAGTCTCCCCTGCCGAACTCAAGTCTGCCCGTATCGACCGCAGGCTCGGGGTTAAGCCCCAAGTTTTCACGGCCGACGCGACAAACCGCCTACGAGCTCTTTACGCCCAATAATTCCGGACAACGCTCGCACCCTACGTATTACCGCGGCTGCTGGCACGTAGTTAGCCGGTGCTTCTTCTGCAGGTACCGTCACTTGCGCTTCGTCCCTGCTGAAAGAGGTTTACAACCCGAAGGCCGTCGTCCCTCACGCGGCGTCGCTGCATCAGGCTTTCGCCCATTGTGCAATATTCCCCACTGCTGCCTCCCGTAGGAGTCTGGGCCGTGTCTCAGTCCCAGTGTGGCCGGTCACCCTCTCAGGCCGGCTACCCGTCGTCGCCTTGGTAGGCCATTACCCCACCAACAAGCTGATAGGCCGCGGGTCCATCCTGTACCGCCGGAACTTTCCAACCCACCCCATGCGGGGAAGGCTCGTATCCGGTATTAGACCTAGTTTCCCAGGCTTATCCCAGAGTACAGGGCAGGTTACCCACGTGTTACTCACCCGTTCGCCGCTCGTGTACCCCGAAGGGCCTTACCGCTCGACTTGCATGTGTTAAGCACGCCGCCAGCGTTCGTCCTGAGCCAGGATCAAACTCTCCAATAATGAATGAGTTGATCGCTCGGACAACCACTGACATGAATTTGTCAGCTGTCCAGTAACAATCTCAAAGGAATCCTCTTGACGAGGATCATAATTTACTGGCTATTCGGCACGCTGTTGAGTTCTCAAAGAACACGCGCACACCATCTCAAGTCCGCGACGATCCGCGACCCGATCCGGGGCTGGTGTTTCAAGATTTTTCGCCCCGCTCCGTTCCGGTGTTTCCCGGCCCGTTCCGCGCTGGCAGAGAGAACATTACACAAGTCCTCCGCAGAAGTGAAATCGGGGGGTCCGGTCCGCCGTTGTCGCTGGTGGACGGGCTGCGGGCGCGGGATGCTGTCCAGGTGTCACCGAACCCCCGCGCGCGCCGCGCGCACCGATGGGGCGGGTACGCCGCCCAGTTATCCCTGCTAGCGGTCGTGTACTACCTCGGAGCGCGCCTCGGCGGGCTCCAAGAGGTGACCGCGGCGCCCGTCACCCCCATGTGGCCACCCACGGGTGTGGCGGTGCTCGCACTCCTGACCGGTGGTCCCCGCCTGTGGCCCGGCATCACCCTGGGCTCCCTCCTGGTGAACCTGACCGACGCGCCGCTCACGTGGTGGAACCTCGTGATCTGCGTGGTCGGCACCGGAGGCCCGCTCCTGGCCTACTACCTGCTCCGCCGCGCGGACCTGCAGCTGGAGCTCGACCGCACGCGCGACGCGCTCGCGCTGGTGTTCGTCGGCGCGTTCGCCGGGATGCTCCCCGGTTCCCTGCTCGGCAGCGGTTCCCTGCTGCTCGCGGGGGTGATCACGCCCGCGGAGTGGCTGCCCACCTGGGCGGTGTGGTGGACCGGTGAGGCCATGGGCGTGCTGGTGCTGGTCCCGTTCGGCCTGGCGATGCGCGGGCTCGGCCCGCTGGGCGAGCGCTGGCGCGCCACGACCGGCCGACGCGCCCTGGAGGCCGCGGCGCTGATCGTGACCACGGTGGGGCTGATGATGGTCACCTCGGGGACCAAGGCCAGACTGATGTTCCTGATCTTCCCCCTGCTGATCTGGGGGGCGTTGCGCTTCCAGCACCGGGGGGCCGCGCCGTGCGCGCTGATCGCCACGGTGTTCGCCTCGCGCGCGGCGGTGCTGAGCGCGGGCCCGTTCGCCGGGCTGGAGAACGCCCAGCAGAACATGCTGGGGTTGCAGGCCTACAACGGGACGGTGGCGCTGACCGGTCTGGTGCTCGCGGCGGTGATCGCCGAGCGGGACGCGGGCAGGGTCGCGATCGAGCGGACGGTGGAGCAGTTGAGCGCGGTGGTGACGAGCTACCAGCCACTCCGGCTGAGTGGCGGGATCGCGGACGAGCGGCGGGACGGCCGGGGCGTTCGGGGCGGCAGGAGCGGTGGGGGAAGCGGGAGCGGGCGGAGCGACCGCGCGGGCCTGACCGGCGGGAACGGGCAGGCAGGACCGGCGGTCGGGAACGGCGGGGCGGTTCTCCCCGGCCAGGCAGGCGCACCCGGCCAGACCCGCAACCCCGGCCAGGCAGGTGCCTCCGGCCAGACCGGCAACCCCGGCCAGACCGACGTCCCGGGCCAGCCCGGTCCGGCGGACGGGTCCGATCGCGCGGGCTCCCCCGCCGACCGCCCCGGTGAGGGCGGCCGGTCCGATCGCGCGGGTCGTCCCGGTCTGGACGGTCGGTAGACCGTGGACGTCCTGGTGGTGGGTGGTGGTCCGGCCGGGCGGGCGTTGGCGGGCGCGGCTGCGCGGCGGGGGCTGGGGGTGGCGCTGGTGGACCCGCGTCCCGAGCGGCCGTGGCGGGCCACGTACGCGGCGTGGTCGGACGAGCTGCCCGAGGGGACGCCGGTGGTGACGCGGTCGCGCGCGCGGGCGTTCTCCACGGCCGAGCACGTGCTGGAGCGCGAGTACTCGGTGCTGGACAACGCCCGCCTGTGGGAGCTCCCCCCGGAGGTCGAGGTGCTCCGCGCGCGCGTGGTCGCGCGCGCGGAGGGGCGGGTGCGCCTCGCGGACGGCCGGGTGCTGCGGGCGCGTCGGGTCGTGGACGCGACCGGGTCGCGGGGCGGCCGGGCGGCGCAGACGGCGGTGGGCGTGGTGGTGGGGCAGGCCGAGGCGGAGCCGTTCGTCGCCCCCGGCGAGGCGGTGATCATGGACTGGCGCCGCCCGCCGTCCGCGACCACGGGCGACCCGACGTTCCTGTACGCGGTGCCGCTGGGCCCGGACCGGGTGCTGCTGGAGGAGACCTCGCTCGCCCGCGCGCCCGGTCTGCCGCTGGCGGAGCTGCGGCTGCGGCTGCGGTCGCGGTTGGACGCGCACGGCGTCCGGATGCCGTCCGCCGAGGAGCGGGTGCGCATCCCGCTGGACGCGCCGAAGGCCGAGGACGGGTTCGGCGCGGGCGGTGGCCTGGTGCACCCGGCGACGGGGTACGGGGTGGCGACCGCGCTGCGGCTGGCGCCGGTGGTCGCGGACGCGCTGGCGGCGGGTGAGGGGCCGGAGGTGCTGTGGACGCAGGAGACGAGAATGGTGCACGCGCTGCGACTGCGCGGTCTCACCGCGTTGCTGTCGCTGGCGCCTCGGGAAATCCCGGAATTCTTTCACCGGTTTTTCCAATTGCCGGTGGAGAACCAGCGGGAGTACCTCTCGCACCGCGATGACCTGCGCGGACTCACCTCAACAATGTTGATCTTGTTCCGCTCCTCCCCCTGGCGGGTGCGGGCCTCGCTGGCGGGTTCGGTGTTCTTCGGCCAAAGCTTGCTGAACAGCGGGTGAACCCCCTCGGCAAACGCCCCGCCCGGGGGGAGGATCGGGGGCGTGCCTGCCCTGCTGGACGATGTCCGATTCGCCTTCCAGCCCCTGTTCAACCTGAACACCGGCGGGGTCGTCGCGGTCGAGGCCCTGGCCCGCCCGCACGACGGCACCGCGCTCGACCTGCTCCAGGCGGCGTTCCGCGCCGGGTACCTGGTGGACGCGGACGTCGCGCTCGCCTGCCGGGCGGTCCGGCACGCGGCCGAGCACGAGTTCGGGCTGCCGCTGCACGTCAACCTCATGTCGATGACCGTCGCGGAGCAGCCGGAGAAGCTGGAGCCGCTGCTGC
Organism: Actinosynnema pretiosum; assembly: GCF_002354875.1. Classification (GTDB taxonomy): domain Bacteria; phylum Actinomycetota; class Actinomycetes; order Mycobacteriales; family Pseudonocardiaceae; genus Actinosynnema; species Actinosynnema auranticum. The sequence continues at coordinate 6,047,333 of NZ_CP023445.1, forward strand.
GCGCGCTGCACGAGGTCGGCCGCTCCCCCGACCGCCTGGTCGTGGAGCTGGGCGTGCCGTACACGCGCACCCCGCGCAAGGCGCTGCTGGCGGGCGTGCGGTGGCTGCGCGACGCGGGCGTGCGGGTGGCGCTGGACGGGGTGGGCGACGGCGACGTGCCGCTCGCGCTGCTCACCGACGTGGCCCCGGACCAGCTCAAGCTGGACCGGGGCATCGTCGTCGGCCTGCCCGACGACGGCGGCCGGGCGGCGCTGCTGACCGCGCTGCTGGGCGTGTGCGAGCAGACCGGCTCGGTGCTGGTGGCCGAGGGCGTGGAGACCGAGGCGCAGCTGGCCGCGCTGCGGCGGGCCGGGGTGCGGATGGCGCAGGGCGACCTGCTGGCGCCCGCGCGGCGGCGGCCGGACGTGGCCGCGACGATCCCGACCGCGCTCGTCGAGCCCGCCGACCCGGACGCGATGGCGCGCACGTCGCCGAACCTGCGGCTGGCCGGGCCGAGCGTGACCGACTTCCTGCACCCGGCGACGACCCTGCCCGAGGCGGCGACCGCCGAGGAGGTGCGGGAGGTGCTGGCCGCGCAGCCGTCGGTGACCGGCGTGGTGCTGGTCGACGGGCAGGGCAGGCCGTCGTGGACGTTGGAGCGCAACCGGTTCCTGCTCGCGGTGACCGGGCCGTTCGGGCACGCGCTGCACGCCAACCGGGAGGCGTCGCGGCTGGCGGACCGGCCGAGGGCGGTGGGGGCGCGGTTCAGCGCGCTGGAGCTGCTGGAGGTCGTCACGCACGGGGACCGGGAGCGGGCGAACGACGACCTGGTCGTGGTGGACGAGGACGACAGGTGCCTCGGCGTGGTGCGGGTGGCGGACGTGGTGCGCGGGGTCGCCGAGCTGAAGGTGGAGCAGGCGGCGTCGATGAACCCGCTGACCCGGTTGCCCGGCAGCGAGTCGATCGCGCGCGAGGTGGAGCGGCGGGTGCTGGCGGGTGAGGTGTTCGCCGTGGGCTGGCTGGACGTGGACTCGTTCAAGGGCGTGAACGACCGGGCCGGGTTCGCGGCGGGCGACGACCTGATCCGGGCGGTGGGCAGGCGGCTGGCCGAGGGGGCGGCCGGGCTGCCGACGGTGCGGGTGGGCCACGTGGGCGGGGACGACTTCCTGCTGGTGGCGGGCCTGGACGAGCTGGTCGGGTTCGGGGCCGGGGTGCTGGACTCGGAGTTCGGCGTCGACGGGCTGCGGGTGACGCTGTCGCTGGCGACGCTGGTGTGCGCGACCGGGTCGGTGGGGTCGTACCGCGAGGTGTCGCGGCTGCTGGCCCCGCTCAAGCGGCAGGCGAAGTCGCTGAGCGGGTCGAGCTGGGTGCTGGGCAGGCCGGGCACGGACCGGGTGGACGTGCTGCGCGGCGGACCGCACCTCGCGGTCGGCTGAGCCGGGCCGGGTCGCGCCCTCGGGGGAAGGCCCGCGAACAACCCTCGGTTGGATTATCAACGCGTTGACCGCGGTGGCGTTCCCCCTGATGGCGGGACCGCCACAGGTGTCCGGCAGCGGAGGGGTGAATTTCGCTCCGATGCCACTCCCCAACCCTGGCGGTCACTCTTAGCATCAGGGTGACTACCCACCGCACGGGGGAGGTCTTTCCGGTGAGCGAAGTGGACGTCACCGCGCTGCCGGTTCCGCGTTCCGGGGCCGGGACAGCGCTGACCATCGGGGTCGAGGAGGAGTTCCTGCTGGCGGACGAGGTCACCGGCGAGCTGGTGGCCCTGGGGCCGCAGGTGCTCTCCGGGCCGCCGGACCGGGGGCTCGACCTCCAGCCCGAGATGACGCAGTACCAGGTGGAGAGCGCGACGGCGGTGTGCCGCACGACCTCCGAGGTGCGCGAGCAGCTGCTCGCGGCGCGCGCGGCGCTGGCCAGGCGGGCGGCGGCGCACGGGGCGCGCCTGGTCGCGTCGGGGGCGCCGGTGCTGGGCGGCGAGCACCCGCCGCCGCTGACCGACCACCCGCGCTACCGGCGGATCATGGACCGGTACGGGGCGCTGGTGGACGGGCTGACCATCTGCGGGTGCCACGTGCACGTGGGCATCCCGTCGCCGTCCGAGGGCCTGGTGATCAGCAACCACCTGCGGCGCTGGCTGCCGGTGCTGCTGGCGCTGAGCGCGAACTCGCCGTTCCACGAGGGCAGGGACACCGGGTACGCGAGCTGGCGGCACGTGGTGTGGAACCCGTGGCCGTCGGCGGGCGCGCCGCCGTGGTTCGACTCGGTGGAGGACTACCGGCTGGCCACGCACCTGCTGCGCACGAGCGGGGCGGCGCTGGACGACGGGATGGTCTACTGGGACGTCCGGCTGTCCGCGAACCACCCGACCGTGGAGCTGCGGGTGTGCGACGTGGCGGCGACGGTCGAGGAGGCCGTGGTGCTGGCGGCGCTGGTGCGGGCCATCGCGGCGACCGCGCTGTCCGGCGAGGTGGCGCCCAGGGTGTCGGACCGGCTGCTGCGGGTGGCGCTGTGGCAGGCGGCGCGGCACGGGCCGGAGGGCGCGGCGGTGGACCCGCTGAGCGGGGTGCCGGTGCCGTTCGCCGAGGAGGTCGGCGGGCTGCTGCGGTGGTGCGGGGCGGCGCTGGACGCGGCCGGTGACACCGAGCTGGTGGTCGAGGGCGTGGCCAGGCTGCTGCGGGACGGCGGCGGCGCGGCCAGGCAGCGGCGGGCGTACCGCAGGCGGGGCGAGTTCACCGACGTGGTGGAGCTGCTGACCACCCGGACGTAGGACTCGGGGCGCGGTTCGGCCGAGTGGGGCGCATCCTGCGGACGCAGGCTCACCCACCGGGAGGAACGGCCATGACCACCGCGCGAGAGATCATGCACGCGGGCGTGATGTGCGTGCACGACAGCCAGACCCTGGAGGAGGCGGCGGTGCTGATGCGGGACCTCGGCGTCGGCTCGCTGCCGATCTGCGGGGGTGACGGCAAGCTCAAGGGCATCATCACCGACCGGGACATCGTGGTCGGCTGCGTCGCGGCGGGCGTCTCCCCCGCCGACATGAAGGCGGGCCAGCTGGCCAGGAACCTGCACTGGGTCGACGCGGACACCGACATCACGGACGTGCTGGAGACGATGGAGATCCACCAGATCCGGCGCATCCCGGTGCTGGAGAACGACAAGCTGGTGGGCATGGTCAGCGAGTCCGACCTGGCCAAGCACCTGGACGACGACCAGCTCGCCGAGTTCATCGAGCGGGTCTACTCCGACTAGCGCGCCCGGCCGGCGCCGCGCAGGGGCCGCCGAGAACGCGAGGAGGGCGGCTCCCCCGTGCACAACGGGGGAGCCGCCCTCTCGGCGGTGGCGCGGTGCGCTCAGACCGTGAAGCCGAGGGCGCGCAGCTGGTCGCGGCCGTCGTCGGTGATCTTCTCCGGGCCCCACGGCGGCATCCACACCCAGTTGATGCGGAAGTCGTCGACGATGCCGCCGCCGACGCCGCCGACCAGCGCGGACCGGGTCTGGTCCTCGATGACGTCGGTCAGCGGGCAGGCCGCCGAGGTGAGCGTCATGTCGATCAGGGCGGTGTTGTTCTCGTCCACCCTGATGTCGTAGACCAGACCGAGGTCGACCACGTTGATGCCCAGCTCGGGGTCGACCACGTCGCGCATGGCCTCCTCGACGTCGTCCAGCGCCGCGATCCCGGCCTTGGGCGCGGGCGGCTCCGGCATCCCCTCGACGCCCCGCACCACGTCCTGCTCCGATGAAGTCACGACTTCGCTCCCTCGCTGCGGGAAACCGCGTCCTTGAAAGCCATCCAGCCCAGCAGCGCGCACTTCACGCGCGCCGGGTACTTCGCCACACCCGCGAACGCGATGCCGTCCTCCAGCACGTCCTCGTCCGGCTCCACCTGGCCGCGGCCCTGCATCAGCTCGACGAACGCGTCGAGCTTGCCCATGGCCTGCTCGACCGGCTTGCCGACCACCAGGTCGGTGAGCACGGACGTGGCGGCCTGGCTGATCGAGCAGCCCTGGCCGTCGTAGGAGACGTCGGCGACGAGCGGCCCGTCCAGCTTCACCCTGAGCGTGACCTCGTCGCCGCAGGTGGGGTTGATCTGGTGGGACTCGGCGTCGTACGGGTCCCGCAGGCCGCGGCCGTGCGGGTTCTTGTAGTGGTCCAGGATGATCTCCTGGTACATCTGCTGAAGCTGCATCACGCCACCCCGAAGAACTTCTGCGCCTCGCGGACGGCGGACAGCAGCGCGTCCACCTCGCCCTGCGTGTTGTAGAGGTAGAAGCTGGCCCGCACGGTCGCCGCGGCGTTCATCCTGCGGTGCAGCGGCCACGCGCAGTGGTGGCCGACGCGGACCGCGACGCCGAGGCTGTCCAGGACCTGGCCGACGTCGTGCGCGTGCACCCCGTCGACCACGAACGAGACCGCGCCGCCCCGGTCGGCGAGGTCGGTGGGGCCGACCACGCGCACGCCGGGAATGGCCGCCAGGCCGCTGAGGGCGGCGGCGACCAGCTCGTGCTCGTGCGCGGCGACCCGCTCCATGCCGACCGCGTTGAGGTAGTCGACGGCGGCGCCGAGCGCGACGGCCTGCGAGGTCATCGGCACGCCCGCCTCGAACCGCTGCGGCGGCGGGGCGAACGTGGAGCGCGCCATCTCGACCATCTCGATCATGGAGCCGCCGGTGAGGAACGGGGGCAGCGCCTCCAGGAGCGCGCGGCGGCCGTAGAGGACGCCGACGCCCGAGGGACCGAGCATCTTGTGGCCGCTGAACACGGCGAAGTCCACGCCCAGGGCGCGGAAGTCCACCGGCGCGTGCGGCACGGACTGGCAGGCGTCGAGCACGGTCAGCGCGCCGACCCGCGCCGCCGCGGCGACGAGGGTGGCGACCGGGTTGACCGTGCCGAGCACGTTGGACTGGTGGGTGAACGCGAGCACCTTGGTGCGCTCGTTCACCACCTCGTCCAGGTTCGACAGGTCGAGCCTGCCCTCGTCGGTGACGCCGAGCCAGCGCAGCGCGGCGCCGGTGCGCAGCGCGAGCTGCTGCCACGGCACCAGGTTGGCGTGGTGCTCCATCTCGGTCACGACGATCTCGTCGCCGGGGCCGAGCCGGAAGCGCTCGGCCTCCGGGCCCGCCGTGGCCGCGTTGCCCATGGCGTACGCGACCAGGTTGACGCCCTCGGTCGCGTTCTTGGTGAACACGACCTCGTCGACGCCGACGCCGACGAAGCCCGCGATCCTGCGGCGGGCGTCCTCGTAGGCGTCGGTGGCCTCCTCGGCCAGCTGGTGCGCGCCGCGGTGGACCGCGGCGTTGGCGGTCTCCAGGAACGCCCGCTCGGCGTCCAGGACCTGGCTCGGGCGCTGCGAGGTGGCGCCGGAGTCGAGGTAGACCAGCCGCTTGCCCTCGCGCACGGTGCGGCCCAGGATCGGGAAGTCCGCGCGCACGACTTCGACGTCCAGCGGAGCAGCGGTGGTGGTCACGGCTCCGACGCCTCCTCTCGGTCTGGGGTCTCCCCCGGTGGAACGTCAGGCGATGCTCGCGGCTTCCTGCTTGCCGGTGTACTTCACGTAACCCTCGGACTCGAGCTGGTCGGCCAGCTCGGGGCCGCCGGACTCGACGATCCGGCCGCCCGCGAAGACGTGCACGAAGTCGGGCGAGATGTACTTGAGGATGCGGGTGTAGTGCGTGATCAGCATGACGCCGACCTCGTTGGACGCCTTGTAGCGGTTGACGCCCTCGGACACCACGCGCAGCGCGTCCACGTCGAGGCCCGAGTCGGTCTCGTCCAGGATCGCGATCTTCGGCTGGAGCAGGCCCAGCTGGAGGATCTCGTGGCGCTTCTTCTCGCCGCCGGAGAAGCCCTCGTTGACCGAGCGCTCGGCGAAGGCCGGGTCGATGTCCAGCTCGGACATCGCGCCCTTGACCTCCTTGACCCAGTGGCGCAGGTTCGGGGCCTCGCCGCGCACGGCGGTGGCGGCGCTGCGCAGGAAGTTCGACATCGAGACGCCGGGCACCTCGACCGGGTACTGCATGGCGAGGAACAGGCCCGCGCGGGCGCGCTCGTCGACGCTCATCTCCAGGACGTCCTCGCCGTCCAGGGTGACCGCGCCCGAGGTGATCTGGTACTTCGGGTGGCCCGCGATGGCGTAGGACAGCGTGGACTTGCCGGAGCCGTTGGGGCCCATGATGGCGTGGGTCTCACCGGCGTTGATGGTGAGGTCGACGCCCTTGAGGATCTCCTTGGTCGTCTCGTCGGCGACGACCGAGACGTGCAGGTCCTTGATCTCCAGAGTGGCCATGAGCTGTTCTCAGTTCTCCTGGTGAAGGCAGTGCGAAGTCAGTTGGTGGTGGTGGTGACGTCTACGTAGACATCGCTGTGGACGTCACCACCGCGCAGTTCCACGGCGAACACGTCGACCGGGTCGGACGCGGGCGGCGAGGAGGGCTTGCCGGTGGTCAGGTCGAAGCACGACCCGTGCAGCCAGCACTCGATGCCCTTGCGGGTCACCTCGCCCTCGCTGAGGGAGATCGCGGCGTGGCTGCACTCGTCGCGCAGCGCGTGCACGGCGTCCCCCTGCCGGACCAGCACGACCGGGACCTGCTCGTCGCCGACCTGGAACGCGACCGGCACGCGGTCGGTCAGGTCGGCGAGCGAGCACACCCGGACGGCGGTCACGCGCCCACGGCTTCCAGTTCCGCCTCGATCGCGGCCTCCAGGCGCTCGCGCACCTCGGGGACGCTGATCTTGAGCAGGATCTCGTGGAAGAAGCCCCGGACGACCAGCCTGCGCGCCTGGTCCTCGGGGATGCCCCTGGCCTGGAGGTAGAACAGCTGCTCGTCGTCGAACCGGCCGGTGGCGCTGGCGTGGCCCGCGCCCTCGATCTCGCCGGTCTCGATCTCCAGGTTCGGCACCGAGTCGGCGCGGGCGCCGTCGGTGAGGACCAGGTTGCGGTTCAGCTCGTAGGTGTCGGTGCCCTCGGCCGCCGCGCGGATCAGGACGTCGCCGATCCACACGGTGTGCGCGCCCTCGCCCTGCAGCGCGCCCTTGTAGACGACGTTGCTGCGGCAGTTCGGCACCGAGTGGTCGATGAACGGCCGGTGCTCCAGGTGCTGGCCCGCGTCGGCGAAGTACAGGCCGTGCAGCTCGGCGTCGCCGCCCCTGTCCGCGTAGGACACGAGGGGGGTGAGCCGGACCAGGTCGCCGCCGAGGGTGACGGCGGTGTGCCGCACCTTGGCGTCGCGGCCGAGCCGGATGTGGTGCGTGGAGACGTGCACCGCGTCGTCGGCCCAGTCCTGCACGGTGACGACGGTGAGGTCCGCGCCGTCGCCGACGACGATCTCGACGTTGTCGGCGTACGCGCCGGAGCCCCGGTGGTCCAGGACCACGACGGCCTTGGCGAACTTCTCCGCGCGCACCTGCACGTGGCCGTACGCGACCTGGCCCTGGCCCGCGCCGGTGACGGTCACGGTGGTCGGGGCCAGCTCGGTGTCGCCGGGCAGGGTGATCACGGTCGCCTGGGCGAACGAGGACCACGCCTGGGCGGCGACCCGGTCGCCGGGGACGCCCGCGGCGCCGAGGCGCTCGTCGTCGCGGTCGACGGTCTCGACCTGGACGGCCTCGGGCGCGTCGACCTCGACGGTGGCCGCGCCGGTGGCCTCGGCCCCGCTGTGCAGGCCCGCCATGCGCTTGAGCGGGGTGAAGCGCCAGATCTCCTCGCGCCCGCCGGGCACCTCGAACGCCGCCACGTCGTAGGACGTGAAGTGGTCGGCGCGCGAGGTGACCAGCGTTCCCGCGCCGTGCGAGTGGGCCGTCAGGCCGTGCTGCTCTTCGGTGGTGACGGCCATGTCAGCCGACGGCCCCTTCCATCTGAAGCTCGATCAGGCGGTTCAACTCCAGCGCGTACTCCATGGGGAGCTCGCGCGCGATGGGCTCGACGAACCCGCGCACGATCATCGCCATGGCCTCGTCCTCGTTGAGGCCGCGCGACATCAGGTAGAACAGCTGGTCCTCGGACACCTTGGAGACGGTGGCCTCGTGGCCCATGGCCACGTCGTCCTCGCGGACGTCCACGTACGGGTAGGTGTCGGAGCGGCTGATCGTGTCGACCAGCAGCGCGTCGCACTTGACCGTGGACTTGGAGTGGTGCGCCCGCTTGTTGACCTGGACCAGGCCGCGGTACGAGGCCCGGCCGCCGCCGCGCGCCACCGACTTCGACACGATGGTCGAGGAGGTGTGGGGGGCCATGTGGACCATCTTCGCGCCGGTGTCCTGGTGCTGGCCCTCGCCCGCGAACGCGATGGAGAGGACCTCGCCCTTGGCGTGCTCGCCCATCAGGTACACGGCCGGGTACTTCATGGTGACCTTGGAGCCGATGTTGCCGTCGACCCACTCCATGGTCGCGCCCGCCTCGGCCTTGGCCCGCTTGGTGACCAGGTTGTAGACGTTGTTCGACCAGTTCTGGATCGTCGTGTAGCGGCAGCGACCGCCCTTCTTCACGACGATCTCCACGACCGCGGAGTGCAGCGAGTCGGAGGAGTAGATCGGGGCGGTGCAGCCCTCGACGTAGTGGACGTAGGCGTCCTCGTCGACGATGATCAGCGTCCGCTCGAACTGGCCCATGTTCTCGGTGTTGATCCGGAAGTAGGCCTGGAGCGGGATGTCCACGTGGACGCCCTTGGGCACGTAGATGAACGAGCCGCCGGACCAGGTCGCGGAGTTCAGCGCGGAGAACTTGTTGTCGCCTGCCGGGATGACCGAGCCGAAGTACTCCTTGAAGAGCTCGGGGTGCTCCTTGAGACCGGTGTCGGTGTCCAGGAAGATGACGCCCTGCTCCTCCAGGTCCTCGCGGATCTGGTGGTAGACGACCTCGGACTCGTACTGGGCGGCGACGCCCGCGACGAGGCGCTGCTTCTCCGCCTCGGGGATGCCCAGCCGGTCGTAGGTGTTCTTGATCTCCTCGGGCAGGTCCTCCCAGGAAGCGGCCTGCTTCTCGGTGGAGCGCACGAAGTACTTGATGTTGTCGAAGTCGATGCCCGACAGGTCCGAGCCCCACGAGGGCATCGGCTTGCGGTCGAACAGGCGCAGCGCCTTGAGGCGGTACTCCAGCATCCACTCGGGCTCGTTCTTCTTGCCCGAGATGTCCCGGACGACGTCCTCGCTCAAACCACGACGGGCGCTCGCGCCTGCCACATCCGAGTCGGCCCAGCCGAACTCGTAGTTCCCGATGCTCGCCAGGGTCTCTTCCTGGGTGAGCGGGACCGTGGTGGTTCGCTGCTCGGCAGCGGCAGTCATGCGGGCTCCCCTCCATGTGGGTCGCGGGGTGTGTTCGGGGTGCTGCTCTTCGGGATGTGCGTGGTGCAGACGGCGTCGCCCCTCGCGATGGTGGCGAGCCGCTGCACGTGCGTGCCGAGCAGGTCGGCGAATGCCGCCGTCTCGGTCTCGCACAGCTGCGGGAACTCCGCGGCGACATGCGCGACCGGGCACAGGTGCTGGCAGAGCTGCTCGCCCGCCCCGGCGGCGCGCGCCGAGGCAGCGTAGCCCTCCCTGCTCAGCGCGGCGGCCAGGGCCTTGGTCCGCTCGGCGGGCTCGCACTGCTCCACGATGGCCTGGCGGTGCCGGTCGACGAGTGCGTGCACCCGGCGCTCGGCGAAGGCCCGTACCGCCTCCTCCCCGCCCTGTTCGGCGAGGAACCGCAACGCGGCCACGGCGAGGTCGTCGTAGGCGTGCCCGAAGCGGGCGCGCCCCTGCTCGGTGAGCTGGAAGAGCTTGGCGGGCCTGCCGCGACCTCGCTGGCCGCGCCTGGGCGCCTCCCGGCCGGTCGCCTCGCCGTCGGCGACCAGCGCGTCGATGTGCCTGCGCACCGCGGCCTGGCTGATGCCGACCCGCTCCGCCACCGAGGCGGCGGTGATGGGTCCTTGCTCCAGCAGCAGTCGGGCCACGGTGTGCCGGGTCCGACCGTCGTGCCCCTGGGGCACGGCGGCTTCGAAGGCCCCGGCGTTTTTCACAACACCAGTGTTGCTTATTTAGGGCGGGGGTGCAAAACCGGGGGGAGGCGAGAGGCGGGAGGGGGCTTTGAGCTGGGGGTTCGCGGGGTCGGCGGGGAGCGGGGGTGGCGAGCGAAAAGGTGGGGCGGGGTGGCGGGCCGGGCGAGAGCGGCGGGGCGGGCGGAGTGACGCGGGACCGATGGGCGGGGATGGGCGGGGATGGGCGGCGGGCGGGTTGGGCGGGTTGGGCGGCTCGGCGGGACGGCTCGGCAGGACGGCTCGGCGGGACGGCTCGGCGGGGCCGGTCGGCGTGGGGCCGGTCGCCGGGCAGCGGGCAGGCGGGGCGCACGGGGTCGCGGTCGGCGGCGCGGCCGGGTCGGCGCGAGCAGCGGGCAGGGGCCGGTGGCGCGGTGGCGCGGTGGCGCGGTGGCGCGGTGGCGCGGTGGCGCGGTGGCGCGGGCGACAGTGAAGCGGATTAGTTATCCGCATCATGCTACCGTCCGGACCGAAAACGGATAGTTCATCCGATCAATCGGAGGGGTCATGGGCGCGAAGCGTGCCGTCGTCACGGCGGGCACCGGTGGGATCGGGGTGGAGACGGCGGTGGGGTTGGCCGAGGCCGGGTTCGCGGTCACCGTCGTCGGGCGGGACGCCGGGCGGGGTGCGGCTGCGGTTCGGCGGATCGACGCGGCGGCTCGGGCGGCGGCGCAGCGGGGTGCGCGGGCGGCGGAAGCGCCAGCGGCAGGCGGCGAGGCGGCGGGAGCGCGGGCGGAGGGCGGGGGCGCGGTCCCGGCGCGGTTCCTGCGGTTCGACCTGTCCTCGCTCGACGAGGTGCGCGGGCTCGCCGGGGTCCTGGTCGGCGAGGGGCCGCTCGACGTGCTGGTGAACAACGTCGGCGGGTTCTTCGTGGAGCGGCGGGAGTTCGGCGGGGTCGAGGGGGCGTTCGCGCTCAACCACCTGTCGCCCTACCTGCTCACCGAGCTGCTGCTGCCCGCGCTCACCGCCGGGGCTCCGAGCCGGGTGGTGAACGTGACGTCGGCCGCGGTCGTGCTGGGCGGGCGGCGGTTCGACTCGGCCGAGCCCGGCGGGGGCTACTACGGGTTCCACCGGTACGGGCGGGCCAAGCTGGCCAACCTCGCCTACGCGCTCGACCTCGCGAAGCGGCTGGACGGGACCGGGGTCGCGGTGCTCGCGGCCGACCCCGGCGGGGCGTCGACCGACCTGAGCACCCGGACCATGGCCGACCCCCGGATCGTCCACCCGGCGCTGCGGGCGCTGTGGCCGGTGCTGGGGCGGGTGTTCGCGCGGTCCACGTCCGGGGCGGCCGGGGACGCGGCGCGGTCGTCCCTGGTCGCCGCGACCGACCCTGCCGTGGCCGCTGCGGTGCGGGCGCTCAGCGAGCGGCTGGTGTCCGGGCCGCGCGACTAGACTCGCCCGCGTGCCGACCACCCCGCTGCGCAAGGACGCCGCCCGGAACTGGGAGCGGATCGTCCGCGTGGCCCGCGAGCTGATCGACGACGGGGCTCCGGTGCAGCTCAACGACGTCGCCCGCCGCGCCGGGCTCGGGGTCGGCACCGTCTACCGGCACTTCCCCACCGCCGAGGCGCTGGTGGAGGCGGTGGCCGCGCCGGGGCTGGAGGAGCTGGTCGCCGCCGCCGAGCGGGCCGCCGCCGAACCCGACCCGTGGCGGGCGTTCGACGTGTTCCTGCGCCGGGTCGTGGAGGTGCAGGTGACCGACGCGGCCGTGCCCGGCGTCGCCTCCTCCCCCACCGACGCGCTGCCGCGCACCACCGAGCTGAAGCTGTCCATGTGGACGGTGGGCGGCGCGGTGCTCGACCGGGTGCGGGTCGCCGGGCTCGTGCGGGCGGACCTGACCGCCGACGACCTGACGCCGCTGGTGTGCGGCGTCGCGCACGCGGTGGGGCTGGCGGGCGGCGCGCGGGAGCAGCGCGTCGCGACCGCGCACCGGTACCTGGACCTGCTGCTCGGCGGCCTGCGCACCCCCGCCCCGGCCGCCTGAGCCGACCGGCCCCGGTGGCATAGCAGCAGGTCACGACCCGCCCGAGAAACGCCGGGTGCACCGCGCTTCGCTACCCTGCGCCGGTGGGGACGGGTGGAGAGCGGGTGATCACCGGCGCGGTTCTCGGTGACCGCGACGGGATCGGTGGGGCGGCTCCGCTGGACGCCGTCGAGCGCAGGCAGCTGGACATCGTGCGGCGGTGGGGCACGGTCGGGGCGCTGCTGCTGGCGGCCGGGTCGCTGGGCGCGGGCGCCGCGCCCGTGCTGAGCCCGCTGCCGGGCACCCCGGTGCTGGGCCTGTTCGCCCGGATGCCGAGCGCGACGCTGGCGGTGGCCTGGACCGGCATCTTCATGATCGTCTCGGCGTGGCTGTGGCTGGGCCGGTTCGCCCGCCCCGGCCGCCCGAGGCTGGTCTCGCGCAGCCAGATGGACCGCACGCTGATGATGTGGATCACGCCGCTGGTCTTCGTGCTGCCCATGTTCAGCCGCGACGTCTACAGCTACCTCGCGCAGAGCCAGATCGCCGCCAACGGCCAGGACCCGTACGAGCTGGGACCGGCCACGGCGCTGGGCGTGGACAACGTGCTCACCCAGAACGTCCCCACCATCTGGCGCGAGACCCCCGCCCCGTACGGGCCACTGTTCCTGGCGCTGGGCCGGGTCATCTCGGCGGTCACCGGCGACCACGTGCTGCCCGGCGTGTTCCTGCACCGGATGCTCGCCCTGGTCGGCCTGGCCATGATCGTGTGGGCGCTGCCGCGCCTCGCGGTGCGGTTCGGCGTGCCCGAGGTGAGCGCGCTGTGGCTGGGCGCGGCGAACCCGCTGGTGCTGTTCCACCTGGTCGTGGGCGTGCACAACGAGGCGCTGGCGATCGGCCTGATGCTGGTCGGCATCGAGGTGGCGCTGCGCCGCCTCCCGGTGCACAACCCCGGCGACCCGCTCACCCGCGACGAGCTGCTGTGGGTGGCGCTCGGCGCGGCCCTGATCACGCTCGGCGCGATGGTGAAGCTCCCGGCCGCGCTGGCGCTGGGCTTCCTCGGCATCATCGTGGCCCGCAGGCGCGGCGGACGGCTGCGCGACCTGCTGTCGGTGGCGGTGTTCATGCTGGTGGTGGCCGTGGTGGTGACCGTGGCGACCTGCTTCGGCACCGGGCTCGGGTTCGGGTGGACCGAGACGCTGAACACGGCGGGCACGGTCAAGAGCTGGATGTCGCCGCCGACCGCGCTGGGCTTCCTCGGCGGCGGGCTGGGGCTGGCGCTGGGCCTGGGCAACCACACCGACTCGACGATCGCGCTCGGCAGGCTGATCGGGCAGGCGGTGTACGTGGTGATCGTCGGCTCGCTGCTGTGGAAGGCGTTCCGGGGCCGGATCAAGGCGGTCAACGGGCTCGGCGCGGGCCTGGGCGCGGTGCTGGTGCTCGGGCCGGTGCTCCAGCCCTGGTACCTGCTGTGGGCGGCGCTGCCGCTGGCGACGGCGGTGCTGGCCAAGCGGTTCCGGCTGGTGGCGACGGCGGGCAGCGCGATCATCGCGGTGGTCCTGCCGCCGACCGGGGCCGCGTTCGACGGGCGCGCGTACGTGCTGCCGCAGGCGGTGCTGGGGGCGGTGCTGGTGTTCGCGGTGTGCCTGTTCGTGGCGCGCAAGCACGTCGGGCCGCTGATCCGGAAGGACCCGCTGCCCGGAGCCGCGTAGCTCGACCGCGCGCCCCCGCCGGGTGTCCCGACCGCGCTGAGCAGCAATTCGGTCACGAGGGGTAACCCCGCCTCACTCGCACGAGATGTCCGTGGTGTCCTTCCAGTGTCCGCAGGGATCTTGGAAGCCCACCACGGGTGATCGAGGGGGAACGGGCGTGAGCGCTGGCTCGGAGCAGAACCCGCAGGCCGGGGCCGGGGGAATCCCGAAGGAGCAGGTCCGCTTCGCGGTGGTGCTCAACGGCGGGGTGAGCCTGGCCGTGTGGATGGGCGGCTCGGTGCTGGAGGTGGACCGGCTCACCCGCAGCTCGGGCCCCTACCGGCACCTGCTCGACATGGTCGGCGCGACCGCCCGCGCCGACGTCATCACCGGCACCTCGGCGGGCGGCATCAACGGGGCCGCGCTGGCGCTGGCGCAGGTCAACGAGGCCGCGAAGCTGGAGCGGCTGCGGGACCTGTGGTCCGAGCAGGGCCGCATGGAGCAGCTGCTGCGCACCCCGTTCCAGGGCGACCCGGTGTCGCTGCTGCGCGGCGACGAGTTCTTCCTGCCCCGGCTGCACGAGGCCCTCGAACGCCTCACCGACGACTACCGGCCGCTGCCCGCGCACGAGCGCCCGGTGGACCTGCGGATCACCACGACCCTGCTCACCGGGGTGCCGTCGGTGACCTACGACGACCTCGGCGAGGCCCTGGTCCAGTCCAGCCACCAGGGCAGCTTCTCGTTCCGGCGTGACCCGTACGGGTGGGCCAGGCCCGCCGGGGAGACCGCGCAGGAGCGCCCGCGCGACGACTTCGCCCCGAGCGAGCTGGACCGGCTCATCCCCCGGATGGCGCTGGCCGCGCGCTCGTCGGCGTCGTTCCCGTTCGCGTTCGAGCCCTCGCGGGTGCCGGTCAACGGCGGCGGCCCGGTCGACATGGCGGGCGTGGCCTCGTGGACCGACGGCGACCGCGACCTGTCCCGGTACGCGGTGGACGGCGGCGTGCTGGTCAACACCCCCACCAGGGAGGCGCTGGAGGCGATCGACCGGATGCCCGCCGAGGGCCCGGTGCGGCGGGTGATGCTGCTGGTGTTCCCGCACGCGCCCGGCGCGTCCGAGGGCGCCGCGTCCGCCGAGCCCGGCCCGCCGACGGCGGTCGGCGCTGGCGGGCAGCTGCTGGGCGCGCTGACCAGCCAGAGCGGGCGCACCTACGTGGAGCGCATCGAGGAGCACAACCGGCGGGCCGCGACCCGGCGCGGCGGGCGCAGCGCGCTGCTGTCCCGGCTGCACCGCGAGGACGCGCCGATCACCCGCAGCCTGTACGAGCTGACCAGGACCCTGCGCGGGCACTACGAGGACGTGCGCATCCGGCTCGCCGCCCGCGACCTGGCCACCCGCGAGCTGGACAAGCCCGGCTCGAACGCGGCGGGCTGGACGTTCGAGCGGGTGCGGGCCGCCGCCGAGGTCGCGCAGCGCACCTGGCTGCGCGAGCACGGCAGCCTGCCGTACGTGCCGGTGCCGCCGCTGCCGGTGGCCGCGCCGGTCACCGGCTGGCCGTGGGGCATCTCGATGGCCGAGCGGCTGGTCACCGCGGCGATGGACCTGCTCAAGCGGCTGGTGTGGGTGGTGCCCGCCGAGGGGCCGGGCCTCGAGGACTGCGCGCGGATCACCGGCGACCGGACGGTGCTGCACCGGGTGCGGGCCGAGCTGCGCAGGCTGCACGAGGAGCTGGACTCGGAGCAGGTGCGGGCGGGCGTGGAGGCGCGGGTGCGCGCCTGGCTGGAGCTGCCCGAGGACCGGCCGGTCGAGCTGAACCAGGTGTACTGGCGGGAGCGGCTGCAGAACTTCACCGAGCGGATGGGCGCGGACTCCGACGAGGAGCTCGGGCAGCGGGTGCGGGCGCAGGTGGCGCTGGTCGCCGAGGTGCTCGGGCACGCGCACGCGATCATCACCGGGCTGAGCCCGGAGCGGCGGTCGATGGTCGGGCTGGAGCCGTGGTGCCTGCTGCTGACCGAGCCGATGACCGCGGGCGAGTCCGAGGTGGGGCTGGTCGGGGACGACGTGTGGCTGTCCCGGCTGCTCGCGCTGGAGGTGGCCACGACGTGCCTGGCCGACGACTCGATCAGCGGGCTCGACCAGGCGGTGGAGCTGGTGCAGGTCAGCCTGCGCACCCGCAACGCGTTCGCCGACTACAGCCGCACCCCCGACGACAAGGCGGGCGGGGCGTCGCTGAGCCGGTTCTCCGGGTTCCTCAAGCGGTCCTGGCGGGTCAACGACTGGATCTGGGGCAGGCTCGACGGGGCGTCGATGCTGTGCCGGGTGCTGTTCGAGCCGACCAGGCTGCGGCGGGTCGACAAGCTCGCGGGCGGGCTGCCCGGTGACGCCGCGCAGCGCGCCGGGGCGGTGGTGGCGGACCTGGTGGCGGAGCTGTTCGGCAGCGCGCTGCCGGAGGAGCTGAGGGCGGCGCGGGAGGCGGCGGTGGCCGAGCTGACCGGGGTGTACGCCTCCGGCGAGTCCGACCTGCCGCCCACCTGCGCGGCGCTCGCCGACCTGGCCGCGTGGGGGCTGCACGCGCGGATCATCTGCGAGGAGCTGCCCGCGCTGCGGCAGGCGATCCTGGCCGACCGGGCGGACGGGGCGGACCGGCGCTCGCGCGGCGAGCTGTTCCTGGAGGAGCACGCCGGGCTGCTGGCCAGGCTCGCCACGCCGCCGATCAGCACCGAGGAGACGGCGGCGCTGGGCGTGCTGGCGCTGCGCGCGTTCGACCGGGCGGGCATCGGGCGGGAGCCGATCGGCCAGGAGGCGGGCAGCGACCAGGTGATCCGCACGGCGGCGACGGCGGCGGCGGTCGCGGTGACCGTGGCCGACAGCGAGCGGTCGGGGCTGGGGCCGGTGAAGCCGCTGACCAGGGCGCTGCGCGGGGCGGCGCTGCTGCCCTACTGGATGATCAACGGGTTGACCAGGGGCGGGAACCTGTCGAGGTTCCTGGGGCTGGTCGGGCTGGCGCTGGGCGGGGCGCTGCTGGTGCTGTCGCTGTTCGACCTGCTGCCCGGCTGGGCGGTGGCCCCGGCGGCGGCGCTGGGGGCGGCGACGCTGCTGGCCGCGTTCGGGTACGCCGCGCTGCGGTCCGGGACGCTGCTGCACGGGCTGGTGCTGCTGTCGCCGGTGCTGCCGCTGGCGTCGGTGGCGGTGACGCGGTCGCGGGACGCGCTGGGCGGTGGGACGAACCCGCAGGAGGCCACCACCGGGGTCGTCGCGATCGCCGGGGTGGGGCTGGTGGTGGCGTGCCTGCTGGCGCTGGGCAGCCTGCCGTCGCCGGTGGGCACGCCGCTGGCGGTGCTGGGGCGGGTGCGGGTGCCGAAGCGGCTGGTCGGGGTGGTGGCGGCGGCCGGGGCGCTGTGGCTGGGCGCGCGGGGGGCGGCCCGGTGGCTGGTCGAGGCGGACTGGTGGGTCCTGGGGTTGGCGTCGCTGGCCGCGGTGGCGATCGGGTTCGGCGCGTCGTTCTCGCTGGGGCGGTCGATGCAGCGGTGGCGGCGGGCCGAGGAGCCCGCCGCGGTGGGCGGTGGACCGGGCGTCTCGGGGTCGGGCTCGGGGTCGGGCGCGGACCCGTCCGGTGGCGGTTCGCCGTGGGTGACCGAGCACGCCGAGCCGCCCTCGGCGGCGACCGCCGGGTGGGCCGGGGTGTACGGAACCGGGTACCTGGCGCTGGTGGTGCTGCTGCGGGCGCTGGACCTGAGGTTCACCGCGTGGGAGGCGGTGCTGTGGACCGGCGCCGGGTTCGGGGTGGTGCTGCTGCTGGTCACCACCTGGTGGGTGCCGCTGCGCGGGCGGGCGCGCATCCTGGCCGCCATCGAGGACCAGGCGGTGCTGGCCGGGGTCCGCGACGAGGCCGCGTTCCTGCGCAGGCTGGAGGGGCACGGCGGGCTGTTCCGGTTCCTGGTGGGCGTGCGGGACGGCCACCCGGTGCTCAGGCCCGCCGGGAAGCGGGCCGCGCGCCGGGTGGCCGACCGGGTCTCCCGCGCTCAGGCGGCGAGCGCGGCGGGCGCGGCTGCCGTGGCCGAGCCCATCGCCTCGGCGTAGAGGCCCTCGAACGCGGCCAGGGTGGAGTCGATGGCGTGCGCGGCGATCAGCTCGCCGCTCGCCGCGCCCATCCTGGCCCGCAGCGCCGGGTCGGCGGCCAGCGCGTGCAGCCTGGTCGCCAGCTCGGCGACGTCGCCGGGCTGGAACAGCCAGCCGTTGCGGCCGGGGCGGCACAGGTGCGGCAGCGCCATCGCGTCGGCGGCCACGACCGGCTTGCCCGCGGCCATGGCCTCCATCGTCGCCAGGCTCTGCAGCTCCGCCACGCCGGGCATGCAGAAGATGTCGGCGCCCGCGTAGGCCCGGAGCAGCTCCTCCTCGTCGACGAAGCCGCGGAACCGGACCCGGTCGGCGATGCCGAGCTCGCGGGCGAGCCTCTCCCACTCCGCGCGGCACGAGCCGTCGCCGACCAGGTCGACCTTCACCAGCGGCACCAGCGCGGCGGCGCGCAGCAGCTCGTCGACCCGCTTCTCCTCGTCGAGCCTGCCCACGAACAGCACGGTCGGCCGGTCGTTGGCGGGGGCCGGGTGGCGGCGGTAGCGGTCGACGTCGATGCCGCAGGACACCGGCACCGCGCGGCGCGGGAACCCGTTGTCGTGCAGCAGGGACACCGCGCGGGGCGTGGGGGCGGTGACCACGTCGGCGACGTCGAAGACGTTGCGCAGGTCGCGCCACGCCCAGCGGGAGGCGACGCCCTGGAGCCAGCCGGGGACGTGGGCGTGGCCGAACAGGTTCTCCGGCATGAAGTGGTTGGTCGCGGCGGTCGGGATGCCGCGCTCGGCGGCCAGGCGCAGGGCGTAGCGGCCGACGACGAAGTGCGCCTGCACGTGGACGACGTCCGGGCGGACCGCGTCGAGCACGCCCGCGACGTCCTTGGACACCTGCCAGGGCACGCCGACCCGGAACGTGCGGTGGAACGGGGTGCGGTGCGAGCGCAGGCGGTGCACGGTGATGCCGTCCACCCGCTCGGTTCCGGGTTCGCCGCCGGGGGCCAGGCACACGACGTGCACGTCGTGCCCGCGACCGGCGAGCCCGGCCGCGAGGCGGTGCGCGAAGCGCGCGGCGCCGTTGACGTCCGGCGGGAAGGTCTCGGCGGCGATGAGGATGCGCAGGGCGCGGCCATCGTTCACGTCGTTCTCCGTTCCGAGGTGGTCGATTCGCTCCAGCAGGGGACCGGGTCCCCCGGTGGTGGTGCCCCTCCGCGCGGGACGGCCCTCGCGGGCAGCCGCGCCCCGGTCCGCTGACCGTTCGCGCGCGGGGGTGAGGAGCGGCTGGGGGCCGCGGTGGGCTGGGGTGGTGCGGTGGTCCGGGGTGGTGCGGGCGGGGGCGTCGGGGTCAGTGGGCCGGGTGGCGTCGCGGTCGCGGGCGGTGCGGCGAGGGCCTGCGGGGCGGGCGCCGTCGTGGGCGTGGGCGGGGGCAGCGGGTGCGGCGAGCCGGGTGGCGTCGCGGCCGTGGGTGGTGCGGGCGGACGCATCGGGGGCGGCAGGCCGGGTGCGGGCGTGGTCGTGGGTGGTGCGGCGGGGGCCTGCGGGGCGGGGGTCGTCGTGGGCGCGGGCGGGGGCAGCGGGTGCGGCGGGCCGGGTGGTGTCGCGGTCGGCGGGCGGGGAGGTTTCGCGGCGCGCCGACCGGGCGGCGGCGCGGCCTGCGGGCCAGGTGGAGTCGGGGTCTGCCGACCGGGCGGCGTCAGGGTCGGCGTCAGGGTCCGCGTCAGGGGCGGTGCGGTCGGGGCCGTCGTGCCGGTCGTGCCCGGCCTCCGGGTCGTGCCCGGCCTCCGGGTCGTGCTCGGCGCGGGCCAGCGCGGCCACGCCCGCGACCGCGACCCCGGCGGCGGCCAGCTGGCCCAGTGCGACCGGGGCGCCGGTGGCGACGGCCTCACCGAGCAGGAAGGCGCCGAGGCCCACCGCGACCAGCGGGTCCACGGCGGTCAGGCAGGCCACGACCAGGTGCGACGAGCCGCCCGCGTGGGCGTGCTGGATGAACCAGCCGCCGACCAGCAGCGCGACCACGATGGCCACCACCGCGAGCGCCGACGACAGGTCGAGCGCGCCGGCCTGGAAGTCCTGGGACACCGCGCGCATCAGCAGGGACACGCAGCCGTAGGCGACGCCGCCCGCCGAGCCGAACGCCAGCGAGCGCAGCGCGGGCCGGGTGGTGATCACCCCGGCGAGCCCGGCCGCCGCCAGCAGCGCCAGGCACACCAGCACGGCCTGCAGCTCCGCCTCGGGCCGCACCTCGGTCGGGGTGGCGCTGCCCGCCGCGAGCAGCACGAACGCGCCGACGCCGAGCGTGGTCACCAGCACCGCGGGCAGCCGGGCCCAGCGCCGGTCGAGCACGGCGGTCACGCCGATCGCCAGCACGCCCACGGGCTGCACCACGCTCAGCGGGGCCACGCCCAGCGCCACCGCGTGCACGCCCGCGCCCACGACCATCAGCGCCAGCCCGACGAGCCAGCGCGGTCTGCCCAGCAGCGCGGCCACCCGCAGCGGCCCCTCCACCGCCCGCACCGCCCCGTGCTGGAGGCGCGCGGCCAGCGCGAAGAACACCGCCCCGACCACCGCCAGCCCCACCGCGATCCACGTCACGACGTCCCCTCCCGCTCGGAGAGCGCAGCCGCCAGCGTGAACAGCAGCGCGTACAGCACGACGAACAGGACGCGTTCGAAGAGACCGAGCAGGACCATCCCGCTCCCCGCGCCCAATACCGCCGTGTGGCTCAACATGAATGCGCCGGAAGCGAATCCGGCGAGTACCGAGAGGCGACGCAGCGAAGGGCTCGGCAGGAATGCGCGGGAAACGAGCCAACCGGCGATCGGGAGACTCGCGAACATCACCGCGCCCGCGTACCTGTGCACCAGTCCGGTCACCGAGGTCGGGGCTCCGAGCGGGTCGGTCGGGAAGACCGCCACGACGGCCAGCCCCGCCGCCCACAGGCCGATGAGCACCGCCACCGGCCCCCGCCTCGGCAAACCCGAGCGCACCATGCCCACCAGCAACGCGATCGACCCCACCGCCAGCGCGAGTGCGGTGAGACCCAGCAGCCAGGTCCCACCGGAAACGGAGACGTAATCGCTGATCGTGTTCTGGACAGGGCTGATCGTACTGCCGGACGAGAGGTGCAGGTAAACTACGGGAAAAGGCGAGACGACGAGTGCGGCAACAGCCAGCGCCCGCGGCGCCGCGACTATTTCCACCCGGTTCTCGTCCACACGGAGATAATGGCGGAATGATCCATCCGGGGATATCGGGAAGTCCCCCCACACGACCCTGGAGCTTCCTGGAGAACCCTGGTGGGGCCAGCCCCACCCCCATTGGCCTACGCTGCCCTTCGTGAGCCCGAAACCCCATCGCCCTGCCGTGGAAGTGTCGGGGCTGGTGAAGCGGTACGGCGCCAAGACCGCGGTGAACGGCCTCGACCTCGTCCTGGAGCGGGGCAGCGTGCTGGCGCTGCTCGGCCCGAACGGCGCGGGCAAGACGACCACCGTCGAGGTGTGCGAGGGCTTCCGCGCCGCCGACGCGGGTCAGGTGCGCGTGCTCGGGCTGGACCCGTGGCGCGACGGCGACCGGCTGCGGCCCCGCGTGGGCGTGATGCCCCAGGGCGGCGGCGGGTACCCCGGCATCCGGGCGGACGAGATGCTGCGGCTGGTGGCCGCGTGCGCCGCGAACCCGCTGGACCCGGCCTGGCTGCTGGAGGTCCTCGGGCTCGACGGCGTCGGCCGCACCACGTACAAGCGGCTGTCCGGCGGGCAGCAGCAGCGCCTGTCGCTGGCGTGCGCGCTCGTCGGCAGGCCGGAGCTGGTGTTCCTGGACGAGCCGACGGCGGGCATGGACCCGCAGGCGCGCAGGCTCGTGTGGGACCTCGTCGCGGCCCTCAAGGCCGACGGGGTGAGCGTGCTGCTGACCACGCACCTGATGGACGAGGCCGAGGCGCTGGCCGACCACGTGGTGATCGTGGACAGCGGGCGGGTGGTCGCGCAGGGCAGCCCGAGCGAGCTGACCGCGCACGGCGCCGACGAGCAGCAGCTGCGCTTCCGCGCCAGGCCGGGCCTGGACACCTCGCTGCTGATCGCCGCCCTCCCCGAGGGCATGGGGGTGCGCGAGACCGTCCGGGGCGCGTACCTGGTCGAGGGCAAGGTCGACCCGCAGGTGGTGTCGACCGTGACGTCGTGGTGCGCCCAGCAGGGCGTGCTCGCCGAGGAGCTGACGGTGGCCAAGCGCAGCCTGGAGGACGTGTTCCTGGAGCTGACCGGCAGGGAGCTGCGGTCGTGAGGTTCGAACCGGGCACCTTCGCGCCCGCGCCGGGCAGGGCCCCGCTGGGGCGGATGCTGCTGGCGCAGGCCAGGACCGAGACGGTGCTGACGCTGCGCAACGGCGAGCAGCTGCTGCTGACCCTGATCATCCCGCTGGGGCTGCTGGTCGCCCTGACCCTGGCGACGGTGCTGCCGGTGCCGGAGCCGAGGGTGGCGTCGGCGGCGGCGCGGGTGTTCGCGCTGGCGGTGATCTCGTCGGCGTTCACCGGGCAGGCGATCGCGCTGGGGTTCGACCGGCGCTACGGCGTGCTCAAGCGGCTCGCGGCGACCGCGCTGCCGAGGTGGCTGCTGGTGGTCGGGCGGATCACCGCCGGGTTCGCGGTGGTCGTGGTGCAGATGGCCGTGCTGGGCGTGACGGCGCTGCTGCTCGGCTGGTCGCCGACCGCCGCCGGGCTCGCCTGGGCGGCGCTGCTGGTGGTGCTGGGGACGCTGGCGTTCGGCGCGCTGGGCGTGCTGCTCGGCGGGGCGCTGCGCGCGGAGGTCGTGCTGGCGCTGGCGAACATCGTGTGGTTCCTGCTGCTGCTGGTCGGCGGGGTCGCGCTGAGCCCGGACTCGATGCCGTCGGGCGTCGGCGCCGTGGTGGGCCTGCTGCCGTCGGCCGCGCTGGTGGAGGGCCTGGAGGCCGCGCTGGTGCGCGGGACCGGTCCTGGCCTCGGGCCGGTGGCGGTGCTGGTGGCGTGGGGCGCGGTGGCCGGGATCGCGGCGACGCGGACGACGAAGCTGAGCTGAGCTGAGCCGAGCGGTACCGACATTTCCCGAGAGCGGGAGCGCCCCCAGGTGGGCGCTCCCGCTCTCGGCTTTCCGGCCCCGTTTCACCCGTTCTCCCCCGGAATCACCCGTTGAGCGGTCACGATGTGGGCCGATCACACGGGGGACGGCCTTGGGGGGCGTGCTTTGTCAGCGGATTTTGAGCAGCTCATCGCGCAGTTCGAGCGGTTCCAGGCGCGGATGACCCGCGTCGAGGGGCAGTTCGCGGGTGTCGACGACATGCGGCAGCGGTTGGCCGAGCTGGAGGTCGCGGCGACCTCGGCGGACCGGTCCGTCACCGTCGTCGCGGGCCCCTCCGGGGCGGTCCTGGACATCAGGCTCACCGAGCAGGCCGTGCGCAAGCCCGCGCACGCGCTCGCGGGCGAGCTGATGTCGACGCTGCGCAAGGCGGTCGCCGAGGCGGCGCGCAGGCAGGCGGGGATCGTCGACGGGGCGCTCGGCGAGGCGTTCGGCGACGACCTGGACCTGACCGAGCAGGTGCTGGAGACCCAGGCCGAGCTGTTCGGCATGTCCAAGGAGGAGCTGCGGGCGGTGACCGCCGACGAGGCGACCGCTCCCCCGCAGCAGGCCCCGCCGCGCCCACCCGCGCCACCCGCGCCACCCGCGCCGCCTGCTCGTCCCGCGCCACCGCAGGGGCCGACGCCCCCGCCCGCCCAGCCGCAACCCGGCAGGCCGCAACCCGGAGCGCGGACCGGCAAGCCCGAGCCGGGCAAGCCACGGGGCCGTGAAGCACAGGGCCGTGAAACGCAGCAGGAGGACTTCTCCGAGCGGAACTTCATGAACGAGGGCTGGAAGCAGCAGCCGAAGCCGCAGGCCGGTCCCGGAGGCGAGCAGAACGACCGCTTCCTCAACCTCTACGACGACGAGGACGGGCGATGAGCGGCGGCTTCAGCGTGGACCCGGCGGAGCTGGAGGGCTTCGCGGGCGCGGCCGACGGGCACGCGGGCACGGCCGGGCAGATCAAGGGCCTGGTCGACCGGGCCGACGTCGGCGACAAGTCCTGGGGCGTCGTCGGGCTGTTCGTGAAGAGCACCTACACCGGGATGCTCGGTGACCTCAAGGAGCTGTTCGGCGACCTGGAGGACGGCCTGCAGGGGGTGGGTGAGCGCTTCCGGGCGACCGCCGAGGACTACCGGGGCCCCGAAGAGGCGATCCAGCGGGCCTTCGACGGCATCGACACCGGAAGCGGCGGGAGGTAGCGCGTGGCCGAGGAGAAGGTGGAAGCGGGCGGGGTCGAGATCACCGTCGGCGAGAAGACCACCGGGCAGAAGGCCGCCGAGGCCGCCCCGTTCTACGGGAACTACCTGAAGACCGCCGAGGCGGCGAGCAAGACCGGTGAGCCGGGTGGGGATCAGGCGCTCACCTCGGAGGCGTCGGCGCTGATCCAATCGGTGGGCGCCTCCGCCACGTCCATCGCGATGGACCCGCTCGGCTGGCTGATCGGGCAGGGGCTGAACTTCCTGATCAGCGTCGTGCAGCCGCTGGAGGACGCGATCCACTTCGTCAGCGGCGACGGTCCCGCGCTGGCGCAGGCGGCCGAGAACTTCAACGCCATCGGCGAGGGCGTCGCGAAGCTGCGCGAGTCCTTCGACCGGGACCTGAGCGGCAAGGTGCAGGGCTGGGAGGGCGGGGCCGCCGAGGCAGCCGCCGAGCGCCTGGGGCAGTTCGCGGGCGGTGTCGACGGGGTCGCCGGGCACGCCGGTGAGCTGGCCCAACTGCTCCAGATCTCCAGCATGGTCATGACCGTGGTCGAGGACGTGATCAAGGCGGTCCTCACCGAGCTGATCACCTGGCTGATCATGATCTGGATTCCCGCGCTGGCCGCCGCGATCCCCACGGCGGGCGGCTCGACGGCGGCGGCGGGCGCGGCCACCGGCGTGCGGGTCGCGGCCAGCGCGGGCCGGGTCGCCAGGATCGTCGCCAAGCTGCGCGGGTTCCTGACCAGGATCGTGGACTTCCTGCGCCGCCTGGTCGGCCGGATGCGGACCATCAGGCCCGCCTTCCGGAAGGCGATGGCGGACAAGGCCGCCGCCAGCAGGGCCGCCGACGCCCGCTTGGCGGCCCGGTCCGGCTCCCGGTGGCAGAAGACGCTGAACTCCCCGCTCGACCGGCTGATGAGCAAGGACGGCCTGGTCGGCGAGCGGGTGCAGCAGGGCGCGGGCAGGTCGTTCGCGCAGGCGGCGGGCGGCGAACTGGAGGCCCAGGTGCTGCCGCTGCACGAGAAGGGCGCGCGGAACCTGGCGGGCCTGGAGAAGCAGGCGGCCTACGACGGGACCGGGACCGACCGGTCCAAGCAGAGCATCAAGGGAGATCTGGACCTCTGATGGCCGAGAAAGCCGGTCTGCCCGAAGTGGCGCAGAGCATCGCGGAGTACCTGACCAGCCCCATCACGCTGGTGGCGCTGGGCGCCTGGCTGACGTTCGCGCTCATCCGCCGCCGGTCGCAGTTCCACGCGCGCGGGCGGGAACTGGCTGAGCGGGCCGCGGCGCTGGCGCCGCTGGCGAGCGCGCACGGAGGAGGGGTGACGGGGCCGGGGGACGGGGCGGCGCCCCGGTCGGCGTCGGTGCGCCCGCTGCTCCTCGGACCGCGCGACTCCCTGTTCCCGTTCTGGTTCTACCAGCGGTCGGCGCTCCGGTCCGACCTCGCGCTGGACCTGCGGCGCGGCCCCTGGCACATCCGGGTCACCGAGAACTCGGTGCGGGTGCTGCGGCACCCGAGACTCATCGGAGTCGACTGGGTGGTGGAGCACCGGATCGAGGTGGCCACCCACCCGCTGCCGCCGATGTCCCTGATCCGGCTCAGGGGCCTGCCCCACCACGAGCGGATGGCGCTCGCCCACGAGGCCGGGCTGCCGGTCGCGGGCGAGCGGGACCGGGACAGCCGCGTGCCGCTGGACTCGCCCGCGGACGTGGAGTTCAGCGCGCGCGGGCTCGACCTGGCGAGCGCGCGCAGCGCGTTCAACGCGGAGGCGCTGCGCTGGTTCGCCGCGCGCACCGACGCCCTGCCCGGCCCGCAGCAGGACGTGACGTGGCGGTTCGAGTCCGGTTTCCTCTACGCCGTCTTCGAGGGGCCCATCGACCCCGCGACGGTGCTCCCCGTGGTCGACAGCGCCGTCGGTCTGCTCGACCGCGTCCCCCGCGCGCGACCCCGGCACCCGGCAGCAGCGAGCTGACCGGCCCGCCGCGCCGGGCGGCGACGTGCCCGACACCCGGTCGTCCGGTCGGCAGGACCTAGGTCCCTTGCCACGGACCGCCTAACCATGCACCGCCCGATCTTGTCAACCCCCGGTCACGCTCCGCCGACCACCTTGCCTACCATCGGTGCGTGTCCGCACCGTCCTGGTTCACCTCTTTCCTGCGCTCAGGCCAGCGCTCGTTCGCCATCGCGGCGGTCCTCGCCCAGGCAGGCATCACCGTCACGGGCTCCGTCGTCCGCGTGACCGGCTCCGGCCTGGGGTGCCCGACGTGGCCCCAGTGCTTCGAGGGCAGCTTCACCCCCGTCGAGCACCCGGAGGTGGCCGCGCTGCACCAGTGGGTGGAGTTCGGCAACCGGACGCTCACCGGCGTCATCACGATCATCACGGCGCTGACCGTGCTGGCCGCCTGGTTCGACCGGCCCCGCCGCCCGCGCGTGCTCAAGCTGGCCCTGGTCCAGTTCGGCGGTGTGGTCCTGCAGGCCGTCGTCGGCGGGATCACCGTGCTCGCCGGCCTGGCCTGGTGGACGGTGAGCGTGCACTTCCTGATCTCGATGGTCCTGGTCTGGTACGCCGTGTTCCTGGTCGGCGCGCTGCGCGAGGGCGACGCGCCGCCCCGGCCGCTGCTGCCCCGCCCCCTGATGGCCCTCCAGGGCGTCCAGACGGGCGTGCTGGGCCTGCTGCTGGTCGCGGGCACCTTCACCACCGCCGCGGGCCCCCACGCTGGCGACGCGGACACCCCGCGCCTCCAGGTGGACATCGAGACCGTCGCGCAGCTGCACGCCGACCTGCTGTTCCTGTTCCTGGGGATGCTCATCGCGCTCGGCTTCGCGCTGCACTTCCACCTCAGGGCCGCGCGCAAGCGCTACTGGCTCCTGGTGGCCGCCGTGCTCGCCCAGGGCACCTCGGGGATGGTCCAGTACTTCCTCGGCATCCCCGAGGCCCTGGTGTCGCTGCACGTGCTCGGCTCGGCCGTGGTCGTCGTCGCGACCGCGGGCCTGTGGCTGGTCACCCGCGTCCGCGACGTCGAGGGCGCCGGGGATCAGCGCGAGGGCCTGCGCTCCCAGAGCGAGGGCAGCTCCGTGGCCAGCCACGCGTAGAGGTCGTCCACGGCGCGCAGCCTGACCGCCCGCTCCGGGTCACCGCTCATCAGGCGCATCCCGGACTCGGTCAGCTCGCGCACGCTGACCAGCGCGTCCAGCTTCCGCTGCACCAGGTCCGCCCAGCGCTTCTCGTCGATGCGGTACTGGGCGGCCTGGCGGCCCCTGCGGGTGCGCTTGGTCACCAGCCCCGCGTTGACGAGGAACTTCAGGTTGGTGCTGATGGACCCGCTGCTGGCCTCCAGCTCCTGGGACAGCTCGGCGGCCGTCCGCTCGCTGGGCTGGCACACCAGCAGGTAGCCGAGGATGCGCCCGCCGATCAGCGGGATGCCCTCCTCGGCGAAGTGGGCGGCGAACCGCTCGATCCACGCGGCCAGCCGCGCTTCCCGTCCCGCGCTCATGCGACCCCCTGCCCTTCGGTCAACACTGAAGGCATAGTAGGTCGCAGGTGGATCTTCCGGCAAAGGGCGCGCCGGGACGCGGGTGATCGCCCTGGGCGAAATCCCCTGCGGGCTCCCCGGTGGGAGCCCTCGCCGCGCGCCGGGCTCAGAGCCTGCGCAGCCCCGCGAGCACCCGCTCCATCAGGCCCATGTTCGGCTGGTCGCCGTCCTCGGACGAGATCGTCTGGTGCACGTCGATGAGCCCGCGCTCGGCCATGTCGCCCAGCAGCACCTTCGCCACGCCCAGCGGCACCTTCAGCAGCGCGGCGATCTCGGCCACCGACCGGGGCCTGCCGCACAGCGCGATGACCTCCTGGTGCTCGGCCTTCATGCCGAGCGCGGCCGGGTGGTCCCACTCGGCCGCCGAGACCAGGGTCTCCAGCTCCAGCTGGTAGGTGGAGGTGGTGCGCCCGCCGGTCCACGAGTAGGCGCGCACGATCGAGGGCGCGTCCTCGGGCTCGGCGGGGTGCCCCGCGTCGGCGTAACCGGCGTCGGGGTAACCGGCGTCGGCGTAACCGGGCTCGGGCTCGCCGTACCCGTCGTGCACCGGCTCGGCGTACCCGCGCTCGTACGCGGGGGCGTCGCCGTACCCCGCCTCGGAGTACGGGTAGTCCCCGTACTCCGGGCGGTCGTCCTGCCGCCCCTCCGGCTGCTCGGCCTCGGGCGCCCGCTCGGCCCGCCGCGCGCGGCGGGCCGCCCGGTCCGGCGTGGCCTCGCGCTCCGGCTTGGGCGAGCGGGATGAGCTGAAGCTGAAGCCGTTGAGCAGATCGGCGAACGACTGTTTGCCTGACTGGGACTCCGGATCGCTGCTCATCTGCTCCACCTCAGGCCGAAGGACGGGCCATGATCCGCTTGGCGTCGTGGATCTGCGCGCGCAGCTCCGGGGTCAGCAGCTGGCCGACCTGCTCGACCACCACCGTCATCTCGTAGGCCACCTGGCCGACGTCGGCGTCCGGCGCGGCCAGCACCGCGAGGCACGAGCCGTCCCGGATCGACATCAGCAGCATGATCCCGTGCTGCATCTCGACCACCGAGCGCTTGACGCCGCCCCCGTCGAAGCAGCGCGCCGCCGAGTCGGTCAGGCTCGACACGCCGGCCGCGATGGCCGCCAACTGGTCCGCCCGGTCCTCGGGGAGCCCGTCGGAGGCGGTCAGCAGCAGACCGTCCACCGAGATCACCACCGCGTGGGCGACACCGGGCACCCGGTCGGCGAAGTTGGACACCAGCCAACCGAACCGATCGACCTGCCCAGCCCTCTGCGCGCTCATTGTTCGGTCTCCCGCCCCGTTCTGTTGTCCCCAGCCTCACGAACACCTTGCCGGACGCCGGTCTGGTAGTTGGCCAGGAACCCGCGTGTCGCGCTCGGGTCCCTCCGTACGGGTGGGGGCGCAGCGCTCTCGCCCTCAGCCCGCGCGGGCCGCTCGGTGACCAGGTTCGCGTCCAGGTTGGTGCGCGGTTTGCGCTTGGGCAGCTCCGCCCCTGCGGCTGTCACGTGTCGGGACGGTACCTCTTCGGCCGGAATAGCGGGAGGCTGCGTCTGCCTGGTGGGTGACGGCGCGCCGAAGAACTGCGCGGTGGCCCGGCCGGGCGCATATGCCCCCTCGGTCGAGGGGGCCGCCTGCGGCGTCACCGGGGGCGCCGCGGGGGCGGCGTGGGCGGCGGGCTCGGCGGTCTGCGCCTTCGGGCGCTTGGAGAACCACGTCGAACCGCCCTGCGTGGCCTCTGGCTGCCGGAACGGGTCCGTCGCGGAGCGCGACGGGGGCGTCGCGGTGCGCTTGGGCAGCTCCCCGCCGGGCGGGATCTCGACCTGCCTGGGCGGCACGGGCGGCGCGTCGGCGACGTGGGAGGCGTCGCCCCGCGGGGCGGCGGTCGGCGCGGACGGGTCGACGGAGAAGGAGAACGAGTCGTCCATCACGAACTGCTCGGCGCGCGGCCCGCCCCGCTCCGGCCGAACGGGCTCCGAACGAGCGGGCTCCGAACGAGCGGGCTCCGAACGGGTGGGCTCCGGCGCGGCGGGCGGGGTCTGGTCGAGCGCGCGGCCCGCGAACGCGGCCCAGCCGCTCTCGCCCGCCGGGGCGCCGCCGAGCGCCGCGCCGTTCTGCGCGGTCCCGTTCTGCGCGGTCCCGTGGTGGGCGGCCCCGTTCTGCCCGGCGCCGCCGCGGGTCGCGCCGAACGGCGAGGTCCCGTTCTGCGGCGTGCCGTTCTGCAGGGCGTTGTGCACGACGTTGCTCTGCAGCGCGCTCTGCTGGGCGCCGCCCTGGCCGCGCTCCAGCTCGGCGGCGGGCCTGCGGGCGGCGGGCAGCTGCCCGGTCCCGGCCGGGCGGACCAGCTCGGAGGGCACGGCCACGACGGCGCGCACGCCGTCCCGCTCGGCGCCCTGTTCGCGCAGCACCACCTGGATGCCGTGCCTGCCCGCGAGCCTGCCGACCACGTACAGGCCGAGCTGGCGGGACGCGGACAGCTCGGCGGTGTCGTCCTGGGCCGCCGTGACGATCTTGCGGTTGGCCTCGGCCATGCCCTCCTCGGTGAGGCCGACGCCCTGGTCGACCACGTCGACGAGGACGCCGCCACCCGGTCGGGGCCGACCGCTGACGATCACCTGGGTGCCGGGCGGGGAGAACGCGGTGGCGTTGTCGAGCAGCTCCGCGACGAGCCGGACAAGGTCGCCCGCCGCGTAGCCGACCACGTCGACCGGCGGGACGGTCTGCACCATCACCCGGTGGTACTGCTCGATCTCGGACCCGGCGGCGCGCAGCACGTCGGCCAGCGGCACCGGCCGGGTGAACCGGCGGGCCACGTCGCTGCCGGAGAGCACCATCAGGTTCTCGTTGTTGCGGCGCATCCGGGTCGCCAGGTTGTCCAGCTTGAACAGGTTCGCCAGCTGGTCCGGGTTCTCCTCCTGGCGCTCCATCTCCTCCATGAGCTTGAGCTGGCGCTCGACCAGGCCCTGGCTGCGGCGGGAGAGGTTGATGAACGCGTTGCGCATCCCGGCGCGCAGCTCGGCCTGCTCGGCGGCGGAGCTGACGGCCTGGCTGTGCACGGCGTCGAACGCGCGGGCCAGCTGGCCGAACTCCTCGGTGGTGTGCACCGGCACCGGCTCGATCCCGGTGCGCACGCCGCCCTCGCGCAGCTGGGTGACCAGCTCGGGCAGGCGGTTGTTCGCGACGTCGAGGGCGGCCACCCGCAGGGTGCGCAGCGAGCGCAGCAGGTAGCTGCCGACGACGAAGCCGATGGCGCCCGCGGAGAACAGCGAGGCGAGCAGGATGACCGAGGCCACGCCCGCGCGGTTGCTGGTGGAGTCCTGGAGCCTGGCGGAGGCGCGCAGCAGCTCGCCGCCGAGGCGGGACATGACGACCTCGATGCGCGACAGGGTCGAGCTGGAGGCGGTGTTCCAGTCCTTGACCGGCACCTGGGTGCGCACGGTGCCGGGGTCGGTGCGCACGCCCTGGAGCAGCCGGTTGCGGGTGTCCACCTCGGGGCCGGCGACGGTGCTGCGGAAGTCGGCCTGCTGGTCGGCGGTGGCCACCGCGGTGAACTCGGCGACCTTGTCCTGGAAGCGGGTCCAGGACTGCTCCAGCATGGTCTTCTCGGTGTCCAGCAGGCCCCGGCGGCTCACGCCCGCGAGGACGGTGGCCTGCTGCCAGGAGACCTGCTCGCCGGTCATGGCCAGGTTGTGCAGGGCGTTCGCGGTTCCGGTGAGGGAGGCGTCGCCGAAGTCGCCGACCATGGCCTGGTCGAAGTCGGTGAGGGAGCGGATGACCACCGAGTAGGCGCCGATGCCGCCCGCGAGGTCGACGCCGCCGCTGGAGACCCGGTCGCGCAGCTGCGGCAGGCCGTCCAGCTGGACGAGCGCGTCGCGGTAGCGGGCCTCGGCGACGGGGCCGAGCGTGGGGGTGTTGCGGACCAGGTCGCGCACGGCGTTGGCGGCGCGGTCGGTCTCGTTGGTGACGGCGTCGAAGTTGCGCTTGTCCACGCCCGCGCCCTCGGCGCGCTGGGCGGACAGCGCCCGCTCGTCCTGGACGCTCGCGACCAGCGGGGTCAGCCCCGCGCGCAGCGACACCAGGCGCTGCATGTTCGCGTAGCCGTCGGCGGCGCGCACGTCGGTCCCGATCTGCGTCAGGCCCGAGCCGAGCGCGACGAGCACGGGTACCGCGAGGACGGCGGCCAGCTTGACCGGCAGCCGCCAATTCCGCCAGTCGGCGACGGCGGTCCGCCATTGCCTGCGCGTGCTGTTGTCGCCAGTCACCAAGCAGCCCCGGAGTTTCTTAAGGTCGATTCACCGCACAGCCAAAACCACACCGGCCTTTACGGCAGGCGGGGAAGGCTGCTGCGAGATAGTAGGTCGTGAACGCCCGAACGACAACGACCAGTCGTCCTGATCTCAACCGTTCGGCGGATCACACTATGTGAGAAATTTTCGAGAAACCCCGTTTACGCGGGTCGGAAGCCGCAGGTGTTAACAGATACGACACGCGCGGCGACACTCCGCACAGGCCGTTGGACAGCTGACCGGACGCGGTTACGCTGAGCGCCCGCAGCCGCCGTGCAGCCGCACGGGCCCGTGCCGCGAATCCGCGTGGAGGATTGATGACCAAGGCGTTTCCGCCACCGGTGGAATCCCGGTACCAGCGGGCGGACGCGCGGGGATTCGCCACTTTCGACGATCCCGCACCCGCTCTGCTCGTCGACGAGGACGGCAATCCGGATTACGTCGCGATTCAGCAGAGCGAGGATTTCCGGGAACTGCGCAGGCGCACCGCTCTGTTCGTCGTGCCCGCCATCCTGGGATTCCTCGCGTGGTACCTCGCGTACGTGGGCCTGTCCGCGTTCGCGCCCGACTTCATGGCCACCAGGGTGTTCGGCGTGGTCAACGTCGGCCTGCTGCTCGGACTGCTCCAGTTCGTCACCACCATCGCCCTGACCTTGGGCTACTCCCGATACGCCAGGCTCCGGCTGGACCCCAGGGTCGCCGCGGTCCGCGAGCTGACCGACGAGGACGGCATCTGATGGGCGCCAACACGGCGGTCAACCTGGGCGTGTTCGGCGTCTTCGTGCTGATCACGCTGTTCGTGGTGTACCGGGCGGGCGCCCGGAACGCGAGCGCGTCCGACTACTACGCCGCCGGGAGCAGCTTCACCGGCTCGCAGAACGGCGTCGCGCTCTCCGGCGACTTCCTTTCCGCCGCGTCCTTCCTGGGCATTTCCGGGAGCATCGCGGTGAACGGGTACGACGGGTTCCTGTACTCCATCGGCTGGGTCGTGTCCTGGTTGGTGGGGCTCATGCTCATCGCCGAGCGGCTGCGCAACACCGGCCGGTTCACCCTCGGGGACGTGCTGGCGTTCCGGATGCGCCAGCGGCCCGTCCGCGCGGCCACCGCCAACGTGACCCTCGTCATCTCGCTCTTCTACATGATCGCGCAGATGGCGGGCGCGGGCGCGCTCGTCTCGCTGCTGCTGGACGTGCAGAACGAGGCCGGGCAGGCGCTGGTCATCGCGGTCGTGGGCGTCGTCATGGTGCTGTACGTGCTGGTCGGCGGCATGAAGGGCACGACCTGGGTGCAGATCATCAAGGGCGTCCTGCTGCTGCTGTGCGTGACCATGCTGACGGTGTTCCTGCTCGGCAAGTTCGGCTTCAGCCTGTCGGCGCTGCTGGAGACCGCGAGCAGGCGCTCGCCGCTGGGCGACGAGGTGCTGGCGCCCGGCGCGCGCTACGGCGGCTCCGCGATCGCGCACCTGGACTTCATCTCGCTGGCGCTGGCGCTGGTGCTGGGCACCGCGAGCCTGCCGCACGTGCTGATGCGCTTCTACACCGTGCCGAACGCCCGCGAGGCGCGGCGCTCGGTGGTGTGGGCGACCTCGCTGATGGCCACGTTCTACCTGTGCACGCTGGTCATCGGGTTCGGCGCGCTGGCCCTGGTCGGCGAGGACTCGATCAGCAAGGCGCCGGGCGGGGAGAACTCGGCCGCGCCGCTGCTGGCGTTCCACATCGGCGGGACGGTGCTGCTGGGCATCGTGTGCGCGGTGGCGTTCGCGACGATCCTGGCGGTGGTGGCCGGTCTGACCATGACCGCGTCGGCCTCGTTCGCGCACGACGTGTACGCGAACGTCATCAAGCGCGGGCAGGCCGACCCGCGCTCCGAGGTGCGGGTCGCCCGGTTGACCGCCGTGGTGGTCGGCGTGCTGGCGATCGGCGGCGGCATCGTGGCCAACGGGCAGAACGTGGCGTTCCTGGTGGCGCTGGCGTTCGCGCTGGCCGCGTCGGCGAACCTGTCCACGATCGTGTACTCGATGTTCTGGAAGCGGTTCAACACCAACGGCACGCTGTGGGCGCTGTACGGCGGCCTGGGGTCGTGCGTGGTGCTGATCGCGTTCTCCCCCGCGGTGTCCGGGTCGCCGACGGCGATCTTCCCGCACGTGGACTTCCACTGGTTCCCGCTGGACAACCCCGGCCTGGTGTCGATCCCGCTGTCGTTCCTGTGCGGCTGGCTGGGGACGATCCTGTCCAAGGAGGAGGCGGACCCGGCGAAGCAGGCCGAGATGGAGGTCCGGTCGCTGACCGGGATCGGGTCCGGCTTGCAGCCCTGAGGTCCGCCCTGATCGGGTGAACGACCGGTGGCCCGCGCCTGACCTGGGCGCGGGCCACCGGTCGTTCCGGGGGCGGGGTCAGCGGGCCAGCGCGGCCCGGATCGCCGAGGCGAAGCGGAGCGGCGCGCCCGCGTCGGCCTGGCGGAAGCCCAGGGCGGGCTCGACCAGCTCCAGCTCCAGCAGCAGCGGGGCGCCGCCGGGGCCGGGGATCAGGTCGACCCGCGCGTACAGCAGCTCCGAGCGGCGCAGCCCGCAGCGGGCCGTGGCGGCGTCGAGGACGTCCTCGGCGAGGCGGCGGTACGCGGCGGGCGGCGCGGCCGGGCCCAGGCGCTCCAGGAGGTACAGGCCGGTCTCGTCGTAGACCGCGTCCTCGGTGAGCATCGGGCCCTTGGTGAACGCGTGCGAGTACCGGCCCGCGAAGAACACCAGCGCCGTCTCGCCCGCGCTGTCCACCCCGGACTGGTAGGGCTGCACCAGCGCGGGCGCGGCCAGCTCCGCCAGGTGCCGCTCGGCGGTCGCCACGTCGTTCGCGGCGATCCGCAGCGCGCCGCGCGAGCCCGCGCCCACGGTCGGCTTCACCACGAACTCGACGTCGCGCGGCCAGTCGGCGAACCCGGCGGTGGCCAGCGCGGTCGGCACCGCGGCGACCCCGTCCGAGGCCAGCGCGACCAGGTAGGTCTTGTCGATGTTCCAGCGGACCACGTGGGCCGGGTTGGCCAGCGCGGGCGTGGAGTCGACCCAGGACAGGAACGCGTCCAGCTTCTCCGGGTAGTCCCACGGGCTGCGCAGGACCACCAGGTCGGCGGCGGCGCCCTCGTCCGGGCCGTCCCACACCGAGAAGCCCGCGTGCACGCCCAGGTCGGCCAGCGCCTCGACCAGGGGCGCGTCGTCGACGTCGCCGTCGGGCAGCAGCCCGCAGGTGCTGAGGACCACCTTCACCGGCGGGCCATCTTCCTGCGGTGCTCGGGGCCGATCTTCAGCGCCTCGGTGGTCTCGCGGTCCCACTCGGCCGCGTCCAGGTCCGCGACGGCCGCCACGACCTCCTCGGCGGTCTCGACGTCGGGCAGGACCACGTCGCCCATGGCGCCGTCCGCGCCGACCAGCACGACGCGCGCGCCCGCCCGCCCGATGTTCTCCACGACGGCGCGGGACGGCTTGCCGTGGGCCGCCACGAAAGCCGACGCCGCCCGGACGCCTCCAGCGATCT
This sequence comes from Actinosynnema pretiosum, assembly GCF_002354875.1. Lineage (GTDB taxonomy): Bacteria > Actinomycetota > Actinomycetes > Mycobacteriales > Pseudonocardiaceae > Actinosynnema > Actinosynnema auranticum. The sequence goes on from NZ_CP023445.1 coordinate 6,082,645, forward strand.
TCTTGTCCTCTGCCACGCACGCCAGGGTAGGTGCTGCGGGTAATTTCCGTGCACGTGACCGAATCCACGACCCACGCGCAGCTCGTCGACGGCTTCCTCCGCTGGCACTTCGACGCGAACCCCGGTTCGGCGGCCATGCTCGGCTCGCTCGACCACGACCGGACGCTCGGCGACTTCACCGCCGAGTCCTTCCTCGCCCAGGAGCGGGAGGCCCTGACCTGGCTCGACCGGTTCAGCGAGGCCACCCCGACCGACCCCGCCGACGCGGTGGACCGGGCGCTGGTGGTGTCGGTGCTGCGCGGGGCGCGCGCCAAGGCCGAGTGGCCGTCGTGGCGGCGCGACCCGTCCGTGTACACCGGCGCGGTGCTGTTCCCGCTGTTCTCGGCGTTCCTGCACCGGCTGCGGCCCGAGGCGGAGCTGGTCGGGTCGGTGCTGGCCAGGCTCGCCGAGGTGCCCTCGGTGCTGGCGGCGTGCCGGGCGAACCTGTCGCCGGAGCTGGCCGCGCCGAAGATCGTGCTGCGGGGCGCGGCGCAGGCCCGCGCCGGGCGGGCGTTCCTGACCGGGACGCTGCCGTCCGAGGTGTCCGACCCGGACCTGCGGGCGCGGGTCGCCGAGGCGGCGGAACCGGCGGCGGCGGCGTTCGACGAGCTGGCGGCGTTCCTGGAGTCGTTCGCGGAGACCGCGCGCGGCGACTGGCGGATGGGCGAGGCGCTGTACTCGCGGCTGCTGACCGAGCAGGAGCTGCTCGGCTACGGGGCCTCGGAGCTGCACGAGCGCGGCCGGTCCGCGTACGCGGAGCTGGAGGCCGAGATGCGGGCGCTGGCCGGGGCCGACGACTGGCACTCGGTGATGCTCGCGCTGCAGGAGGACCACCCGCCGACGCCGGAGGCGATGCGCGCCGAGTACGAGGCGGAGACGCGGCGGGCGCGGGAGTTCCTCGTCGAGCGGGGGCTGGTGACGCTGGCCGACGGCGAGGAGTGCCGGGTGGTGCCCTCCCCCGCGTTCCAGCGGCCGGTGCTGTCGGTGGCCTCGTACATGCAGCCGCCGCCGCTGACCGCCTCGCGGCTCGGGCACTTCTTCGTGCCCACCCCGCCCGAGGCGTTCACCGCCGACCAGGTCGTGCAGCGGCTGCGCACCAACTCGCGGTCGCAGTTGGCCACGATCGCGGTGCACGAGGCGTACCCCGGCCACCACTGGCACCTGTCGTGGCTGGCGGCGCAGGACCGGACCGTGCGCAAGGTGTTCCGGACGCCGTACTTCTCCGAGGGCTGGGCGCTGTACTCGGAGAAGCTGCTGCGCGAGGAGGGGTACTTCACCGAGCGGGCGCAGGAGCTGGCGCACGTGGAGGCGCGGCTGTTCCGGGCGGCGCGGATGGTGGTGGACACGGCGCTGCACTGCGGCGACATGAGCGTGGCGCAGGCCGAGGAGTTCATGGTGACCAAGGCGTCGCTGACGCCGGGCACCGCCGAGGGCGAGGTGACGCGGTACTGCGCGTGGCCGACGCAGGCGCCGTCCTACCTGACCGGCGCGCTGGAGATCGAGCGGATCCGGGGCGAGTACCTGGCCGAGGGGCGCGGGACGCTGCGGGAGTTCCACGACCTGGTCGCCGGGTCGGGCGCGCTGCCGCTGGGGTTGGCGCGGCAGGTCGTGCTGGGGCGGTAGTACCGGTGGGTGGGACCGGTGGTCGCGCGGGAACAGCGCGACCGCCGGTCGCGCTGGAGGGCGTGGAGCCGGGTTCGCGCGGCGGGATCGAGCGAGCGCGGTCGTTGCAGGAGCGGTGCTGAGAGCTGAGGAGGTGCGGTAATGCCCAAGGCGGTCCTGGTTCGCGCGCACGGCGGGTCCGACGCGCTGGAGCACGCCGAGGTCGGGCCACTGGAGGCGGGCGCCGGGCAGGTGCTGGTCGACGTGGCCGCGGCGGGGGTCAACTACATCGACACCTACCACCGGTCCGGGTTGTACCCGGTGCCGCTGCCGTTCGGGCTGGGCCAGGAGGGCTCGGGCCGGGTGCGGGCGGTCGGCGAGGGCGTCGACGGGGTCGCGGTGGGCGACCGGGTGGCCTGGTACTCGGCGGCGGGCAGCTACGCCGAGCAGGTCGTGCTGCCCGAGGCCTCGGTGGTGCCGGTGCCCGAGGGGGTGTCGGACGAGGTGGCGGCGGCGCTGCTGCTCCAGGGGTTGACCGCGCACTACCTGGTCGCGTCGACCTACCCGGTGCAGGCGGGTGACGCGGTGCTCGTGCACGCGGCGGCGGGCGGGGTCGGGCTGCTGCTGACCCAGCTGGCGAAGGCGCGCGGCGGGCGGGTGATCGCGACGGTGTCCACCGACGCGAAGGCGGAGCTGGCGCGCGGGGCGGGCGCGGACGAGGTGGTCCGGTACGACCGGGAGGACTTCGCCGCGCGGGTGCGCGAGCTGACCGGCGGCGAGGGCGTGGCGGCGGTGTACGACGGCGTCGGGCGCAGCACGTTCGACGGCAGCCTGGCCAGCCTGCGCGTGCGCGGGGTGCTGGCGCTGTACGGCGCGGCGAGCGGCCCGGTGCCGCCGGTGGACCCGCAGCGGCTGAACGCGGCCGGGTCGGTGTTCCTGACCCGGCCGACCCTGGCCGCGCACGTGCTCGAGGCCGAGGAGCGCGCGTGGCGGACCGGGGAGCTGTTCGACGCGGTGCTGGGCGGGAAGCTGGACGTGCGGATCGGCGGCCGGTACCCGCTGGCGGACGCGGCTCGGGCGCACGACGACCTGGAGGGGCGCAGGACCACCGGGAAGCTGCTGCTGATCCCGTGACGGGCTGATCGGTCAGGACGGGTGAGGGCCCCGGCAGCCTCGTGCCGGGGCCCTCGCGCGCGGTGGACCGCTCGGGCGAGTTCGGGACTACTTGACGCTGACCGCGTCCACCACGAACAGCAGCGTCTCGCCGCCCTTGATGCCCTGGTTGCCCTGCGGGCCGTAGCCGAGGTCGGAGGGGATCACCAGCAGGCGGCGACCGCCCTCCTTGATGCCGACCAGGCCCTGGTTCCAGCCCTTGATGACCGGGGCGTTGCCCAGGTCCTCGACGTCGAAGGTCGCGCCGCGCTCGAAGGACGAGTCGGCGGTCTGGCCGTCGCTGAAGGTCACCAGCTCGTAGTTGACGGTGACCGTGGAGCCCGCCTTGGCCTCGGCGCCCTCGCCCTCCTTGAGGTCGCGGGAGAGCAGGCCGTCCTGCGGGGCGCAGTCCTTCGGCACGGTGATGGTCGGCTTCTGGCCGAAGTCGCCGGTGACCTGGTACTGCTCGGGCTGGCAGGGCGGGCCGGAGGGCTTGCTGACCTTGTTGCCGCCGGTCTGCGCGGCGGGCGCGGTGGCGGCGGGGGTGTTCTCCCCGGTCTGGGTGGACGGGCGGTCGCTGGGGGTGCAGGCGGTCAGCGCCACTCCGGCGGACAGCAAGGACACGAGAGCCAGGGCCGATCGGCCGACGGTACGCATGGTGGTCGAGCTTATGGGGCGGGTCCCGGGACGTCTCGCCCAGGTCGCCCGCGCAGGCTGAACGGGTGGCGGGGAAAATTCACTGAAAATGTCCAACCAAATACGCCTTCCGCAAAACTGCGGCCCCGCGTACAGTTGCTCCCCGCACCAACCATAACACCACGCGGCACTGATCCGTTCGTGTGCCGCCCAAGGAGGTGACACCGTGTCGGCGGAGCCGGACGGCGTCCGCATGAAGCTGTTGGTGGAATTGTTCTGGACCCGGACCGGGCTTCTCCTGCTGATACTGGTGACCACTTCCGGGATCTCGATGGTGATTTCCAGCGGGATGGCGGAGGGGACGGCGAGGAACCTGGTCGCCGCGCTCGCCTCCAGCACGCTGGTGTCCGCGGTCGTCGGGTTCACCCAGACGCTCGTGACCAGCACGGCGACCCGCCGCGCGATGGTCGAGCCGGTGGTCGCGGAGAGCCGGAAGGCGCTGCGCGAGCTGACCGACGAGTACCGGGCGCTGGACCGCGAGTTCTTCCCCAGCCACGTGTTCGAGCCGACCGCCAAGCCGGACCCGGCGTTCAACCAGCTCATGATGCAGGACCTGGAGCGCACCAGGCTGTACTGCTTCCGCGGGTTCGCGGGCCGGTACGCCGCGTCCCGCCTGCTGCTGGCCAAGTCCGAGTGCGAGCTGCGCGTGGTGCTCGCCGACCCGGCCGACGAGGACGCGATCACCGGCAGGGCCAGGTACCTGCTGCGCAACGCGGGTTCCGACGGCGACTACGACACCATCCGCGCCGACCTGCGCGAGCAGGTCGCGGTCGGGCTGGTGGGCCTGTTCCTGGCGCGGGGGCGGGCCAGCCGGATCGACGTGACCATCGTGTCCGACCCGCCGCTGGACCGGTTGGAGCTGTTCGACGACAGCGCCTGGCTGACCCTGTACACCGGGACCGCGTCCGGTTCGATGCGGCTCTACCCGCGCACGCTGAGGTTCTCCGAGGGTTCCTTTCTCTACGGGATGGAAAGGGCCGAGTTCCTCAGGATCAGCAATTCCAAGGCGGGGTTCCACTTCTCGCTGACTCCCGCGACCACTCGGGCTGACTTCTTCGCGCTCTTCGAGAAGATCACCGGGACCGCATTGGCGGAACCGGCGTTCGACGCACTGGAGGCGAAGTTCCACCACTTCCGCCGGGAATTCTCCGCCTCTGCTCAGTTGGGGAGCTGATAAGCAGTGCTGACCCACACCACCGAGATCTCCGCCCTCGCGGAGCTCGCCGCCCTCGTCTCGGACGACCACCCACCAGGCCCGGTGAACTGGGACCGGGTCGCGGAGGGCTTCTCCGCGTGGGCCGGTGATCCGGGGCTGCGCGAGCGGCTGAGGGAGGAGCTGCGCGCGCTCGGCCCGAGGGAGGAGACGCGCGTGGTGGCCCGGTCCCGCGAGACGACGACGCACTTCGCCTGGTGCCTGCGGGACGAGCCCGCCGAGCCGTTCACGTTCTGGCTGCACGAGTACAAGCCGCAGCGGGACTGGCGGCCGGGCTACGCCGACTCCGTCCACAACCACCGCTACCACTTCTGCACGGTCATCCTGTCGGGCGGCTACCTGCACGAGCGCTACCGCGTGCGGCTGGCGCCCGAGGGCACGGCGATCTCCGAGGTCGCCCCGCTGCGCAGCGCCGACTGCCGGGCCGGGGTGTCCGGGACGATGCTGGCGCACGAGTTCCACCGCATCCCGCGCGCGATCGACGGGACGATGACGTTCCTGGTCAAGTCGCGGGCGGTGAGCCCGTGGAGCCTGTCCTACGACCCCGGCACCGGGACCAGCCACCGGCACGTGCCGGTGGAGGCGCGCTGGGAGGTGCTGACCGGGAGGTTGTGACACCCGGTGCCCGACCAGGGTGCGCGAGGCCCGTGCCTCACCCGTTCGGGGGCTGCCCGGTTCCGGAGCGTTTCCACCCGGCCGGGCCACCCGGTCACCCGGCCGTTCACCGTGCTGGGTCGCGGTCCGCCACCCCGCTCGCGCGGCCCCCTCCCCCGCGCGACCGGGTCGGGGCCCCGCCCGAGCCGGTCGAACGGGCGTCCTCCGGGCACCCCGAGGGCACGGGCGCCGCCATACCATCGGCCCACCCGGCTCTGGGAGGGTCCGATGAGGATGATCACTGCTGTTTCCACCGAGGTCGTGGAGAAGCGCGTGTGGCGGTTGTGCCAGGACCACGCGGCGAACCTCCAGTTCCACGGCTGGCACCACGTGAGCTTCGTGCGCGACAAGGCCGTGCTGTTCGCGGGGCGCAACGGGGCGGACGTGGCGCTGGTCGAGGTCGCCGCGCTGGTGCACGACGTCAACTACGTGGTGCGCCGCAACTCGCTGCCCGTGGACGGGCGGGAGCTGCGGATGGAGATCCTGGCCGACGCCGGGGTGCCCGACGAGGCGGCGCTGCGGGTCGACGAGGTGGTCGAGGAGGCGGAGATGCGCACCCGCGACCGGTGGATCTCGGTCGAGGCGCAGGCGCTGTCCGACGCCGACACCCTGTTCAAGGCGTTGCCGGTGACCCCGGTGGTGCTGGCGCCGAAGTACCTGCTGGAGAACGGCATCACGCTCCGCCAGCTCGCGCACAAGATCGTCGGCGAGCAGCGGTCCAAGCACGACGAGGGCTACTACTTCTACGACCCCCAGGCCGCCGCCCTGTACTCCCGGTGGGCGAGCGCGAACCTGGAGCTGTGGCAGTGCATCGTGGAGTCGCTGGACGACCCGGCGGTGGAGGAACTGCTGGCAGCGGTGCCCTAAACCTGCCACAACGAAGTTTTTCAAGATTTTCTCGAAAACCTCCGTAAGAGCCCGGCCGCTCGCGCGTCCCCCTACCGCCAGAGGGTGAGCCGCGGTCGGGCGTGGAGGTGTCTCGGGTATGGAATTCACCGGTGAGAGGACGGCGGTCGGTGCTCCTCGCCAGCGCGAGCGCGCGGCGAGACCGGTCGGCGCGGCGGCGGCCCGCGCCGCGTTAGCCGTGTCGAGGAGCGACGTGACGGCGGCCGTGGCGGGTGACCGCGCGGCCGTCGAGCACCTGCTCGGCGTGCTGCGCCCGCTGATCGTCAAGTACTGCCGGGCGCGCGTCGGCGGCGCCTACGCCACCGCCGACGACGTGGCGCAGGAGGTGTGCCTGGCGGTGCTGAAGGCGCTGCCGAACTACCAGGACCAGGGGCGCCCGTTCCTGGCCTTCGTGTACGGCATCGCCGCCCACAAGGTGGCCGACGTCCACCGCTTCGCGGCCCGCAACCGCGCGGAGCCGGTGGCGGAGCTGCCGGACGCGCCGGAGTCGTCGGCGGGGCCGGAGGCGCGGGCGCTGCAGGGCGAGGTGTCGGAGCAGATGGCGGAGCTGCTGCGGGTGCTGCCGGAGAAGCAGCGGGAGATCCTGCTGCTGCGGGTGGTGGTGGGGATGTCGGCGGAGGAGACCGCGCACGCGGTGCGCTCGACGCCGGGCGCGGTGCGCGTGGCGCAGCACCGGGCGCTGGCGCGCCTGCGGGTGGCGCTGGCGGGAGGGGCGCCGTCGGTTCTGGCGTGAGGGGCGGGGGCGGGGAGCGACGCGGGCGGCCTCGGGCAGGGGCGGCGCGCGGGAGTGGGGCACGGGGGGTAGGGCGCACGGGGCGGGCAGGACACGGGGACGGACGCAGGGGCGGACAGGGCACAGGGGCGGGGACGGACACAGGGGCGGGGCCAGGGGGCTAGGACGCACGACGGGCCCGGACGCCACGCGGAGGACCACGCGGGCGCGCGGGCGAGGGGCGTGGGACGAGGGGTTGGGCGGGACGCCGAGCACGACGGCGACCCGCCCGGTGGGCTGTCCGGGGAGGCACGGCCGGCCCTCGCGGGGTGGAACGGGCACGGCGCGGCCCGGTGGACTGGCCGAGGAGGCCGGTGGCGCGCCCACCGGGGTTCCGGGTCGCGGCGAGCACCGTGGGCGGTCCGGGGAAGGCAGCGACGCGCGAACGAGTGAGGGCGGGAACCGGGTCGCGGCGAGGCCGTAGGCGGTCCGGGAAAACAGCGGCACGCCGACGAGCAAGGGCGAAGGCCAGGCCGCGGCGAGCACCGTGGGCGGTCCGGGAAAACAGCGGCACGCCGACGAGTGAGGGCGGGAACCGGGTCGCGGCGAGCACCCTGAGCCGTCCGGGGAAGGCATCGGCGCGCGGACGAGTGAACGCGAGGGCCGTTCAGGTGCTCCCCCGGTCCGCGTGACCGCCCGAGGGCCGGCCCGTTCGGCGGGGTGCGCGCCCCGCCGGACCGCGCGGGACGGCCTTCGGCTCCCCCGAGCGGGTGGTGCGGTCCCTGGAGCGGCGTGGCCCGGCCGGGGCGACCGCCCGGAGCTGTCGGCCCCCGCCCCTACCCTCCGCCCCATGGGAGTCTCGCTCTACTACGCCGCCACCCGCGCCACCCCGCTCACCGACGCCGAGCTCGCCGCCGTCGACGCGATCGTCACCCGGTGGAACGACACCGCTCCCTACCCGGACACCGAGGAGGGCCTCTACCTCTACCCGGTCGACGGCGCCGTGCTCAACGGCTCCACCAAACTCCCCTTCGAGCTCGACCGCACCGTCCCCTCGCTCGTGCACTGGCAGGCCGCCGTCACCGAGCTGCGCCGCGCCCTCCCCGACGCCGACTGGCGGGTCACCGTGGACGACGGGGACGTGCCGTGGACCGAGGAGCACGGGTACGCCAACCCGGCGCTCGCGGAGCTCGACCTGACCGCCCTCCTCGCCGAGGACCTGAAGAACCCCTGAGACCCGCGCCCGGAAAACCGCCGAAAACCCCCGGAAAAAGCGAAAGCCGGGGCCCGGAAAACCGGACCCCGGCCTCGGCCGGGCGCTAGCCCGAGATCAGAACGGCCACCCGAGCACCGGAAGGCCGACCACCGCGTCCACGGCCAGGCCGCAGAACACCAGGGTCAGGTACAGGTTCGACATGTGGAAGAACTTCATCGTGTTGGTCGACCCGCCCTTGCGGACCACCCCGTGCAGCCGGTGCGCGAACACCCCGAACCACACGCCCGACGCCAGCGCCACGCCCACGTAGATCCAGCTCGTCACCGGGGCCAGCAGCAGGCTGCACAGCACCGTCGCCCAGGAGTAGATGACGATCTGCCTGGTCACCTGCTGCGCGGTGGCCACGACGGGGAGCATCGGCACGCCCGCCCGCGCGTAGTCCTCCTTGAACTTCATCGCGAGCGCCCAGGTGTGCGGCGGCGTCCAGAAGAAGATCACGCCGAACATCGCCAGCGCGGGCAGCTCCACCGTGCCGGTCACCGCCGACCAGCCGATGACCACCGGCATGCAGCCCGCGAGGCCGCCCCAGATGATGTTCTGGGAGGTCCGGCGCTTGAGCACCAGCGTGTACACGAAGATGTAGAACAGGATCGTCGCGACGGCGAACACCGCGGACATCAGGTTCGTGGTGATCCACAGGAACGCGAACGACACCACGCCGAGCACGACGCCGAAGATCAGCGCGTTGCGCGGCGGGATCGAGTTCTTGGCCAGCGGCCTGGCGCCCGTGCGCTTCATCACCGAGTCGATGTCGGCGTCGATGTAGCAGTTCAGGGCGTTGGCGCTGCCCGCGGCGAGCGTCCCGCCCGCGAGCGTGCACGCGATGAGCCACAGCGGCGGCAGCCCGCGCTCGGCCAGCAGCATCGCCGGGATGGTGGTGATCAGCAGCAGCTCGATCACCCTCGGCTTCGTCAGCGCGACGTACGCGCCGACGACCTGCCGCGGAGTCCGCGCAGGGGCCTGCGCAACGGCACTCATCGCAGGGCGCTCCTCTGTCAGATCGGGGATGAACGGATCGTAACCGCGAGGTGTGGAGCCGGCCCTTTCGGGTAGGTGGTGACCAGCGGCACCACACCGCGCACACGCCCTGTGCGATCACGCACAGCGGATCTGCGCGCGTTCGGTGGCACATGCGCCCGAACAGCGGACTAGGCTGGTCGGAGGATGAGCAAAAACCGCGGATAGGCCCTGACGGGATCGATTGAGAAGCCTTGTCTGTGGACCGCCGCCCGCACTGAGACTGGAGCTGGAATCTCCGTGTCCGATGACATCACCCGGCTGACCGAGGCCACCGTCCCCGCCGACTGGACCGCGCTGGACAAGCGCGCCGTCGACACCGCGCGGGTCCTCGCCGCCGACGCCGTCCAGAAGGTCGGCAACGGCCACCCCGGCACCGCGATGAGCCTCGCCCCCGTGGCCTACTCGCTGTTCCAGCGGGTGATGCGCCACGACCCGGCCGACGCCGACTGGATCGGCCGCGACCGCTTCGTGCTGTCGGCGGGTCACTCCAGCCTGACGCTGTACATCCAGCTGTACCTGGCGGGCTACGGCCTGGAGCTGGACGACCTGAAGGCGCTGCGCACCTGGGGCTCCAAGACCCCCGGCCACCCGGAGCACCGCCACACCCCCGGTGTGGAGATCACCACCGGCCCGCTGGGCCAGGGCCTCGCCTCGGCCGTGGGCATGGCGATGGCCGCCCGCCGCGAGCGCGGCCTGTTCGACCCGGACGCCCCGGCGGGCGAGAGCCCGTTCGACCACCAGGTCTACGTGATCGCCTCCGACGGCGACATCGAGGAGGGCGTCACCTCCGAGGCCTCGTCGATCGCGGGCCACCAGCAGCTGGGCAACCTCACGCTGATCTACGACGACAACAAGATCTCGATCGAGGACGACACCGCGATCGCGCTGTCCGAGGACACCGCCAAGCGCTACGAGGCGTACGGCTGGCACGTGCAGGTCGTGGAGTCCGGCGAGAACATCTCCGGCATCCTGGCCGCGCTGGAGGCCGCCCGCGCCGAGACGGCCCGCCCGTCGCTGGTCGTGCTGCGCACGATCATCGGCTTCCCGGCGCCGAACAAGATGAACACCGGCAAGATCCACGGCTCCGCGCTGGGCGACGCCGAGGTGGTCGAGGTCAAGAAGGCGCTGGGCTTCGACCCGGAGCAGACCTTCGAGGTCTCCGACGAGGTGATCAACCACACCCGCTCGGTCATCAAGCGCGGTGAGGCGGCCAAGGCCGAGTGGCAGAAGTCCTTCGACGCGTGGGCGGAGGCGAACCCGGAGCGCAAGGCGCTGCTGGACCGCCTGATCGGCCGCGACCTGCCCGAGGGCTGGGCCGACGCGCTGCCCGTGTGGGAGCCGGACGCCAAGGGCGTCGCGACCCGCAAGGCCTCCGGCGACGTGCTGTCCGCGCTGGCCCCGGTCCTGCCGGAGCTGTGGGGCGGCTCGGCCGACCTGGCCGAGTCGAACAACACCACGATGAAGGGCGCGGACTCGTTCGGCCCGGTCAGCTCCTCCACGAGCACGTGGAGCGCGAACCCGTACGGCCGCACGCTGCACTTCGGCATCCGCGAGCACGCGATGGGCTCGATCCTCAACGGCATCGCGCTGCACGGCCCGACCCGCCCGTACGGCGGCACGTTCCTGGTGTTCAGCGACTACATGCGCCCGGCCGTGCGGCTGGCCGCGCTGATGAAGTCCGCGGTCACCTACGTGTGGACGCACGACTCCATCGGCCTCGGCGAGGACGGCCCGACGCACCAGCCGATCGAGCACCTGGCCGCGCTGCGCGCGATCCCCGGTCTCGCGGTGGTCCGCCCCGGCGACGCCAACGAGACCTCGGCGTCGTGGAAGGCGATCATCGAGAACCCGACCGGCCCGGCAGGCCTCGCGCTGACCAGGCAGAACCTCCCGGTGCTCGAGGGCACCAGGGAGAAGGCGTTCGAGGGCGTCGCCAAGGGCGGCTACGTGCTGGAGGACGCCGCGAACGGCGCCCCCGAGGTCGTGCTGATCGCCACCGGCTCCGAGCTGCAGATGGCGGTGGAGGCGCGGAAGGTCCTGGAGGCCGACGGCGTTGCAGCGCGTGTGGTGTCCATGCCGTGCGTCGAGTGGTTCGACGCCCAGGACGAGGCGTACCGCGAGTCGGTCATCCCGTCCTCGGTGAAGGCGCGCGTCGTGGTCGAGGCCGGGATCGCCCAGCCGTGGCACCGGTTCACCGGTGACGCGGGCGAGATCGTCTCGATCGAGCACTTCGGCGCCTCCGCCGACTACCAGACGCTGTTCCGCGAGTTCGGCTTCACGACCGAGAACGTCGTGGCCGCCGCCCGCCGGTCGCTGGACGCCACCCGCTGACCGACGACTCTTTTTCTAGGGGAGAAGCGAACATGACTGCGAAACCGCTGGCCGACCTCAGCGCCGCCGGTGTGTCGATCTGGCTCGACGACCTGTCGCGCGAGCGGCTGGACTCGGGCAACCTGGCCGGGCTGATCGCGGACAAGGCCGTGGTCGGCGTGACCACCAACCCGACGATCTTCGCCGGCGCCCTGTCCAAGGGCGACGCCTACGACGCGCAGGTGCGCGAGCTGGCCGCGCGCGGCGCCGACACCGAGGCCGTGGTGCGCGAGACCACCACGACCGACGTGCGCAACGCGTGCGACCTGTTCCGCGACGTCTACGCCAAGTCGAACGGCGTCGACGGCCGGGTGTCCATCGAGGTGGACCCGCGCCTGGCCAAGGACACCGACAAGACCGCCGCCGAGGCGCTCGACCTGTGGAAGGCCGTTGACCGGCCGAACCTGATGGTCAAGATCCCCGGCACCGTCGAGGGCCTGCCCGCGATCACCAAGACGCTCGGCGAGGGCGTCAGCGTGAACGTGACGCTGATCTTCAGCACCGAGCGCTACCGCGCCGTGATGGACGCCTACCTGGCGGGCCTGGAGCTGGCCAAGTCCAACGGCCACGACCTGCGCACCATCCACTCGGTGGCGTCGTTCTTCGTGTCCCGCGTGGACAGCGAGATCGACAAGCGGCTGTCCGCCATCGGCACCGACGAGGCCAAGTCCCTGCTGGGCAAGGCCGCGATCGCGAACGCCGTGCTGGCCTACGCCGCCTACCAGGAGGTGTTCTCCGGCCCGCGCTGGGAGGCCCTCGCGGCGGACGGCGCGAACGCGCAGCGCCCGCTGTGGGCGTCGACCGGCGTGAAGGACCCGAACTACTCCGACACCCGGTACGTCGACCAGCTGGTCGTCGACGGCGTGGTCAACACCATGCCGGAGAAGACCCTGGACGCGGTCGCCGACCACGGTCAGATCACCGGTGACACGGTCACCGGCAAGGCCGACGAGGCGCAGGCCGTGTTCGACGCGATCGCGGCGGCCGGCGTCGACGTGACCGACGTCTTCGTCACGCTGGAGACCGAGGGCGTCGACAAGTTCGAGAAGTCCTGGGCCGAGCTGCTGGAGACCGTCACCGGTCAGCTGGAGAAGGCGAAGGGCTGACGATGACCGAGGTGATCTCCGTGGAGATCGTCCGGGCGCCGAACGCGGAGCAGGTCGAGACCGTCGTGTCCGACCTGCTCCGCGACGCGGTCCCCAGCAGGCTCGCCGCAGGGGACGCCACGCTGTGGGGTCCCGAGGCCGAGCCCGAGGCGTCGATCCGACTCGCCTGGACGAAGCTGCACGAGACGTCCCGCCCGCTGCTGGCCGAGATCGCCGCGCTGCGCGCGGAGCTGCTGGCCGAGGGCGTCAACCGGGTGGTCCTCGCGGGCATGGGCGGTTCCTCGCTCGCGCCCGAGGTGATCACCGGCACCGCCGGGGTCCCCCTGGTGGTGCTGGACACCACCGACCCCGACCAGGTGGTCGAGGCGCTGGTGGAGAGCCCCGAGCACTCGGTGCTCGTGGTGTCGTCCAAGTCCGGCGGCACGGTGGAGACCGACAGCCACCGGCGGATCTTCGAGGACGCGTTCGCGGCTGCGGGCGTCGACCCGAAGTCGCGCATCGTCGTGGTGACCGACCCCGGCTCGCCGCTGCAGAAGGCGTCCGAGGAGGCCGGGTACCGCAAGGTGTTCCTGGCCGACCCGAACGTCGGCGGTCGCTACTCGGCGCTCACCGCGTTCGGCCTGGTCCCGTCGGGCCTGGCGGGCGTGGACGTGGAGAAGCTGCTCGACGAGGCCGCCGCCGCCGCGCCGCTGGTGTTCGCCGACTCGGCGGACAACCCGGCCGTGCGGCTGGCCGCCGTGCTGGGCGTGGCGCACGCGCACGGCGCGGAGAAGGTCGTCCTCGCCGACACCGGCTCCGGCATCTCCGGCCTGGGCGACTGGGCCGAGCAGCTGGTGGCCGAGTCCACCGGCAAGAACAGCACCGGCCTGCTGCCCGTCGTGGTGGAGGGTCCCGGCGCGCCCGGTTTCGTGGACGCGGGCTCCGACGCCACGACCGTCGCGATCGGCCCGGCCACCGGGTCCTCCGCGCTCGCGGTCGAGGGCTCCCTGGGCGCCCAGTTCCTGCTGTGGGAGGTCGCCACCGCGCTGGTGGGCCGGGTGCTCGGGATAAACCCGTTCGACCAGCCCGACGTGGAGGCGGCGAAGAAGGCGGCGCGCTCGCTGCTGGACGCCCCGGCGTCCGAGCCCGCGACGCCCGCGTTCACCGACGGCCCGGTCGAGGTGCACGTCTCCGGCGGCGACTGGCTGCCGAAGGGCGTCAAGACGGTCGCCGAGGCGATCCGCGCGCTGGTCGCGGCGGCCCCCGACAAGGGCTACCTGTCGGTGCAGGCCTACCTGGACCGGGTGAACGACGCGTCGTTCGCGCTCAGCCGCGCCGAGCTGGCCAAGCGCACGCACCTGCAGACCACCTTCGGCTGGGGCCCGCGCTTCCTGCACTCGACCGGCCAGTACCACAAGGGCGGTCACCAGAACGGCGTGTTCCTCCAGCTCACCGGCCACACCGACCAGGAGCTGGCCGTCCCCGGCCGCCCCTACGACCTGGCGACGCTCCAGCTGGCGCAGGCACTCGGCGACGGGCAGGTGCTCGCCGAGCACGGCCGCCCGGTGCTGCGGCTGCACCTGACCGACCGGGTCGCCGGGCTCGCCCAGTTCGTGGAGGCCATCCAGGAGGACGGCTCGTGACCACCGCCGAGCAGCGCAACCCGCTGCGCGACCCCAGGGACAAGCGGCTGCCCCGCATCGCGGGCCCCAGCGGCCTGGTGATCTTCGGCGTGACGGGCGACCTGTCGCGCAAGAAGCTCATGCCCGCCATCTACGACCTGGCCAACCGCGGCCTGCTGCCGCCGGGCTTCGCGCTCGTCGGGTTCGCCCGCCGCGATTGGGAGGACCAGGACTTCATGCAGGTCGTCCACGACGCGGTCAAGGAGCACGCGCGCACGCCGTTCCGGCAGGCCGTGTGGGACCAGCTCGCCGAGGGCATCCGCTTCGTGCAGGGCAGCTTCGACGACGACGCCGCGTTCGACGCGCTCGCCGAGACGATCAAGTCGCTCGACGAGGAGCGCGGCACGGGCGGCAACCACGCGTTCTACCTGTCGGTGCCGCCGAGCGCGTTCACCACCGTGGTGAACCAGCTCAAGCGCGCCGGTCTGGCCTCGCCCCCCGGCGACAACCCGACCCAGTGGCGCCGCGTGGTGATCGAGAAGCCGTTCGGGCACGACCTGGCCAGCGCGAAGCAGCTGAACGGGATCGTGAACGACGTCTTCCCCGAGGAGTCGGTGTTCCGCATCGACCACTACCTCGGCAAGGAGACGGTCCAGAACATCCTGGCGCTGCGCTTCGCGAACCAGCTGTACGAACCCATCTGGAACGCGAACTACGTCGACCACGTGCAGATCACCATGGCCGAGGACATCGGCCTCGGCGGTCGCGCGGGGTACTACGACGGGATCGGCGCGGCGCGCGACGTCATCCAGAACCACCTGCTCCAGCTGCTGGCGCTGACCGCGATGGAGGAGCCCGTCTCCTTCCGCCCCAGCGACCTGCGCGCGGAGAAGGTGAAGGTCCTGTCGGCCACCCGGCTGGTGGGCCCGTTCGACGAGACGACCTCGCGCGGCCAGTACACCGGCGGCTGGCAGGGCGGGCAGAAGGTACCCGGCCTGATCGAGGAGGGCGGCTTCTCCAAGGACTCCACCACGGAGACCTACGCCGCCATCACCGCCGAGGTGAACACCCGCCGCTGGGCGGGCGTGCCGTTCTACCTGCGCACCGGCAAGCGGCTGGGCCGCAGGGTCACCGAGGTGGCCGTGGTGTTCAAGCGGGCGCCGCACCTGCCGTTCGACGACACCGCGACCGAGGAGCTGGGGCAGAACGCCCTGGTGGTGCGGGTGCAGCCGGACGAGGGCGTGACCATCCGGTTCGGCTCCAAGGTGCCGGGCAACACGATGGAGGTCCGCGACGTCACGATGGACTTCGGCTACGGGCACGCGTTCACCGAGTCCTCGCCGGAGGCCTACGAGCGGCTGCTGCTGGACGTGCTGCTCGGCGAGCCGTCGCTGTTCCCGAAGAACGACGAGGTCGAGCTCTCCTGGGAGATCCTCGACCCGGTGATCGAGCACTGGGCGAGCACCGGCGAGCCGGAGAAGTACAAGGCAGGCACGTGGGGACCGCCGTCCGCTGACGAGATGCTGGCCCGCACCGGCAGGCACTGGAGGCGACCGTGATCATCGACCTGCCCTCGACGACCACGTCGCAGGTCAACTCGAAGCTCGTGCAGCTGCGCGAGGAGGGTGGCGCGGTCACCCTCGGCCGGGTGCTGACGCTGGTCATCGTGACCGACGACGGCAGCAAGACCGAGGAGGCCGTGGAGGCCGCGAACGACGCCAGCCGCGAGCACCCCTGCCGGGTGATCGTGGTGGCGCGCGGCGCCCGCCAGGCCGCCGCGCGGCTGGACGCGCAGATCCGGGTCGGCGGTGACGCGGGCGCCTCCGAGGTGATCGTGCTGCGGCTGTACGGGCCGCTCGCGTCCGAGGGCGCCTCGTGCGTGGTGCCGCTGCTGCTGCCGGACACCCCGGTGGTGGCGTGGTGGCCGAACGAGGCCCCGTCGTCGCCGTCGAAGGACCCGATCGGGCAGCTCGCGCAGCGCCGGATCACCGACTCGGCGGCCGAGAAGAACCCGATCAAGGCGCTGGAGCAGCGCCGGTCGTCCTACGCCCCCGGTGACACCGACCTGGCGTGGACGCGGCTGACGCTGTGGCGGGCGATGCTCGCCTCGGCGCTGGACCTGCCGCCGTTCGAGGCGATCACCGAGGCCGAGGTCAGCGGCGAGGCCGACTCGCCGTCGACCGACCTGCTCTCGGCGTGGCTCGCGGCGTACCTGAAGGTGCCGGTGAAGCGGGTCAAGGCCACCAAGGGCCAGGGCATCGTGGACGTGCGGCTGGACCGGCCCTCCGGGTCGGTGGAGCTGGTGCGGCCGGACGGCGCGGTCGGCACGCTGACCCAGCCGGGGCAGCCGCAGCGCCGGGTGGCGCTGCAGCGCCGGTCGGTGCGGGACTGCCTGGCCGAGGAGCTGCGCAGGCTCGACCCGGACGAGGTGTACGAGGCGGCGCTGCGGTCGCTGGCGAAGGTGGCGCGGAACAAGCCCGCCGCGAAGCCGGTGGCGCGCAAGGCCGACGCGGCCGCCCCCGTGGAGCCCGCCTCGGCCCCGGAGTCGGACGCGGTGGAGACCCTGGCCGAGCCGCTGGGCTCCGAGGGGGCCGACACGCCCGAGGCGGTCAAGCCGAAGGCCAAGGCCGCCAAGGCGCCGAAGTCGGCCGTGCGCGCGGCGAAGGCGGGCTCGTGAGCAAGCCAGAGGTGGTGGTGCACCGCGACGGCGACCTGCTGGCCGCCGCCGCGGCTGCCCGCCTGGTGACGAAGCTGGTGGACGCGCAGGCGGCGCGCGGGTCGGCGTCGGTCGTGCTGACCGGCGGGCGGACCGGCGTGGCGGTGCTGGAGCAGCTGCGCCGGGCGCCCGCGCGGGACGCGGTCGACTGGGGCGAGGTCGACCTGTACTGGGGCGACGAGCGGTTCCTGCCCGCCGGGCACGCCGAGCGCAACGAGACCCAGGCCAGGGCGGCGCTGCTGGACCACGTGCCGGTCGACCCGGCGCGGGTGCACGTGATGGAGCCGTCCGACGGCCGGTTCGGCGACGACCCGGAGGCTGCCGCCGCCGCTTACGCGGACGAGCTGGCGGCTGCGGCGCGGCCGGAGGACCACGGGTCGGTGCCGCAGTTCGACGTGTGCATGTTGGGCGTCGGCGAGGAGGGCCACGTGGCCTCGATCTTCCCCGACTCCCCCGCGGTGCACGAGCTGGAGCGGACGGTCGTGGCGGTGCGCAACTGCCCGAAGCCCCCGCCCACCAGGGTCAGCCTGACCCTGCCCGCGATCCGCCGCGCCCGCGAGGTGTGGCTGATGACGACGGGCGAGGGCAAGGCCGCCGCGGTGGCGATGGGCCTTGCCGGGGCGGGCGAGGTGCAGCTGCCCGCGGCGGGCGCCGTGGGGCAGCGGCGGACGCTGTGGCTGCTGGACTCGGCGGCGGCGGCGAAGGTGCCGGAGCTGTTCACCCCGCCGCTGGCGTGACGCGCGCGGTGCTGGTGGCCCACCGGAGCGCCACCAGCACCGGATCACCCCCTCCGCCCGACCGGGTCGGGTTCGGCGGGGTTCCCCGGAGGTCCGGGGTGTCGAGGGCGGCGGATCTCGTCGCCCTTGTTCTTGTGCCGGGTCCGGCGGGCGCCGCCGGGGTCCGTCGCGGCCTGTCGCCCCGCGTCCACACTGTGTGACCGCTGTGTGAACGCTGTGCGCCGCGAAATCGGCCCCGGACCGTCGACAAGCCGCTGACCAGCGTTTACCTTTTTGCTGTGGCGCCGTTCACCGGCGTCCGACGTTCGCGGTCGCAACTTCGTCGGGTTTGCCGCGTCCCGTCCGCGTGATCGCGCTGTCCCGATGGGTGATGAGCACATCGGGGGTGGAGGAGCGGGTCATGCCCAGTGCGACTGCGGTGCGGTTCGGCGATGGCGGGTTCGGTGCGGAGAGGTTCGGCGGCGAGGGGTTCGGCTCGGAGGGGTTCGGCGCCTGGGGCGCGCGGGCCGCTGCGGGGAGAGCGGGGGCCCTGCGGGGTTGGGGCGCGCGCGCCAGGGTCGGGCTGCTCGCCCGGTGGGCCGCGCTGCGGGCGCTGGTGGGGCCGCGCGGGCACCTGGTGCTGGACGTCGCGGCGGTGGCCGTGGCGGCGCTGGACGTGTGGTTGCGGGTGCTGCCCGAGGCCGAGGGGTACAGCAGGGTGCTGTCCGGGGTGGCGGTGCTGGCCGTGGTGTTCCGGCGGCGGTGCCCGTTCCTGGTGGTGCTGCTGACCATCCCCGGTTTCCTGTTCGGCTGGTCGCAGCTCGCCGCGATGATCGCGCTGGGCACGCTGGCCTGGCTGCGGCCCCGCTCGGCGCAGACGGCGGTCGGGGCGGGGCTGGTGTGGTTCTCCCGGTTCTTCCTGTGGCCGGTCGAGGAGTTCCTGGCGCTGCCGTGGACCGCGCACGTCCACGACGCGATCTACGGCGGGATCGTGGCCGGGATGCCGGTGGCGATCGGGCTGCTCGCGCACGTGCGGGCGGAGCTGTCGGCGCGGGTGCGGGAGCTGGCCGCCGGGCGCGAGCGGGAGCGGGCGCTGCACGCGCGCGCCGTGCGGGCCGACGAGCGGGCCAGGTTGGCGCGGGAGATGCACGACGTGGTGTCGCACCAGGTGAGCCTGATCGCGGTGCAGGCGGGGGCGCTGCGGGTGACCGTGCGCGACCCGGACGCCAAGCAGGTGGCGGGGAACATCCGGATGCTCAGCACCCGGACGTTGAACGAGCTGCGCGAGCTGGTGAGCGTGCTGCGCGCCGCCGACGAGCCCCCGCAGCCGGGCGTGGCCGACCTGCCGCAGCTGCTGCTGGGCACGGACGTGTCGCTGCGCGTGGACGGCCCGGTCCGCGACCTGCCTGCACCGGTGTCGGGGGCGGTGTACCGGACGGTGCAGGAGGCGCTGACGAACGTGCGCAAGCACGCGGAGGGCGCGTCGGCGGCGGTGGTCGTGGTGTCGGACGGGGAGCGCGTCAGCGCGGAGGTCCGCAACGGCGCGCCCCCGGACCGGGGCGGCGCGGGCCTGCCGAGCGGCTGCCACGGCCTGGTGGGGCTGCGGGAGCGGGCGGCGCTGCTGCGCGGCCGGTTCCACGCGGGGCCGACGGACGACGGCGGTTTTGTGGTGCGCGTGGACTTCCCGCTCGACGCGGGGTGCGGTGGGGCCGAGGCGGGGACCGGGGAGGCGGCGGCCGGGAGCGATCCGGTGGGCGCGGCGGGGCGGGGGTGACGGGGCGGGGGTGACGGCGGGGCGGAGGGGGACAGCAGGGCACGGCGGGCCCGCGGGGTGACGGGCCAAGGGTGACGGCGAGGCGCGCCGGGCTGGACGGGCGACGGGCGGGGTTCGGCAGGCGCGGCCTGACGGGCGCGGCCTGACGGGCGCGGCCTGACGGGCTGAGAAAGGCGCTACGGGAAACCCTTGGCGCGCAACGGGAAGCCGAAGCACGGCGGGCGCGGCGCGGCCGGTGCGGCGCGGTGGCGGCGAGCGCGGCCGGTGCGGCGTGGTGAGTGCGGGCGGCGAGCGCGGTTGGCGCGGTGTGTGCAGCGCGGTCGGTGTGTGCAGCGCGGTCGGCGTGTGCAGCGCGGTCGGCGTGTGCAGCGCGGTCGGCGTGTGCAGCGCGGTCGGCGTGGGCGGCGGGCGCGGTTGGCGCGGCCCGGCGTGTGCAGCGCGGCCCGGCGTGTGCAGCGCGGCCCGGCGTGTGTGTCGTGGTCGGGTGGGCGGGTGCGGCCGGGCAGGACCGGCCGCACCGCTCAGCGGCGCTTGCCCTGGTCGCCGACCGGGCGGATGCGCTGGGTCGCCTCGGCGGAGCCCGGCGTGGGGGCCTGCATCGGCGTGCCGACGGGCCGGATGCGCTGGGTGGCCTCCGAGTCCGCCGGGGAGGTGATCTCGGCGGGCGCGGTCTGCACGACCGGCTTGGCCTGCGCGACCTGGACGGCCTGGAACTTCGTGGTCGCCTGGTCACCGCCCTGGGCCGGGACCACCGGAGCGCCCGGACGACCGGGAGCCGCCTGGCCAACGGCCGCCTGGCCACCGCCCGCGTGCCCCTGCTGCCCCGACTGCCCCGCGACGCCGCCGGACGCGCCCCGACCGCCATCCGCTTGCGCCCCAGCGCTTTCCCCGCCCCCGGCGCCGACCGGCGCGATCGTGGTGGTCTCCCCCGCGCCACCCCGCCGCGCGCCCTGAGCGCCCCCCTGCGCCCCGTCGTCCTCCGCACCCCGCACCACTGCGGGAACCGGCCCCGAAGACCCGGCACCGTCCTCCTCAGCCCGAGCAACGGCCTGCTGCGACGGCGCCAGGTACCCCACGACCATCGCCGCCACCACGAGCCCCACGACCACCACCCCGGCCACGACCGGCTCCGGCGTCAGCACCCGCAGCACCGACGACCACACCACCGCCGCGAGCCCGGTGGCGATCCCGGCGGGCACGAACTGCAGCGCCCGGCGCGAGCGGCGGGGCGGCAGGACGCCCTTGACCACCGCCCACAGCGCCGCGGACCACGCCGCCACCGCCAGCACGAGCAGCACGAGCCCGGCGACGCCGTACACCGACAGCACCGACCCGCGCACGTCGGCGGTGCTGCCGCGCGAGGCGATCACCTCGCGCCGGTCGTCGAGCAGCTCCAACCGCACCGGCACCAACCCGGTCGCCTTGCCCTCGAGCCCCGCCATGTCCAGCACGAACGCGCGCGTCACGCTGGTGCGGCCGGGCACCTCGAACGGCACGGTGGTCTCGTAGGAGAAGAACTCCAGGCCGAAAGCGCCGCCCGACAACCGGATGACGCGGGCCTGCCTGGTCTCCGCCGATCCGTTGTGGACGGTCACCGTCACCTTGCGCGAGCCGGACGGGTCGAGGACGACCCGGTTGTCGCCGAACTGCTGCCCGTCGACGGACGCCGTCATCGTCGCGCTGTCGCCTTGGGCGAGGGCCGGTGCGCCCGCGAGGAACATCCCGCACAGGAGCAGTGGGACGACCCTGCCCATAATGCGTCTCACAAAGCACCTCGACGTTCAGGGGACTGGGAGAAATGCGAACGGCTGGAACACTATCCGTACTGGCTGTCCTCGCCTACGCCCTGTCCACCCTCGTGACCGCGCCGGTGGCGCTGGCGCAGGGCTCGCTCGGCATGTCGGTCAGCTCCGGCAAGCCGGGCACCGGGTTCAGCGTGCAGTGGACCGGGCTCCGGGTGACGTGCCACAACTACTCGGTGCAGGTCGTCTGGGACGGCGGAGTCGTCATCGGCAACGGCGGGGTCGGCTGGTCCGGCTCGGGGTCGACGTGGGCGGTCGTGCCGTCCACGGCGAAGCCGGGCAGGCACCAGGTGACCGCGCGGACGGTGTGCCCGAGCCCGAGCACCGCGTCGGGCTCCTTCACCGTGACCGGCGGCGAGACCTCGCAGCAGCAACCGCCGCCGCCGCAGGAGGAGGACGACCCGAAGCCGTCGCGGACGTCGGAGCAGGCGCCGCCCCCGGCGGCGCCGACCACCACCACGAGGCCGAGCGCCACGACCACCACGACGACGACCACGACCACCAGCACGACCACCGCCACGTCGGCCCCGTCCTCCTCGGCCTCCGAGCCGAGCAGCGCGGTCCCGCACGGCGACGGCGTGCTGGTGATCGACAAGGACGACGTGCAGCCGGGCGACCCGCTCAGCGCGACCGGCACCGGGTGCACGCCCGGAGCCTCGGTGACGCTGTCGTCGCTGGGCGAGCAGGTCGGGTCGACGACGGCGGACGACACGGGCAGGTTCAGCGCGCCCGTGGAGTTCCCGACCGCGCAGGCCGGTCGGCACGAGATCCGCGCGTACTGCGGGATCGTGCTGGTGGGCAGCGTGAACGTGGTGGTCAGCAGCTCGACGGGCGGCGTGCTGCCCGCGGTGCTGGGCGTGTCCGGGGTGGCGCTGGCCGGGGGTTTCGTGCTGCTGCGGCAGTTCCGGGGTTTCCGCCGGGTCCGCTCGGGCGCGTGACAGGGCGTTGAGGGTGAGTTGTGCCGGGAAAGCGAGAGGCCCCGTGGATCTCCACGGGGCCTCTCGCCGACGGTGCCTGCTAGCTAGGGCTCTTCGCGCTGCCTGCGCAGCTTGGTGAGCGCCTCTTCGAGGATCGCCTCGCCGTCCGCGTCGGAGCGGCGCTCCTTCACGTAGGCGAGGTGCGTCTTGTACGGCTCGTTGCGCGGGGGAGCAGGCGGCGCCTGCTCGTCCCGGCCTGCCGGAAGACCGCACCGCGGACAGTCCCACATCTCCGGGACGTCCGCTTCGACCGCGAACGACGGGCGCGACTCGTGCGCGTTGGCGCACCAGTACGACACCCGACGCCGGGGCGCGGACTCGCCGCGCTCCGACTCGCCCATCGGGCCTGCGCCGACGCGGGTACCGCGAATCGCGTTACCACCAGCCATCGACCCTCACACCCCCACCACGTGGATTTCCCGTGTCGCCGACCGGAGTTGTCAGGCGACCTTCTGAATCAAGCCGATGCCCACGATGGCGATCACCCAGATCGCGCCGACGAACAGCGTCAGGCGGTCCAGGTTCTTCTCCACCACGCTGGAGCCGGACAGGCTCGACTGCATACCGCCACCGAACAGCGAAGACAGACCGCCGCCCCGACCGCGGTGCAGCAGCACCAGCAGGATGAGCAGCAGGCTGGACACGATCAGGAGGATCTGCAGGAAAGTGTTCATCTCTTCCTCGCTGTCAGGCAGGTGACGCCACAGAGTACCCGGTCGACTGCCGACCGTGGACGACGCGGGTGGCCTGGGTGTTCAGGTCCTCGGTCAGGGTAGGGGACCGCCCGCGGCCAGCGCGCACAGCTTGCTGAACTCGTCGCCGTCCAGGCTCGCGCCGCCCACGAGGGCGCCGTCGACGTCCTTCTGGGCGATCAGCTCGCCGACGCTGCCGGACTTCACCGAGCCGCCGTAGAGCACCCGGACCTCGGACGCGACGTCCTCGCCGTACGCCTCGGCCAGCTTGACCCGCAGCGCCGAGCAGACCTCCTGCGCGTCGGCCGCGCTGGCGACCTTGCCGGTGCCGATGGCCCACACGGGCTCGTAGGCGATGACGACGCCGCGCACCTGCTCGGCGGTCAGGCCCTTGAGGCCGGCGACGAGCTGGTCGGTGCAGAAGGCGACGTGCTCGCCCCTCTCCCGCACGTCGACCTTCTCGCCGAGGCAGAAGATCGGGGTGATCCCGTGCTTGAGGGCCGCCTTGACCTTCTTGTTGACGGTCGCGTCGTCCTCGCCGTGGTAGTCGCGCCGCTCGGAGTGGCCCACGGTGACGTAGGAGCAGCCGAGCTTCGCGAGCATCACGCCCGAGATGTCGCCGGTGTAGGCGCCCGAGTCGTGCGGGGACAGGTCCTGCGCGCCGTACTTGAGCAGGAGCTTGTCGCCGTCGACGAGGGTCTGCACGCTGCGGATGTCGGTGAACGGCGGGAGCACCGCCACCTCGACCTTGGCGTAGTACTTCTCGGGCAGCGCGAAGGCGATCTTCTGCACCAGGGCGATGGCCTCCAGGTGGTTCAGATTCATCTTCCAGTTGCCCGCGATCAGCGGAGTGCGCGCCACGTCAGTCCTCCTCCAGCACGGAGACGCCGGGGAGCTCCTTGCCCTCCAGGTACTCCAGCGACGCGCCGCCGCCGGTGGAGATGTGCGAGAAGCCGTCCTCGGGCAGGCCGAGGGAGCGGACCGCGGCGGCGGAGTCGCCGCCGCCGACGACGGTGAACGCCTCGCTGGCGATCAGCGCCTCGGCCACCGCGCGGGTGCCGCCGGAGAACTTCTCGAACTCGAACACGCCCATGGGGCCGTTCCAGAACACGGTCTTCGCGTCGGCGAGCTTCGAGGCGAACAGCTCGCGGGAGGCGGGGCCGATGTCCAGGCACTCGCGGTCGGCCGGGATCTCGTCGAAGGCGACCACGGTGTGGTCGGCGTCGGCGGAGAAGCCGGTGGCGGCGAGGAAGTCGACGGGGAGCAGCAGCTCGACACCGCGCTTCTCCGCCTCGGCCAGGAAGCCCTTGACCTTCTCGATCTGGTCTTCCTGGAGCAGGGACTTGCCGACCTCGTGGCCCTGGGCCTTGAGGAAGGTGTAGGCCATGCCGCCGCCGACCAGGAGCCGGTCGACCTTGGTGAGCAGGTTCTCGATGACGCCGAGCTTGTCCGAGACCTTCGCGCCGCCGAGGACGACGACGTAGGGGCGCTGGGTGTCGTCGGTGAGCTTGCGCAGCACCTCGACCTCGGCCAGCACGAGCCCACCGGCGTAGTGCGGGAGCTTCTTGGCCACGTCGTAGACGGAGGCCTGCTTGCGGTGCACGACGCCGAAGCCGTCGGACACGAACGCGTCGGCCTTCGCGGCCAGCTCGTCCGCCAGCGCCTCGCGCTCGGCGGCGTCCTTGCTGGTCTCGCGGGCGTCGAAGCGGATGTTCTCCAGCAGGACCGCGGTGCCGTTGTCGGCGGCCGTCTCGGTCCCGATCTCCACGGTCTGGCCGAGGAGCTCGCCGAGCCGCACGGCGACCGGGGCGAGGGAGAACTTGGGGTCGGGCTCGCCCTTGGGGCGGCCCAGGTGCGCGGCCACGAGGACGCGGGCGCCCGCGTCGACGAGCGCCTTGATCGTGGGCACCGACGCGCGGACGCGGCCGTCGTCGGTGATCTTGCTGCCGTCGAGGGGGACGTTCAGGTCGGCGCGCACCAGGACGCGCCGACCCGACACACCCTCGGCGATGAGGTCGCCAAGAGTCTTCACTGTGCAGTCGTCCCCTTGCTCAGAGCTTGCTGGCGACCAGGTTGACGAGGTCCACGAGGCGGTTGGAGTAGCCCCACTCGTTGTCGTACCAGCCGACGACCTTGACCTGGTTGCCGATGACCTTGGTCAGCGGGGCGTCGTAGATGCAGGACGCCGGGTCGGTGACGATGTCGGCCGACACGATCGGGTCGGTGTTGTAGCGCAGGTAGCCCTTGAGGGAGCCCTCGGCGGCCTTCTGGAAGGCGGCGTTGACCTCGTCCACGGTGGTCTCGCGACCCACGGTGACGGTCAGGTCGGTGGCCGAGCCGGTGGGCACGGGCACGCGCAGCGCGTAGCCGTCCAGCTTGCCCTTGAGCTCGGGCAGGACCAGGCCGATGGCCTTGGCGGCGCCGGTGCTGGTGGGCACGATGTTCAGGGCGGCGGCGCGGGCGCGGCGCAGGTCCTTGTGCGGCGCGTCCTGCAGGTTCTGGTCCTGCGTGTACGCGTGGATCGTGGTCATGAGGCCACGCTCGATGGTGAACTCGTCGTGCAGCACCTTCGCCAGCGGGGCGAGGCAGTTGGTGGTGCAGGACGCGTTCGAGATGACGGTCTGGGTGCCGTCGTAGAGGCCCTCGTTGGCGCCGAACACGACGGTGAGGTCCTCGTTCTTGGCCGGGGCCGAGATGATGACCTTCTTGGCGCCGCCCTCGTCCACGTGCTTGCGGGCGGTGGTGGCGTCGGTGAAGAAGCCGGTGGACTCCACGACGACGTCGACGCCGAGGTCCTTCCAGGGCAGCTTGCCGGGGTCGCGCTCGGCGAGGGCCTTGATGGTCTTGCCGTCGACGACGATGCCCTCGTCGTTCACGCTGACCTCGGCGTCGAGGCGCCCGAGGATGGAGTCGTACTTCAGCAGGTGAGCCATCGTGTTGACGTCACCGAGGTCGTTGAAGGCCACGATCTCGATGTCGTGACCACTGGCCTGAACGGCGCGCCAGAAGTTGCGGCCGATGCGGCCGAAACCATTGACACCTACGCGAACCGTCACGGTGCGTCTCCTCGATCGTCGCTGGCGCCTCGGCGCCAGGGGGCGTGCGGTTGGGCCGCCTGCGGCAGCCATCGGCCAGCCTATCCCCAGTCCTGCGGCCCTGGCCTTATGGCCACCAGGATGTCTTTATCGAACAAGAAAATCCACTGTTACCCGCCAGTAATGACCATGTTCTCCGACAGGTCGTGACGAAGGTCCCGACCGCTCGGGGCAACACTGCCGAAACGCGGGCGAGACGGGTGGCCAGGCGGGTGGGAGCAGGGTCGCGGGTCCACGGGGCCGAGGGGAGGCAGGCCCTTCCGGGGGACTCGCGGGGGCTGTCCGGGGGTGCGGCGGTTGGGCCTCGCGGGGCAGTGGGACCCGCCTCACTCGGCCATCACCGCCTGGAGCACCTCCATCGCGATCGCCTCGGCCTCGGCGGCGGGGATCGGGTCGGCGAGGTAGGAGTCGCGGACCGTGCCGCCGTAGACGACCTCGAAGACGCGCACGCCCGAGACGACCTTGATGGTGACCATGTCGCCGGACCGGTCGGTCCGCCGGAGCATGACCTTGGCCCGCTCGCCGACGCCGGGCAGCTCGCGGACCTCGTCCCAGCGGCGGCCGTGCTCCTGGTCGAACCAGTTGTCCCTGATGTCCGGGTAGTCGAACGCGCCCACGGTGACCTGGAGCTCGCGGTAACCGGTGTCGGCGTCCGCGAGGGTCCGGTAGTCGCAGCTCGCGAAGTAGCTGTCGCTGCGGCCCTCGGCCCGGTTGCGGGTCTTGGCGCGCTCCAGCAGCGCGTCGGGCAGGTCGCACTCGGGGCTCATCATCGCGCCGACCTGCGCCTTGACCCGGCCGGTGGGCGGCTCGGTGGCGATGATCGGCGGCGGGGTGATCGCCTGGACGGGCGGCAGGGTGAAGGTGATGGCCCCGTCCTGCGCGCCGCGCTCGGACCCCCGGTCGACGGAGACGGCGACGGCGAGCATGCCGAGCACTAGGACGAGCACGAACCCCACCGCGGACACGACGCCCTCGTGGTTGGCGGGCTTGGGGGGAGGCGGCGCGCCGAAGCCCGCGTGGCCGTGCGGGCCGGGGTTCGGGGGCTGGCCGGGGTGGGTCGGCTGGCCGGGGTGGTGGGGGTGGTGCGGGTAGTGCGGGTACTGCTCGGGGTACTGGCCGGGGAAGGCGCCGGCAGGTGGCGGGACCTGCGCGTAGACGGGCCCGTGGCCGGGGATCCGCGCGACCACGACGGGCTGCTCGGGCCCGGTCGGCGTCCGCGCGGGCACGACGAGCGCGGGCTGCCCGCCCGCAACCGGACCGCTCACCGCCGCCTCGCCGGGAACCGCCTGACCGGGAGCCGCCTGACCGGGAGCCACTTGGCCGGGAGCCGCCTCGGGGTCGGCCGATGTCCCCGGCTGCCGGGTGTCCACGACCGGCTCGCCGGTCACCGGGTTCTCGTCGGGGGCCTGGGGTGCGGGGGACTCGTCAGCCCCCGCGGAGGGCGTGCTCACCGGGCAATGCTCGCACCACGGCCAAGCGATTTCCGCATCACCTGGAAAGCGTTTGCCGCAGCACCCCGCCCGTCAGCGCCCGAGCAGCTCCCGCGCGACCGCGGTCGCGATCTCCTCGGACAGCTCGTCCGGGATCTCCGGCGACAGGAACGAGTCGGTCTCGAACCCGGCGTAGCCGATCTCGTACACGGTGCTCCCGGAGACCACCTTCAGCTGCACGCCCATGACCGAGTCCGACTCGGCGGGCTGGGCCAGCAGCTTCGCGCGCTCGCCGAGGCCCTGGACCTGGCGGACGCTGCCCCAGTCGTACACGTCGTCGTCGTACCACTCCTCCAGCTCGACGCTGTCCTCCGCCTCGTAGACGGAGACGTAGAGGTCGCGGCGGACGGAGCCGTCGATCGTGCTGATCGTGCCGTAGGAGCAGAACGCGAAGCCGAAGAACTCCTCGCTCTCGTAGCGGTTGGAGGTCCGGGCGCGCTTGAGCGTGGCGTCGCTCAGGTCGCACTCCTCGGGCATGGCCGCGTTGCGCTGCTCGCCGTGCGGCGACTTGTAGTCGAGCGGCGACTCATCCGGGTCCAGGGGGACGTCGGTGGGGTCGAGCGGGGCGGCGGTGGCCTGGGCGCGGGACTCGGGGTCGCGGACGAGCGGGTAGCCGGCCGCCCACAGGCCGCCGAGCGCGACGAGGACGAGCGCGAGGACGCCGCCGAGCACCGCCGTCAGCACCCGCCCGGTCCGGAACGGGGCGGGCTGGGGGGCGGGGTAGCCCTGGTACGCGCCGGGCGGCGGGAAGCCCTGGGCGGGCGTGCCCCAACCGGGGGCGGAGGAGCCGGGCGGCGGGAAACCGGCGTGCGGGAGCGCGGCCTGCGGGCCCGACTGGGGGAACCCGGCCTGCGGGCCCGACTCGGGAAACCCGGTCTGGGGACCGGACTGGGAGAACGCGGCGGTCGGGAGCGCGGCCTGCGGGCCGGTCTGCGGGAACCCGGCCTGCGGGAACCCGGCCTGGGGAACCCCGACCTGCGGGAACTGGCCCTGCCGGGCGTCACCCTGCTGCGGTCCGGCCGGGAACGCCGCCTGCGCGGCGGCTTGGGCCTGCGCGGCGCGCGCCTGGTCGGCCTGGGCCTGGAGGTACTCGGGGACCTGCGCGTACACCGGTGACATGCCGGGAATCCGCGCCACGACCACCGGCTGCTCGGGCACGACCGCCCCGGCGGGACCGGCCTCGGCAGGCTGGGGCGCGGCAGGCTGGGGCGCGGCGGGGTGGGGCGCGGCGGACTCGTCGCCCGCCTCGGGGAACTCGCTCACCGGTCAATCCTCGCACCACGCGCGAGGCGTTTCCGGACGAACCCACCACCCGACCGGCTCGTCCCCCCGCGCCGCCACCTCGCGCCGTCCCCCACCGCCGCCACCCCGCGCGGCGGCCCGCCCCGATCCCGGGACGGCCCGCCGCGCGGGGGTCACACCTCGGCCTCCAGCATGTCCGCCGTGACCGCCGACTCGGTGTCCGGCAGCCCCAGGTCGCGCGCCCGCTTGTCCGCCATGGCCAGCAGCCGCCGGATCCGCCCGGCCACCGCGTCCTTGGTCATCTGCGGCTCCGACAGCTGCCCCAGCTCCTCCAGCGACGCCTGCCGGTGCGCCAGCCGCAGCTGACCGGCCGCCGCCAGGTGGTCCGGGGCCTCCGCGCCGAGGATCTCCAGCGCCCGCTGCACCCGCGCCGCCGCAGCGACGGCCGCCCGCGCGGAGCGGCGCAGGTTGGCGTCGTCGAAGTTCGCCAGGCGGTTCGCGGTGGCCCGCACCTCGCGGCGCATCCGCCGCTCCTCCCAGGCCAGCACGCTGTCGTGCGCGCCGAGCCTGGTCAGCATCGCGCCGATGGCGTCGCCGTCCCTTATGACGACCCGCTCCGCGCCGCGCACCTCCCGCGACTTCGACCCGATGCCCATCCGCCGCGCCGCGCCGACCAGCGCCAGCGCCGCCTCGGGCCCTGGGCAGGTCACCTCCAGCGACGAGGAGCGGCCCGGCTCGGTGAGGGAGCCGTGGGCCAGGAACGCGCC
Source organism: Actinosynnema pretiosum (assembly GCF_002354875.1). Lineage (GTDB taxonomy): Bacteria > Actinomycetota > Actinomycetes > Mycobacteriales > Pseudonocardiaceae > Actinosynnema > Actinosynnema auranticum. The sequence continues at coordinate 6,112,263 of NZ_CP023445.1, forward strand.
GCGCCAAGCCGCCTCGGCGTCGCACACCCCGCCGGACACCACCGGCGCGGGCAGCCCGCGCACGGGCCGCCCCCTCGGGTCGAGCAGGCCGGTCTGCCTGGCCAGGCCCTCGCCGTCCTTGACCACGCGCACCACGAACCGCGTCCCCTTGCGCAGCCCGCTGGAGGTGATCGTGAAGACGTCGGACTGGTGCCCGTACAGCTCGTGGATCTCCCTGCGCAGCCGCCGCGCCGTGGACCCCAGGTCCAGCTCGGCCTCGACCACCACCCGGCCGCCCACGATGTGCAGCCCGCCCGCGAAGCGCAGCAGCGAGGCCACCTCCGCCCGGCGGCAGCAGGTCTTGGACACGGCCAACCTGCTCAGCTCGTCCTTGACCGCCGACGTCATCGCCACGGCTGTGGTCCTCCCCTGCTCTCGCTCTGCTCACGCTGCGTCGCACTCGACTCACGCAGCGTTGTACTGGACGGGTCGGACCCGCCCTCCCCCGCCCCGGCCAGCGCGCGCCGGATGCTCTCGGCCAGCGCGGCCGAGTCGTGCCGGTCCGGAGCGCCGGGCACCGCGACGTCCGACAGGTGCGCCACAGCCCCCAGAGCTGCGGCGGCACGCCTGAGCCGGTCCGGGACGGGCACCGAGTCGGCGTCCGCGACGACCGCGTCGACGCGCAGTCCCGGCGCGTGCTCGGACAGCACGTCCAGGTGCAGCTCCGGGGAGAAGCCCTCGGTTTCGCCCGGTTGGGGGACAAGGTTGAGGACCACGACCTTGCGCGCGCGGGTCCGCACGAGCGCGTCGTGCAGCTCCGGCACGAGCAGGTGCGGCAGCACGCTGGTGAACCACGAGCCGGGCCCGAGCAGCACCACGTCCGCGTCCAGCACGGCCCGCACCGCCTCCGGGCAGCCGCGCGGCGGCTCGCTCGGGCGGCCGGGGCCGTGCAGCCGGATGCGCTGCACCCGGCCGGGCGTGGTGGCGATCGCGACCTGCCCCCGGATGCGCCTGACCTCGTCGTCGTCCTCGTCGAGGCCGGTCACGTCGGCCTCGATCTCCAGCGGCTCGGTGCACATGGGCAGCACGGTGCCGCGCACGCCCAGCAGCCTGCCCGCCTCGCGCAGCACGGCGACCGGGTCGCCGAGCTGTTCGAGCAGGCCCGCGAGGACCAGGTTGCCGACGGCGTGGCCCGCGAGCGCGCCGGTGCCGCCGAAGCGGTGCTGGAACAGCGTGGACCACAGCGCCGACGAGGTGTCGTCGTCGGCCAGCGCCACCATGGCCTTGCGCAGGTCGCCGGGCGGCAGCAGGCCGAGCTCGCGGCGCAGCCTGCCCGACGACCCCCCGTCGTCGGCGACGGTCACCACGGCGGTGACGTCGTCGGTGAGCCTGCGCAGCGCCGTGAGCGTGGCGTGCAGCCCGTGGCCGCCGCCCAGCGCGACAGCGGACAGGCTCACTCGCGGCCCAGGTCCCGGTGGACGACCTTCACGGCCATGCCGTCCTCGGTGGCGAGCCTGCCCGCCAGCTCCTCGGAGATCGCGACGCTGCGGTGCTTGCCGCCGGTGCAGCCCACGGCCAGGGTCAGGTAGCGCTTGCCCTCGCGGCGGTAACCGGCGCCGATCAGGCCCAGCAGCTCGTGGTAGCGGTCGAGGAACTCCTCGGCGCCCTCCTGGGTGAGGACGTAGTTGCGCACCTCGCCGTCCAGGCCGGTCTGCTCGCGCAGCTCCGGGATCCAGAACGGGTTGGGCAGGAACCGCACGTCCATGACCAGGTCGGCGTCCATCGGCAGGCCGTACTTGTAGCCGAAGGACAGCACGGTGACGCGGGTGCGGGTGGCCGACTCGGAGCCGAACGTGTCCTCGATCTTGGCGCGCAGCTGGTGCACGGACAGCGCCGAGGTGTCCAGGACCAGGTCGGCCTCCTCGCGCAGCGGGGTCAGCAGCACCCGCTCGGCCTCGATGCCGTCGGCGAGCCTGCCGTCGGCCTGCATCGGGTGGCCGCGGCGGACCGACTCGAAGCGGCGGATCAGCACGTCGTCGGTGGCCTCCAGGAACAGCACCTTCGGCTTGTAGCCGCGCGCGTCCAGGTCCTTGATGACGGCGGCGAGGTCGTCGGTGAACGCGCGGCTGCGCACGTCCATGACGACCGCGACCCTGGTGATGGCTCCCCTGGCCTGCGCGCCCAGCTCCACCATGGTGGAGATCAGCTCGGGCGGCAGGTTGTCCACGACGAACCAGCCGAGGTCCTCAAGGCACTTCGCGGCGGTGGACCGGCCCGCCCCCGACAGGCCCGTCACCACCGCGACCTCGATGCCGGACTTCTCCCCGGCGGTTTCGCTCACGTTCGCTCCCCTTCGGTACCGGCCGCCGCGCCCAGTCTGGCGCGCACGGCCTCGGCGGTGCGCCGTCCCACGCCGGGCACCCCGCTGATCTCCTCGATGCTCGCCTCACGCAGCTTCCGCAGTGAGCCGAAGTGCTTCAGCAGCGCCGCCTTGCGCGTCTGGCCGAGGCCGGGCACGTCGTCCAGCTCCGAGGCCGTCATGCGCTTGGACCGCTTCTGGCGGTGGTAGGCGATGGCGAACCGGTGCGCCTCGTCGCGCAGGTGCTGGAGCAGGTAGAGGGCTGTGCTGGTGCGGGGCAGGATAGTCGGGTCCGGGTCGTCCGGCAGCCACACCTCCTCCAGGCGCTTGGCGAGTCCGACGACGGCGACGTTGTCGATCCCCAGCTCGGCGAGCACGCCCGCGGCGGCGGTGGCCTGCGGTCCGGCGCCGTCCACGACCAGCAGGTTCGGCGCGTAGGCGAAGCGGCGGGGCTTGCCGGTCTCCGGGTCGATGCCGGGCTTGGCGTCGTCGCCCGCCTCGGCGGTCTCCTTCAGGTAGGCCTGGAAGCGGCGGCGCACGACCTCGGCGATGGAGGCGACGTCGCCCTCGGTGGCGGCCTCGCGCAGGGCGAAGCGGCGGTACTCGGACTTGCGCGGCAGGCCGTCCTCGAACACGACGAGGGAGGCGACCACGTCGGTGCCCTGGGTGTGGCTGATGTCGACGCACTCGATCCGCAGCGGCGCGCTGGGCAGGTCGAGGGCGTCCTGGAGCTCCTGGAGGGCGGCGGAGCGGGCGGTGAGGTCGCCCGCGCGGCGCAGCTTGTGCTGCTGGAGCTCCTCCTTGGCGTTGCGCTCGACGGTCGCCATGAGGTCGCGCTTGTCGCCGCGCTGCGGCACCCGCAGCCCGACCTTCGTGCCGCGCAGGCCGCCCAGCCAGCGCTCCAGCGCGGGGGCGTCGTCGGGCAGCTCGGGGACGAGGACCTCGCGCGGCACCGGGGCGGCGTCCTCGGCGGCGGCGCCCGCGGCCTCGGCCTGGCCGCCGTAGAACTGGGTGAGGAAGCGGTCCACCAGCGCGGGGACGCCCTCGGAGTTCTCCCGGTCCACCACCCAGGCCCGCTGCCCGCGCACCCGGCCGCCGCGCACGTGGAAGACCTGGACGGAGACCTCCAGGTCGTCGGTGGCGAACGCGACCACGTCGGCGTCGGTGCCGTCACCGAGCACGACGGCCTGCTTCTCGACGGCGCGGCGCAGCGCGGACAGGTCGTCGCGCAGCCGGGCGGCCCGCTCGAACTCCAGCTCCTCGGCGGCGGCGTTCATCTCGCGCTCCAGGCGGCGGACCATGCCGTCGGTGCGGCCCGCGAAGAAGTCGCAGAACTCGCCGACGATGGCCCGGTGCTCGTCCGGGGAGACCCGGCCGACGCACGGGGCGGAGCACTTGTCGATGTAGCCGAGCAGGCAGGGGCGGCCCATCTGCTCGTGGCGCTTGAAGACGCCGCCGGTGCAGGTGCGGGCGGGGAAGACGCGCAGCAGCATGTCCAGGGTCTCGCGCAGGGCCCAGGCGTGCGGGTAGGGGCCGAAGTAGCGCACGCCCCTGCGCTGCGGGCCCCGGTAGACGTGCAGGCGCGGGATCTCCTCGTTCAGGGTCACCGCGAGCATGGGGTAGGACTTGTCGTCCTTGTAGCGGACGTTGAAGCGCGGGTCGAACTCCTTGATCCAGTTGTACTCCAGCTGGAGCGCCTCGACCTCGGTGCCGACGACGGTCCACTCGACGCTCGCGGCGGTGGTGACCATCTGGCGGGTGCGCGGGTGCAGGCCGGAGAGGTCGGCGAAGTAGGAGTTCAGCCGGGAGCGGAGGCTCTTCGCCTTGCCGACGTAGACGACCCGCCCAGTGGGGTCGCGGAACTTGTAGACACCGGGGGCCTCCGGGATGCTCCCGGCGGCGGGTCGGTAGGTCGACGGGTCGGCCACGGGACAAGACTACGTGCGGGGTCCGACAACTCTCCGGCAGGCCGGGACGGCGCAGGTCGGGGGCGTGGCACGGGGGCGGGAGCGGCGGGGCGGCAGGAGGCGGGGGCAGCGGCGCGGCGGCGGGGCGGCGGGGCGCGAGCTGCGGCACGGCGAGCGGCGGGGGCGGAGGGGCGCGAGCTGCGGCGCGGCGGGGGGGCAGCGGGCGGGCAGTGCGGGCGGGCAGTGCGGCTCGGGACGCGGCTCGGAGGCTTGCCTCGGGGCGCGGCTTGGGGACACAACTCGGGAGCGCCACTCCAGGGATGCGGCCGGGCGACTCAGCTCGGGGGCCTGACTCGGGGACGCGGCGCGGCGGCGCTGCCCCAGGGGCGCGGCCGGGTGGCTCGGCTCGGGAATGCGGCGCGGCAGCGCTATCCCAGGGCACGGCCGGGTGGCTCGGCTCGGCGGTACTACTCCAAGGATGCGTCCGGGTCGCGCGGTTCGGAGGGCCTGGCTCCGGGATGCGGCGCGGCGGCGCTCCCCCAGGGGGCGGGCCGGGTGGCGCGGCTCGGGGGTGCGGCCGGGTGGCGCCGTCAGGCGGCGGGCGGGCCCGCCGACCGCCCGGTGCTTGCGGTGGGCGGGCCCGGTCGCGGCGCGCGGACGTCCGCGCCGCCCCCGTCAGGAGCCCTGTGCGGATGTCCGCGCCGCCCCCGTCAAAAGCCCCCTGCGGTCAGGAGCCGTCCTCGCTCAGGGGCCTCCCCCGCTCAGGGGCCGACGTACACGACCTGGTCGCCCTGGACCGCGACCTGCACGGCGGTCAGGCCGCGCTGCGCGGGCGGGTTGGTGACCTCGCCCGTCGACGCCTTGAACCGGCTGCCGTGCGCCGGGCAGGTGATGGTGCCGTCCTTCGGGGCGCCCACGGTCTCGCCGACGTGCGGGCAGGTCGCGTCGTAGGCCTTGACCTCGCTGCCGGTGCGCACCAGGACGAGCGGTTTGCCCTTCGGGCCGTCCACGACCACGCCGCCGTTGTCAGGGACGTCCGCCAGCGCCACCAGGGACTGGCCGCCCGAGGTCGCGGAGCCGCCGGTGGCCGAGGTCGCCGGGGCGGACGCGCCGCCGGTGGCCGCGCCGCCCCCCGTCCCGGTCGGGCCGGTGGTGGGGGCGCTGCTCGACGAGCCGCCGTCGCCGCAGGCCGCCAGGCCTCCGGGGACGGCCAGCGCGACGAGCACTCCGCAGAGCACGCGCCTGCGGGAGAGGGGGCCTGGGTCGGTGGTGGTCACCTTGGTCCTCCGTCGGTCCGTGGTGGTGGGGCGGTTCGGGTTGCCCGGACCACACTCGGCACGCGCGGGGGAGGCGGCAAGTTCAGCGGTCGTCCCGACAGCCGATCAACAGGCTGAGGTGAGGTGGGGGTTAAGCGGAACGTGGTGATGGCTTGCACGTTCGAGGGGCGCTGACACTTTGCGGTGAAACAGGCTCGATGAATTGACATTCCACGCGGTTCGGAAAGAAGGCTCCGGGAAGTCCACCCGATCAGGCGAGCAGAACGTCCTGGCCCATCACCCGGACGGGGACCTCGGCGAGGTCCTGCTTCGCCGGGCCGGACCGCACCTCGCCGGTGGCGGGGTCGAACGTGCTGCCGTGCGCCAGGCACGCGACCGACCCCTTGGCGGGCGGGTTCACGGTGGCGCCCGCGTGCGGGCAGGCCGGGTTGAAGGCCCGCAGCTCGGTCTCGGCGGGGCGGAGCAGCAGGAGCTGCCCGTCGGTCGACACGTCGACCAGCGCGCCACCGCCCACGGGCACGTCGGCCAGGGCCGCGATCCGGTCACCGGCCTTGCCGCTGCCCACGCCGGGACGGCGGGTCGGCGCGCCGGGACCGCAGGCGGTCGCGACGACGGGGGTGGTGAGCGCGAGCAGGCCGCACAGGAGGGTTCGCCGATCCACGGGAGCATTCTGCGACGGCCGTTCGGCGGGACCGGCAGGGGGCTCGGGGGCGGGCGCCGAGCCACGGCGGAGGCCCTCAGAGGGCTCGACGGACCCCGGTGACGAGCAGCGGGGCGAGCGGGCCGCCCAGCGGTCCCGGCGGGGCCGGGGAACGGGTGCCGGGGCACGCCGCCAAGTCGGCGCCCGCGTGGCCCGCCGAGCCTGCCGGGGCCGTTCGAACGGGGGCACCCGGCGGAGTGCACCCGGAAGTCGATCCGGCGTCAGAACGCCGGCCATCCCCCGCGCGGGGGACCACCGGCGGGTGAAGCGCGGTGGGCGCGAACCCGTCGCGCGGCGACTCAGGCGAGGGCGAAAGCCCTGGTGGCACCGGGTGCGGCAGTGGGCGGGTGGCGTCGGCACCCCACCCGCCCCGTGCCCGTCACCGGCCCCCTCCCCCGCAGGCGGGAACCGCTGGCGAGCACCTCCACCGGGGTCCCGTTCGGGTCGGGACCCCGCGGGCGCCTGCCGGTGGCGTCGCCTCACCGCCGGCAGGCCCCCGCGGCCCTGCTGGTCGACCCTCTCGCCGGTCGACCGACCGGCGACCGGGGCTCCACCCCCGGCTCCGGCCGAACCCGCTCCGCCGCGCCGTCCGCCACGACCAGCCCCGCGCCCGCCGCCGAGCGCCTGCTGATCCCGGACCGCTCACGCGCCCGCGGAGCGCACCTCGAACCCGCCGCGCCCGGCGGGGAGCCCTGGCTGGGACCTCCCGCTCAGCGCGTCGCGGGCGAGCGCCCGCCGACCGCAGCCGAACCGGCCGCGCCGCTGGTGGCAGCCCTGCGACCCGCCCCCACCAGCCGCCGGGCGGGCCACCGGCCACCCCGACCCCGCCGGCCGGGCCTCCCAGCCCCGGCCCGCTGCCGGGGCGCCCGCGGCCCCGCGCCCGGCCACCCCTACCGCTCGTCCTGCGCCGCCGCCGACCTGGCCAGCGCCAGCACCGCCGTGAACGGCGGGAACCAGTGCCGCGAGTGCGACGGCGGGTTCGCCCACCGGAGCGAGCCGTACCTGGTCATCGTCGGCGGCAGGGCGATGCGCTGCGGGGAGCGCACGAACTGGACCTCCGGCGGGGCCTTCAGGTGGGTCGGCAGGAGCGCGACCAGCTCCGCGAGGAAGATCCAGTGCTCCCTCGGCCCCGGTATCACCGTGACCGGCCCGGCCAGCATCCTCGCCTTCAGGTCGGCCAGGACCCTGGAGCCGATTCTCGCGGGCATGGCCAGCGCGGTGGTCGCCGGTCCCAGCGGGAGGAACACGCCCTGCTCGGTCACGGACACCTTCCAGCCGAGCAGCCGGTAGCCCGCGATCGCCTCTCCCAGCGCCTGCTGGTGCGCGCGGTCGCGCGGTCGCGGGCGCGGGTTCGTGCTGTGTGCGGTGGTGGTGACGGTCATCGGCGGAGGCCCCTCCCCGGTCGGGTGGTCGTAGGTCTGGTGGGCTTTGCGGCGAGGGGGTTGCCCCACGCCCCGTACACACGCAGAGTGGGTCCATCCGAGGCTCGTCACCACACCGACCTCGGATCGGATTCATGCAGCACGTGAATGGCCCCCATCCACCACACGGCGTCACCAGCCCCTGGCCAGGACCACCACACGCCCTTATGCACGAAATGCATGGACTCGTGGTGACGGTTCCCTATGCTGGTGGCCACGCTCAGTGACGGGAGCGAGCCGATGGAAGCGAACGGACGAAGAGCCACCAGCACCAGGCGCGCGTGCCCGTCCTGCGGGGCGCTGATAGCCGCCGACAACTCGGACCGGCTCTGCCACAGGTGCAGGCGCAACGCGCGCGCCGACATCTACGGGCCCCCCGCCCTGACCGAAGAGTTCTGGGACCACCCCGTGCTGGCCTCCGCGTTCGCGGCCAGGGACATGGGGGCGGTCCTGGCCGCCTACCGGCACCACCCGCAGCACGTCAGCCGGATCACCCAGGACCGCATGGCCACCTGGCTGGGCATCAGCCAGGCGCAGCTGTCGCGGTACGAGACCGGCGAGAACCCGATCGACCGGATCGAGCGACTGCGCCACTTCGCGCGCGCCCTGAGCATCCCCGGCGACCGGCTGTGGTTCGACCGCGTCGGCATTCCCAGCCAGGCGGCCCCCGAACGCGGGGCGCCGCCCGATGTGCTCGTCGCAGCGTGGGACGCGTCGAGCATAGCCAGATCGGTCGAGGAAACTGCGAGGAGCGACTTGGCGATCAGCAGACGGGCGGCGCTCACCGGAGCAGCCGCCGTCACGATGGGCCCCACGCTGGTGGAGCCGCTGCAGCGGTGGTTGCACCCGCTCCAGCCGCTGACCAGGTGGTCGTCCAGCGCGGCGATCAGCGAGGAGGAGCTGGCCGCACTGCAGCACGTCGCCGACGGGCTGCGCGGCTGGGGCGGTCGGGGCGGGTACGGGTTGGCGCGCAAGGCGGTGCTGGGCCAGCTGGAGGAGCTGGCCGAGCGGCTGACCAGGGCCCCGGCGGGACCGACGACGGAGCGGGCGTTCTTCATCGGCGCCGAGCTGTCGAAGGTCGCGGCGAGCATGTCGTGGGACGCGGGGATGCACGACGCGGCGCAGCGGTACTACGTGCTCGGCGTGCGCATGGCCAAGGCCGGGCACAACGACCCGTTCGCGGCGCTGTGCCTGGCCGCGATGGCCAGGCAGATGTTCGACCTGGGGCGGCCCGAGGACGGCCTGGACCTGGTGCAGCTGGCCCAGTACGGGACCCGCCGCAAGGCCACGCCGACCCTGCAGGCGCTGCTGCTGACCAGGGAGGCGTGGGCGTACGCGCAGCTCGGCAGGGTCAAGGAGTTCCACCGCGCGGTGGGCCAGGCGCAGGACAGCTTCGCCCAGCGCGAGCACGGTTCCGAGCCCTGGTGGTTGCAGAGCTTCGACGAGGCGGAGTTGGAAGGGGTGATCGGGGCCCGGCTGCGGGACCTGGCGGCGCACGACCCGAGCCAGGCGCTGCTGGCCGAGAAGCACATCCTGCGGGCGCTGGAGCTGCGCGACCCGGCGCGGGTGCGCAACCGGGCGTTCGACGTGATCGGTCTGGCCCGCACCAAGATGGCGGCTGGCGATCCGGAGGCCGCCTGCGGTTTGATCCAGGAGGTCCTGCCCACCGCGGTCGGCCTGGCTTCCGGCCGGGTCGTTCGCAAGCTGCAGGACTTCGCGAAGGAGGCGGAGCGGCACCGGGAACTCCCGCTGGTGCGCGACACCCGCGAGGCGATCCGGGGAGTGCGGACGGCCTGATGCGGGTTGGGATCACCGGGCACAGCAATCTGGCGCCCGAATGCGTCGACGAGGTGGGCGCGGGGATCCGCGCGGCACTGGACGCGGCACTGGAGGACGAGGCGGCGGGCGGGTCATCCCTGGTCGGGGTGACCTGCCTGGCCGCCGGAGCCGACCAGCTGTTCGCGCGGGTGGTGCTGGGGATGGGCGGGGAGGTGGAGGTCGTGCTCCCCGCGGCGGACTACCGGGACAAGATAAAACCGCACAACCTGGCGGAGTACGACGAGCTGCTGGGGCGGGCGACGGTGGTCAGCGTGCTGCCCAACGAGGTGTCCGGGCGGTACGCGTACGTGATGGCCAACGAGCGGATGCTGGCGAGCGTCGACTTCGTGGTCGCGGTGTGGGACGGGCTGCCCGCCGGCGGGAAGGGCGGCACCGGGGACGTGGTCGAGCACGCGGTGGCGTCCGGGGTGCCGGTGGTCGTGGTGTGGCCGCCGGGCGCGCGCCGGAAGTCGTGAGCCGGGGGCGGGAGCGGGGGAACCAGGACCGTTCCTGACCTGGTTCCCCGCCACACTGGGACGCGTGTTGGAGACCTCCGCGCGTTTGCTCAGGCTGCTGTCGCTGCTCCAGGTCCGCCGCGAGTGGAGCGGGCCGGAGCTGGCCGGGCGGCTCGGCGTCGGGGTGCGCACGGTGCGCCGCGACGTCGACAAGCTCCGGTCGCTCGGCTACCCGGTGTCCTCGCTGCCCGGCGCGGCGGGCGGCTACCAGCTGGGCGCGGGGGCCGAGCTGCCGCCGCTGCTGCTGGACGACGAGGAGGCCGTCGCGGTCGCCATCGGCCTGCGCACGGCGGCGGGCGGCACGGTGCGCGGCATCGAGGAGAGCTCGGTGCGGGCGCTGGCGAAGCTGGAGCAGGTGCTGCCGTCCCGGCTGCGCAGGCGGGTCGCGGCGCTGCAGCGGCACACCGTGTCGCTGGCCGCGCCCGCCGTGCGGGTGGACGCCAACGCGCTCGCGGTGATCGCCGTGGCCTGCCGGGACGCGCAGCGGCTGCGGTTCGGGTACCGGGGCAAGGACGGGGCCGGGTCGCGGCGGCACGTGGAGCCGTTCGGGCTGGCCCACACCGGGTGGCGCTGGTACCTGGTGGCGTGGGACGTGGACCGGGCGGACTGGCGCACGTTCCGGGTCGACCGGTTCGAGGGCGAGCCCGCGCTGGGCGGGCGGTTCCCGCGCCGGGAGGCCCCGGCGGAGGACCTGGTGGCGTACGTGTCGGAGCAGCTGGCGGTCGCCCCGTACGAGCACCGGGCCGAGCTGGTGGTGCACGCGCCGCACGAGGAGGTCGCGGCGCGGGTGTCGCGGACCTCGGTGAGCATCACGCCGATCGACGAGCGCACCACGCGGGTCGTGATGGGGGCGGCGTCGGTGGTGGAGCTGGGGATGTGGGTGGGGGTGCTCGGGTTCGAGTTCACGCTGGTGGGCTCGCCCGAGCTCGCCCAGCACCTGCGGGTGCTGGGCGAGCGGTTCACCAGGGCGGTGGGGTGAGGCGGGTCAGCCCCACCACTCGGCCGGGGACTTGCCGAGCGCGGTGAACCGCGCCTCGTCGAGCGGCAGGGTCTTGCGGCCCGCGCCGACGCGCTCGCGGAAGCCGTTCCCGTCGTCCCGGAAGTCCGGGCTGCCGATCCGGCGGGGCGGGACGCAGCCCTCCTCGGTGATCGGGTCCTGGTCCACCATCTGCCTCGGGGTGAGGCGCTCCCCCGCCGCATCCCCGCGCTACGCGGATGCCGCCCGACCCGGAGGTCCCCCGAGTGCTCCTGGAGCCGCTTCTGCACCGCCTCGACCAGTTCGTCGCAGAGCGGCTGGGGGCTGGAAGGCTCGAACCGGATCACGTTGGTGTTCCCCTCGCACCGCGCGGTGGAGCTCACCTGCGCGCCGGTGCGGTGCAGTAGGACCCTGCGGCGGCCCCGGCGCAGGACCTCGTCCAACCCCGGTCGCGGGCCGGGGGTCCGGGCCGTCGACCTCGGCGCGCAGCTCGTCGTCTTCCAGCATCACGTGCGCTCCCCGGGGTGTGCGCGGTCGTAGGCGCGGCGGAGCACGATCACCGCGCGCTGGCGCGGTGGCAGCTCCTGCAGTGCGGGGATCAGGTTCTGGCGGTGCTCGGCGGACTCGGTGTCCGGGGCACCGGGCGTTCGGGCGGCTGCGCCACGGCCTGCTCGCGGGCCCGCCTGCGCCGTCGGGTGTCCAGGAAGGTCCTGGTCACGATGGTGCGCAGGTACGCGCAGGCGGTGCGGCGGGCCTGATCGGAGTGCCCGGTGCAGAACCGGGTGCCCTCCTCGTCGCGTTTCAACTCTCGGCCCTTCGTCTCGCGGTCGCTGCTTCTACGCGTTCACGAGGTCGAGGGTTGACAGCACAGCGGAATCTTCCGGCGGGAGAAGCGGAACGGGGCCTGCCGGACCGCTCCGGTCCGGCAGGCCCCTGGCGAACCGCGCTCAGCGCGGGGTGCTCGCCAGCCGGTAGGCGGCCGAGCCGATCAGCTCCAGGGACACCTGCAGGCGCTCCTGGCTCACGTTGGCCGCGATCGTGTCCTCCGGGGTGTGGTAGAGCGGCTCCAGCTCCGCCGGGCCGCCCTCGCCGCGCCAGCTGAAGTTGGCCGCCGCGATGCCGCGCTCGTGGAACGGCACGTGGTCGCTGCTGCCGCGCTGCACCGGGCCGTGCACGCGGGAGCTGTAGCCGAGCCTGGCCGCCGCCGCAGCGACCTGCGAGGTGGTGCTGTTGTTCCCGCCGTCCACGGACAGCAGCCAGTAGGCGGTGGCGGGGCCGTGGCTGGTGGCGACCATGTCGTTCTGGAACACCCCCCGGATGCGAGCCGCCTCGGCGTCGGCGAGCTGGCTGACGTAGTGCCGGGAGCCGATGAGCCCCTGCTCCTCCGAGCCCCACAGGGCGAAGCGGAGCGCCTTGTGGGTGGGCAGGTGCCGCAGGACGCGGGCCAGTTCGAGGGCGAGGGCGGTGCCGCTGCCGTCGTCGTTGGCGCCCGGCGAGCCGATGACGCTGTCGTAGTGGGCGGTGACCATGACGACGCCGGTGTCGCGGCCGGGGAGCAGGCCGGGGCGTTCGGCGATGACGTTGTACGAGGTCAGGTTGGCGTGCAGGGTCGTGGTCACGGTCAGCGGCACGGGGCCGCCGAGCGCGCGCAGCCACTCCACGTGCGCCTGGGCCAGGCCGAGGACCGGGACGGGCACGGCGCCGGGCAGGGTCGGGGAGAAGGCGCTGGTCTTGCCCGAGCCGGCCGGGTTGGTGCGGCCGAGCAGGACGGCCGCCGCGCCTCGGGCGACCACGTCGGCGGGGATCGGGGAGCCGGTGGGCACGTTGACCAGCAGGGCGATCCTGCCGGTGAGGTCGGCGGGCAGGGCGGTGCCCGCGCCGAGGTCCACGAGCGTGCCGGAGGCGGTGGCGTCGAGCGCGCCGAAGCGGGAGGCGCCCGCGTTCCAGGTCGGGGAACCGGCCGGGGTGAGGGTCGCGAGGTACTTGTCGGCGACCGGGAACGGTTGGAGCTCCACCCGGTAGCGCAGGTCGTCCAGCACCCCGGCGAGGTAGTCGCGGGCGGCGTGCTCGGAGGCGGTGCCGCCGATGCGCTGGCCGACGCGCTCGCTGAGCACCCGCAGGTGGGTCATCGCCTCACCGGCCCGCACCCGCGACACGACGGGCAGGTCGGCCAGTGCCAGGTCAGGGGCGGCCGAGGCACCCGGTCGCTGCTCGCGGCTCGCGGCCAGCGCCGCGGCCGGGTTCACCCCGATCGCGACCACACCGGCTGCCGCGGCCATCAGGACGTCACGTCTGCGCATGGGGCTCCCCCAACGGGTTCGAGTCGATCACCCGAACGTAGGGAGCCGGTGCCGCGCCGACAAGGGTTCCGCAGGCGGACCACCCGGTCCGCCTGCGGAACCGCTCAGCGGGTGGCCGCCTTGTGCAGCTCGCGCAGCGCGCGCACGGCCGCGACGGCGTGCTCGCGGTCGACCGCCTGCACGGCCATGATCGACACGTACTCGTCCTCGGGGAACTCCAGCCGCGCCCACGGCGCGCCGTCCGGGAACGACACCTTCAGCACGTCGTTCCAGGCGAACTTGTACGAGGTCACCGGGTTGCGCACCTCGACGCCCTCGGCGTCGGCGCGCACCCTCGGCCGGGCCAGCAGCAGCACGGCGCCCGCCAGCACGACGCCCAGCAGCGCCATCGCGATCTGGTCGGAGGTCCGGAAGATCACCCCGGTGGGGGTGTCGCCGAGCAGCCAGCCGACCACCGCGAACACCACCACCAGCAGCGCCGCGGACGCGTACGCGACCGTGCGGATCTTCTTCGGCCGGAACTGGACCGCCTGCCCCTCCTGCGCCACCCGCTCCGCCGCCTTCCCTGCCACCGCGCTCATCCCGACCCCTCGTTGACGGCACGCAGCACCAGCGCCGCCTCCAGCGCGGCCACCGCCGCCTCGTGCCCCTTGTCCTCGACCGAGCCGTCGAACCCGGCCCTGGCCACCGCCTGCTCCTCGGTGTCGCAGGTCAGCACGCCGTTGCCGACCGGGGTGGACTCGTCCAGCGCCACCCTGGTCAACCCGGCCGTGACCGCGTCGCACACGTACTCGAAGTGCGGGGTGCCGCCCCGCACGACCACGCCCAGCGCGACGACCGCGTCGTGGGTGCGGGCGAGCGCCTGCGCCACGACGGGCAGCTCCACCGCGCCCGCGACCCGCACGACGGTCCTCGCCGTCGCGCCCGCCCGCTCGGTGGCGGCCACCGCCCGCTCCACGAGCCGGTCGGTGATCCTGCCGTGCCACCGGGTCGCCACGACCGCGAGGCTGAGCCCCGCCGCGTCCGGGACCTCGGCGGCGGGACGGCCCTCGCCGCTCATTCCACGCCCTCCGTGCCGCTGGTGATCGGTTCCTCCGGGTCCAGCTGGAGCTCGTGCCCCATCCGGTCCCGCTTGGTGCGCAGGTAGCGCAGGTTCTCGGGGTTCGGCGACACCGGCAGCGGCACCCGGTCGACCACGCGCAGCCCGTAGCCCTCCAGGCCGACCCGCTTGGCCGGGTTGTTGGTGAGCAGCCGCATCGACCGGACGCCCAGGTCGACGAGGATCTGCGCGCCGGTGCCGTAGTCGCGGGCGTCGGCGGGCAGGCCCAGGTCGAGGTTGGCGTCGACGGTGTCCGCGCCCGCGTCCTGCAGCTGGTACGCCTGGAGCTTGTGCACCAGGCCGATGCCCCGGCCCTCGTGCCCGCGCATGTACAGCACGACGCCCCGGCCCTCGGCGGCCACGGCGGCGAGCGCCGCGTCCAGCTGGGGGCCGCAGTCGCAGCGCAGCGAGCCGAGGACGTCGCCGGTCAGGCACTCGGAGTGCACCCGGACCAGCACCTCCTCGCCGTCGCCGACCTCGCCGCACACCAGCGCGACGTGCTCGATGCCGTCGACCTTGCTGTCGTAGCCGTAGGCGCGGAACACGCCGTGCGCGGTGGGGATGCGGGCCTCGGCGACCCGCTGCACCTGCACCTCGACGCGCCTGCGGTAGGCGACCAGGTCGGCGATGGTGATCAGCGCCAGGTCGTGCTCGGCGGCGAACACCTCCAGCTCCTCGCGCTGCGCCATGTCGCCCTCGTCCTTCTGCGACACGATCTCGCAGAGCACGCCGACCGGGGCCAGGCCCGCCAGGCGCGACAGGTCGACGGCGGCCTCGGTGTGGCCGGTGCGGCGCAGGACGCCGCCGTCGCGGGCGCGCAGCGGGACCACGTGGCCGGGGCGGGTGAAGTGGGCGGGGGTGGCGGTGGCGTCGGCGAGCAGGCGGATGGTGCGGGCCCGGTCGGCGGCGGAGATGCCGGTGGTGCCGCCCTCCCTGGCGTCGACCGTGACGGCGTACGCGGTGCCGCGCTCGTCCTGGTTGGTGTGGTACATCGGCGGCAGGTCGAGGCGGACGCAGTCGGCCTCGGTGAGGGACACGCAGATGTAGCCGGAGGTGTGCCTGACCATGAAGGCGACCAGCTCGGGGGTGGCCTTCTCGGCGGCGAAGATCAGGTCGCCCTCGTTCTCGCGGTCCTCGTCGTCCACGACGATGACCGGGCGGCCCGCGGCGATGTCCGCGACGGCGCGCTCGATGTCGGCGAAGCGGTTCACCCGGCGGTCCCGGCGCTCTCGGCGGTCCCGGCGGGCAGGTGCGGGAGGGCGAGCTTCTCGACGTACTTGGCCAGCACGTCGACCTCCAGGTTCACCGGGTCGCCCGGCTGGCGGCGGCCGAGGGTGGTGGCCTCCAGGGTGGCCGGGATGAGGCTCACGCTGAACGAGTCGGCGGTGACGTCCACGACGGTCAGGGACACGCCGTCGACGGTGATGGAGCCCTTCTCCACGAGGTAGCGGGCGAGCCTGGCGGGCAGGGAGAAGCGCACCAGCTCCCAGTGCTCGGAGGGCTCCCTGGAGAGCACGACGCCGGTGCCGTCCACGTGGCCCTGCACGATGTGGCCGCCGAGGCGCTGGCCGACGGCGGCGGCGCGCTCCAGGTTGACCCGGTCGCCGCCCGCGACCTCCGCCAGGCTGGAGCGGACCAGGGTCTCGCGCATGACGTCGGCGGTGAACGCGCCGTCCACGACGTCGACGACGGTGAGGCAGACGCCGTTCACGGCGATGGAGTCGCCGTGCTTCGCGTCACCGGTCACCAGCGGACCAGAGATGGTCACGCGCGCCGCGTCCGGCAGGTCGGTCACCTCGACGACCTCGCCCAGCTCCTCCACGATCCCGGTGAACACAGTTCCTCCTCAGCGGCCTTCGACCCGCGCGGTGGCGGGCACGCCTGCCAGGGTAGGCGGAGCGGAGGCCGGTTCGGCCCGCGCACCGCCGGGCGGGATTCGGGGTGTCACCGGGCTCCGGCGGCCAGGCCGCGCAGCGATTCGAGGGCCTTCGCCGGGTCGGCGGCGTCGTAGACGGCCGAGCCCGCGACGAAGCAGTCGACGCCCGCCTCGGCGGCCTGCGCGATGGTGTCGGCGTTGATGCCGCCGTCGATCTCGATGACCAGCTTGAGGTGGCCGGTGTCGACCAGGTTCCGGGCGGTGCGGACCTTGTCGAGCACCTCGGGCATGAAGCTCTGGCCGCCGAAGCCGGGCTCGACGGACATCACCAGGAGGGTGTCGTAGTGCTTGAGCACGTCGACGACCGAGTCGAGGCTGGTGCCGGGCTTGATGGACAGGCCGGCCTTGGACCCGGCGGCGCGCAGGTCCTTGGCGAGCTTGACCGGGTCGGCGGCGGCCTCGGCGTGCACGGTGACGTTGTGGGCGCCCGCCTCGGCGTAGCCGATCGCCCAGCGGTCCGGGTCCTCGATCATGAGGTGGCAGTCGAGGGGGATGTCGGTGGCCTTGCGCAGCGACTTCACCACCGGGAGGCCGAGGGTCAGGTTCGGCACGAAGTGCGCGTCCATGACGTCGACGTGCAGCCAGTCGGCGCCGGAGACGGCGGCGGCCTCGTCCGCCAGGCGCGCGAAGTCGGCGGACAGGATGCTGGGGGCGATCATCGGCTGGTGGACCACGGTGGTCGAGTCTAGGGTTCGCGGGCCCGCGGGGTGCGCGGCGGATGGCCCGGTCGGGGGATCGCGGGGCGGTGACCTGGGGCTCCGGGGGTTCGGGGGCGGGGTTTGGTGGCGGGTCTCACCGGGCCGGGCGCGGGGCGGGGCGAGCTTCCGGGTGCGGGGGGCGGGGCGAGCTGCCGGCGCGGGCGGGTGCTCGGGGCGGACCGGCTGCCGCTTCGGTCCGCCGCT
The DNA here is from genome assembly GCF_002354875.1 of Actinosynnema pretiosum. Classification (GTDB taxonomy): domain Bacteria; phylum Actinomycetota; class Actinomycetes; order Mycobacteriales; family Pseudonocardiaceae; genus Actinosynnema; species Actinosynnema auranticum. Next base: position 6,129,452 of record NZ_CP023445.1, read on the forward strand.
GCGGTCCGGCACTTCGGTCCGGCGCTGCGGGCTGGCACTTCGGTCCGGCGCTGCGGGCCGGCGCTGCGGTCGGCTTCCGGTGAGCGGTGGCGTGGACCGCCGCGCGGGGACCACCCTCCCGCGTCCTGCCCGCCGCTACGGTCGCCGGTCGCTCCCCCGCACCCGGCCATCCGCACGCCGGTCGCCCTACCCGCGCCCTGTCAGCCGCACGCAGATCGCCCTACCCGCGCCCCGTGAGCCGCACGCAGGCCGCCCGCCCCACGCCCCGTCAGCCGCACGCAGGCCGCTCTCCCCACGCCCGTCAGCCGGGCAGATCGCCCTACCTCCGCCCTGCCAGCCACACGCCAGCCGCCACCCCGCCACCCGCTCGCGCCCGTCCACCCGCTCGCGCCCCTCCGCCCGCTCGGGGCGCTCACACCGGCTGGGCGCCCGTGGTCCGCGTGCGCAGCCGGGCCGCCTCGCGCTCCGCGCCCATGCGCTCGTAGCCGCGCAGCGCCCGCTCGGCCTGCTCCGCCGCCCCGGCCGCGTCGCCGCGCCCGGCGCGCAGCTCGGCCAGGTCCTCGCTGGCCAGGGCCCTGGCCAGCGGGTGGCGGTGGGCGGTGGTCGCGGTCAGCAGGGCCACCGGGTCGCGGTCGCGCAGGGCGCGGGCGTGCGCGGCGGACGCCGCGGGCACGCCGGTGCCGGGGTTGGCCGCCGCCAGGTCCGCCGCCGCGTCGACCACGAGGTCGGCCAGCTGCGCGTCGCCCGCCGCCAGCGCCACCCGCACCAGCCACGGCGCGGCCGTGGACTCCTCCACCAGCACCCGGCGCAGCGCGCCCGGCCTGGCCGCGCACCCGCGCGCCAGCCCGGCCGCCCGCGCGGGCCCGTCCTGGGCCTCGGCGAGCCGGAGCAGCACCCAGTCGGGCTGGCCGAGCAGCTCGGCCAGCCTGCGCGCGAACGGGCCCTCCAGGCAGCGGCGGCCGTGCTCGACGGCGCCCGCCAGGTCCCCGCGCAGCAGCGCCGCCGTCGACAGCACCCCGCCGAGCAGGGGGATCAGCAGCTCGATGCCGCCGCGCCTGGCCAGCGCCAGGCTCGCCGCGCCGGTCACCTGGGCCTGGAGGAGCCTGCCCGACTGGAGCTGCACCCGCGCGCGGGCGAACAGGCGCAGCGCCCGCGCGCCCGGCGGGGTCTCCCAGGACTGCGCCGGGTCGTCCGGCCGGACCAGCCGCTCGGCCTGCGCGAACTCGCCGAGCGCGGACAGCTTGAGCGCGAACGCCCCGTTGCAGTAGTTCTGCCACCACGTGGTGGGCCCGCCCGGCTCCCAGCGGGTGGCCTCGCGCCCCCAGTACAGGCTCTCCGCGAGGTTGCCCGCCGCCCACTCCAGGCAGGAGCGGACCGACGCCGCCATCACCACGTCCGGGTCGCCGGTCTGCTGGCCCCGCGCGGACAGCACCGACAGCGCCATCGCGCCCGCCAGCGGCCCCTCGGTGAAGTAGTTGGCGAGCAGCCGCAGCGCCTCGGCGAGCGCGCGGGTGCCCGGCTCGGCCCCAGGGGTGGAGAACGCCTTGGCCGCCTGGAGGTCGGCGCCCACCGCATCGCCCTCGGCGAACCTGATCCCGGCCAGCTCGACGTGCAGCAGGGCGGCCACGTCCGGGGCCGCGCCGGTCAGGCCCGAGGTGGCCAGCCCGGTGGCCTCGGCGAGGCGGCCGTCCTCGGACAGGGCGCGGACGCGGTGCAGCAGCGCCCGGTCGGTGTCGCTGTGCGGCGCGGCGGGCGGTGGGCACGGCGCGGGCGCGGGCACGGCCTCGGCGACGGCGCGCCGCACCAGCTCCGAGCAGAACTCCAGGCGCTCGCCCCGCTCCAGCACGATGCCGGAGGCGATCAGCGCGCGCACCGCCTCCGGGGTGGCCCCGGTGCCCGCGACGGCGGCGGCGTCGTGCGGCCGGAAGCCCGCGCCGAGGGCCGAGGCGCCGCGCAGGAGCCTGGCCGCGTCAGGCGGCAGCGCGTCGACCCTGGAGCCGATCAGGCCGCGGACGCGGCGCGGCAGCGGGCCCTCCACCGGCCGGGCCGTGCCGTCGTGGACCTCGACCCGGTCCTCCTCGCGCAGGCCGGCGACCAGCTCGGCGAGCATCCTCGGGTTGCCGCCCGCGGTCGCGGCCAGCGCGGTGAAGTCGGGGTGCGGCGGGAGTTCGAGCAGCTCGCGCAGCGCCCGCTCCATGGTGTCCTGGTCGACCGGGCCGAGCGGGACGACGTCGGCGCCCGCCAGCTCGCGGCGGACCTCGTCGCCCGCGAGGGAGGAGGTCATGGCGAGCAGGCCGGTCACGTTCGGCTCGCGCAGCACGGGCAGCAGGTGCAGCAGGGCGGGCGGGTCGGCGTGCGCGTCGTTCAGGGCGAGCAGCGGGCGGGGCGCGCCGCGCAGGGCGGTCGGGTCGACCTCGCCGGGGGCCCTGGCGAGCAGCGGGGTGTAGCCGCGGTCGCGGGCCGCGCCGACGGCGGCCTCCAGGACGCGGGCCTTGCCGAACCAGGGCGGGCCGTCGAGCACCAGGATTCCGCCGGGCGCGGACAGGAACCGCAGGACTGACGCCCATTCACGATCTCGCCCGCACAATTTCGACACGATCAAGCCTGCATCGGTTTCCGATCGGCTGTCAATCAGCGGTGCGGGACACTATTTCCGCCACTGCGTCGTCATATTCGGCGGCGAGGTGGACTCCGGCGGCGCGCAGCGCGGCCAGGTGGAGCGGGAACGCCGGGTGGGCGCGCTGGTCGTCGCCTGCCTGCGGCAGCACGACCAGCGGCACTCCCCGGCCGAGGGCCTCGCCGAGCGCGGTGAGGGCCTGGTTGTCGGCGATCCCGAGCGCGAGCTTGGCGAGCGAGTTCGCGGTGGCCGGGGCGAACAGGAAGGCGTCCGGCACGGGGTGCGGGCGGGGTTCCGAGGGCAGGCGGGAGTTCCAGCGCACCGGCAGGTCGGTGAGCGCCTGGAGCGCGGGGAGGGCGTTCGCGTGCTCGAACCAGCGGGCGGCGGTGGGGGTGAGCGTGACGGCGAGCCGGAAGCCCCTGGCGGCGAGGGGCGCGGCGACCCGCTCGACCAGCGCCCGCTCGACCCCGCCCCCGGCCGAGGCGACCAGTCCCAGCACCACCGGTCCGACGCGCATCCGCTCCCCCTCGCTCGTGCCCCTGCGTTCGTGGCCCTGCCGCGCACGCGGCCGGGCGCGTCGGGCGTTCCCGCCCGACGCGCCCGGTTCAGCTGTTCGACCTGCTCAGCCCGGTCGCGCCGGGGTCAGGCCGGGCGGCGCAGGATCGCGCAGAACATCGCGTCGGTGCCGTGCTCGTGCGGCCACAGCTGCACCTGCGGGCCGTCGCCGAGGTTCGGCACGCCGGGGAAGAACTCCCTGGTGTCCAGGCGCTCGGCCCCGGTCTTGCGGGCCACCTCGGCGACCACGCCGACCGTCTCGGCCAGGTGCGGCGAGCACACCACGTACGCCACCACGCCGCCGGGCCGCACCAGCTCCAGCGCGGAGGTGAGCAGCTCGCGCTGGAGCTTGGCCAGGCCCGCCACGTCGGACGGCTGGCGGCGCCACCGGGCCTCCGGGCGGCGGCGCAGCGCGCCCAGGCCCGTGCAGGGGGCGTCGACCAGGACGCGGTCGTAGCCGCCGTCCAGGCCGGGGTCGCGGCCGTCCGCGACGCGCACGTCCACCGGAAGGCCGATGGTGGCCTTGCGGATCAGCTCGGCGCGGTGCGGGGTCTTCTCGACCGCGTCCAGGGTCGCGTCCGACAGCGCGGCCAGCGCGCCGAGCAGCGCGGCCTTGCCGCCGGGACCGGCGCACAGGTCCAGCCAGCGCTCGTCCGGGCCCTCCAGCGGGGCCCTGGTGAGCGCGAGCGCGCACAGCTGGCTGCCCTCGTCCTGCACGGCGGCCAGGCGCTCGCGCACCACGTCCAGGTCGGCCGGGTCGCCGCCGTCGGCCAGGTGCACGCCGTACGGCGAGTACGGGGCGAGGTCGCCGCCGGTGATGGCGGCCAGCTCGTCCGCGCTGATCTCGCCCGGTCGGGCGATCAGGTGCACGATCGGGCGGGTGTCGTCGGCGGCCAGCGCGGCGCGCAGCGGCTCGCCCCGGCTGCCCAGTGCCTCGGCGAAGGCCTGCGCGACCCAGCGCGGGTGCGCGGTCGACATGGCCAGGTAGCCGATCGGGTCGCTCTCCTCGTCGGGGGCGACCTCGTCGATCCAGCCCGCCTCGTCCTGGCCGGTCACCCGGCGCAGCACGGCGTTCGCGAAGCCCGCCGCGCCCGAGCCCCGGTCGGCGCGCACCAGGTCGACCGTGGAGGCCACGGCCGCGTGCGCGGGCACGCGGGTGCGCAGCAGCTGGTAGGCGCCCAGGCGCAGGGCGTCCAGGACGGCGTCGTCGATCTCGGCGAGCGGGCGGTCCGAGCAGGCCGCGAGGACCGCGTCGAGCAGGCCCTGCGCGCGGGCCGTGCCGTAGGCCAGCTCGGTGGCGAGGGCGGCGTCGCGGCCGGTGATGCGGCGCTCGCGCAGCAGGCCGGGCAGCACCAGGTTGGCGTAGGCGTCGCGCTTGGTGACGGCGCGCAGGGTGTCCAGCGCGGCCCGGCGGGCCGGGTCCTCCTGCGGCGGGCGCTCGGGGCCGGGGTTGCGCTTGGGCGGGTGCGGGCGGCGCGGCCGGGAGGGCCGGGACGACCGGGGGGACGAGGTGTTGCCGTTCATGAGATGCGCTCTCCAGGCTCGATGCGGACGCCGCGCGCCCAGTCCGTTGCGGCCATCCGCTTCTTGCCCTGCGCCTGCACCTCGCCCAGCCGCACGGGGTGCGTGGCGGTGCCGACGAGGACGCGCTTGCGCTCGACCTTGATCTGTCCGGGGGCCAGCGGCTCCGCGGGGTCCTCCACCGGGGTGACGGGCCCCAGCTTGAGCCGCTCACCCCGGAACTCGGCCCACGCGCCCGGCTCGGGGGTGACCGCGCGGGCCAGCCGGTCGAGCGCGGTGGCGGGGGTGGTGAAGTCCAGGCGGGCGTCGTCCACGCCGATCTTGGGCGCGTGGGAGACGCCCTCGGGGGACTGCTCGACGGCGCGCAGCGTGCCGTCCTCGATGCCGTCGACGGTGGACAGGAGCAGGCGCGCGCCGGACTCGGCGAGGCGGCCCAGCAGGTCGCCGGAGGTGTCGCGCTCGCCGACGCGCTCGGTGACGACGCCGAACACCGGGCCCGCGTCGAGCTCCTTCACGATGCGGAAGGTGGAGGCTCCGGTGATGTCGTCGCCGTGCCGCACCGCGGCCTGCACCGGGGCCGCGCCGCGCCAGGCGGGCAGCAGGGAGAAGTGCAGGTTCACCCAGCCGTGGGTGGGGATGGCGAGTGCCTTGGTGGGCAGCAGCGCGCCGTAGGCGACCACCGGGCACAGGTCGGGGGCCAGCTCGGTGAGCCGGGCGAGGAAGTCCGGGTCACCCGCCTTGGCGGGGGTGAGCACCTCGACGCCGTGCTCGTCGGCCAGCGCGGCGACGGGCGAGCGCTCGACCTTGCGGCCCCGGCCCGTGGGGGCGTCCGGCCGGGTCACGACGGCGACGACCTCGTGCCGGTCGGACTCCAGGAAGGCGCGCAGCGAGGGCAGGGCGGGTTCCGGGGTGCCCGCGAACACCAGGCGCACGTCAGTTGCCTCCGAACAGGGGGTGCGGGCTCTGCTTGATGATCGGGACGTTGCCGCCGAACCAGGACTCCTGGCGGATCTCCCGCATGGCCCGCTTGCGGGTCTCCTCGTCGAGGCGGTCGACGAAGACGACGCCGTCGAGGTGGTCGGTCTCGTGCTGGATGCACCGGGCGAGCAGGTCGGTGCCCTCGACCTCGATGGGATCGCCGTGCATGTTCCAGCCGCGCGCGACGACCTGGCGGTGCCGCACGCAGTCCCAGGACATGCCGGGGATGGACAGGCAGCCCTCCGGCCCGTCCTGCGTCTCGTCGCCGACGACGTCGAAGGTCGGGTTGACCATGTGCCCGGCGAACCCGTCGCAGTGGTAGGTGAACACCCGGAGCCCAACGCCGAGCTGGGGAGCCGCCAGCCCGGCGCCACCCGCGTCGCTCATGGTGTCCCAGAGGTCTTTGACGAGCTTGCGCAACTCGACATCGAACTCGGTCACCTCGACCGCGGGGGTCCGCAGGACAGGGTCGCCGAACAGGCGGATGGGTTGGACGGTCACGCACTACTCCTCGTGAAGGGGCGGAGGGCCAGTCTAGGAGCAGGGGGGCCGGGGCGGGGCACCGGCGGCACGGCGGTCGGTCCGGCGGCCTCGGTCGCAGGGGCGGTGGCGGGCGCGCCGAGCCAGGGGCTGAGCGGCTTCCAGGCCGCGCTCACGGCGGTGAGCAGGGCTGACGGGGCCAAGGAGCCGGCGCTCGACCCGGACCGCGATGAACAGGGCCCTGCCCCGGTGAGGACTCGACCGCCGACGACGCCCCTGATCGCGCTGATCACCGGAGCGCTCGCGCCCACCGCCTGCACGGTGAGCGGGACGCCGAGAGCGGCAAGGCGCTGGACAGCCAGGTGAGCGCCGCGAGCCACGCCAAGAACGACATGCCGGACCCCCGCCCTGCGAGCCCGAGAAGATGATCAAGCAGGCTGCGGGCGCCTGCACCCTCTTCACGGTCGCCCTGACCCCCGCCGCCCTCCCGACCGCCAAGGAGAAGTCCGAGGAGGCCGAGCAGAAGGCCGTCCCGGTCGTGCGGGAGCGCGACAACTCCCTGGAGGCGGCGGCCACGTCGATCCCGGCCTTCTCGTCGATCCCCTCGGTGACCGAGGACCGGGGCGTCTCCAGCACCCCGGACATCGCGGCCCGCCGGCGCACGACGGCCAACGGGACGCCCGTGTCCGCCGGGCGCGCCCCCAGCGGCAACGGGGGTGGCACCACGCAGGCGTCCTGGGCGGCTGCGCCCGGTGGGGGCAGGTTTCCCGGCGCCGACCTTGCCGCAGGGTGCGGGTGGTGGGGCCTTCTCCGCGGGTGGGGCGGGCAACGGGTCGCCCATCGGCGGGTTCCCCGGCCTCGGGGGCGGCGGCGCGGGCAGTAGCGGCACCGGGCCGAGTGGATGTCCGCGGCCCCCGGCGACAACCGGGCGCTGGTGCGGCGCCTGAGCCGGGTCGGGTGGGCGGCGGGCTAGTCGTCCCCCGCCTCGCCCAGCAGCACCACGCTCGCCAGCGCGGCCAGGAAGTGCGCCAGGAACCGCACCGGCGCGGGCAGGTCGGCGGCCCTGGGGACGCGGGTCGGTCGGTGGGTGGTCGCGGTGCTCATGGCGCCTCCTCCTGGAGCGGGGCCTGCGGCTGACGACCACCACGCTCCCCCGCGCCGGGATCAGCGCGCGTCCCCTCCCGGTTGCGAACCGGGTGCTACCGCGGTCGTACCCCGTCCCCTAGGGGGTGCGACCCGCGCCACTGCAACGCCATGATCGGCTTCGGCTACCTGTTCCCATGATGGCTGCTGGAAGCAGACAGGGGGCGCCGCCGTTGGAATCGGACGCCGAGCTGTGGGAGCGGGGTGACCGGGCCGCGTTCTCCGCGCTGTTCGAGCGGCACGCCGAAGCCGTGTGGAACCACGCCTACCGGCTCACCGCCTCCTGGGCGCTCGCCGAGGACCTCACCTCCTCGGTCTTCCTCACCGCCTGGCGCAAGCGCGCCGAGGTGACGCTCGTGCGCGACAGCGCCCTGCCGTGGCTGTACAGCGTCGCGGGCAACCTGGCGCGCACCGAGTTCCGCCGCGTCGGCCGCTTCCGCCGCGCGCTGCTGCGCGTCCCCTCACCCGGCGTCGTCCCGGACCACGCCGAGCACGTCGCGTCCGCCGTGGACGGCGAGCGCTCGCTCAAGCGGGTGCTCGCGCTGCTGGAGACCATGCCGAAGGCCGAGCGGGAAGCCGTCGAGCTGTGCCTGCTCGGGGAGCTGGGCACGGCCGAGGCCGCCGAGCTGCTCGGGGTCGCCGAGGTGAGCGTGCGCTCCCGGATCAGCCGCGCCCGCGCCCGCCTGCGCGCCGGGGCGGAGGAGGTCCGATGACCGCCGAACTGCCCCCGCGCCGCCCGATGCCGCCCGAGGTGCGCGAGCGGTTGCGCCGCCGCGTCCTGGGCAGAGAGGTCCGGGGCAGAGGGGTCCCGTACAGGGGGGTCCCGAGCAGGGGGGGACTGGGCCGGAACGCGCGCGTGGTCCCGCTGACCGCCGCCGCCACCGCCGCCGCGCTCGCCCTGGGCGGCGTCGTGCTCACCGAGGTCGCGCGGGACGAGGGCCCGGCCGTGCGGCCCACCGTCACCGACGCGCCCCCGCCCACCACGTCGGCGCCGCCCACGTCGGGCGCGCCCTACCTCACGGGCGACGTCCCGACCACCGAGGACCTGCTCCGCTGCGGGCTCACCTCGGCGCGGCAGGTCGTGGTCCTGCCGTCCTCCCGGCTGGTCGTGGGCGACGAGCTGTGCGAGCTGTCCGGGCCCGGCGTCTACCGCTCCCCGGACCGGCGGGCCGCGGTGCTGCTCAACGGCGCGCGGATCGCGCTCCTGCGCCCCGGCCTGTTCGTCGGCGTGAAGTCCGACAACGGGGCCTCGTTCCTCTCGGCCAGGGGGGCGCGCGCGGTGGGCGCGGACGAGTCGACCCCGCTGGCGTCCGTCTCCGGGGACGGGGTGTTCTTCGTGCGGACGCTGGACTTCCCGGTCCTGCGGCTGACCTTCGACGACGGCAACACGACGCCCGTGTCGACGAGCGGCGACGAGGTGGGCGCGCTGCGCCGCACCGGCCCGGTCCCCGAGCCCCCCGCCGTGGACGAGGCGGCCGGGCGCTGCGCCGACCAGGCCTGGCTGACCGGCCAGCTCACCGACCCGGCGCGCTGGCGGCCGGTCGTGGCCACCGCGCCCGGCGCCGGGGAGCACGTGCTGGTGCTGGGGGACGGCTCCGGCTCGTTCCTGGCCTGCCCCGCCCGCGACTGGCAGCCGCGGCCTCACGCCGTGGCGAAGCCGTTGGGCGGAGAGGACTTCGAGGTGCTCAGCTCGGACGCCAGCGCGAGCTCGTCGACCCGCTACCTGGCGGGCGTCGTGGGAGAGCGGGTGACCGCCGTGGAGCTGACCGACGCCCAGGGCCGCCCGGCGGCGGAGGTCGTGCTGGAGAACGGCTGGTTCGCCGCGAGGTTCACCGACCAGCCCGACGCGGCGGCGTGGTCCGACTACCGGGTGCGCGTGCTCGCCGGGGAGGAGGTGCTGCGCGATGGGCCCGCGACGACGAACTGACCGGAACCGCCTGGCGGAGCTGTTCGACCGGCACGCCGAGGACGTCTGGAACCACGCCTACCGCCTCACCGGCTCGTGGGAGCTGGCCGAGGACCTGACCGCGCAGGCGTTCCAGGCCGCGGGCCGCAGGACCGCCGAGGCCGCCCTCCGGGGCGACCGCGCGCTCCCCTGGCTGCTCGCCCTGACCACCCGCCTCCCCCGCCCGGCGGCGGAGGACGGCGCCCCCGCGGCGCCTGCCGCGCTCGCCGACCTGCCGCGAGCCGACCGCGAGGCCGCCGAGCTCTGCCTGCTCGGCGAACTGCACCCGGCCAGGGCCGCCGAGGCCCTCGGCACGACCGAGAACGACGTCCGGTCCGCTGTGGACCGCGCCCGCGCGCGGCTGGGGCAGGCGGAGGAGGAGAGATGAGCGACCACCAGCTGCCCCCGCGCAGGCCCATGCCGCCCGAGGTGCTCGAACGACTGCGCCGCCGGGTCCTGCCGAGGACCCGCCACCGCGTCCCGGCAGCCGCCGCGGCCGTCGCCGCGCTCGTCCTGGGCAGCGCCGCGCTCGTCCAGGTCACCCGCGACGAGGGCGCGGCCGAACCACCCCCTCGGGTGGACACCACCTCGTCCACGGCGACCACCCCGACGACGCCCGCGGGCTCACCGCGCTCGTCGGTCTCCACCCCGACCGCCCACGAGCTGGACGCCTGCGGCCTCACCTCGGCCGAGTACGTGGTCGCCCTGCCGCCGTCGCGGCTGGTCGTGGCGGCGGACTCGTTCTGCGAGCTGGCCCCGACCGGCGTGCACCGCTCGACCCCGACCGACCGGCCGGTGCGGGTGGAGAGCGGCCTGCGGCTGCGCTGGGTGTCCGAGACGGGCGTGCTGGTCGGCGAGCTGCCCGACGGCGCCCGCGAGGTCACCTCGGCCACCAACCTGGCCCTGCTCGCGGTGGGCGAGCCGAACGAGCTGGGAGCCGTGTCGCACAACGGGTCGTTCTTCGTCCAGCTGGAGCACTGGACGCAGGTCGCGCTGTCCTTCGACGGCGGCCCCGCGACGGTCACCCTGGTCCCGCCGGAGCTGTTCGCGCGCCCGACGCGCACCGAGGTGTTCACGTCGCAGAGGCGCGCCGAGGCCGACCAGGTCGTGGCGCGCTGCGTCTACCGGGCGTGGCTGGACGGCGCGGCCGACAGCCCCGATCCGGCGCGGTGGCAACCGCTCGTGGCCACCACCGCGCAGGACGGCGACCACGTGGTGGTCCTGCGCGGCGGGTCGGGCGCGGTCCTGGAGTGCCCGACCTGGGGCTGGGAGACCGGGTCGCGCCTGCGCCCCGAGGGCGGGCAGGCGGGCCGGACCGCGTTCGCGCGGTCGGGCGGGCACTCCGCGCCGGGGTCGACCACCTGGTTCCTGACCGGTGTGGTGGACGAGCGGGCGACGGCCGTGGAGCTGACCGACGCGCGGGGCCGCCCGGCGGCGGAGGTCGTGCTGGCGCGGGGCTGGTTCGCGGCGAGGTTCACCGACCAGCTCGCCGGGGAGCGGCCGGACTTCACCGGTCACCGGGTGCGGGTGCTCGCGGGCGGGGAGGTGCTCCACGAGGGGCCTGCGGCGACGGGCTGACCGGGTGGTGGCGGGGCTGCTCGACCGGCGCGCCGAGGGCGGGTGACCCGCGCCTCCCGCGAGGCCGCCGAGCCGTGCCTGCCCGGTGGGCTCCCCCCGGTGCGGGCGGAGAACGCGGTGGGAACCACCGGGAACGGCGTCAGGTCCGACATCGGCCGCGCGCGGCTGGGACGAGCGGAGGAGGAGTGGTGACCGACCGGCTGCCCGCGCGCGAGGCCGTGCCGCCCGAGGTGCGCGACCGGCTCCGCCACCGGGTGCTGGACGGGGCGCGTGGTGGCGGGACGCGGCGCATCGCGCCGCTGGTCGCCGCCGCCGTGGTCGCGCCGGTCGCGGGCGGGGTGGTGATCGGCCGGTTCGCGCTGGACGACGGCCCGGCCACGCCGACGCCCGCCACGGGCCCGGTGCGCGACGACGGGCGCCCTCAGCCCGCGGAGGTGCGGTTCGAGGAGCCGTCCGACCGCGACTTGACCGAGCGCGGGATCGCGGACGCCGAGCTCACCGCGACCACCCCGGCGGCCGGGGTCGTGGTGGAGCCGGTGACCCGCGACGGGCTGTTCCCCGTCCCGCTGCCCGGCCGCGCGAACGAGGTCGGCCGCGCGAACGAGGTCGGCGGCGGGAGCGACGTCGGCTGCCCGGACCCGGCGGTGCAGCCCGGCGGGCAGGTGTTCACGGCCGAGGCGCCGGGCGCGGGCGGTCGGGAGCTGCACCGCGGCCGGGCCGACCGGGAGCGGTGACGCCTGCGGGGCGCCGCGCCAGGGGGCCGCCCGCGCCTGGGGGTCGGGCGGCCCCCGCCCGCCGTCCGCGCTCCGAGGGGTGCGCGGACGGCGGTGGTGGTCCTAGCGCGGGTGCACCACGCGGGCCGCGCCGCCGCCGCGCCGGTCGGTCTCGGCGGCGGCCCGCCAGCGGCCGTCGGGCAGCCGCTCGACGGCCGTCACCGCGCCGATCTCGGCGGTGGACGTGAACCGGTGGCCGAGCGCGGTCAGCGCCTGCGCCTCGGGCGTGGCCAGGAACGCCGCCTCGGCCTGGGTGGTCGCGGAGTTGCGCTGGGAGGCGCGCGGCGAGGCGATCGCCTCCACGAGCGGCACCCGGCGGTCCAGCCGCTGCACCAGCACGTGCAGCACGGTGGTGATGATCGACGCCCCGCCCGGCGAGCCCAGCGCCAGCACCGGCTTGCCGTGGTCGAGCACGATGGTCGGGCTCATCGAGGAGCGGGGCCGCTTGCCGGGGCCGGGCAGGTTCGGGTCGGGCACTCCGGGCGCGGCGGGGGTGAAGGAGAAGTCGGTCAGCTCGTTGTTGAGCAGGAACCCGCGCCCCGGCACGACGATGCCCGAGCCTCCCTCCTGCTCGATGGTCAGGGTGTAGGAGACGACGTTGCCCCACCGGTCGGCGGTGGTCAGGTGCGTGGTGTGCTCGCCCTCGTACGGCGTCGGCGCGGCGGTCCCGCCCGAGGCGCACGCCACCGGGTTGCGGGGGTCGCCGGGCGCGACGGCCCCGGTCATCGCCTTCGCGTCGTCGACCAGGCAGGCCCGGCCTGCCGCGAACCGCTTGGACAGCAGCCCGGACACCGGCACGTCCACGAACGCCGGGTCGCCGACCCACCGGTTCCGGTCGGCGAACGCCAGCCGGGACGCCTCCAGCACCCGGTGCCCCACCAGGGCCGGGCTCGCGCCGGAGAGCCTGCCGGTCTCCAGGATGTTCAGCGCCTCCCCCACGGTCGTCCCGCCGGACGACGGCGGGGCCATGCCGTGCACCTCGAGTCCCCGGTAGGTGCTGCTGACCGCGTCGCGGCGCGGCGCGTCGTAGGTCGCCAGGTCGCGCGCGGTCAGGTCGCCGGGCCGCACGTTCCTGGTCGAGCCGGGCGCCACCGGGGGCGTGCGCACCGCGCTGACCACGTCCCGGCCGATCGCGCCCCGGTAGAACACGTCCGTGCCGCGCCTGCGCAGCTCCCGGTAGGTGTCGGCCAGCTGCGGGTTGCGGAACGTGCTGCCCACGGCGGGCGGCGCGCCTCCGGGCAGGAACAGGTCGCGGGTGGAGGTGAAGTCGGCGAACCGGGCCGCGTTGTTCGCCGCCTGCTGGTTGAAGGTGGCGTCGACGGTGAACCCGCGCCTGGCCAGCGACTCGGCCGGTTCGAGGAGCTGGGACAGCGAGCGGCTGCCCCAGCGCTGCAGGGCCCGCTCCCAGGTGAGCGGCGTGCCGGGCGTGCCGACGGACCGGCCGCTGGTGACGGCCTCGGCGAACGGCACCGGGGCCCCGTCCTCCACGAACAGGTCCGGCCCGGCCGAGGCGGGCGCGGTCTCCCGGCCGTCGATGCTCGACACCTTCCGGGTGCGGGCGTCGTAGACCACGAAGAACCCGCCGCCGCCGATGCCCGCCGAGAACGGGTCGGTGACGCCGAGCGCGGCGGCCGTGGCGACGGCGGCGTCCACCGCGTTGCCGCCCCTGGCGAGCACGTCGATCCCGATCTGGGAGGCGTCCGGGTCGACGCTGGACACCGCTCCCCCGTGGCCGACCGCCTCGGGTTGCCTGGGGGCGGGTCTCGGCCGGGCGCCCTCGGCCTGGAGCGGGTCGGCGTGCGCGGGTGCGACCGGCGCGACGAGCGCGGCGGCGGTGAGCAGGACCACAGCTGACCGGATCATCTGCTCCTTGTACCGCACGCGGGGCCGCGCGGGTACGCCCCGAGCGGCGACCGTTCGGGTGGGCGGGTGGCGCGGACGGGGTGCCCGGAGCCCGGCGGGTAGTGCTTCAGCACTAGTCCCGGACCGGCTCCGGTGATGACGCGCGATGACGTCGCCCGGCGGCAGCATCGGTGTCGTCGGGTCGAGAGGCCCGGCGCCACCGACGAGAGACGGGAAGCAGGGATCGAGTTGCCCACCACCGCGCAGACCGCGACCACGATCGCCCAGCACGCGCAGCAGGACCCGGAGTTCCAGATCTGGGGCATCGCGCTCGGCGGCGGGGTCCTCGTGGTCCTGGCCGCCCTGGTCGTCCTCTTCCTGGCCGCGCTGGTCAGCATCCTCGGCTCGCCGCAGAGCTTCCCGCTCAAGCTGGTGTGGATCGTGATCGTGCTGTGCCTGCCGTTCCTCGGCTGCCTGCTGTGGTTCGCGATCGGCCGGGGCTTCGCCCGCCGCGAGGCCGCCTGCGCGCACGGGCGGAGCGGTCGCCGCTGACCGCCGGTCAGAGCACTTCGAGCGGGTCGACCTTCACCCGCACGGGTTCGGTCTCCTTGCGGGCGCTGCGGACCGACAGCACGTCCGACAGGGACGTCGACAGCGCCCGCCCGTCGCCCCTGGGCACCCGCACCAGCGCCCGCTCGCGCTCCTCGCCCAGCGGCACCGGCCCCAGCACCTCGCCGCGCTCGGGCAGCCGCAGCTCCTCCAGCACGACGGCCAGCGCGTCCGGGGACGCGTCGAGCGTGGCCATCCGCACGGCGGGCGGGAAGCCCAGCTCGGCGCGGGCGGCCAGCTCCTGCCCGGCGTGCCACACCGGGTCCCAGCGCACCAGCGCCTGCACGGGGGCCAGCGAGGACTCGGCGACCACCACGATCCGGCCGCCCCGGTCGCCCCGGCGCACCAGGGCGGCGGCCCCCATCCAGCGGCGCACCGCCTCCTCCGCGGCCCGCAGGTCGGCCCGGCCGAGCAGCGCCCAGCCGTCGAGCAGCAGCGCGGCCCCGTACCCGCCGTCGGCCACCGGCTCCGCGCCGGGCGTGGCCACCACCAGCGCGGGCCCGCCGGGCACCTTCGCCAGCACGTCGTCGCCGCCGGAGGTGCGCACCACGACCCCGGTGAACGCCCGCCCCAGCTCCTCGGCGGTGCGCCTGGCCCCGATGACCTGCCCGCGCAGCCTGCGCGACCCGCACGACGGGCAGCGGAACGCCGCCTCGGTCGCCCCGCACCACCGGCAGTAGGCGGGCCTGGGCGCGCCGTCGCCGCCACCGCCGGGCAGCGCGAGCGGACCCGCGCAGCGCCTGCACCGGGCCGCCGCGCGGCACTGCCCGCAGGCCAGCGCGGGCACGTACCCCCGGCGCGGCACCTGGATCAGCACCGGCGCGCCCGCCGACAGCGCCGCGCGGGCGGCCTCGAACGCGATGGACGGCAGCCGCGCCGAGCGGGCCGCCGGGTCCTTGGCCTCCTGCCAGTCGCCGTCGCCGACCGCGACCACGCGCGGCGCGGCGGCCCGCAGCTCCTCCCGGTCGGCCACGACCTCGTGCGCCCACCCGCTGTCCACCAGCAGCTGCGCCTCGGCGGTGCGGGCGAACCCGCCCACCAGGAACGCGGCCCCGCCCAGGTGGGAGCGCTGCACGAGCACGTCGCGCACGTTCGGGTAAGGCATCCTCGGCTCGGTGTGCAGGTCGTCGCCGTCGTCCCACACCACGACGAGCCCGAGGTCGTTGACGGGGGCCAGGGCCGCGCCGCGCGCGCCCAGCGCGATCCGCACCGAGCCGCGCCGCACCGCCAACCAGCGCTTGTACCGCTCCTGCGGCCCCAGCTCGGCGGCCAGCACGGTCACCGCCGCCGGGTCGACCAGCTTCGCGCACGCCTCGTGCAGCCGGGCGAGGTCCCGGTGGTCGGGCACCACGACCAGCACGCCCTTGCCGGTGGACGCCACGGTCGCGGCGACCTCGGCGAGCCGGGCGGGCCAGTCCTCGGCGGGCAGCGCCTGCCACACGGCGCGCGGCGCGCGGCCCGCGGCCAGCGCGTCCAGGAAGTTGGCCCCGTGCCGGTAGCGGCCCCAGCCGGTGTCGGCGGGCCGCTCGGGCGCGGGCGCGGGGGGTGGGGGCTCGGCGGCCTCGGCGCGGGCGTGCCGGGGCGGGACGGCCATGCGCAGCACGTCGATGAGGGTGCCCGCGTACCGGTCGGCGACCGCGCGGGCCAGCAGGGCCACCTCCGGGGCCAGCACGGGCTCCGGGGACACCACCTTCTCCAGGAAGGCGAGCTTGCGGCCGTACTCGGTGGACTCGGCGCGCTCCAGCAGGTAGCCGTCGACCAGCTGACCGGCGAAGCGGACCCGCACCCGCACGCCGGGCACGGCGACCTCGTCCAGGTCGGTGGGCACCTGGTAGTCGAACGGGCGGTCCAGGTGCGGCAGCGGCACGTCCACGACGACCCTGGCCACGGGCATGGCGGCGGCGGGGACGCGTTCGCCCCGCCTGCTCGCCGCCCTGCCCTGTGCCATGCCCGAATCTCTACCAGAGGGGTCCGACAGTCCCGGACCGCCGGTCCCCCTCCGGGTGGTCCCGTCCGATCAGGCGCCCGCCGCCGCGCGGAGGGCGTCGGCGCGGGAGGTGTCCTCCCACGGCAGCTCCACGTCGGTGCGGCCGAAGTGGCCGTACGCGGCGGTGGGGGCGTAGATCGGGCGCAGCAGGTCGAGGTCGCGGATGATCGCGGCCGGGCGCAGGTCGAACACCTCGGTGATGGCCTGCTGGATCTTGCTCGGGTCCACCGTCTCGGTGCCGAAGGTCTCCACGAACAGACCCACCGGGGCGGCCTTGCCGATCGCGTAGGCCACCTGCACCTCGATGCGGGTCGCCAGACCCGCGGCGACGGCGTTCTTGGCCACCCACCGCATCGCGTACGCCGCCGAGCGGTCGACCTTCGACGGGTCCTTGCCCGAGAACGCGCCACCACCGTGCCGCGCCATGCCGCCGTACGTGTCCACGATGATCTTGCGACCGGTCAGCCCGGCGTCACCCATCGGACCGCCGATCACGAACCGACCGGTCGGGTTGACCAGCAGCCGCACGTCGGAGGTGTCCAGGCCGAGGCCCTCGATCTCCGGGGCCACCACGCGCTCGCGCACGTCGACGCCGAGCAGTTGCTCCAGGTCGATGCCGTCCGCGTGCTGCGTGGACACCACCACGGTGTCCAGGCGCACCGGCTGGTCACCGGCGTACTCGATGGTCACCTGGGTCTTGCCGTCCGGGCGCAGGTACGGCACCGAGCCGTCCTTGCGCACCGCCGTCAACCTGCGCGAGAGCCGGTGCGCCAGCGCGATCGGCAGCGGCATCAGCTCCGGCGTGTCCGTGCACGCGTAGCCGAACATCAGGCCCTGGTCGCCCGCGCCCTGCTGGTCGATGTCGTCACCGGCGTCACCGGTGCGCTGCTCGTAGGCGGTGTCCACGCCCTGCGCGATGTCCGGGGACTGCGCCCCGATCGCCACGTTCACCCCGCACGAGTGACCGTCGAACCCCTTCGCCGAGGAGTCGTAGCCGATCTCCAGGATCTTCTCCCGCACGATCGACGGGATGTCCACGTACGCCTCGGTCGTCACCTCGCCCGCGACGTGCACCTGACCGGTGGTCACCAGCGTCTCCACCGCCACCCGCGAGGTGGGATCCTTGGCCAGCAGCGCGTCCAGGATCGAGTCGCTGATCGCGTCGCAGATCTTGTCCGGATGCCCCTCGGTCACCGACTCGCTGGTGAACAGCCTGCTGCTGTGCTGGCTCACGGCACTCCCCACTACAGAGATCAACGATTGGCTACCTG
Source organism: Actinosynnema pretiosum (assembly GCF_002354875.1). Taxonomy (GTDB): domain Bacteria; phylum Actinomycetota; class Actinomycetes; order Mycobacteriales; family Pseudonocardiaceae; genus Actinosynnema; species Actinosynnema auranticum. Next base: position 6,146,751 of record NZ_CP023445.1, read on the forward strand.
ACCGTCCCGGCGACGCTCCGCACCGCCTCGTGAACGCTCCGAGCTTACTGACGGCCGGGCTCGGGAACCTCTGAGGACGACCGGCCCGCGACCACCGCGTCCCACAGGATGGACGCCAACTGGGCCTTCGAGCCGTGCGGGATGGGCCGCTCGGTCCCGTCCGAGGAGAGCAACCAGCCCTGGTTGTCCTCCCCCTCGAAGGCGCCCCCCGAACCGACGTCGTTGACGACGAGGAGGTCGCACCCCTTGCGCCTGAGCTTCGCCCGACCGTGGTCGAGCACGCTCGCGCCCGCGTCCCCGGTCTCGGCGGCGAAGCCGACCACGGACTGGCCGGGGCGGCGCGCGGCGACCAGCTCGGCCAGGACGTCCGGGTTGCGGGTCAGCCGCACCGGGTCCGGGTCGAGGTCGCCCTTCTTGATCTTGTGCTCGACCAGGTCGACCGGTCGGAAGTCGGCGACGGCGGCGGACATCACCAGCACGTCGGCCCGCTCGGCACGGGCGTGCATCGCGTCCCGCAGCTGAAGGGCCGTGCCCACCCGCACCAGCTCCACGCCCGCGGGCTGGACCAGGTCGGCGGTGTGCGCGGCCACCAGGACCACCTCGGCGCCGCGCTGGGCGGCGACGCGGGCGATGGCGTAGCCCTGCCTGCCGGACGAGCGGTTGCCCAGGAAGCGGACCGGGTCGAGCGGCTCGCGGGTCCCGCCCGCCGAGACGACGACGCGCAGGCCCTCCAGGTCGCGCGGCAGCGCGTCGCCGCGCGCCAGCAGCAACCGGGCCAGCTCCACGATCTCGACGGCCTCGGGCAGCCTGCCCTTGCCGGTGTCCTTGCCGGTGAGCCTGCCGCTGGCGGGCTCGGCCACGATGACGCCCCGCGAGCGCAGCAGCGCCACGTTGTCCCGCGTCGCCGGGTGCTCCCACATCTCGGTGTGCATCGCCGGGACCAGCAGGACCGGGCAGCGCGCGGTCAGCAGGGTGTTGGTCAGCAGGTCGTCGGCCAGCCCGTGGGCGGCCTTGGCCAGCAGGTTGGCCGTGGTGGGGGCGACGACCACGAGGTCGGCCTCCTGGCCGAGCCGCACGTGCGGCACCTCGGGCACGTCCGTGAACACGCCGGTTCGGACCGGCTGCCCCGACAGCGCCTCGAAGGTGGCGGCGCCGACGAACCGCAGCGCCTCCTCGGTGGGCACGACGCGGACGTCGTGGCCCGTCTCGGTCAGGCCGCGCAGGACCTCGCAGGCCTTGAACGCGGCGATGCCCCCGCCCACCCCGAGCACGACGCGGGGTCTGGCGGGGGCACCGGGCAGGTGCTCGGTCACTCGCCCTCGGTGTGCTCGAGGAGGCCGGCGTGGATCTCCCGGAGCGCGATGGAGAGCGGCTTCTCGCGCGGGCCGGGCTCGACCAGCGGGCCGACGTACTCCAGCAGGCCCTCGCCGAGCTGGGCGTAGTAGTCGTTGATCTGGCGCGCCCGCTTGGCCGCGTAGATCACCAGCGCGTACTTCGAGCTGACCTGCTCCAGCAGGTCGTCGATCGGCGGGTTGGTGATGCCCTCCGGCGACCCGGACAGGGGGCCCAGCTCGGTGTGCGTGGTCACTCGTCAACGCTCCTGCGGTCGGTGTTCGTTCAAGCCTCGGTCGTCCCGCGCCTCGCGGCGCCCGCCCGTCCGGGCCCCGACCTGCGGGGCTCTGCGGGGCGGCTCCTGCTGTGCGGACCCGGTGCGCTCAGGCGCCGGGCAGCGGGCCGACCACCAAGTCTAGCAACTTCGTCGCCGCCGAACGCACGTCGTCGTTGACGACGACCTCGTCGAACTCGGGTTCGGCCGCCAGCTCCTGCCTGGCGATCGCGAGCCTGCGCTCGACGACGGCGGGGTCCTCGGTGCCGCGGCCGGTGAGCCGGGCGACGAGGTCCTCCCAGGAGGGCGGGGCCAGCATGACCAGCCGCGCCTCGGGCATGGCGGCCCTGACCTGCCTGGCGCCCTGCAGCTCGATCTCCAGCAGGGAGGGCAGGCCCGACGCCAGCGCGGCCTCCACCGGCGCCCTGGGGGTGCCGTAGCGGTTGCCCGCGAACTCGGCGTGCTCCAGCAGCTCGCCCGCGTCGACCATGCGGTCGAACTCGGCGCCGTCCACGAAGTGGTAGTGGACGCCGTCCAGCTCGCCCGGCCTCGGCTTCCTGGTGGTCACCGAGACGCTGTAGTGCAGCTCGGGGTCCCTGCCGCGCAGCTCGGCCAGCACGCTGGACTTGCCGACGCCGGAGGGACCCGACAGAACGGTGAGGCGGGGCCGGGCGCGAACGCCCGACCCCGCCCCGGTGCCGTCACTCACTCGCCGCTGAACTCGGTGAGCAGCGCCTTGCGCTGGCGGTCGCCCAGGCCCCGCAGGCGGCGGCTCGGCGCGATCTCCAGCCGCTCCATGATCTGCTGGGCGCGCACCTTGCCGACGCCGGGCAGCGCCTCCAGGAGCGCCGACACCTTCATCTTGCCCAGGACCTCGTCGCTCTCAGCAGCCTTCAGCACGTCCTTCAGGGTCGTGCCGCCACGCTTGAGGCGCTCCTTGAGCTCAGCGCGAGCGCGACGAGCGGCAGCAGCCTTCTCCAGCGCTGCGGCCCGCTGCTCCTCGGTAAGCTGGGGAAGGGCCACGATTTCCTCCGTGGTGTGGGAATTTCAATTCTGGATCTGCGTCGCGACCGTACCGAGCGCAATTGCCTGGGTACAACACGGGTCTGTTACCACCCAGTCAGGTAAATCTTCAGCGTTCGGCGGTTGCGGCGGGTGGTAGTAGTACCAACACCCTCCGGAAGAGCCTTCACCGCCACCGGCAATCCCGTGCGCAACACCTGTGTGGTATGCGCCCGTCGGCGGTGCTCCCAACCGGTGGCCGTGACCGTACCAGGCCCCGTTTTCGCAGGTGAGCGGACCACGCTAACCGGGCCGGGATTTGATCGTGATCACACCGTGAACGAGTCCAGGACCCGGCGCGTCGCACCCCGCAGATCGGACACCGAGGGGCCGTGCCTCAGCACGTCCCGAGAGGTCGTGGGGAGCACCCCGCGCAGCTCGTCGCCGAAGAGTTTCCGCAGGTCAGCGACGGTAGCGCCCTGGGCGCCGAAGCCCGGCGCGAGCACCGGGCCGTTGAGCCCCGACAGGTCGACCCCCAACTCGTGGACGGTCGCCCCGACCACCAGCCCGACGTCGCCGAGCGGCGACGCGCCCGCGTTGCGCGCGCCCGCCGCGTCGACCACGGCCTGCGCGACCGCGACCCCGTCCTCGCCCCGCGCGCGCTGCACGGAGGCGCCCTCGGGGTTGGAGGTGAGGGCGAGCACGAACACGCCCCGCCCGGACTCCTCGGCGGCGGCGAGCGCCGGTTCGAGCGCGCCGAACCCGAGGTAGGGCGACAGCGTGACCGCGTCGCCCGCCAGCGGGGAGCCCTCGGTCAGGTAGGCCGCCGCGTAGGCGGCCATGGTGGACCCGATGTCACCCCGCTTGGCGTCGACCAGCACGAGGGCGCCCGCCGACCGCAGATCGGCGATCACGCGCTCCAGCACGGCCACGCCCCGCGACCCGTGGGCCTCGAAGAAGGCCGACTGGGGCTTCACCACGGCCGCCTCGGCCCCGAGGGCCTCGACGCAGGTCAGGGCGAAGCGCTCCAGCCCGGAGGCGTCCTGGGGGAGCCCCCAGGACGCCAGCAGGCCGGGGTGCGGGTCGATGCCGACGCACAGGGGTCCCCGCTCGGAGACCACCCGCGCCAGCCGCTCGCCGAACCTCACGCCTGCCCCCTCAGCGCCGCCTGGAGCGCCTGGAGGGGCCGCACGCCGATGTCACCGCGGATCGCGGCCTCGATGCCGTGCACGGCCGCCGCCGCGCCCTGGATCGTGGTCACGCACGGGATGTCCCTGGCCACGGCCGCGGTGCGGATCTCGTAGCCGTCCACGCGGGGCCCGCTGTTGCCGTACGGGGTGTTGATGATCATGTCGACGCCGCCGCCCAGGATCAGGTCGACGACGTTCTCCTCGCCCTCGAAGTGCTTGCGCACGACGGTGCAGGGGATGCCGTTGCGGCGCAGCACCTCGGCGGTCCCGGCCGTGGCCAGCACCTCGAAGCCCAGGTCGGCGAGCCGCTTGACCGGGAAGATCATGGCCCGCTTGTCCCGGTTGGCCACCGACACGAACACCTTGCCCGAGGTGGGCAGGGAGCCGTAGGAGGCGGTCTGGGACTTGGCGAACGCGGTCCCGAAGGACACGTCGATGCCCATGACCTCGCCGGTCGACTTCATCTCCGGGCCGAGCAGCGAGTCCACGCCCTTGCCCTCGGGGGTGCGGAAGCGGTGGAACGGCAGGACCGCCTCCTTGACCGCCACGGGGGCGTGCGGGGGCAGCTTGGCCCCGTCGCCCTCGGCCGGGAGCAGGCCCTCGGCCCGCAGCTCGGCCACGGTCGCGCCCAGCATGATCCGGGCCGCCGCCTTGGCCAGCGGCACCGCCGTCGCCTTGGACACGAACGGCACGGTGCGGCTGGCGCGCGGGTTGGCCTCCAGCACGTACAGCACGTCGTCCTTGAGCGCGTACTGCACGTTCAGCAGGCCGCGCACCCCGATGCCCTCGGCGATGGCCAGCGTGGAGCGGCGCACCGCGTCCACGTCGGTCTCGCCCAGGGTGATCGGCGGCAGCGCGCACGCCGAGTCGCCGGAATGCACCCCGGCCTCCTCGATGTGCTCCATGACGCCGCCGATGAACACCTCGTGGCCGTCGTAGAGCGCGTCGACGTCGATCTCGATGGCGTCGTCGAGGAACCGGTCGACCAGCACCGGGCGCTCCGGGCTGATCTCGGTGGCGCGCTCGATGTAGCCGCGCAGCGTGTCCTCGTCGTAGACGATCTCCATGCCGCGCCCGCCGAGCACGTACGAGGGCCGCACGAGCACCGGGTAGCCGATCTCGTCGCCGATGGCCTTGGCCTCGTCGAAGGAGTTGGCGGTGCCGTACTTGGGCGCGGGCAGCCCGGCGGCCACGAGGACCTTGCCGAACTCGCCGCGGTCCTCGGCGAGGTGGATGGCCCTGGGCGAGGTGCCCACGACCGGGACGCCCGCGTCCGCGAGGCGCTGCGCCAGGCCGAGCGGGGTCTGGCCGCCGAGCTGGACGATGACGCCCGCGACGGTGCCGGACGCGCGCTCGGAGTGCACGACCTCGATGACGTCCTCGAAGGTCAGCGGCTCGAAGTAGAGCCGGTCCGAGGTGTCGTAGTCGGTGGAGACGGTCTCCGGGTTGCAGTTGACCATCACGGTCTCGTACCCGGCCTCGCGCAGCGCCATGGCCGCGTGCACGCACGAGTAGTCGAACTCGATGCCCTGGCCGATCCGGTTCGGGCCGGAGCCCAGGATCAGCACCTTGGGGCGTTCGCGCTGCTCGGTGACCTCGGACTCGGCGTCCGGGTCGGACTCGTACGCCGAGTAGTGGTAGGGCGTGGCGGCGGCGAACTCGGCCGCGCAGGTGTCGACGGTCTTGTAGACCGGGCGCACGGCCAGCCGGTGCCGCAGCGCCCGCACGCCGTCCTCACCGGCCAGCTCGGGCCGCAGCGCGGCGATCTGCCGGTCGGACAGGCCCGCCCGCTTGGCGCGGCGCAGCAGCGCCTCGTCCAGCACCGGCGCGGACTCCAGCTCGCCGCGCAGGTCGATCAGCCAGGCGATCTGCTCCACGAACCACGGGTCGATGCCGGAGGCCTCGTGGACCTGCTCGACCGTCGCGCCCAGGCGCAGCGCCCGGTCGACGGTGTAGAGCCGTCCGTCGTGGCCGGTCCGCAGCTCCTGCAGGGCCGACGCCAGGTCGCCCTCGGGGTCCGGGGTGGTCCAGAAACCGCCGGACTTCGTTTCCATGGACCGCAGGGCTTTGCCGAGCGCCTCGATGAAACTGCGCCCGAACGACATCGCCTCGCCGACGGACTTCATCGTCGTGGTGAGGGTGCGGTCCGCGCCGGGGAACTTCTCGAAGGCGAACCGGGGGACCTTCACGACGACGTAGTCGAGCGCGGGCTCGAATGAGGCCGGGGTCTCCCCCGTGATGTCGTTGCGGATTTCGTCGAGGGTGTAGCCGATGGCCAGTTTCGCGGCGATCTTCGCGATCGGGAAACCGGTCGCCTTGGAGGCGAGCGCCGAGGAGCGGGAGACGCGCGGGTTCATCTCGATGACGACCATGCGCCCGGTCTGCGGGTGGATGGCGAACTGGATGTTGCAGCCGCCGGTGTCCACGCCGACCGCGCGGATGACCGCGATGCCGACGTCGCGCATGTGCTGGTACTCGCGGTCGGTCAGGGTCATCGCGGGCGCGACGGTGACCGAGTCGCCGGTGTGCACGCCCATCGGGTCGATGTTCTCGATGGAGCAGATGACCACGACGTTGTCGTTGCGGTCGCGCATCAGCTCCAGCTCGTACTCCTTCCACCCGAGCACGCTCTCCTCGATCAGCACCTCGGTGACCGGGGACTCGGCGAGGCCGGTGGCGGCGAGCCGCTCCAGCTCCTCGGGGGTGTGGGCCATGCCGGAGCCGAGGCCGCCCATGGTGAACGAGGGCCGGATGACGACCGGCAGGCCGAGGTCGGCCACGGTCGCGCGGACCTCGTCCATGGTGCGGCACACCGCGCTGCGCGGGACCTCGGCGCCGATCTCGCGCACGATGTCCTTGAACATCTGGCGGTCCTCGCCGCGCTGGATGGCGTCGATGTCGGCGCCGATCAGCTCGACGTCGTACTTCTCCAGCACGCCGCGCTCGTGCAGCGCGATGGCGGTGTTGAGCGCGGTCTGCCCGCCCAGGGTGGCGAGCACCGCGTCGGGGCGCTCGGCCGCGATGACCTTCTCGACGAACTCGGCGGTGATCGGCTCGACGTAGGTGGCGTCGGCGAACTCCGGGTCCGTCATGATCGTCGCGGGGTTGGAGTTGACCAGGGAGACCCGGATGCCCTCCTCGCGCAGCACCCGGCAGGCCTGGGTGCCCGAGTAGTCGAACTCGCAGGCCTGGCCGATCACGATCGGGCCGGACCCGATCACCAGAACGTGCTTGAGGTCAGTCCTCTTCGGCATGTCAGCGGGCCTCGCTCATCAGGGTCACGAACTCGTCGAACAGGGGCGCGGCGTCGTGCGGACCCGCCGCCGCCTCCGGGTGGTACTGCACGCTGAACGCGGGCACGTCCAGGGCGCGCACGCCCTCGACGGTGCCGTCGTTGGGGCAGTAGTGGCTCAGCTGGGCGCGGCCGAAGTCGGTGCCGAACTCCTCGCCGGGCTCGCCCTCCAGGGCGAAGCCGTGGTTCTGCGAGGTGATGGCGACCCGGCCGGACGCCACGTCGATCACCGGGATGTTGATGCCCCGGTGGCCGTAGCGCATCTTGTAGGTCTCGCGGCCGAGGGCGCGGCCGAGGATCTGGTTGCCGAAGCAGATGCCGAACAGCGGGATCTTCCGCTCCAGCACGCCCCTGGTGAGGTCGACGGCGTGCGCCTGGGTGGCGGGGTCGCCGGGGCCGTTGGACAGGAAGACGCCGTCGGCGCCCACCGCCAGCAGCTCGTCCAGGGTGGACGTCAGCGGCAGCACGCGGACCTCGATGCCGCGCGCGGCCAGCATCCTGGGGGTGTTGGACTTGATGCCCAGGTCGAGCGCGGCGACGGTGAACTTGCGCTCGCCGACCGCCTCGACGGTGTAGGGCTCGGCGGTGGTGACGTCGCCCGCGAGGTTCGCGCCCTTCATCTCCGGGGCGCTGCGCACGCGCTCCAGCATCTCCTCGGCGGTGCCCAGCTCGTCGCCGGAGAACACGCCCGCCCGCATGGCGCCGCGCTCGCGCAGGTGCCGGGTCAGCATCCGGGTGTCCACGCCGGAGATGCCGACGACGCCCTGCCGCTCCAGCTCCTCGTCCAGCCCGCGCCGGGAGCGCCAGTTGGACGGCACGCGCGCGGGGTCGCGCACGACGTAGCCCGCGACCCAGATGCGGGTCGACTCGTCGTCCTCGTCGTTCCAGCCGGTGTTGCCGATCTGCGGGGCGGTCTGCACCACGATCTGCCGGTGGTACGACGGGTCGGTCAGGGTCTCCTGGTAGCCGGTCATGGCGGTGGAGAACACCGCCTCGCCCAGCGACGCGCCGCGCGCGCCGTACGCCTCGCCGCGGAAGACGCGGCCGTCCTCCAGCACCAGTGCCGCGCTGCTCATGCCTTGCCTCCCGCGTTCAGGGCGTCCACCCACTGCTCGTACACGTCCTTGTCGTCGCCCCGGAACCCGGTGTCGAGCACCTTGTCCCCGAGCTGCCAGCGCACGACCAGCAGGCCGTCCGCCGTCATCACCTTGTTGGCCAGCCCCCGCGCGGTGCGCGCGCCGCGCACGTCGGCGGCCGGGATCCACAGCGGCGAGGCGCCGTCGCGCTCCACCAGCACGCCCTGCCCGGTCAGCCGCAGCACGGCCTCGGCGCGGTGGCCGATGTCGCCGATCGCGACCCGGTCCTGCCAGTCGTCGCCGATGGTGGTGCCCACGTACACGCCGGTGGTCTCCAGCACCGGCTCGCCCTGCTCGGCGGGCGGGGCGGGGAACCGCGCGAGCACCTGCTCCTGGGCGCGGGCGCGCCTGCGCCAGCCGTGCCACATGCCGTAGGCGATCAGCAGGAACACCGCGAGGCACAGCAGGGCCAGGAGGGTGCGGGTCATGGCTGGATCCTTCCGCTGAGCGCGGTGACTCGCCCGCGCAGGACCGTCGCCACGACGGCGGCGGGGAGCTCCATCCCCTCGAACGGGGTGTTCGCCGCGATGCTGGCGAAGTCGGCCCCGCGCACGGTCCAGCGGGCGTCCGGGTCGACCAGCGCCAGGTTCGCGGGCTCGCCGACCGCGATCGGGCGGCCCTGGTCGGCGAGGCCGCCGATCTCCGCCGGGCGCTCGGACATGACGCGGGCGACGCCGCGCCAGTCGAGCAGGCCGGTGGCGACCATGGTCTCGGCGACCACGGACAGCGCGGTCTGCAGGCCGAGCATCCCCGGCCGCGCGGCGGACCACTCGCAGTCCTTGTCCTGCACGGCGTGCGGGGCGTGGTCGGTGGCGACGCAGTCGATCGAGCCGTCCGCGAGCGCGGCGCGCAGCGCCAGGACGTCGGACTCGGCGCGCAGCGGCGGGTTGACCTTGTTGACCGGGTCGTAGGTGGCGAGCCTGCGGTCGTCGAGCAGCAGGTGGTGCGGGGTGACCTCGGCGGACACCCGCGTGCCGCGCGCCTTGGCCCAGCGCAGCACGTCGGCGGTGCCCGAGGTGGACACGTGGCACACGTGCAGGCGGGCCTCGGCGTGCAGCGCGAGCAGGCAGTCGCGCGCCACGATCGACTCCTCGGCCGAGGCGGGCCAGCCCTGCAGGCCGAGCCGGGCGGCGTTCTCGCCCTCGTGGGCCTGCGCGCCGACGGTGAGCCTCGGCTCCTCGGCGTGCTGGGCGATCACGGCGTCGAGCGCGCGGCTGTACTCCAGCGCGCGGCGCATCAGCAGCGGGTCGTGCACGCAGTGGCCGTCGTCGGAGAAGACGCGCACGCCGACCTTGGCCATGGTGCCGAGCTCGGCGAGCTTCTCGCCCTCGAGGCCGACGGTGACCGCGCCGACCGGGTGCACGTCGACCAGGCCGACCTCGCGCCCGCGCCGGGCCACGTGCTCGACCACGACGGCGTTGTCGGCCACCGGGTCGGTGTTGGCCATGGCGAACACGGCGGTGTAGCCGCCGAGCGCGGCGGCGGCGGACCCGGTCGCGATGGTCTCGGTGTCCTCGCGGCCGGGTTCGCGCAGGTGGGTGTGCAGGTCGACGAAGCCGGGCAGCAGGACCGCGCCGCCGCCGTCGACGACCTGGGTGTCGTCGTCGATCGTCGCGGCGTCGATCGTCGCGGCCAGCTCGGCGATCACGCCGTCGCGGACGAGCACGTCGACCGGCTCGCCCTCGCCGTAGGGGCGCACGCCCCTGAGCAGCAGCGGGTTCACGGGGTTTCCTCTTCGTGTGCGAGCAGGTGGTAGAGCACCGCCATGCGCACGTGCACGCCGTTGCGCACCTGGTCGGTGATGGCCGCGCGCGGCGAGTCGGCGACCGCCGAGGCGATCTCCATGCCGCGCAGCATGGGGCCGGGGTGCAGCACGACCGCGTGGTCCTGCAGCAGGGCCTCGCGGCGCTCGCTCAGCCCGTAGGCGATCGAGTACTCGCGGGCGGACGGGAAGAAGCCGCCGTGCATCCGCTCGGCCTGCACGCGCAGCAGCATGACCGCGTCCTGGCTGGGCAGCTCCGCGTCCAGGTCGTGCGAGACGGCCACCGGCCAGTGCCGCACGCCCTGCGGCAGCAGCGTCGGCGGGGCGACCAGGGTCACCTCGGCGCCGAGCGCGGTCAGCAGGTGCACGTTGGAGCGGGCGACCCGGCTGTGCAGCACGTCGCCGACGATCGCGATCCGGCGGCCGGTGAGGTCCTCGCCGAGGCGCTCCCGCAGGGTGGCGGCGTCGAGCAGGGCCTGGGTGGGGTGCTCGTGGGTGCCGTCGCCCGCGTTGACCACGGACGTGCCCGTCGCCTCCAGCCAGCCCGCGAGCCGCTGGGCGGCGCCGGAGGCCGGGTGCCGGACGATCACGCAGTCGGCGCCCGCGGCGGCCAGGGTGAGCGCGGTGTCGCGCAGCGACTCGCCCTTGCCGACGCTGGAACCACCGGCTGAGACGTTCACCACGTCCGCGCTCATCCACTTGCCCGCGATCTCGAACGAGACGCGGGTGCGGGTGGAGTTCTCGTAGAACAGCGTGATCACGGTTCGGCCGCGCAGCGTGGGCAGCTTGCGGACCTCGCGGCCCAGCAGGGTCCGCTTGAGGTTGGCCGCGGTGTCCAGGATCGCGAGGGCCTGCGCCGGGTCGACGCCCTCGGTGCCGAGCAGGTGCCTCACCGCAGCACCACGCCGTCGCGGCCGTCGGCCTCGTCGAGCAGCACGGCGACGTCCTCGGTGCGCGCGGTGGGCACGTTCTTGCCGACGTAGTCGGCGCGGATCGGCAGCTCGCGGTGGCCCCGGTCGACCAGGACGGCCAGCTGCACGGCCCTGGGGCGGCCGTGGTCGCGCAGGGCGTCGAGCGCGGAGCGGACCGTGCGGCCGGAGAACAGCACGTCGTCGACCAGCACGACCAGGCGGTCGTCCACGCCGCCGGGCGGCAGCGAGGTGGCCTCCAGGGGGCGCGTGGGGCCCCGGCGCAGGTCGTCGCGGTAGAGCGTGATGTCGAGGATGCCCACGGGCACGTCCACGCCGCTGAACTCGCGGATGCGGGCGGCGAGCCTGCGCGCGAGCGGCGCGCCTCGGCTCGGGATCCCCATCAGGACTACTTCGGGTGCGCTGGGTGCATCCAGCGCGGTCTTCTCGATGATCTGATGGGCCATTCGGGCGACGGTGCGCGCGACGTCGCCGGCGGAGAGGATTTCGCGCTCTCCTGCCGGGTCCGTCGCACCACGTTGACGTGGCGCCACGGCTGGACCTCCTTCCCCGCCTCGCCGGACGGGTCCTTAAAGGACGTCGGACACCCGGTGCAGACCGGGCTGACCAGCACCGTATCAGGCCCCGGAGGTCAATCTTCCGGGTGGTCGGAGTGGTCTCGCCCACCTGTCCCAGTGAGATCAGCTTGACCTGGTGACCACGGAGAGCAATCATTACTCTGCGTATTGATCTAAGCCTCCCCTGGGCAGTCCCCTACCGGCTGACGGGGCGAATGAACGGAGAACCGCCACATGGGCGACTACGCCAAGGCGCTGGGGGCAAAGCTCCGCGCGATCCGCCAGCAGCAGGGCCTCTCGTTGCACGGCGTCGAGCAGAAGTCCGGTGGCCGCTGGAAGGCCGTGGTGGTGGGCTCGTACGAGCGCGGCGACCGTGCCGTGACCGTCCAGAAGCTCGCCGAGCTGGCCGACTTCTACGGCGTCCCGGTTGCCGAGCTGCTCCCGGAGGGTCGCGTGCCATCGGGCGCGGAGCCCGCCACCAAGATCGTGATCAACCTGGAGCGGTTGCAGCAGCTGCCCGCCGAGAAGGTCGGTCCGCTCGCCAGGTACGCGGCGACCATCCAGAGCCAGCGCGGCGACTACAACGGCAAGGTGCTGTCGATCCGCACCGAGGACCTGCGCTCGCTCGCGATCATCTACGACATGACTCCCGGAGAGCTGACCGAGCAGCTCATCGACTGGGGTGTGCTGCCTCCCGAGGCCAGGCCGTCCAAGGAGGACTAGCCCCTCCCACCGGCCCGGTGAGCCCGCCTCCGCGCGACGGGGGCGGGTCCGGTCGAGCCGGGCTCCCGAGGCAGGCGCACGGGTCCGCCCCCGTCCCGGCCCGCGGGTCGCGCGTCCGCCCGACGTCCTGGGGGTCGTCGGCGGCGCGGCCGGCGGGCGCTGTAGGGAGCGCTCGCGACGGCGGGCGCCGGGACGCGGCGGGACGAGCGGCGCGCCGCGCGGGCGTCCGGAGGCGACGGTGAGGTCCCGCGCTGGGGTTTTCGCGTTGGGTTTCCGCGCTGAGGTGTCCCGCGCTGGGTTTCCGCGCTGCGCCTGGGGATCGTCGTGGCAGCACGAACAGGCGGTCGCCCCTGGGGCGACCGCCTGCCGGTGTTCCGCTGGGCTAGAGAACGGCCCTGAGCTGGTCCGCGATGACCGCGATGCGGCCGAGCACGCCGTTGACGAACCGGGGCGAGTCGTCGGTGGACAGGCCCTTGGCCAGCTCCACCGCCTCGTCGATCGCGACGGCGTCGGGCACGTCGGCCGCCCACAGCAGCTCGTACAGGCCGACCCGCAGCACGGCGCGGTCCACGGCGGGCATCCGCTGCAGCGTCCAGCCCTCGGAGTGCTCCGAGATCAGGTCGTCGATGCGCGCGCGGTGGGCGGTGACGCCCTCGACCAGCGAGACCGTGTACTCGTTGATCGGCGGGACGTCGGTCGACCCCACCCGGTCGGACAGCAGGGTGACGGCGTCCACACCCCGCTGGTCCGCTTCGTAGATGACGTCGACGGCGCGTTTGCGCGCCTTGGTGCGGGCGCCCATGTCAGCTGCTCACGCGGCCCAGGTAGCGACCGTCGCGGGTGTCGACCTTGATCTTCTCGCCGGTCGTCACGAACAGCGGGACCTGGATCTCGGCGCCGGTCTCCAGGGTGGCGGGCTTGGTGCCGCCGGTGGAGCGGTCGCCCTGCAGGCCGGGGTCGGTGTGCTGGATGAGCAGCTCGACCGAGGTCGGGAGCTCCACGTAGAGCGCGACGCCCTCGTGGACGGCGACGACCGCCTCCTGGTTCTCCAGCATGAAGTTCGCGGCGTCCGCGACCGTCTCGCCGGGGACGTTGATCTGCTCGAAGGTGTCCCCGTCCATGAAGACGAAGTCCGAGCCGTCCTTGTACAGGTAGGTCATGCCCCGCTTGTCCACGGTGGCGGTCTCGACCTTCGTGCCAGCGTTGAAGGTCTTGTCAACGACCTTGCCGGTCAGCACGTGCTTCAGCGTGGTGCGCACGAAGGCGCCGCCCTTGCCCGGCTTGACGTGCTGGAACGCGGTGACGGTCCAGAGCTGGCCGTCGAGGTTCAGCACCAGGCCGTTCTTCAGGTCGTTGGTGGTGGCCACGGTGGTGGACTCTCCTGTTGGGTGTGGGGGCTTGACTGCCGGTGGGCTGGCGGCGTCAGACGACCACGAGGTCCTTCGTGGTCAGGGTGAGCAGCTCGGGGGCGCCTTCGCGCACCACGAGCGTGTCCTCGATGCGGACCCCACCCCGCCCGGCCAGGTACACGCCGGGTTCGACGGTGACCGCCATGCCGGGCAGAAGTGTACCTTCACCCGCCCTGGCGAGCGCTGGAGCCTCGTGGATCTGCAGGCCGACGCCGTGGCCGAGGCCGTGCGTGAAGTGCTCGCCGCGGCCAGCCGCCTCGATCACCGAGCGCGACGCGCGGTCGACGTCGGCCAGCGGGGCGCCGGGGACGAGCGCGGCGCGGCCCGCCGCCTGCGAGGTCGCGACCAGCTCGTACAGCTCGCGCTGCCAGTCGGCGGGTGGGCCGACGACGAGGGTGCGGGTCATGTCGGAGTGGTAGCCGTCGACGAGGGCGCCGAAGTCGAGCTTCACCAGGTCGCCGGCCCTGACGACGGCGTCGGTGGGGCGGTGGTGCGGGATGGCGGAGTTGGCGCCCGCCGCGACGATCGACTCGAAGGACGGGCCCTGGGCGCCGTGGTCGAGCATCCGGCTCTCCAGCTCGCGGGCGATCTCCCGCTCGGTGCGGCCCGCGCGCAGGCCGCCGTGCTCGACGAGGTCGGCGAGCGCCCGGTCGGCGGCGGCGCAGGCCATGCGGAGGGCCTCGATCTCGGTGTCGTCCTTGACCAGGCGCAGCAGCTCGACCACGCCGGGCGCGCGGACCAGCTCGACCCCGGACGCCCCGGTTCCGGCCGCGGTCGCGGCTGCGGTCAACGAGTCGAGCCCGTCGACGGTGACGTGGGCGCTCTCGAAGCCGACCCTGCGCAGCCCGGCCTTCGCGGCCCGGCCGACCAGGGCCTCCCCGCAGGGCCGGTCGGTGAGGCGTTCGAGGTCGGGCACCTGCCGGGCGGACTGGGTGGTGTAGCGGCCGTCGGTGCAGAAGGTGGTGGCCTCGTCGGAGGCGGCCGACACGAGCAGCGCGGCGTTCGACCCGGTGAACCCGGTCAGGTAGCGGATGTTGAGCAGGTTCGTGACGAGCAGCGCGTCGAGTCCCCGGTCCCGGAGCGTGGCGCGCAGCGCGGCGCGGCGCGAGGTGTGCGGCATGGCCAGGAGCCTAGGCGGAGCCGGGCGGGAGGGCCGGGGGGCGGAGCGGGGGTGGGTCGGCCCCCGCACTGGTCGGGCTCGGGCGGCGCCCGGCGGCGCTCGATCGGCTTGAGGCCAACCCCCGGCCATCCCGAGCCGCCCTCGGCCGGTAGTCCCAGGTCGGCCCGCAGCCTGCGCGGTGCGCCTCAGGGCGGCATGGGGCTGGTCGGGGCGGCGAGGTCGGGGGCGGCAAGGGCGGCGCGGTCGGGGGCGGGGTTGGCGCGGTCGGCAGGGTCGGGGTCGGCAAGGGCAGGGTCGGCAAGGGCGGCGCGGTCCGAGGCGGGGGACGGTCCGAGGCGGGGGCGGTCCAGGGCGGGGGCGGCGCGGTCCGGGGCGGGGCGGGGCGGCGCGGTCCGGGCGGGGCGGCGCGATCCGGGGCGGGGCGGCGCGGTCGGGGGGCGGTCGGCGGCGCGGTCAGCGGAGTCGGCCCTGTCGGTTCGGCGGCGAATGCATCGTTGCAAATACCGGTCGCGGTTTCCCGAATTCGCCGTGCGCCCGCTCCCCCGGTATTGCGCGATTCGCATTCGCACCGGATTTTCGCGGCCCCGGATCTCACCGGCGGCGCCCGTGCCCACCACGCTCCGGAGCCGCGAATTCCGATTCGCTCAGCGGCGCAGGTTCCCCGCCTGCGCGTACTCCTCCCACGACTCCCCCGACACCTGCGTGATCGGCGAGGAGTTCAGCTTGGCCACGTCGTCCCCGCCGACCAGCCACAGCTTGTCGTCCACCAGCAGCCCCACCTGACCGCCCGGTCCGCCGACCGCCTCCACGCCCGACGGCACCCGGCCGACCAGCGGCATCGACTCGACGGCGGCGGGCCTGCGGTCCAGGACGCCCTTCGCCAGGCGCTCGGCGACCGAGCGGCGCTCGACCCTGACCAGCTCGCCGTCCACGACCAGGTCGAGGGTGTTCTCCGGCGAGGGCACGGCGAACCCGTCGAGCACGCCCGCCTCGTCCTCGGTCTCGCAGCCCGGCGCGCCCGCGAGGTCGACGCCGAACCGGGTCAGGTCGGTGGGCGCGTTGGCCCAGCCGTCGACGGTGGCGCGCACGACGTCCAGCGGGATCCGGCCGCACGGGTCCTGCGGGGACACCGGGGCGTGGCCGTTCGGGGTGCGGACCAGTCCGGGGCCCTCGCGCCAGCGGCCGGGGATCAGGACCGGCTGGAACGGGTGCCCGGCGAAGTCGCGGTCCCAGAAGGTGACCGTGGTGCCCAGCTCGGTCTCGTGGGCGATCGCGAAGGCGCTCAGCGCGTCGATCCACATCAGGTCGGCGCTGAAGGCGTCCACGACCGAGCGGGTGCGCGGCTTGTTCGTGGCCTCCACGTCGGCGAAGCCCTGCTCGCCGAGCGCCTGCACGCCCCGGCGGAACGTCGGGTCCTGGGAGCGCAGCACGAACTGGCCCGCGCCGTTCCAGCCCGCCGCGGCGCCGGTGGTGTCGGTGAACATGAGGTAGAACCAGCCGCCCAGGAACACGGCGGCGGGCTGGCCCGAGCCGTAGGTGTTGTCGCGGGCGGTGTCGTAGGCCGGGGTGATGATCGGGGCGCCGTTGGCCATGCGGGACCAGGAGATGCCGTCCTTGCTGCTGGCGACTCCTATGGCGTTGCCGTGCGCGTGGTCCCCGGCGGCCCCGGTGTAGTACAGGTAGTACGTGTCGCCCGCCTTGACGACGGTCGGGTCGCAGGTGTGCATCCCGTCGAAGCCGGTGGTCGTGCCGCTCAGCACGGGGACGGCCCTGCTGCCGTCGGGGGCGCTGAACGGGCCGTCGAGCGAGGCGGCGCTGGAGTGGAGCAGGTCGTCGCCGGGCGGCAGGGCGTAGCCGAGCTGGCTGCACCACCACATCCGCACCCGGCCGTTCTCGACCATGACGGTGGGCCCGTAGTTGTACGGCGCGTCACCACCGCCCGCCGCGACGACACCGGGGCTCTGCCGCCCGCGGTCGGTGGTGAGCAGGACGTTCTCCGGCCGCTGGCGGGGCTGCGGGTCGGGTGGCGCCGAGGTCTCGGCCACCGGGTGGTGGTCGGGGGACGGCGCGGCCTCGCTGGGCGCGCACGCCGCGAGGGTGACGAGGACGAGGACGCCTGCGAGCGAGGACGCCGCACGCCTGTGGTGTTTGGCCATGCCGGAACTGATCTCCTGCGTGGTCTGCGGGCACACGGCAACAGGAAAGTGACTGCATTCCCGATAGGGGTTGATTATAGGGAACAAACCACCTGTTGGAGTGAAGCATTCGATGACGCGAGGACCTCACCGGGAAATCCGCCGCTGTTCTGCGGGCAGGCTCGGTAGCACTCGGTAACCCTTGTGCACGACTCTGCGTACGGACGCGTCGCGGCAAACCTGAGCCCCAACGAACCCCCTTTTGAGGTACCCCGTTGGGGGATGATGCCCGCCGGGTGGCGGGGCCGGTATGAAGTCGGGCGGGGGTGGCGCTGGTGGTCGCTCGGGGTGGTGCTCGGGCTCGCGTTCGGGCCCTGGGCCCCGTGGACGCGCGAACCGCCCCGGTCCGGGGGCTGGCTCCGGGACCGGGGCGGTTCGGGTCGTGCGCGGCGCCTCGCGCGGGGCGCGGGTCAGGCGCTGGTGGTGGCCTTGTCGACCAGGTAGCGCAGGGCGAGCGCGTAGCCCTGGACGCCCAGGCCCGCTATGACGCCCTCGGCGACCGGTGAGATGTAGCTGTGCGAGCGGAACTCCTCGCGCTTGTGCACGTTCGAGATGTGCACCTCGACCAGCGGCGCGGTGAGCTGGGCGCAGGCGTCGCGGACGGCCACCGAGTAGTGGGTCCAGGCCGCCGGGTTGAGCACCACCGGCCAGGACTCGTCGGCGGCCTCGTGCAGCCAGCCGAGCATCTCGCCCTCGTGGTCGGTCTGCCTGACCTCGACCTCGGCGCCCAGCTCGCGGCCGGTGGACTCGCAGAGCGCGACCAGGTCGGCGTAGGTGGTGCGGCCGTAGACGGCGGGCTCGCGGGTGCCGAGCCTGCCGAGGTTCGGGCCGTTGAGGACGAGGAGCCTCACAGCAGGATGCTCCCGCCGGTCCTCGGCTCGGCCGCGACGGCCGAGTAGGCGGCGGCGATCAGCGACGGGTCGGGGCCCTCGAGCCTGCCCGGCTTGGCCAGGCCGTCGAGCACGACGAAGCGGAGCACGCCCGAGCGGTTCTTCTTGTCCGAGCGCATCCCCTCCAGCAGCTGCGGCAGGGCGTCCGGGTCGTAGGCCACGGGAAGGCCCAGCGAGGTGAGGACGCTGCGGTGGCGGTCGGCGGTGGCGTCGTCCAGCCTGCCTGCCAGGCGGGCGAGCTCGGCGGCGAAGACCAGGCCGACGCTGATGGCCGCGCCGTGGCGCCAGCGGTAGCGCTCGCGGCGCTCCAGGGCGTGGCCGAGGGTGTGGCCGTAGTTGAGGATCTCGCGCAGGTTCGACTCGCGCAGGTCGCTGGACACCACGTCGGCCTTGACCTGGACCTTGCGGCGGACCAGCTCGGCGAGCACGTCGCCGGACGGGTCGAGCGCGGCGGCCGGGTCGGCCTCGATGAGGTCCAGGATCGCCGGGTCGGCGATGAAGCCGCCCTTGACCACCTCGGCCATGCCCGCGACGAGTTCGTTGCGCGGCAGGGTCTCCAGGGTCGCGAGGTCGACCAGGACGGCGGTCGGCTCGTAGAAGGTGCCGACGAGGTTCTTGCCCGCGTCGGTGTTGATGCCGGTCTTGCCGCCCACGGCGGCGTCGACCATGCCGAGCAGCGTGGTCGGCACGTTGATCAGTCGGACCCCGCGCATCCAGGTGGACGCGACGAACCCGGCGAGATCGGTGACCGCCCCGCCGCCGAGCCCGACGACGACGTCCTGCCGCCCGAGCCCGATCTGCCCGAACACGTCCCAGCAGTACCCGGCGACCCGCAGGTCCTTGCCGTCCTCGGCGTCGGGCACCTCGACCCGGTGCGCGTCGACCCCGGCCGCGCGCAACTCCTCGAGCACCGCGTCCGCCGTCTCGGCGAGCACGGCGGTGTGCACGATCGCCGCCTTCGAGGTGCCGCGCAGCAGTTCGACCAGGTCCCCGAGCAACCCTCGCCCGACGATGACCTCGTACGGCCGCTCCGCGGCCACGCGGATGCGCACCGGCTCGCCCATCACCACTCCCCTAGCTAGTCAGTCCGGCCCACATTCGACCACGCCGGGGTGAGGGGGCCACGGGCCCCACACCGGAAGCACGCCGGAGGGGGGGGTGGGTGGGGGGTGGGGTGGGCCACTCGGGGGCCGGTGAAGGAGCGGGGCGTTCGGGGGGTCACTCGAAGGGCCAGTCCCTGGGATGGGGGCGGGAACGGCGAGGGCAGGGTGTCGAGCGGCGCGGCGAGCTTTGCGGGAACCCGTAGGCGATGCCTGGGGCCACTGGCGGGACGTGGGTGGGACGGGGGTGGGACGTGGGTGGGCGGCGGGGCCAGCGTTGACTGACGCCCCGGTCGGAGAGACCAGGCGTGGTCGACCTGGAGGGCGGTACCGTCGGGGAGACCTGGCGCGGTCGGCGCAGTCGGCGCAACACGCCCAAGTGCTGCCCAGGTCGGCCCAGCACAGCCTGGCTCTGCGTGAACCAGGCTGGCGGGCTCCAGCGCGGCGCGGTCCAGCGCGGCGCGGTCCAGCGCGGCGCGGTCCAGCGCGGCGCGGTCCAGCGCGGCGCGGTGATCTTTGCGGCCTGGCTGCGCAGAGCCCGTGTGGTCTGCGCAGCCAGGGCTTCAGGAGTTGGGCGCCTCGGGGGCGGCGAGGATCGTGGAGACCACTTCCTCCGGGGTCAGGGCGTCCGTGAGCACCTCGATCTTCGCCACCTCGCGGTACAGGGGGAGCCTGGCTTCCAGGAGGGCCTTGTACGTCGCGCGGGGGTTCACGCCTGCCAGGAGTGGGCGGGCGCTGGACAGGCCCGTTCTGCGGACGCCCTCCGCCATGCCGACGTTCAGGAAGACCACGGTGTGGTCCGCCAGGAGCTCCCTGGTCCGCTCGGACAGGATCGCGCCGCCGCCGAGGGACAGGACGCCCTCGTACTCGGACAGGGCCTTGGCGACCGCGGCTTCTTCCAGCGCGCGGAACACCAGTTCGCCGTCCGTGGTGAAGATGTCCGAGATCGGCTTGCCCTGCGACTCGACGATGTCGTCGTCGGTGTCGCGGAAGCCGAGGCCCAGGTGTTCGGCCAGCAGGACGCCGACCGTGGTCTTGCCGCCTCCGGGCGGGCCCAGGACGACGAACCTCGGGCTCACCTGCCCTCCCAGCGGGCTTCCAGCTCGCGCAGGTACGAGTCGGCGTTGCGGCGGGTCTCGGCCAGCGAGTCGCCGCCGAACTTCTCCAGCGCGGCCTCCGCCACGACCAGCGCCACGACGGACTCCAGGACCACGCCCGCGCGCGGGACCGCGCAGACGTCCGAGCGCTGGTGGATCGCCACGGCGGGCTCGCCGGTGCGGGTGTCGATGGTCGACAGCGCCCTCGGCACGGTCGAGATCGGCTTCATGGCGACGCGCACGCGCAGCGGCTCGCCGTTCGTGATGCCGCCCTCCAGGCCACCGGCCCGGTTCGAGCGGCGGGTCACGCCCTTGGGGCCGTCGCCGCGGTCGATCTCGTCGTGGGCCTGGCTGCCCCACCTGGTGGCGCTGGTGAAGCCGTCGCCGACCTCGACGCCCTTCATCGCCTGGACGCCCATCAGGGCGCCGGCGAGCCTGGCGTCGAGCCTGCGGTCCCAGTGGACGTGCGAGCCGAGACCGGGCGGGAGGCCGTAGACGATGACCTCGATGACGCCGCCGACGGTGTCACCGGCTTCCTTCACCGCCTCGACCTCGGCGACCATCGCCGCCGTGCCGTCCGGGTGGAAGGCGCGGACCGGGCTCTCGTCGATCGCGGCCAGGTCACCGGGACCGGGGAGAGGGGCGTCGGCCGGGGTGCTCGCGCCGCCGATCGAGACGACGTGGCTGATCACGTCGACGTCGAGGAGCTGCTTGAGGAAGTGCCTGGCCACGGTGCCGAGCGCGGTGCGGGCCGCGGTCTCGCGAGCGCTGGCGCGCTCCAGAACCGGACGGGCCTCGTCGAACCCGAACTTCTGCATACCGGGCAGGTCGGCGTGACCGGGCCGAGGGCGGGTGAGGGCCTCGTTGCGACCGGTCGGCTTGAGCTCGGACGGGTCAACCGGGTCCGGGGACATCACCTTCTGCCACTTGGGCCACTCGGTGTTGCCGATCCGGACGGCGATCGGACCGCCCTGCGTCAGGCCGTGGCGGACACCACCCAGGACCTCGACCTCGTCGGCCTCGAACCCCATGCGGGGACTGCGGCCGAAACCGAGCCTGCGGCGCTCGAGTTGAGCGGTCAGGTCGGACGTCGTGACCTCGACCCCGGCGACCATGCCTTCCAGCACGGCGACGAGAGCCGGGCCGTGGGACTCCCCAGCGGTGATCCAGCGCAGCACGACCGGCATCTTCGCACAGGCACAGGGGGAACGCGCAGGTGGTTGGGGGGCGATTGTCCCGAGGGGTGGATGTGGGGGTGATCACCTGGGTGGGGGTGGTCGGCGGGGTGGGGGTGGTCGGCAGGGGTGGTTGCCTGGGGGCTGGCCAGCTGGTGCGGTGGTCGGGTCAGTGCGCCACCGGGTGCAGGGGGTGGTGGGTGAGATCAAAAGCTGAAGAGCCACAAGCCACAAGCACGCCTCGCCGGCGGGGCAGACCTCCAAAAAAGAGGGAGACGGGCTCTGCCGGCCGGTGACCGTTCCGCTGGTGGTTCGGTTTACCACTGCGGTGGTCCGGGTCCCTCTTCTCCGTTTGGCCTCCTTTCAGGCAAGCACGCTCGTCAAGACGCCGTATGACTCGGGCGGTCTTCCGGGCAGTGCGGCGGCATCTTGACAAGCGTGCTCGGGCTTCGCCAGGCCAAACGGAGAAGAGGGACGCGGGGAGGGTGCTCTGTGCGCACGCTCCGCGTGCGCATATCGCCCGCGCTTGCCTTCGACTGGGCAGTGGCCGTCTTTCCGGTTGGTGGATTGCCCGCCCCCCGTTGTGATGGTTGAGAGCTACGCCTTTCCGCAGTGGCTGTAGCTGTGGCTGAGCGGGCCGCCGTACCCGGCCAGCTTGTTCTGCCCCTCCCGACCCGGCACGACCCTGCCCAACTCGATCCGACCCGAGCCGAGCGAGCCAGCCGCGGCCAGCCCCGGCCCTGTCCGGCCGACCCGGCCTTGCCTGCCCGCTCCAGGCCCTACCCGGCCTGATTCTGCCCAGCCCAGCCCGACCTACCCGGCCCTGTCCTGCCTGCCCCCGCCAGGCCCTACCCAACCTTGCCCAGTCCTGCCCGGCCCTGCCCGACCCGGCCCAACCTGGCCCTGCCCGACCTGCCCTGCCCTGCCCAGCCCCCGGCCTGGCCCTCGGCCCTGCCCTGCCCCGCCCAACCTGGCCCAGCCCAGCCCAGCCCAGGAGCGGCTTACACCGCCACGACGGAGAGCAGCCACGTTGAGCCCAGCAGGCCTGGGCCGTGTGGGAGGGACCAGGGTGGGTGGTTGCGGGTGGGGAGGCGGGAGAGGAGGAGGGTGGTCAGGCTTGCCAGGGCTGTTGCCAGGGGGAGTGCGGTCCAGGAGACGCAGGCCAGGACTGCGCCCAAGGGGCCTGACAGCTTCACGTCGCCCCCGCCCAGGGCGGTTGGGCGTAGCAGGTGGATGAGCAGGTGGGCGCCGGCGAACAGGGCGCAGCCGGCCAGGGCCCGTAACGGGTCTGCGCCTGACATGGCCAGGAGCAGGAGGAGGGCCGGGTAGGCCGGGAGGGTGAGGGCGTTCGGGAGTCTGCGGTGGCGCAGGTCCACGAGCGTCAGGGCTACGCCTAGCCAGGCCAGGGTCAGGGGGACGGGGAGCCAGCTCGGGGGGACGTTCAGGGCTCCCGTCAGGCACCACAGGAGTGCTGTTGGTGGGGCGCACCACCACCAACGGGCATTTGTTCCGCGACGCAGGCGGCGCAGGGTGGGAGGGATCAGGAGGCCGGCCAGGAAACCCAGGTAGGTCAGGTGGAATGTCATGGGTTCACGGTGCGCCTGCGGGGTTGAGCTGGGCAAGGGGAAAGCGGGGGAGGTTTGAGTGAACGGACCGTTCATCCGGGGTTTTTGGGGTGAACGGTCCGTTCATCGGTGGAGAATGTGAATAACCTTGCGGGGTTAGCGCGGCGGAGTGGTTATTCGGGGGTTCAGGAGCGAGGGGGTTAGCGGTCCCAGGTGAACAGCGGGGTTCCCGCGTTCACGTGGCCGCCCCAGGGGGCTGCCGGGGACAGGGCGGACGGGTCCGCCTCCAGGGCCACCACGGGGCAGATCGGGGCGTAGCCCGCCGCCTCCACCTCGGCGGGGTCCCAGGTCACCACGCGTTGGCCCGCCTCCACGGCGTCGCCCTTCTCCACGTGCACGGTGAAGCCCTCGCCCCTGCGCTTCACGGTGTCGATGCCCAGGTGCACCAGGACCGCGCCGCC
The DNA here is from genome assembly GCF_002354875.1 of Actinosynnema pretiosum. GTDB lineage: Bacteria > Actinomycetota > Actinomycetes > Mycobacteriales > Pseudonocardiaceae > Actinosynnema > Actinosynnema auranticum. The sequence goes on from NZ_CP023445.1 coordinate 6,169,960, forward strand.
GTCGGCGCCCGCCACGACGAACGCGTGCGGGTGCAGGGTCACGACGGTCCCGGTGATCGGGGACAGCACGTCGGCCGCCTCGCGGTCCGGTTCCACCGCGAAGCCCGGACCCACCATCGCCTGCGCGAACACCGGGTCCGGCACCTGGTCGAGGGACACCGGGCGACCGCTCACGGGGGACTGGACGCTCAGGGTCACAGCAGGTCCTCGATGTCGCTGGCGATGGTGTCCGCCTCCGGGCCGACCACGACCTGGACGACCGAGCCCTGCCGCATCACGCCGTGCGCGCCCAGCGCCTTCAGCGCCTTCTCGTCGACCAGCGACCCGTCCTCCAGCTCGCAGCGCAGCCGGGTGATGCAGGGTTCGATCTCCACGATGTTGTCGGCCCCGCCGAGCGCGGCCAGGATTCCCGCAGCCTTCTCGTCAGCCATGTCACGAGTCCTCTCTCGACTTCACCGTTGGTGAGCGCCCCCGCTTGGCCACGGTCGCGTAACGGCGGGTTGACACCCGATCAGCGGGCGGAGCATCCTCCCCGCACCAACTGGTCTAGACCGGAAAGTACCAATCCCGGCTGGCAGGCGCGACGACGGGAGGAGGTTGACCGTGCAGCACCGGATCGTCGACGGCCCGAAGCCCAAGCACGCTCAGTTGCGGGACATCCTCCGCGCGGTGGCCGACGAGGCCCCACCGGGGTCCGCCATCCCGTCCGAGCGCGACCTCGCCACCCGGTACCGGGTCTCCCGCATCACGGTGCGGGCCGCGATCGGCCAGCTGGTCTCCGAGGGCCTGCTCACCAGGGCCAAGGGCCGCGGCACGTTCACCGCCAAGCGCCGGATGGACGTGCAGCTCTACCTGGAGTCCTTCACCGACGACATGCGCAAGCGCGGCTTCACGCCGTCGTCGGAGGTGCTGCGCTGTGCCGAGGAGCCCCCGCCGGTGTCGGCGGCGTCCGCGCTGGGCCTGGGGCCCGGCGAGCCCGCGTGCGCGGTGGTCCGCCTGCGCAGGGCGGACGGCGTGCCGCTGACCGTCGAGCGCGGCTGGTACAGCCCGCGCGTCGTGCCGGGCCTTCCCGAGCACGACCTGACCGGCTCCCTCTACGCGATCATCGCCGACGCCTACGGCGTCCAGCTCGACCACGCGGAGCAGACCGCGTGGGCCGAGGGCGCGGACCGGGCCACGGCCCGGCTGCTGGGCGTGCGCGAGGGCAGTCCGCTGCTGGTGTTCCGCAGGGTCGCGGGCAGCGGCGGCAGGCCGGTCGAGGACATGACGTCCTGGTACCGGGGTGATCTCTACCAGGTGACCATGCAACTGGACCGGACCGTCCCGGACTCCGGCCCGCACTCCGCCAAGGGAGGTACCACATGAGCGCCAGCGCCCCACAGGCGACGGGCGGTCGTGAGATCAAGGGACTGGCCGGGTTGCAGAGGTTCGGCCGCAGCTTGATGCTGCCGATCGCCGCGCTCCCCGTCGCCGGCCTGCTGCTCCGCCTCGGCCAACCCGACTTGCTCGGCGCCAAGGGTCTCGGCTGGATCCAGGTGGCCGCCGTCATCGGCGGCGCGGGCGACGCGCTGTTCACCAACCTGCCGCTGCTGTTCGCGGTGGGCGTGGCGATCGGCTTCGCCCGGCGCGGCGACGGCTCCACCGCGCTGGCCTCGGTGGTCGGCTACGTGGTGATCCAGGCCGTCTTCAAGGCGATGTCGCCGTTCGTGCTGGACCAGCCGAACCCCGACAAGCCGGTGCTGATCAACTACTCGGTGCTGGCGGGCGTGATCGTGGGTCTGATCACAGCCGTGCTGTGGCAGCGGTACCACCGCATCAAGCTCCCCCCGTACCTGGCGTTCTTCGGCGGCAGACGGTTCGTGCCGATCCTGGTCGCGGGCGTCATGGTCGTCCTGGGCGTGCTGCTCGGCCTGGTGTACCCGCTGTTCAACGCGGGCCTGACCTGGCTCGGCGAGGCCGTCTCCAGCAGCACGATCCTGGGCGCGGGCATCTACGGCACGGTCAACCGGCTGCTGATCCCGCTGGGCCTGCACCACATCCCGAACACCTTCGTCTGGCAGGTCTTCGGGGAGTACGAGGGCAAGACCGGTGACATCCAGCGGTTCTTCGCGGGCGACCCGACGGCGGGCACGTTCCAGACCGGCTTCTTCCCGATCTTCATGTTCGCCCTCCCGGCCGCCGCGCTGGCGATCGTGCACACCGCCCGCCCGGCGCAGAAGAAGGTCGTCGCGGGCATCATGGGCTCGGCCGCGCTGACCGCGTTCATCACCGGCGTCACGGAGCCGCTGGAGTTCGCGTTCATGTTCGTCGCCTGGCCGCTGTACCTGATCCACGCGGTGCTCACCGGCACCTCGATGGCGATCAGCAACGCGCTCGGCATCCGCGACGGCTTCTCGTTCTCGGCGGGCGCGATCGACTACGCGCTGAACTTCAACATCGCCGAGAAGCCGCTGCTGATCATCGTGCTGGGCCTGGTCTACGCGGTGGTGTACTACTTCCTGTTCCGCTTCGTCATCACGAAGTGGAACCTGCGGACGCCGGGCCGGGACGAGGACGAGGACCCCGAGGCCGACCCGAGCGTCGTCGAGGGCGCCAGGCCCGAGGGCAGGACCGGGCAGGACGGGACCCGCGGGGCCAAGAACCGGCCCGAGCGGTCCTAGTGACGAGAGGTAGGGACCATGCCTGAACGACGGGTGACGGTGGCGAGCAAGGTCGGGCTGCACGCCCGCCCGGCGGCGCTGCTGGCCAAGGCGGCGGCGGAGCGCAAGCCGGTGAAGGTCACCATCGCCAAGGGCGAGGGGCAGCCGGTGGACGCCGCGTCCGTGCTGGGCCTGATGACCCTGGGCGCGATGCACGGCGACGAGGTCGTGCTGACCGCCGAGGGCGACGGGGCCGAGGAGGCGCTGGCGGCCATCGCGGAGATCATCGCCACCGACCTGGACGAGGGCTGACCCACCGCAGCGCAGTGCAGAACGGCCGCGCCCCCACCCCGGAAGCCGGGGGTGGGGGCGCGGTCTCGTTGGTGCGCGGGGTCTCACACCGGCAGCGGCAGCAGGTTCCCGGTCGCGGCGCGCAGCGCCGCGCGCATCGCCTCGCGCGGCGCGGGCAGGCCGGTGAACAGCTCGGCCTGGCCGAACGCCTGGTGCAGCAGCATGTCCAGGCCCGTCGCCGGTTCCCGGCCGAGCCGCCGCACGGCCAGCGCCAGCGGGGTCGGCCACGGGTGGTAGATCACGTCGAGCACGGCGGGCGTGGCCGCGAGCAGGTCGGCGACCGGCTCGGTCGCGGCCGGCGGCACGGTGCTGACCAGCACGTCCGCCTCCGACACCAGCGCGCCGAAGTCGGCCGAGTCCCAGGTCACCAGGTCCAGCTCGACGCCCGCCCGCTCCGCGCAGGCCACCGCCTCGCCCGCCCGCGCGACGTCCCGCACGACGAGCGCCGCGGACCGCACGCCCACCGACGCCAGCCCGACCAGCGCCGCCGTGGCGGTGCCGCCCGCGCCGAGCACGATCCCGCGCTCGCCGGAGGTGAACCCGGCCGCAGCCCGCAGCGCCCCGACCACGCCGTCCACGTCGGTGCACTCCGCCCGCCAGCCGCCCTCGAACGGCACGAGCGTGTTCGCCGCGCCCACGAGCACGGCGGTCCGCGACGGCGCGGTGGCCACGGCCAGCGCGGCGCGCTTGTCCGGCATGGTGACCGACAACCCGACCCACTCGGGGCCGAGGCCGCGCACGAGCTCCGCGACCCCGTCCTCCGGGCAGTCGATCGAGCCGTACTCCCAGCCGCGCAGCCCGAGCGCCTCGAAGCACGCGTTGTGCAGCACGGGTGACAGGGAGTGGGCGACGGGCGAGCCGATCACGGCCGCCCGCCTGCCGTCAGTTGTTGCCGAAAACACCTTCGGTGATCGCCTTGTCCACGAGCTTCTGGTGCTCCTCGAAGGTCTTCGCGAAGCAGGAAGTGCCGTCCTTCTGGCACTTCACGAAGTACTCCCACTCACCGTTCTCCGGGTTGATCGCCGCCTCGATCGCCTGCTTGCTCGGCGAGCCGATCGGGGTCGGCGGCAGGTTCGGGAACTTGTAGGTGTTGTACGGGCTGTTCGAGTCCCGGTCGTCGGCGCTGGTCTCCAGGGTCGGCTTGTCCAGCTCGTAGTTGATCGTCGAGTCCAGCTGGACGGGCATCCCGATGGAGAGCCGGTTCTGGATCACCCGCGAGACCCGCGCGAAGTCCTTCTCCAGCCCTTCCTTCTCCACCAGCGACGCGATGACCAGCACCTCGTACGGCCGGAACCCGGTGTTCTTGGCGCCGCCGGGGATGCCGTAGCTCTGGATGCGGTTCGCCGAGGTGGTGATGACGTCGCGCAGCAGCTCCGCGGCGGGCACGTTCGGCTTCAGGTGGTACAGGCCGGGCACGATCAGGCCCTCCAGCCTGCGCGCCTTGTTGACCTTGGTGAAGTCCGCCATGGCCCACTCGGGGACGCCCAGCGACGCCGGGTCGGCGTTCTCCGCCGCGTCCCTGACCTCGTCGGAGGTCACGCACTTCTTCTGCCCGTCGATCTCCACGCAGGACGCCTCGGCGATCAGCGTGAAGACGCCCTTGGTGACCGAGCCGCCCGGCTGCGTGATGTCGTGCAGCACGAACCCGCCGCGCACCTCCAGCGGCACGATCTTCGACTTGGGGTCGACCATCATCGTGACCGCGTTGGCGCCCGACATGTTGGTCTTGAGCAGGTAGAAGCCGGGCTGGATGCCGGTGACCCTGGCGTCGTTCTTGCTCGCCTCGGTGAACGCGCGGGCGCTGGCGACGACGCCCTGCTCCTTCAGCGTGGTCGCGATCGCGCTGACCGGGTCGCCGTCCTTGACCTCGACGATCGCGTCGGTGTCACCGGCCCCCGAGTAGTCCTCCCACGAGCCGATGCCCGAGAGCGTCCGGTACCCGTAGTACGCGCCGCCGCCGCCGACGGCGAGGACCAGCGCCACCGCGGTCCACATGACCGCGGTGCGCTTCCGCTTGCCCTTCAAGCGCGAGGCGAGCGCGGCCTTGGCGCCTCTGCCGCCCCGCTCGTCCTTCGCTTCAGGGTCGTTGAACAACCCGAGATCGTCGTTCACGAGCCGTCCTTCGCTCCAGGTGACCGCTCGGAGGCGGCCCTCGCCACGTGTCGCGCTCGTGCGTCGAGCCAGGACTGCAGGATCTCGACAGCGGCAGCCTGGTCAACGACGGCACGTTGCTTCTTGCCCCGCACCCCCCGCTGAGCCAGCACGCGGCTCGCCGTCACGGTGGTCAGCCGCTCGTCGGTGAGCCGCACCGGGAGAGGTGCGACCCGCTCGGCGAGCGCCGCCGCGTAGGCCGTGGCGGCCTGGGCCGCCGGTCCGTGCTTGCCCGCGAGGGTCCGGGGCAGGCCGACCACGACTTCCACCACGTCGTGCTCGGCTGCCAGACCGACCAGGTCGTCCAGGTCCCGGCCGTTCTTCTCGTCACGGGACAGGGTAACCAGCGGGGTGGCCAGAAAGGCACCCGGATCGCTCAGCGCGACCCCGACCCGGACCGCCCCGACGTCGACGCCCAGCCTCCGACCGAGGCCGGGGTCGTCGACGCCGGGGGTGTCACCGCTGCTCAAGGGCGCGTTCCACCTCGGCGAGCACGGCGGCCACGGCCTGCGGCACGCCCGCCGGGTTGGTGCCACCGCCCTGGGCCAGGTCGGGCTTGCCGCCGCCACGGCCGCCGACGGCGGGCGCGAAGGCGGGCACGAGCTTGCCCGCGGCGAGACCCAGGTCGCGGGCGCCCGCCGTGGTGGCGACGACGAAGCTGACCTTCTCGCCGTCCGGGGCGAACAGCGCGACCACGCCGGGCTTGTCGGCCATCCGGCCGCGCACCTCGCTGGCGATCGCGCGCACGTCGCCGCCGGAGGTGCCCTCCGGCAGGGCCAGCGCGAGCACGGACACGCCGCGCACGTCCAGCGCCTGCGAGACCAGCGACCCGGCGGAGGCCACGAGCTGGGCGGAGCGGACCTTCTCCAGCTCCTTCTCGGCCGCGCGCAGCCGCTCGACCAGCGCCTCGACGCGGGCGGGCACCTCGGCGTCGGGCACCTTCAGCATGGAGGCCACGTTCTGCACCAGCGCCCGCTCCTGGGCGAGGTACTTGAACGCCTCGATGCCGACGTAGGCCTCCAGCCGTCGCACCCCGGAGCCGACCGACGACTCGCCGATGACGGTGATGGGGCCGATCTGCGAGGAGTGCTCGACGTGCGTGCCACCGCACAGCTCGCGCGACCACCGCCCGCCGATCTCGACCACGCGCACGGTCTCGTCGTAGGTCTCGCCGAACAGCGCGACCGCGCCCATCTCCTGGGCGCCGGACATGTCGGTGTAGACCACGCTCACCGGCAGGTCCTTGCGGACCGCCAGGTTCGAGACCTCCTCGATCTCGCTGCGCGTGGACTCGGACAGGCCGCCGGTCCAGGCGAAGTCGAGCCGCAGGTAGCCGGGCTTGTTGTACGAGCCGGACTGGAGCGCGGACGGGCCGAGCACCTGGCGCAGGGCGGCGTGCACGACGTGCGTGCCCGAGTGCCCCTGGCGGGCCCCGACGCGCCACTCGGCGTCGACGCGCGCCTCGACCTTCTCGCCCTCGGCGATCTCGCCGGAGACCACGCGGACCTGGTGCACCCACAGCTTGCGGGCGACCTTCTGGACGTCCACGACCTCCAGCTCGGCGCCGCCGGAGACGATCACGCCCGCGTCGCTCTCCTGGCCGCCGGACTCGGCGTACAGGGGGGTGCGGTCGAGCACGACCTCGACGATGTCGCCCTCGCGGGCGGACTTGACCCGCTTGCCGCCGGACACGATGCCGCGCAGCACGGCCTCGCTGGCCAGCTCGGTGTAACCGGTGAACTCGGTGGCGCCCAGCTCCAGCAGCTCGCGGTACACCGTCTGGTCGCCGTGGCCGGTCTTCTTGCCCGCCGCGTCGGCCTTGGCGCGGGCGCGCTGCTCGGCCATGAGCTTGCGGAAGCCGTCCTCGTCCACCGTCAGACCGGCCTCGGAGGCCATCTCCAGGGTGAGGTCGATCGGGAACCCGTAGGTGTCGTGCAGCTGGAAGGCCTTGTCACCGGGCAGGATCGCGCGGCCCTGCGACTTCACCGCCCCCGCGGCGGTCTCGAAGATCCGGGAGCCCGCGTCCAGCGTGCGCAGGAACGTGTCCTCCTCGGCCTTGAGGACCTGCTCGATGCGGGCGAACCCGCTGACCAGCTCCGGGTAGGAGGGGCCCATGGTGTCGCGCACGACGGCGGCGAACGTCTGGAGCACCGGCTCGGTCACGCCCAGCAGGCGCGAGGAGCGCACGATGCGGCGCAGCAGGCGGCGCAGCACGTAGCCGCGGGCCTCGTTGCCGGGGGTGACGCCGTCGCCGACGAGCAGCACGCCGGAGCGCGCGTGGTCGGCGATGACCCGGAAGCGGACGTCGTCCGTCGGGTTGTCGCCGTACTTGCGGCCGGACAGCTCCTCGGCCTTGGTGATGACGGCCCGCACCAGGTCGGTCTCGTAGACGTTGTCCACGCCCTGCAGCAGGAACGCCACCCGCTCGACGCCCATGCCGGTGTCGATGTTCTTGGACGGCAGCTCGCCCAGGATCGGGTAGTCGCGCTTGGCGCCGCCCGCCCCGCGCTCGTTCTGCATGAAGACCAGGTTCCAGATCTCCAGGTACCGGTCCTCGTCCACGACCGGGCCGCCCTCGGCGCCGAACTCGGGGCCGCGGTCGTAGTAGATCTCCGAGCACGGGCCGCACGGGCCGGGGACGCCCATGGACCAGTAGTTGTCCTCGACGTCCCGGCGCTGGATGCGCTCCGGCGGCAGACCGGCGATCTTCTGCCACAGGTCGGCGGCCTCGTCGTCGTCCAGGTAGACGGTGACCCACAGGCGCTCGGGGTCGAAGCCGTAGCCGCCGTCGTCCTGGGACTTGGTGACCAGGTCCCAGGCGAGCCGGATGGCGTCTTCCTTGAAGTAGTCGCCGAACGAGAAGTTGCCCGCCATCTGGAAGAACGTCAGGTGGCGGGTGGTCTTGCCGACCTCGTCGATGTCCGGGGTGCGCACGCACTTCTGCACGCTGGTGGCGCGCTTGTGCGGCGACGGGGCCTCACCGAGGAAGTAGGGCTTGAAGGGCACCATGCCCGCGTTGACGAACAGCAGGTTCGGGTCGTCCAGCAGCAGGGAGGCGCTGGGGACGACGGCGTGCCCGGCGTTCTCGAAGTGCTCGCGGAAGCGCTTGATGATCTCGTGTGTCTGCACGGTCGGGTCCTTGGCTGTGGTGGCGGTCTTCCTTGCGCGGCGCGGCGAACGACGTCAGTCGTTCGCCCTGCGCGCTCGCCGACCGGGGGTGTGACCCGTCTGCCGCTCGACGGTCTCCTGCAGCTCGTGCTCGCGCTCGACCATGCCCGCGCGCACCTCGGCGCCGAAGGAGCCGATGGCGGTGGCCAGCTCGCGCAGGCCCTCGCCCACGTTCGCGCCGATGCCCGCGGGCGTGGCGGCGTGGGCGGCCTGGTTGGCCTTGCGGGTGGCGAGGACGCCCGCGGCGACCCCGACCCCGAGCCAGAACAGCCTGCTCATCGGTTCCCCCTGCGCGTGCGACGCGCGGCGTGCTTGTTCACCCTGGCCTCGGCGGCCTTGCGGCGGGACCGGACGGCCTTGCTCACGCCGTAGGACAGCGCGGCGGCCTTGACCAGGGGCCCGCCGAGGGTGGCGGTGAACAGGGACGTCAGCGCGGACACGTTGCCGGTCACCGCACGCGCGTTGGCGGTGATGCCGTCCACGCGCTCCAACTGGGTGTTGACGTGCGTGATCGTGGCGTTGGCGCCGCTGAAGATCGGGTCGCTGTTCTGGTGCGCCTTGCGGATGGCGATCGTCGCCTCGTCGAGCGTGCGCCCGAGCTTGAAGAGGGCGATCCCCATGAGCAGCACAAGCAGCACGAACGCGCCGGCGGCGACCAGCGCGGCGATCTGCCCTGGCGACACGAATCCTCCATGGGTTGCTGGTGGGGCGCGGTGGGGAGGCTCAAGGCTACCGCGTGTCGCCCGGTCGGACTCTGGTGGATCTCGCCCGCGCGCCGGGGGCGGCGGGGCTCGGCGCACCGAGTGGCCGGAGGACTACGCAGCGGTGATCACGAGAAGTACTCGGATGTCCGATCCCCTGACCTGCGCCGTTGTCGTAGCGTCGGACGGGCAGTGTTTCACGCCAGGTTTCACCGAGGAGGTAGCGCCATGGACGAGAGCACCTACGAGGCCCCGGCGAGCGGTCTGCTGCTCGCGGTCGAGCCGCTGACCGGAGCGGTCGACCGGGGCAAGGCCAACGGCGCGGTCGCGGACAACGACGGCAACGACTGAGTGACCGCTCGGAGCCTGGCCGACCTCGTCGCACCGGACGGGGTCGGCCGCTTCTTCGCGGCGGTGCAGGGGCGGACCCACCTCAGGTTCCCTGGGGAGAGGAGCAGGTTCGCGGACCTGCTGCCCTGGTCCGAGGTCAACCGGGTGCTGCGGCAGCACCGGTTGGAGTTCCCCAGGTTGCGGCTGGCCAAGGACGGCGAGGTGGTGCCCGCGCACGTCTACTCGGAGCTGGTGGACACCCGGCGGGCCGGGCAGGTGCCGAGGGTGCTGCCGGGGAAGTTGGCCGAGCAGGTGCGCGGCGGGGCGACGCTGGTGCTGGACTCGGTGCAGGAGCTGGTGGGCGCGGTCGGCGACCTGGCCGTGGGGCTGGAGCACGAGCTGCGCGAGCGGGTGCAGGTGAACGCCTACGCGGGCTGGGGCGTCACGCACGGGTTCGACGTCCACTGGGACGACCACGACGCGATCGTCGTGCAGGTGTCCGGGCGCAAGCGCTGGCGGATCCACGGGTTCACCAGGGTGGCCCCGATGGTGCGGGACGTCGAGCTGCCGCCCAGGCCCGAGGGCGGGCCGCTGGACGAGTTCGTGCTGGAGGCGGGCGAGGTGCTGTACCTGCCGCGCGGGTGCTGGCACGACGTGTCCGCGGTGGGCGAGGAGTCGCTGCACCTGACCATCGGGGTGAACCGGGCGACCGGGGTGGACCTGGTGGCGTGGCTGGCCGACCAGCTGCGGGCCGACGAGGCGTTCCGGGGCGACCTGCCGAGGTTCGGCACGGCCGCCGAGCAGGCGGGGCACGCGGCGCTGCTGCGGGCCAGGCTGCTGGAGCGGCTGGACGACGGCGTGGTGGCGCGGTTCCTGGCCGACCGGGACGCGCAGGCGCCCGCGGTGGAGCACGTCGGGCTGCCGTGGACGGCGACGTCGGCGCTGCTCCCGGAGGACGACGGGGCCGAGGTGCTGCTGCTCGCGCCGAGGGCGGTGCTCTCGCGCGAGGGCGACGCGGTGGTGCTGGCGGCGGTCGGGAGGCGGCTGGTGTTCGCGGGCGCGGCGGAGCCGGTGCTGGCGGCGCTGCTGGGCGGTCGGGCACGCACGGTGACGTCGTTGGTCGAAGCGGGCGGTCCTGCTCTCGATCGGGTGACTGTGCGCGCCCTGCTCGGGGAACTGGTGGCCCAAGGGCTGCTCTCACCGAAGTGAGTGAGCTAAGTTTAGGCATACCTAACCGGCGAATGGATACAGTCACAGGTATGTCCGAACCCCGTTCCGACGCGCTGCCCGGCTGCGCGGTGGTCACCAGACTGCTCGGCGGCAACCCGGCGGGCACCGCGGCGCGCATGACGTCGTGGCTGCTGATCGAGCAGCCGGGGCCCTGGCAGGCGGACGCGCTGGAACGGGTGCTGGCGCAGGCGTTCCCCCCTGGGCGGCTGGACGCGCTGCGGGCCGGCGGGCTGCGCCCGCTGCTCGTCCGCCGTCCGGGCAGGCACCACCGCTCCCCCGGCGCGAAGCGCGCGGTGTTCGTGGCCAGCGGGCGGCCCGGCTGGCGGTGGCTGGAGCGGATCGAGGTCTCGGACCTGGCTGAGCTGGCCGCGCTGGACCTGGAGGCCGTGGGCGCCGGGGTGCCGGGGCACGGGGTCCCGGTGGAGGGGCCGATGTTCCTGGTGTGCACGCACGGGTCCAAGGACATGTGCTGCGCGGTGCTCGGCAGGCCGCTGGCGGGGGTGCTCGCGCAGAACCACCCGGACCGGGCGTGGGAGGTCAGCCACCTGGGCGGGGACCGGTGGGCCGGGAACCTGCTGGTGGTGCCGGACGGGTTCCTGCACGGGCAGCTCGGGCCGGACGAGGCGGCGCTGGTCGCGAAGGCCGCGCTGACCGGGCAGGTCGCGCCGGAGCACCTGCGGGGGCGCACGTCGGCGACCACGCCGTGGGCGCAGTTCGCGGAGATCGCGCTGCGCAAGGCGATGGGGTACCGGGGGGTGGACTCGGCGCTGGCCGTGGACGAGCGGCCGGTGGCGGGCAGCGACGGGCACGCGCGGGTCGTGACGGTGCTCGGGGTGGAGCGGGAGTACGAGGTCGTGGTGCGGCGCAACGGGGTGGTCGGGTCCGGGGTGAGCCGGTGCTCCGGGCGGATCGAGCCGCCGTCGTTCGTGACCGAGGGCATCCGGCCGCTGGAGCCGGTGGCGCTGCCGGGGTGAGCGCTGGCCTGGTGAGCACTGACCTGGTGAGCGCTGACCTGCTGAGCGCTGACCTGGTGCGCACGGGCGCGCGGGGCCGTACCGCCGTCCCGCCTGGTATCCCCGACCAGGCGGGACGGCGACCGGGCCCGCGACCTCCCGGCACCGGTGCTCCAGCGCTCGGGGCTCGTGGGCGGCCGAACTCGCACTGCCGCTGGTCCGCGATGCCGCCTCGGCGGCGTCACGGGGACGGCAGCTCACCTTTCGGCTAATCCCAGGTTAGGCGAAAACCGCTGATCAGGGGCAGTTCAACGCCGATCGGGGACTGGTCCGGACGGTGGGTTTCGACGTGGTCGCGGTCAGTCGCGGACGCTCCGTCACGGCCGGGCGAGCACGAGGTAGGCGAAGCCGAGGCTGTCCCGGTAGCCGCGCAGCCAGCCGTCGCGGTGCTCGTCCACGAGCTTCCGCACGCCGTCCGCCTCGGGGTGGTCGGGGTTGGCCAGCAGCCACAGCTCGCGGCTCGCGCACCAGCGGGACTCGAAGTCGTCCCACTCGTCCCGCGAGGCCACGCTGACCCGCAGCGGGCGGTAGCCGAGCCCGACGGCCAGGTCGACCAGCTCGGCGAGCGTGCCGTAGCCCTCCTCGCCGAAGATCGACTCGGCGACGTCGTTCGGCGGGTGCTCCCAGAACCCGTCCCCGACCACGACCGCGCCACCGGGCCGGACCCGCCCGCGGAGGGCTTCCAGGGTGGCGCGGATGCCGCCCCAGGCGTGCGCGGCGCCGACGCAGACCGCGACGTCGACGGCCGGGCCCTCCCACGCGGTGGCGTCGCCCACCTCCAGCTCCACCCGTCCGGGGACCCGCTCGGCGACGGCCGCGCGCCCGCGCTCGATCGCCCGCTCGTCGCTGTCCACGCCGACGCCGCGCGCGCCGGGGGTGGCCTCGACGGCGCGCAGCAGCAGCTCGCCCCACCCGCAGCCGTAGTCGGCGATGAGCGGGTCGGGCAGCGGGGGCAGGCTGCCGATGAGGGCGGCGGCGCGCGCGTCGGACAGCGGCGAGTTGAAGTCGAGCAGGGCGTGGCCGTTGACCGGCGCGGGGGAAGTCACCGGGGCACCGTGGCAGAGGGCGGCGGGGGCGGCACCCGAATTACGCTCCGCCCGCCCTCAGTCCTGCCCGCGCACCACCCGGCGCAGCTTGGGCAGCCGGTCGGCCAGCACGCGCTCGCCGCCGCGCCCGGTCGGCTCGTAGTAGTTGCGCCCCACCAGGCCGTCCGGCGGGTACTGCTGGGTGAGCACGCCCTCCGGGACGTCGTGCGGGTAGCGGTAGCCCTGGGCGTTGCCGAGCTTCGCCGCACCCGCGTAGTGCCCGTCGCGCAGGTGCGGCGGGACGGTCCCGATCAGGCCCTTGCGCACGTCCTCCATCGCGGCGCCGATGGCGGTGGTGATCGCGTTGGACTTGGGCGCGGTCGCCAGGTGCACGGTCGCGTGGGCCAGGTGCAGGGCGCACTCGGGCAGGCCGATGAGCTGCACGGCCTGCGCGGCGGCCACGGCGGTCTGCAGGGCGGTCGGGTCGGCCATGCCGACGTCCTCGGTGGCGTGGATGACGAGCCTGCGCGCGATGAACCTGGGGTCCTCGCCCGCCTCGATCATCCTGGCCAGGTAGTGCAGCGCCGCGTCCACGTCCGAGCCCCGGATGGACTTCACGAACGCGCTGGTCACGTCGTAGTGCTGGTCGCCCTGCCGGTCGTAGCGCACGGCGGCCTTGTCGACGGTGGCCTCCAGGGTGGCCAGGTCGAGCGAGCCGGACGCGGCGCCGCCCGCCAGGACCGTGTCGGCGGCGGCCTCCAGCGCGGTGAGCGCGCGCCTGCCGTCGCCGCCCGCGAGCCGGACCAGGTGGTCCTCGGCGTCGGGCTCGACGGTCACCCTGCCGCCCAGCCCGCGCTCGTCGGCGGCGGCGCGGCGGACCAGCTCGCGCACCGACTCGTCGGTCAGCGGGCGGAGCTGGAGCACCAGCGAGCGGGACAGCAGCGGGGACACCACGGAGAAGAACGGGTTCTCCGTGGTCGCGGCCACCAGCAGCACGATCCGGTCCTCGACCGCGCCGAGCAGCGCGTCCTGCTGGGTCTTGGAGAAGCGGTGGACCTCGTCGATGAACAGCACGGTGGCCTCGCCGGAGCGCACCAGCCTGCGCTTGGCCTCCTCGATGACCGCGCGGACCTCCTTGACGCCCGCCGACAGCGCGGACAGGGCGGCGAAGCGCCTGCCGGTGGCCTGCGAGACGAGGGTGGCGAGGGTGGTCTTGCCGGTGCCGGGCGGGCCGTAGAGCAGCACGGACGCGGGCGCGGCGCCCTCGACGAGCCTGCGCAGCGGGGCGCCGGGGCCGAGCAGGTGGTCCTGGCCGACCACCTCGTCCAGGGTGCGCGGGCGCATCCGCGCGGCCAGCGGCGCGTTCGCGGCGATCCGGGCCGCCTTCTCCTCCGGTGCGACGCCGAACAGGCCCTCGTCGAACATCCCGTCGCTCACGGGGTCGACTCTAACTCGCCGGGGTGACGGTCCCCGACCGGTCGGCTGCGCCGCGTGACCTGGGCTACAGGGCCGGGCAAGCGCATTTTTTCACCCGGATGTGCGACACTTGGCCCCCGTGCCGTCACCTGCCGTTCACGCGCGAGTAGTGCTGCTCGCGGGCCCCTCCGGTTCGGGCAAGACCCACCTCGCCGCCCACCTGGGCTGGCCGGTCCTGCGTCTGGACGACTTCTACCGCGAGGGGACCGATCCCCTGCTCCCCCGGCGCTCCGACGGGGTCGCCGACTGGGACTCGCCGCTGTCCTGGGACGTCGAGGCCGCGCTGGGCGCGATCGTGGAGCTGGCCACCACCGGCGCGGTGCAGGCCCCGGTGTACGAGTTCGCCTCGGACTCGCGGGTCGGGACCCAGCGGGTGGCGCTGGACGGGGCGCCCGCGTTCCTGGCCGAGGGGCTGTTCGCGGACCGGCTGGTCGAGCTGTGCCGGGACGCCGGGGTGCTGGGCGACGCGGTGGTGCTGGACCCGAGCGCGCCGCTGACGTTCGTGCGGCGGTTCGCGCGGGACGTGGTCGAGGCCCGCAAGCCGGTCCCGTACCTGGTGCGGCGGGGGCTGCGGCTGCTGCGCGAGCACCCGAGCGTGGTGCGGCGCTGCCGGGACGCCGGGATGCGGCCGACCAAGCCGAAGCGGGCTCGGGAGGAGCTGGCGCTGATCGGGCGGCGGGACGAGCTGGCCGCCGCGTAGGGCCCCTCCCGCGCTTCTCGGGCCGGGGAGCACCCCCTCCGGGGTGCTCTCCGGCTTTTTCGCCCCCCGGTTCCTGCGGTTCACGCCGGTTCCGCCCCCCGCGCGGGCACGTGGGCGGCGTGCGGCGGGCGGGTGGTCCGAGGGGGTCCGGCGCGCCGGAGCGGTTCCGGCCTTTCCCGGCCCCCCGCGAACGCCGTTTCGGTCGACCCGAACCCCCGTTCCGCCCCCGACCGGGCGGAGCGCTCCCCCGGTCCGGCGCACGTCGCCCGGTCCGACCACCCGGACGGCCGTCCCCGAACGGCTGGAGGCGGCCCGACGCGCCCGGCCGGGCGGGCGCGGGCGAACGGATCTTGTCGGCCGGTTCGCCTACTATCTGCCTGCGATGACACTCACCGAACGGCTCCCCGCCGAACCCGACGCAGACACCCTCTTCGACGCCTTCTCCGACTGGGCGTGGGACCAGGGCCTCCAGCTGTACCCGGCGCAGCAGGAGGCCCTGATCGAGATCGTGTCGGGGGCGAACGTCATCCTGAGCACGCCGACCGGCTCCGGGAAGAGCATGGTGGCGCTCGGCGCGCACTTCGCCGCCGTGGCCCAGGGCAGGCGCACCTTCTACACCGCCCCGATCAAGGCGCTGGTGTCGGAGAAGTTCTTCGCGCTGATCGAGGCGTTCGGCGCGGACAAGGTCGGCATGATGACCGGCGACGCGTCGGTCAACGAGACCGCGCCGATCATCTGCTGCACCGCGGAGATCCTGGCCAACATCGCCCTGCGCGACGGCGCGGACGCGGACGTGGGCATCGTCGTGATGGACGAGTTCCACTTCTACTCCGAGCCCGACCGCGGCTGGGCGTGGCAGGTTCCCCTGATCGAACTGCCGAAGGCGCAGTTCGTGCTGATGTCGGCCACGCTCGGTGACGTCACCTTCTTCGAGAAGGACCTGACCAGGCGCACCGGCCGGACCACGGCCGTGGTGCGCTCGGCGGAGCGCCCGGTGCCGCTGAACTTCCAGTACGTGACGACGCCGCTGCACGAGACGATCGAGGAGCTGCTGCACGGCAACGAGGCCCCGGTGTACGTCGTGCACTTCACGCAGGCGTCGGCGCTGGAGCGGGCGCAGTCGCTGATGAGCGTGAACGTGGCCACGCGCGCGGAGAAGGACGCCATCGCCACCACGATCGGGCGATTCCGGTTCACGTCCGGGTTCGGCAAGACGCTGTCGCGGCTGGTCAGGCACGGCATCGGCGTGCACCACGCGGGGATGCTGCCCAAGTACCGGCGGCTGGTCGAGCAGCTGGCGCAGGCCGGGCTGCTCAAGGTCATCTGCGGCACGGACACGCTCGGCGTCGGCATCAACGTGCCGATCCGCACGGTGCTGTTCACGGCGCTGTCGAAGTACGACGGGACGCGCACCCGGCACCTGAAGGCGCGCGAGTTCCACCAGATCGCGGGACGGGCCGGGCGCGCCGGGTACGACACGATGGGCACCGTCGTGGTGCAGGCGCCGGACCACGTGGTGGAGAACGAGAAGGCGCTGGCCAAGGCGGGCGACGACCCGAAGAAGCGGCGCAAGGTCGTGCGCAAGAAGGCGCCCGAGGGCTTCGTGTCGTGGAGCGACCAGACGTTCGAGCGCCTGCGCGACGCCGAGCCGGAGCCGCTCACGTCGAGCTTCCAGGTCAGCCACGCGATGCTGCTCAACGTCATCGGCAGGCCCGGCGACGCGTTCGCGGCGATGCGGCACCTGCTGGAGGACAACCACGAGTCGCGGCCCGCGCAGCGCAAGCACATCCTGCGGGCGATCTCGATGTACCGGGGCCTGCGGACGGCGGGCGTGGTCGAGCAGGACGCCGACGGCATCCGGCTGACCGTGGACCTCCAGGTCAACTTCGCGCTGAACCAGCCGCTGTCCCCGTTCGCGCTGGCCGCGATCGAGCTGCTGGACCCGGCCGCGCCCGGCTACGCGCTGGACGTGCTGTCGGTGATCGAGTCGATCCTGGACGACCCGAGGCAGATCCTCGGCGCGCAGGAGCACAAGGCGCGCGGCGAGGCCATCGGCGCGATGAAGTCCGAGGGCATCGAGTACGACCAGCGCATGGAGCTGCTGGAGGAGGTGACCTGGCCGAAGCCGCTGCAGGAGCTGCTGGAGGCCGCGTTCACCACCTACCGGCGCGGGCACCCGTGGGTCGCGGACCACCACCTGTCGCCGAAGGCGGTGGTGCGGGACATGTTCGAGCGGGCGATGACGTTCGCCGAGTACGTGTCGTACTACCAGCTGGCGCGGTCCGAGGGCCTGGTGCTGAGGTACCTGGCGGACGCGTACAAGGCGCTGCGGCAGACCGTGCCGGAGGACGCGAAGACCGAGGAGCTCAACGACCTGGTGGAGTGGCTGGGCGAGCTGGTGCGCCAGGTCGACTCCAGCCTGCTCGACGAGTGGGAGAAGCTGCGCAACCCCGGCGAGGAGCAGGTCCACGACGACGCCCCGCCCGCCGTGACCCGCAACCTGCGGGCGTTCCGGGTGCTGGTGCGCAACGCGCTGTTCCGGCGGGTGGAGCTGGCGGCGAGGCGGAACTACTACGAGCTGGGCCAGCTCGACGGCGACGCCGGGTGGGGCGCGGACGAGTGGCGCGAGGCGCTGGAGCCGTACTACGAGGAGCACTCGGACATCGGCACGGGCCCGGACGCGCGCGGCCCGCAGCTGCTGCTGATCACCGAGGGCGAGGACCGCTGGGAGGTCCGGCAGGTCTTCGAGGACCCGGCGGGCGACCGGGACTGGGGGTTCACGGCGGAGGTCGACCTGGAGGAGTCGGACGAGGCCGGGAACGCGGTGGTGCGGGTCGTCGAGGTGGGGCGGTTGGAGGCGGTCTAGGGCGTGTCCTGCGGATCTTCACCTCGGGTGGAGGGTGATGCGGGCCAGGATGATCTCGGCGCGGTGGGCAGGCGGCTCGTCTCGCGAACCTGGTGGTCGGGCCGCGGAACCGCTTGAGGCGGTTGAAGCAGCGCTCGACCACGTGTGCGGCTTGTAGAGGCCGGGGTCGAAGGCCGGTGGCCTGCCACCGGCCGAGCCCTGGGTCTTGCGGGCGATCCGGGCGACACGTTCCCGGATGGCGGCCTTGATCCGCCGCCGCCGTAACGCGGTGCGGGCGCCTGGGTGGGCGTGGGCCTTGTCTGTGATCACCCGCCCCACCCGCACCCGCCGCCCGTCGACGGCGAGGACCTCGCCCCGGTCCCGCAGCCGCTCGTGCGCGGTCCTCCACGGCCCGTGCCGCTCGGGCGGGTGCGGCGCGCGCCCGTCCGCCGGTTCTGACACGCCCTCACCGAGCCCCGCTCGCCGCGACCTCACCCCCGCACGAGCCGATTGAACCGTCCAGCCCAGCCGGCGCGTCCGTTCGGCGTTCTCCCCCGCTCCCGGAACCAGCGATGATCTTTCGGGGCCTACGAGCGCGGGATGGGTTGGGACTTGGGGATCGGGTTTGGCGACGACGAGTTCGGGGTGCTCGGGCCGCTGCTCGTGCGGCGGGGCGGGGTGGTCGTCGCCGTCACCGCGCCCAAGCAGCGGATCGTGCTCGCCTCGCTGGTCATGGCCGCCAACCGGGCCGTCTCGTCCGCCGAGCTGGTCCGGGCCGTCTGGGGTGAGCAGGCGCCCGCCCGCGCGGCGCACACGCTCGCCGTCTACGTCATGCGGCTGCGGCGGGCGCTCGGGGAGCCGCAGCTCGTCCACACCACGCCCTCCGGCTACCTGATCAGCCTGCCGCACGGGGCCGTCGACCTGCACCGGTTCGCCGACCACGCCGCCCACGGGGCGCTCGCCGCCTCCGCCAAGGACTTCGGCTCCGCCGTCGAGCACTACCAGCGGGCGCTCGACTGCTGGCGCGGCCCGGCGCTCGCGGATGTGCCGTCCGAGGCGCTGCACGCCGACGAGGTCCCGGCGCTGGTCGAGGAGCGGCTGCGGGTCACGGCCGAGCTCGTCGACGCCCGGCTGCGGCTCGGGCACGGGGCGGAGCTGGTGCCGGACCTGCGTCGGCTCACCGCGCGCCACCCGCTGCGCGAGCGGTTCTGGTCGCAGCTCATGGTGGCGCTCCACCGCGCGGACCGCCAGGCCGACGCGCTCGACGCCTACCGGCAGGCCAGCACCGCCCTCGCCCGCGAGCTCGGCGTGGACCCCAGCGAGTCGCTCAGGGCCGTGCACCACTCGATCCTCACCGGCGACCCGGCGCTCCGGGGGCCGCTGCCCTCCGGGTGGGCGCCGGTGTCGCAGCTGCCCGCGCCGGTCGGGAACTTCGTCGGCCGCGCCGAGGAGCTGGACCGGGTGACGGGCCTGCTCGCCGGTCCCGCCGCCGTCGTCGCCGTGTGCGGGCCGCCGGGGGTCGGGAAGACCGCCTTCGCGGTGACGGTCGGCCACTCGGTGCGTGAGCGCTACCACCACGGGCAGCTGTACGCGGACCTGCGCGGCCACTCCACGTCACCGCCGCTCGGCACCACCACCGTGCTCGGCCGGTTCCTGCGGGCGCTCGGCGCGCGCCCCGACAGCATCCCCGCCGACGAGGCGGACCTGGTGCGCGCCTACCGCGACCGGCTGCGCGGGCGCCGGGTGCTGATCACGCTCGACAACGCCGCCTCCGCCGCCCAGGTCCTGCCGCTGCTGCCCGGCGTCCCCGAGTGCTCGGTGGTGATCACCAGCCGGAACGAGCTCGCCGGGGACGTCGGGGCCTCGGCGGTCCGGCTCGACGTGCTGCGCGACGACGAGGCGTGGAAGCTGCTGACCCGCTCGCTCGCCCCCGAGGCCGCCGACGAGCAGGGCGACGCGCTGCGCGAGCTGGCCCGGCTGTGCGGCCACCTGCCGCTGGCGCTGCGGATCGCGCTCGGCAACCTCGTCGGGGCGCACACCACCGACATCCAGTCCTATGTGGACGACCTGCGCGGCGGGGACCGCCTGTCCGCCTTGGCGGTCCCGGACGACGACAGCGCGGCGGTGCGCCGGGCGTTCGACCTCTCGCACGCCGCGCTGCGGCCGGACGCCGCGAAGTTGTTCCGCCTCACCGGTCTGCTGCCCGGTCCGGACTTCAGCGCGTTCGGCGCCGCCGCCCTGCTGGGCGCGGACGAGGCCACGGCCCGCGCGCTCACCGAGGAGCTGGCCTCCGCGAACCTGGTGCAGCGCGCGGGCGACGGGCGGTTCGCGGTGCACGACCTGCTGCACGAGTACGCGGCCGAACGCGCCCGCGCCGCCGGTGACGACTTGGAGGCCGCGCGCGGCAGGCTGTTCGACTGGTACCTGAGCACCGCCTCCGACGTGGGCGACGTGCTGTTCCCCGAGGTCCGGCCCGCGCGCGGGCGCGGGGACCTGCCGGACGCCCGCGCGGCGCGCGCCTGGTTGGAGGCGGAGCGGCCGAGCCTGCTGGCGGCCACCGAGCGGTGCGCGCGGCTGGGGCCGCTGCCGATGGCCTGGTCGCTGGTCGAGGCGGTCGGCGGGTTCCTCGGCTCGCACGGGCACCACGGCGAGTTCCTGAACGCGGTGCGCGCGGCGGGCGACGCGGCGGAGGCGGCCGGGGACGCCGAGGCCGCGGGCGTGGTCATGGCGCACTTGGTGGCGGCGCACCGGAACCTCGGCGACCTGCGGGCCGCCCGCGACGCCGCCCGCTCGGGGAACCCGGTGGGGCGCGCGGTGTGGCTGCTCGCAGGCATCGCGGGCGTGGTCGCGCTGGACGTGGGCGAGCTGGCCGAGGCCGAGGACCGGTTCCGGGAGGTGGTCGGCGCGTCCGGGGAGTCGACGCACGCGCGGTGCGCCGGGCTGATCGGGCTCGGCGCGGTCCGCCTGGCGCGCGGGGAGCTCGACGCCGCCGAGGCGCTGCTGCGCGAGGGCCACGGGCTGGCGCTGCGGCTGGGCGCGGTGAACCTGGCGGCGTCGGGCGCGGACCTGCGCGGGCGCTGCCGGGGCGCGCGGGGCGACCACCCCGGCGCGGTCGAGCTGCTCCGGGAGGCGCGGGACGGGTGGGCCCGCACCGGGGCCCGGCCGCCGCACGCGGAGACCACCGCGCACCTGGCCGCCGCGCTGTGCCTGGCCGGGGACCACGGCGAGGCGCTGCGGACCGCGCAGCGGGCGCTGGCCCTGGTGCAGGAGCTGGGCGGCAGCCCCCGGATCGAGGCGGACGTGCACAACGCGCTGGGCCTGGTGCAGCGGCACCTGGTGAACCCCGAGGCGGCGGTCGCGGCGCACCTGCGGGCGCTGGAGCTGTCCGGTGGGATCGGCTACCGGCACGGGGTCGTGCAGGCCCACGTGCTGCTGGCGCCCGCGCTGCTGGCCGCCGGGCGGCGCGAGGACGCGGCGCGGCACGCCCGGATCGGCATCGGGCTGGCCGGGGAGACCGGGTACGGCGGGCTGCGCCAGGCCGCCGGGTCGCTGCTGGCCGCGCTGGGCTGAGTCGCGCGGAACCCTTGCCGCACAAGAAAAAGGGGCGACCTCGAGGCCGCCCGGTCAACCGGCCCGATCACCGCGCGGAGGACGGTCGCGCGGTGATCGGGCCGCGCCGGGATGTGGGGTCCCGGCGCACCTCGGTCACAGGGTCCAGGTGGTTCTCCTCGTGCTGGGTGGGCTCCACCGCGCGGGCGCGGCGGAACGGGCGTGGGCCGTGCGGGTGATCGGCGGCTCCGCTCTCGGGCTCGTCGCCGCGAAGGCGGCGCGGGTCCGTGGGGCGACCTGGGGCGGTCGGAGCTTGGTCACCGGTGAGGCGGGGCCTTCGCGCCACCCCACCGGGAGCCGGTTACCGGAGGGTGATCCGGTGGCCGGGGTAGATCAGGTCGGGATTGGTCAGGAACTCGGGGTTCTTCTCGACCAGCGCTCGCCACCCGCCCGCGATCCCGTGCTTGTCCGCGATGGACGACAGGGTCTCGCCGGGCTGGATGGTGTAGTCGCCGTCCGGGTTGTCGGTCGAGCCGGAGGCCACGACGGGCGCGGGGGCGGCTGCCACGGGCGTCGCCGCGGCCTGCGCGCCGCCCGCGGGGGCGGTGGCGGCTGCCGGGGCGGCCCCGGTCGCCTTGCCCCGGCCGCAGTGCGGCCAGGCGCCGATGCCCTGGGAGCGCAGCACGTTCTCCGCCACGCGGATCTGCTCCTCCCGCGATGCCTGGTGCGGCATCCCGCTACCGCCGTTGGCGGCCCACGTGCCGGGGTTGAACTGGAGCCCCCCGTAGTAGCCGTTGCCGGTGTTGATCGACCAGTTGCCCCCGCTCTCACAGCGCGCGATGGCGTCCCAATCCGCACCCTGGGCCGACGCGGCGGTGGCCGTGACCAGCGCCAGAGCGCCGGAGATGAGCCCCATGACCGCGCAGGCGACCAGCCTGGTGAGGACGCGTGAGCGCCGCTTGTCCCGGAGACCGTCCATTTGATCCACCTCGAACCGCCGCACCGCGGAGCACGTCGAGCATTCCCCTGCCCTGCCGGTCCACGCTCTCGTTCGGCTGCGTCCGGACCGGGAGTTCGGAGGGCAGGGGCGCCGGTGCCCGAGCTTCCCGGTGGTGCGATCACGTGACCTGGGCCACGTGATCACTGGCTGGACCGTAAGGACAGGCGAGGGCGATCCGCGCGACGAGCAACCCGAAGCGGTGACCGCGCGTGACGCGCCGGGGTGGTTGGCGGGTGGTGCGGGTTTAGCCGATCGAGACCACTCCCCCGCGCCGTTGACCCCCGTGCGGGCCCGGCGGCACGATCGGTTCCCCGTCACCGGCGCGACACGGGGAGGTGAACCCACTGGCCGAGGATCAGCGAACAGGGGTGATGTCGTCACGGCCAGCGACCATCGGGGAGCTGCTGGAGGCGCTGGGCGCGCTGGCGGGCGAGGCGGACCGGCTCGCCGAGTCGGCGCACCTGCTGCGGTGCGCGGCGGCGCGGTTGGCCGGGGCGGCGACGGCGGGGTCGGTGGGGACGGCGGCGCGGCGCGCCGAGGAGGCGCACCTGGAGCTCCAGGTGGCGCTGCGCGACGTGCGGGACGCGCTGCGACCATTGCCCTGGACGCCCTCCAAGTACGAGGATGGCCGCCCGATGGTCTAATCGCCGACGCCGCCGAGAACACCGCATTGGATGTCCATGACCTCAGGTCTGCCCTGTCCTCTGTGCGAGGGGCCCGAACGCCGGGGGGCGCTCGGGCGACCGCTGCGGGTGCTCGCCGTCGACGACGAGCCGCCCGCCCTGGAGGACCTCGTCTACCTGCTGCGGTCCGACCCGAGGGTCGGGCACGTGGAGGCGGTCGGGGACGCGACCAAGGCGCTGCGCACGCTGCACCGGGCCATGGACGCGGGGCAGCCGGTCGACGCGGTGTTCCTGGACATCCGGATGCCCGGCCTGGACGGCCTGGACCTGGCGCGGGTGCTGTCCCGGTTCGCGCAGCCGCCGCCGATCGTGTTCGTGACCGCGCACCAGGAGCCCGCGGTGGAGGCGTTCGAGCTGAAGGCGCTCGACTACCTGCTGAAACCGGTGCGGCAGGAGCGGTTGGCCGAGTCGGTGCACCGGATCGTGCACGAGGTGCTGGAGAGCAGGCCGGTCGAGCAGCCCGCGCCGCAGGCCGCGCCGGTCGAGCGGGCGCCGGACGTGGGCGACGAGGTCATCCCGGTGGAGCTGGGCGGGATCACCCGGTTCATCCGGCTCGCGGAGATCCGCTACGTGGAGGCGCACGGCGACTACGCGCGGCTGCACACGGCGACCGGCAGCGGGCTGGTGCGGGCGGCGCTGAACGGGCTCGAGGAGCGCTGGCGCAGCGCCGGGTTCGTGCGCATCCACCGCAGCCACCTGGTGTCGCTGGGGCACATCGACGAGCTGCGGCTGGAGGACGGGCACCTGAGCGTGAACATCGGCGGGGCGGTGCTGCCGGTGAGCAGGCGGCACGCCCGGCACCTGCGGCAGCTCCTGGTGCGGCGCAACCGGCAGCCGTCGTGAGCCGGGGGTCCGGGGAGCCGGGCCCTGGCGGTTCGGGGGGCGCCGGTTCGGGGGGCTGCGGATCGGGGGGCGCAGGCGGGAGCGGCGTCGGCCGGTTCCGGGGCGGCCGGGCGGTCCCGGTCGGCCGCGAGCACGGTCCGGCGCCCGCGCCCACCCAGCGCGTCGTGGTGACCAGCCCCCGCACCCGCGCCCCGCGCGCGCCCCGCCCCTACCCGGCGTCCCGCGAGATCGACGAGCAGAGCGAGCTGGGCGCGGTCTACATGCGGTCGCTGATCCGCTCGCAGCGCAGGCTCGGCTTCACGCTGTGCGCGGTGGTGTGCGGGGCGGTCTCCGCGCTGCCGCTGCTGTTCGCGCTCGTCCCCGGCGTCGCCGAGCAGCGGCTGCTCGGGTTGCCGCTGCCGTGGTTGCTGCTGGGCGTACTGGTGTTCCCGGTGCTGGTGGGCGCGGGCTGGTTCTACGTGCGGCAGGCCGAGCGCGGCGAGGCCGAGTTCGCCGAGCTGGTGGAGCGTTCGTGAGCAGCACGTACGGCCTGGTCGCCGTGCTGCTGGTGGTGCTGGGCACGATGCTGGTCGGCGGGTACGGGCTGCGGGTGTCGCGGACGACGTCGGACTTCTTCGTGGCCTCCCGGACCGTGTCGCCGTGGTGGAACGCCTCGGCGATCGGCGGCGAGTACCTGTCGGCGGCGTCGTTCGTGGGCATCGCGGGGCTGGTGTTCGCGCACGGGCCGGACATGCTGTGGTTCCCGGTCGGCTACGCGGCGGGCTACCTGGTGCTGCTGGCGCTGGTCGCGGCCCCGCTGCGGCGCAGCGGCGCGTACACGCTGCCGGACTTCGCGGAGGCCCGGTTCGGCTCGCCGGTGGTGCGGGCGGTGGCGTCCGGGCTGGCGCTGGGCATCGGGTGGCTGTACCTGCTGCCGCAGTTCCAGGGCGCGGGGCTGACCCTGCACACGGTCATCGGCACGCCGAGCTGGGTGGGCGCGGCGCTGGTGGCGGTGGTGGTGACGGCGAACGTGCTGTCCGGCGGGATGCGCAGCGTGACGTTCGTGCAGGCGTTCCAGTACTGGCTCAAGCTGACCGCGATCGCGGTGCCCGCGGTGTTCCTGGTGCTGGCGTGGCAGGCGCAGGGCGCGCGGGGCGTGCCTGCGGAGGACTTCCCGGTGTTCCCGCGCGAGACGTCGGTGTCGTTCGAGCGGACGACGGTGGTCGACGTGCGGGAGCCGGTCGGGTTCAGCGGCGCGGGCGAGGTCGACGGCGAGCGGGTGGACGGGCTGGTGCTGCTGGAGGGCGGCGAGCACACCATCGCCGCCGGGTCGCGGCTGGTGTTCCCGCAGGGGGCGGCGGTGCCGCACCTGAAGTCGATCCCGCAGACCACCGGGCAGGGCTGGTCGCTGCCCAGCAGCGGCGTGGAGCGGTTCGGGCTGTACTCGGTGTACTCGCTGATCATCGCGACGTTCCTGGGCACGATGGGGCTGCCGCACGTGATCGTGCGCTTCTACACCAACCCGAACGGTCGGGCGGCGCGGCGCACCACGCTGATCGTGCTGGGGCTGCTGGGCGTGTTCTACCTGATGCCGCCGCTGTACGGGGCGCTCGGGCGGTTGTACACGCCGGAGCTGCTGATGACCGGGGACACCGACGCGGTGGTGCTGGTGCTGCCGAGCCGGGTCGTCGGCGGGCTCGGCGGGCAGCTGCTGGGGGCGCTCGTGGCGGGCGGGGCGGTGGCGGCGTTCCTGTCGACCTCGTCGGGGCTGATCGTGTCGCTGGCCGGGGTGCTGAGCCGGGACGTGCTGCGGTTGCGCGGGGTGCGCGGGTTCCGGCTGGCGACGCTGGTGGCGGTGACCGCGCCGCTGCTGGTGACGCCGCTGCTGGGGCGGGTGCCGGTGGCGGACGTGGTGGGGCTGGCGTTCGCGGTGGCGGCGTCGTCGCTGTGCCCGCTGCTGGTGCTGGGGATCTGGAGCACGCGGATCACGACGGTCGGGGCGGTCGCCGGGATGCTCGCGGGCGGGGTCCCGGCGCTGGCGGCCGGGATGGTGACGATCGCGGCGGGGCCGAGCGAGGCCTGGTACCACGCGCTCCTGGCGCGCCCGGCGGCGTGGACGGCGCCGCTGGGGTTCGTGGTCATGTACGCGGTGTCGCTGGCGACGCCGAAGCGGGTGCCACCGGGGGTGAACCACGTGATGGTGCGGTTGCACGCGCCGGAGAACCTGGGACTGCGCAGTCAGGACCGGTTGTGACGGCGCTGGGGACGGCGGGCGCGGTGCTGCTCGCCGGGGTCGCGGTGGTGGTGACGCTGTGGTGGACGTCCAAGCGGCGCAACGACTTCGTGACGCAGGAGCAGCGGATCACGTTCGAGACGCTGCACACGGCGTGGTCGGCGGCCCCGCCGCTGCGGGCCGGGCTGGTGCCGGACGCGGCGCGGAAGTCGGCGCGGCACCTGAGGACGCTGCTCGGGACACCGGCGCTGGCGCTGACCGACGAGGAGCAGGTGGTCGCCTGGGAGGGCGCCGGGGAGCACCACTCGGCGGAGGCGCTGGGGTTGGCGCGGGAGGTGTTCGCGACCGGGCGGACGCGGGCGTTCGACGTGTCGTGCGCGGAGGCGGACTGCCCCGTGCACACGGCGGTGCTGGCGCCGTTGACGGTGGAGGGGCGGGTCGTCGGGGTGCTGGCGGCGTACAGCCGGGAGGCGTCGGCGGGGTTGGTGCGGGCGACCAACGAGGTGGCGCGGTGGGCGTCGGGGCAGCTGGAGCTGGCGGAGCTGGACCGGTCGCGGACGCGGTTGGTGGAGGCGGAGGTGCGGGCGCTGCGGGCGCAGATCTCGCCGCACTTCATCTACAACTCGCTGTCGGCGATCGCGTCGTACGTGCGGACGAACCCCGAGCGGGCGCGGACGTTGCTGCTGGACTTCGCGGACTTCACGCGGTACTCGTTCCGGCGGGCGGGGGACTTCACGACGCTGTCGGAGGAGCTGAGGTCGATCGACCAGTACCTGGCGCTGGAGCGGGCGCGGTTCGGCGAGCGGTTGCAGGTGACGCTGCAGATCGCCCCGGAGGTCCTGCCGGTGACGGTGCCGTTCCTGTGCTTGCAGCCGCTGGTGGAGAACGCGGTGCGGCACGGGATGGAGGGGAAGGTCGGGCCGGGGCTGATCTCGATCACGGCGGAGGACGCGGGGGACGAGGCGCGGATCACCGTGGAGGACGACGGGATCGGGATGGACCCGGAGGCGCTGCGGCGGACGTTGGCGGGGAAGGTGGGGGCGACGGCGGGGATCGGGTTGGGGAACATCGACGAGCGGTTGCGGCGGTGCTACGGGGACGACTACGGGTTGGTCGTGGAGACCGCGCAGGGGTTGGGGACGAAGGTGAGCGTGCGGGTGCCGAAGTACCGGGCTGGGGTGCACGCGGACTAGGGCGCGTTGGGCGGTTGTGCGGCTATCTCTACATATCTAGAGTTGAGTCGTGGGCAGGAAACCACGGGCGACCAACGCGACTCTGGACGTGCTGGAGGCGCTGCTGGAACCCGATCAAGAGCTGTACGGGCTGAAGATCGCGAAGATGATCGACCGGCCGACCGGCAGCGTGTTCCCGATCCTGGCCCGCCTGGAGGACCTGGGCTGGGTCGTGAGCGAGTGGGAGCAGGCTGACCCGGTCAGCCGGGGCCCACGCCGCCGCTTCTACCGGCTGAGCCCGGAAGGCTTGGCGGAGGCGAGGGCGATGCTGGACGGACGTCGCACGCGGCGCTCGCCCCTTTCGTCCGACCACCCCCTCGCGCCCCGACCTGGAGAGTGCCTGTGAGCGGCGGAGCGCTCCCCTGGTTAGCGGCGGCCGTGCTGCTGCCGTTGGTGGTCAACGAGTTCAAGGACTGGTGGCCGTGGTTGGCGGTCCGGGTGGTGCGGTGGTCCGCGCGCCGCCTGGGTGATCCGCAGGCGTGCGCGCGGTACGAGGAGGAGTGGGTCGCCAACCTCGAAGAGGTGCCGGGGAAGTTGTCCCCCCTCGTGGCCGCGTTCGGGTATCTCGCCGTCGTGCCGCGCATGAGGCGCACCCTCCGAGAGGGACCGGTTCCCCTCAACGTCTGCCCGGACCAGATGCCGGAGAACCCCAGCGGGTTCGTCGGCCGCCTCGACGAGTTGGCGCGCTTGGACGAGCACCTGTTCCAGCACGCCGTCAAAAAACCGTCGAAGCGCGAAATCCCGGCGTTGCTGGTCACCGGCGGCGTCGGGACGGGAAAGACGGCTCTCGCTCTCCGGTGGGCGCACCTGAACCTGCACCGGTTCCCGGACGGGAACCTGTACGCAGACCTCGGCGCACAAGACATCACCGAACCGGCGAGCGCCTTCACCACCCTGGGTCGCTTCCTCAGCTCACTGGGCATCCGTCCGGCGCACATCCCCGGCACGCTCGAAGAACGCGTGGCGATCTACCGGGCGCTGGTGGCGAGACGCCGTCTCCTCGCGGTGCTGGACGACGTGCGCTCCGCAGACCAAGTTCGCCCGTTGCTCCTCGAAAGCTCTCGATCGTTCGTCATCGCCATCAGCAGGAGGCAGCTCACCGACTTCACGGAACTCGGCGACACCCACCGCCTTCAAGTCACCCCCTTCGACCGTGACGACGCCGTCGAACTCCTGCGGCGGATCGTCGGAACGGTGCGCGTCAACGAGGAGTTGGACGCGGCACGGGAGTTGGCCCGACTGTGCAGTTATCTACCACTGGCATTGCGCATCGCGGGCGAACGCGGGGCAGTTCGGCGGGGAACAACGCTCCCCCAGCTGAACGCCGAACTGACCGCCCCATTGGACCTGCCGGAACGATTGGGATCAGTGCTCGACTGGGTCTACCGCAGCCTCCCGACGGCTGCCGCCCGCTTGTTCCGGCTTCTGGGCACGTTGCCGGATGAGCAGTTGACGGTCGATGACGCTGTCCTGCTCATGGCCTGCGCGGAAGTCGAGGCGCGGCGCCTCCTGAACGTCCTGGCCAAAGCGGGACTGCTCGAACCGATCGGACGCGACGCGCTTCACATCCACCCGTTGTTGCGTGCTTACGCCCAGAACGTACTGAACGAGGAAGAGCCCGACCACCGCCTCCGCCGCCCACCGAAATAAGCACGACCTCAGGTCAGCCCACCAGCAGCACCCCCGCCAGCGCCACGACCACCGCCGTGCCGCCGTGCATCCCGTACGCCAGCGCGCGGTTCCCCCTGTGCCGCAGGATGGTCAGCATGTCGCCGAGCGGGGTGAGGGTGGCGGCGAGGAGCACGTAACCGGCCAGGTCCGCGTGGCCGAGGGCGAGCGGGATCAGGATCACCAGGCCGGAGACCACGTCCCGCACGCCCTTCAGGTTCAGCCAGCCGGTCTCCCCCGGTTCCCGCGGCCAGGTGGGCAGGCCGAACGTGCTCGCGATCCGCTGCGGCGCCAGCAGGTACAGGCCGCCGATCACGATGATGGACAGGGCGGCGGCGACGGCCAGGGTCGTGGCGACGAGGGGCACAACGTTTTCCTAGCGTTGCTAGATTTTCGATCGACGCTAGCACTAGCGATGATCGGATGGCTAGCAGCGCTAGAATCACCCCCGTGACAGCACAGCAGCGCAAGGAGCGGGAACGGGTCGAGCGGCGGCGGGCGATCGTCGGGGCGGCGCGCGCGCTGGCCGAGGCCGAGGGGTGGGAGGCGGTCACCACGCGGCGGCTCGCCGAGCTGATCGAGTACAGCCAACCCGTGCTGTACAGCCACTTCTCCGGCAAGGACGCGATCATCGCGGCGGTCGCCGTCGAGGGGTTCGCGGAGCTCGCCGAGCGGCTGGCCGGTGCGGACGGGCTCGCGGGGCTGGCAGCGGCCTACACCGGGTTCGCGCAGGACAACCCGGCTTGCTACGACGCGATGTTCACCCTCTCCGCGCCGCTCGCGTTCGACGCGCCGGACACCCCGCAGCCGCTGCGCGACGCGTTCACCGCGCTGCGGGACGTCCTGGCGCCCCTGCGCCCCCAGGACGACCCGGACGTGTTCACCGAGGTCGTCTGGGGCGCGCTGCACGGGCAGGTGCTGCTGGCCAGGGGCGGTCGGTTGCCCGAGGCGCGGCGGGACGCGCGGTTGGCCGCGCTGGTGGAGCTGGCCGGGGCGCGGCCGTAGCACCCCCGAACCTTCGGGAACGCCCGCGCCCCACCGCCTTCCGGGTGATCGCCGCCGACAGCCGGTCCACCCGCCGGCTACCGCCGGGGACTCACCCGGCCGCCCGAGTCCCCCTCCGCTCCGCCGCCTCCACGATCATCCGCAGCCAGTCCGCGTCCTCGAACCGCCCCTCCTCCGCGATCCGCCGCAGCCTGATCCACAACCCGGTGTCGGTCCACTCCTGGAACCGCCGGTGCACCGTCGGCACGGTCACCCCGAACGTCGCGGGAAGGTGCCGCCAGGCGCACCCGCTCGTCAGCACGAACGCGATCGCCGTGAACACCGCCCGGTCCGACACGCGCCCGCGACCACCGCCCTGCCGCCGCACCTTCGCGGGCGGGATCAGCGGTTCCACCGCCGTCCACAGCGCGGGCGGGACTATCCGGGACGCCAACCGCTCCACCACGTCCGCCTGCGCGGGCCGCGCGGGCGGCTCCTGCGGTCGCCTGCTCCACTGCTGCCCCTCGCCGCTGCGCTGGCGGGCGCGCAGCAGCGCCGCGAGGGCCGCGTCCTCCGCCGGGCGGCGCGGGGCCACGGCCGGGTGGGCGTGCTGGCGCGCGTGGCGGACGATCTCCGCGCCCACCGTTCGGCCGAACGGTTGCGGCGCGGTGGCGGAGCTGGGGATCTGCTCGCTCATCAGGCTCCTCCGAGAACGCGATCGTGACGACCATCACGCTAGGAAGTCGGTCGGTCGGCTATAACCGCCCGCGCGCCGAGCGGACGCCTCCAGCGTCACGCGGACCCCTGACGAGGCTGGGCGGCGCCCCAGGCACGACGAGCGGATGAACGGTCTTTGCCGCGCTGGCTACCCTCGGCTTCGTGACACGCCGACCACGCCTGCTCGCGACGAGCGACCTGCACGTGACGTACCAGCAGAACCGGGAGTTCGTCACCGAGCTGACCGCGCCATCGCCGGACGACTGGCTGATCGTCGCCGGTGACGTGGGCGAGAAGTTCCACGACGTCGAGTGGGCGCTCGGCCTGCTGCGCAAGCGGTTCCGCGAGGTCGTCTGGGTGCCGGGCAACCACGAGCTGTGGACCACCAAGGACGACCCGGTGCAGAGCCGGGGCGAGGTGCGCTACCGGCAGCTCGTCGAGATGTGCCGCTCGCTGGGCGTGCACACCCCCGAGGACCCGTTCCCGGTGTTCGACGGCGAGGGCGGCCCGGTGGCCGTCGCGCCGCTGTTCACCTTGTACGACTACACCTTCCGGCCCGCGGGCACGACCGACAAGGAGTCCGCGCTCGCCAAGGCCGTCGAGGCCGGGGTGGTGTGCACCGACGAGTACTTCCTGCACCCGGACCCGCACCCGAGCCGCGACGAGTGGTGCCGGGCCAGGATCGCGGAGAGCGCGCGCAGGCTGGACGAGGTCGACCACGAGCTGAGGACGGTGCTGATCAGCCACTGGCCGCTGGTGCGCGACCCCACGCTGGTGCTGCGGTACCCGGAGTTCGCGCTGTGGTGCGGCACCGAGCTGACCGCCGACTGGCACCTGAAGCACCGGGCGGCCGTGGCGGTGTACGGGCACCTGCACATCCCGCGCACGATCCGGGTGGACGGGGTGCGCTTCGACGAGGTGTCGCTGGGCTACCCGCGCGAGTGGAAGCCGCGCGGCTGGACGGGTGCTCCGCTGCTGGACGTGCTGCGGGAAGGGGACGCGCGGTGATCGAGGAGCTGCTGCCGGACGGGGTCGCCGCGGTGGAGGCGTTCGGCGACCCGCCGGAGGCCGTGCTGCTGCCCGAGGAGGAGGAGCACGTGGCGCGCGCGGTGGACAAGCGGCGCCGCGAGTTCACCACGGGCAGGCACTGCGCGCGCGGGGCGCTGGCGAAGCTGGGGTTCCCGCCGGTGCCGCTGCTGCCCGGCCCGAAGCGGGAACCGGGGTGGCCCGAGGGCGTGGTCGGGAGCATCACGCACTGCACCGGGTACCGGGCGGCCGTCGCCGCGCGCGCCGACGCCGTGTGGACGGTGGGCATCGACGCCGAGCCGAACCAGCCGACCCCGGAGGGCGTGCTGGCGGCGGTGGCCCTCCCGCGCGAGCAGGACATGGTGGCGCTGCTGGGGGCGCGCGACCCGTCGGTGCACTGGGACCGGCTGCTGTTCAGCGCCAAGGAGTCGGTGTACAAGTCGTGGTTCCCGCTGACCCGGCGGTGGCTGGGCTTCGAGGACGCCGAGCTGGTGCTCGGCCGCGACGGCACGTTCACCGCGCGCGTGCTCGTGGAGCACCCGGTCGTGGACGGGCGGGCGGTGTCCGGGTTCACCGGCAGGTGGCTGGCGCGGGAGGGGTTTGTGGTGACCGCGATCGCGGTACCCGCTCGCTGACCCGTGCGCCGCGCTCCGGAAGCGGCCTCGGCAGGGGCCGCGCACCGGGCGCGGTGGTGGAGGGGCGCAGTGGGCGACGACGTCGAGCGGCACGAGTTCAGCCGCGAGGACCGGACGCGCTACCGCACGAAGGTGCGGCGGTGCCTGGACGTGTTCACCCGGATGCTGGAAGAGGAGCGGTTCGAGGTCGACCGGCCCATGACCGGGCTGGAGATCGAGCTGAACCTGGTGGACGAGGCCGGGGACCCGGCGATGCGCAACGCGGAGGCGTTGGAGGCCATCGCCGACCCGGACTTCGTCACCGAGCTGGGCCAGTGGAACGTGGAGATCAACGTGCCGCCGCGCGAGCTGGCAGGCGGCGGGTTCGCGGAGCTGGAGGCCACGGTCCGCACCAGCCTCAACCAGGCGGAGAAGCGGGCGCGCGAGGTCGACGCGCACATGGTGATGGTCGGGACGCTGCCGACGTTGCAGGCCAGGCACATGGCGGTGGACGCGCTGTCCGGGAACCCGCGCTACGCGCTGCTCAACGAGCAGGTGCTGGCGGCGCGCGGCGAGGACCTGGAGATCAACGTCGACGGGGCCGAGCGGTTGCAGATGACCGCGGACTCGATCGTGCCGGAGGCGGCGTGCACGAGCACGCAGTTCCACCTGCAGGTGTCGCCGGAGCGGTTCCCGGCGTACTGGAACGCGGCGCAGGCCATCGCGGGGATCCAGGTGGCGGTGGGGGCGAACTCGCCGTTCCTGCTGGGGAAGGAGCTGTGGCCGGAGACCCGGATCGCGCTGTTCCAGCAGGCGACGGACACCCGCAGCGACGAGCTGAAGGAGCAGGGCGTCCGGCCGCGGGTGTGGTTCGGGGAGCGGTGGATCACGTCGATCTTCGACCTGTTCGAGGAGAACGTGC
Source organism: Actinosynnema pretiosum (assembly GCF_002354875.1). GTDB lineage: Bacteria > Actinomycetota > Actinomycetes > Mycobacteriales > Pseudonocardiaceae > Actinosynnema > Actinosynnema auranticum. The sequence continues at coordinate 6,203,039 of NZ_CP023445.1, forward strand.
GGTACTTCCCCGCGCTGCTGCCGATCTGCGCCGAGGAGGACCCGGAGCGGGTGCTCGCGGACGGCGGCGTGCCGTCGCTGGCGGAGCTGCGGCTGCACAACGGGACGATCTACCGGTGGAACCGGCCGGTGTACGACGTGGTGGGCGGCAGGCCGCACCTGCGGGTGGAGAACCGGGTGATGCCCGCCGGGCCGACGGTCGTGGACACGATGGCGAACGCGGCGTTCTACTACGGGCTGGCGCACGCGCTGGCGCAGGACGAGCGGCCGGTGTGGTCGCAGATGTCGTTCTCGGCGGCGGAGGAGAACTTCCTGGCGGGGGCGCGGCGGGGGATCGACGCGCAGGTGTACTGGCCGGGGCTGGGGACGGTCCCGGTGGTGGAGCTGGTGCTGCGGCGGCTGCTGCCGCTGGCGCACGAGGGGCTGGTCGGGCTCGGCGTGGACGAGCGGGAGCGGGACCGGCTGCTGGGGATCGTGGAGCAGCGGTGCCTGCGCGGGGTGAACGGGGCGACGTGGCAGACGCGGGCGTTCCACCGGGCCTGCGACGGGACGTCGCTGGAGCGGCCGGAGGCGCTGCGACGGGTGCTGCGGGGGTACCGGGACCTTATGCACACGAACGAGCCGGTGCACTCGTGGCCGGTGGCGGGGTGAGGGTGCGAATCGCCGCCTGAACGGCGGTACCAAGCACGAAACCTAGCCGAATCCGCACAATTGCGGTTACAGAAGGTTCATGAGCCTCAATCTGTTCACCCATAAGGACGTATAGCGCGATTACTCGGCGTGTCGATTATCAGGTTTTGATCAAGCCGTTTTAGGCTGCCGGAAGCCGCTCTTCCACGTGGTGCGGCGTCGGGGTCGGTCCTGTCAGTCAACTCGCCCTGGGTGGTTCGCCAGTGCACCTTGCAAGCTTCTCGATTCGCGGTTTTCGCTCCCTGGCCGAGGTGGAGGACATCCCGATCGGGAGTCCGACGATCTTGGCCGGTCCCAACGACGGCGGTAAGTCCTCGGCACTAGACGCGGTGAAGTTCCTGCTGGGCCGCTACTCCCCCATCGAGGACGACCGCACCTACTTGGAGGGCGAGTCCGACGGCGGACGCGCCGCTATCGAGGTCATCGGCCGGTTCCGGCTCGACCCATGGGAGCAGGAGAGGTTCTCGCTGCTCGCCGAGGTCAAGCTGCGCAGGATCATGGAGGACGGCCAGGACGCCCGCTACGAGGCGTGGGGTCCGATCCCTGACGACGAGGATCTGCGCGACCTCTCCCGGTTGAGGGTCTCGGACCTGAGGGAGCTGGTGCAGAAGTACGGCCTTCGCCCGCAGTCACCCGGCAACAAGCCCGAACTGCTGGCGGCGGTGCAGGAGTACGCGCGGGAGCACTCCAGCGGCGAGGGGTGGACAGGCGTACCGCCGAACCTGACCGACCGCCTGCCGCACGTCGTGGCGTTCACGGGCAAGACGCTGGACCCGGAAGCCGCCGTCGCAGAGATCCTGGGACAGCAGTTGAAGGGGTACTTGCAGGAGGAGAGCACCCGCAAGCAGATCGAAGTGCTGGAGGGTGATGCACAGGACTGGCTCGTCACTCAGGCGCAGCCGCTCATCGACCACATCACCCGACGCTGCAAGGACATCACCGAAGTCGCGGTAAAGCCAGACATCTCCATGAGCCCTCGCCTGCGCTCGGCCTCGCTGCGGTTGAAGCGCTCGACGGGAGAGCAGGTCCGGCTGGACCGGTCCGGTCAGGGCAGCGCACGGCGAATCTCGCTGGCGGTCTGGGAAGCGTCCACCGACATCTTGGTCGAAGAGCAGCAGGACAAGGAGTCGTTGGCGGAGAACGGCCCGCCGGTGCCGACGATCGTGGTGTACGACGAGCCCGACACCCACCTCGACTACCACTACCAGCGGGAGGTCATGGAGCTGATCCGCGAGCAGTGTCGGGTGCCGAACACCAGCGTGGTGGTGGCCACCCACTCCATGAACCTGATCGACGGCGTGGACCTGCAGGACGTCGTGCGGCTTGAACTGGACGAGACGAGGCGCACTCGCGTCGAACGGCTGGGCGCAGACAGCGGACACGATGGGTTCGACCTGCACCTGCAGTCCATCGCCACTGCGGTCGGTCTGCGCAATTCGGTACTGCTGCACGAGCGGTGCTTCTTGGCAGTGGAAGGAGAAACCGAGCAGAAAGCCATCCCGGTGCTGTTCAAGCTCTCCGAGGGCCTGCAGCTCCAATCGGCAGGCATCGCGCTGTGGGCGTGCGGCGGCAACTCCGGCGCGCTGCACCTGGCTGACTACCTGCACAAGCACGGGCGAACCGTGGTGTTGCTGATCGATGCCGACTGCGAGAAGCGGGACAGGATGTTCCGGCGAGCCAACCTGGAGAAGGTGTTCAGCCCAGAGGACTACGACGACGTCGTCACGTTCCTGGGCAAAGCCCAGGGCTTCATGGAGTTCGAGGAGTTGTTTGACGACAGCACTTGGGCGGACACGGCCAACGAGCAGTGGCCGCGAACGGACAGGGCGCCCTGGGATTCGAACGACTTCGCGGCCCATCGGAACGGCAAGAAGTTCAGCGACCAGGTCATCGCCATGCTGAGGTCCGAGAGCAAGGCCTCACCCTCCGGCAAGCCTGCCCTGGTCATGGAGGTCGTCAACCGTTTGAAGAGGCCTGACCAAGTGCCGCAAGGGCTGCGAGACGTCTTCGCAGATCTTCGGAAGTCTGCGAGCTGAGGTCTTCAGCGGGGACGAGGCTTCGAGCCTTTCGCCGAGCCAGCATCCTTGCTTTGCGCTGTTCGGAGCTGGGCTCGACCCAGCCGTGCCACTTCACCTCGGGCACCCACAGGCGTCCGTGGGCCAACTTGTCCGCCCCGCACCAGCGGCAGCCGTTCGGGCTAACTACCGTCTCGCGTTCTCTCGCATCACCCATCGCTTCCTCCCGTGGACATTTGTACCCCGGACCCCTGACAAAAACGGGCCCTGAGCAGGCCGAAGACCCACTGTTGGGTTACCGTGGCGGCGGCGCGGAAACGGGGGCGCCGCCGCCCGAAGGGTGCTAGGAGCCGGGGACGACCGCGTGTCAGCCCCCGGCCGCCACCCGTGCCGCGCCCCTGCGCGCCAACCTTTCCAGGTCCCGCTCCCCCTCACAGGTCTGCGCGCCCGCCGCCATCATCCCGACAAGCAGCTCGCCCGCTGCGGGCCTCGCGAACAGCCCCGCAGACAGGTCCTCCGCCGGGATCGCGCGCTTGGTCGCCGCGATCACCCTCTCCGGCAGCGCCGCGATGTTCGCCGCCAGCCGGTCCACGAACGCGTCCAGCTCGTCGGCGGGCAGCAGGCGGTTCACCCAGCCGTAGCGCTCCGCCGATTCCGCGTCGAACAGGTCCGCGCCCAGCACGATCTCCAGCGCCCCGTTCCGCCCCGTACTGGCCGTCACGTACTGCGTCCCGCCGCCGGGCACGATCCCGCCCGGCGCCTCGACCTGCCCGAGCCCGGCCCGCCAGCTTCACGATGTCCACCTGCGGCTGCCCACACAGCAGCTCCCCCAGCTCCTGGAACGCGTTGACGCCCCTCGGGCAGGTCCGCCGACAGCTCCACGACCTGCTCGGGCGTGGTGGTCATATCGACGTGCGCCAGGAAGAACTCGGGGCCGGCGCTGTTGAACACGATCATCCGCGTCGACCCGTCCGAGCGCAGCGCGATGAGCAGCCGCTTCAGCTAGGTGATCAGCCGGGCGTCCAGGACGTTCACCGGCGGGTTGTCGACGGTCACGCAGACGACGCCGTTCTCGGCGCGCCCCCGCAGCGGGTGCTCACGCGCACCCTGTGCCGCCTGGAGCACTCCGGGGAGAGCGCGCGCGGCGGTCGTACGACGGGGAGCGCTAGTGGGTCTTCCACTCCGAGGCGAGCTCGGGCAGCAGCACGCGCCACGGGAGCGCGGCGAGCACGTCCTGGCGCGCGGACAGCACGAGGCGGCCGGGTTCGGCGCCCGCGTCGACCCACACGACGCTGAGCGCCTCGCCGCCGCGCGCCCGCGCCGGGTCGCCCCCGACGACGACCCGGCGCGAGCTGGTGCCGCCGTCCGACAGCTCGGAGTGCCGGGCGGTGAGGGCCTCGACGGCGGCGGCGAGCCGGTCCTCCCCCAGGCCCGCCCTGACCCGAACCGTCATCGACTCGTAGGACGCGGCAGGAACGACCGGGGTCGTGGACACCGAACAACCACCTTCTCCGTTTAGGTAAGGCTAACCTAGCCTTAGAGTGGCGTGTTACGGGGGTGTGACGCGACCCCTGTGGGTGGGTATCGCCGGGAACCCCGGTCGCGATAGCCGGAGGCGGTGCAGATCACTCCGGTTGTCCGAAGGGGCGCGTGGCGCGGACGGCCTGCCCGGCGGCCCTGGCCCCGGAGGTCACCGCCTCAGTAGTGGTCGCCGCCGAAGAACTGCTCCTCCAGGGTGTCCGCCGTCCCCGCGAGCAGCGCCAGCGGGTCGGTGAACTCGTGGATGTCGAGCGTCTCCAACGGCAGCGAGTGGCGCAGCACGACGTGCTCGCCCATGATCGCCGCGCCGCACGCGATCGACGAGTGGCCGATCTCCTCCAGAAGCGCCTTCAGGTCCACCGCAGCCGCCAACCCCATGGGCGTCGCGATCTGGACCCACTCGTGCTTCCGGTCGAGCACCTCGCGGACCAGGATGATCACCTGCGTCCGCTCGTCCTCCTCGTCCAGGTGGTCGAACGTGAATAGGATGCGGATCTCGTCGCCCTCCTGGGCGATGACGTCGTACTGGTCGCGGACGTAAGCCGCCAGATCACCCCAAGTAGCCATCAGGCCACTCTAGGGCGCTTCCCCACCGCGGTGGCCCACGATCCGGCGGCCAGCACGGCCACCACCTCGACCAGCACCAGCGCCCGCTCGACGTACCCCAGCGGGAACACCCGCCACCACGCCGTGCCGCCCGACGCGTCCACCAGCAGCGCGTACACCAGCGGGCTCAGCGCGAGCACGGACAGCCAGCCCAGCGCGAACACCCGGCGCGCGTGCGCGCCCCACGCGGCCGAGCGCAGCCACGGCCTCGACAGCAGCAGCGCCGCCACCGGCAGGCTCAGGAACGCGAGCACGCTCGCCACCCGGTGCACCGTGCCGCTCGCGCTCGGCCCGCCCATCGCCCAGTTGTGCTTGGGGAACAGCACGACCAGCGTCAACCCGGCCGACCACAGCGCCATCGCCACCGCGCCCGGCGACCACCACCGCGCCACCCCGGCCCGCACCAGCGCGACCAGGATCGCCACCGACCCGGCCGCGAGCAGCAGCACGCCGACGTCGAACACCCACTTCTGCGGGCCCAGCGCGTACTCGCTGATGGTCCGCCGCAGGCTGTGGGGGTTGGTGACGGCGCGGTGCAGGTCCAGGCCGCCGATCAGGGCGACGGTCAGCACCACGGCCAGGGCGCCCCCCGGTCCGGCGAACCGGGAGGGCGCAGCGGTCTCCGCGTTCAGCACACCGGGCAGAACGGGCGCGCGGGCGGCGGGGTTCCCCGGTTCAGGAAACCGACAGGAGCCGCGGGGGTCAGCGCACCGCGAGCGGGAGGTCGGCCGGGGAGCCGACGGGCCACTTCAGCGGGTCGTCGCCCAGCTCGGCCAGCGCCTCCACCTGCAGCAGGCACCACGGCGAGATCGGCCGGGCGCCCGAGAGGACGGCGGGCGCGAAGTCGGCCCAGATGACCCACTCGACGTCGTCCACCTCGTCCGGGTTGGGCGCCGGGTCGGTGTCGATCACGCCCCGGTACACCGGGCACATCTCGTTCTCCACCACCCCGTTGTCCATGACCGCGCGGTACCGGAAGCCGGGAAGGACCAGGTCCAGCTCGACGTCCGGGAGCCCCAGCTCCTCGGCGAGCCGCCGCCGCACCCCGGCCTCCAGGTCCTCGCCCGGCGCGGGGTGGCCGCAGCACGAGTTGGTCCACACGCCCGGCCAGGTCTTCTTGTGCAGCGCTCGCCGGGACAGCAGGAGTCTGCCGTCCCGGTCGAAGAGGTAGCTGGAGAACGCCAGGTGAAGCGGCGTCTCCTCGTGGTGCACAGTCGCCTTGTCGGCCTCGCCCACGGCCGCACCGGTCTCGTCCAGCAGCACAACCCGTTCCACGGTTGATCACCCTGCCACAGCGCTGCCCCGGACGGCGACCGCGCGATGGGGTGATCACACCCGCAGGACCGTGGCGACGACCCGCCGGACGGCGTCCCCGGTGGCGCCGGGGCCGGTGTGCAGGAGGTGGGTGGAGCCGACGAGCGCGGGGCCGAGGGCGTCGGCGGGGAGGGTGTCGGGGAGGCGGCCCGCGGCGCGCTCGGCGTCGAGGTAGGCGGTGATGCGGACGGCGGCGTCGGTGAGGACCGGGACGCCCGCGGGCCAGGCGTCGCGGAGGCGGTCGCGGAGCGCGGTGCGGAAGGTGAGCAGGGGGACGACGGCGACCGCGGCCGAGGCGTAGAGGGCGGTGAGGGCGGAGGTGAGGTTGTCCACCACCTCGCCGCGGCCGACCCGGTCGGGGAGGCGGTCGACCTCGGGGGTGGGGCGGGCGGCGCGGTCGAGGACGAACTCGGCGAGGAACGCGTCGAAGTCCGCGAAGTGGCGGTGCAGGACGCCCTTGGCGACGGACGCCTCGGTGGTGACGGCGCGGCTGGTGAGGCCGCTGGGGCCGTCGCGGAGCAGGACTCGCTCGGCGGCGGCGAAGAGCTGGTTGCGCGCGTCCTGGATCGCCACGCCTGTGGGCACTCCGGGTCTCCTCTCGGGCGGGGGGCAGTTTAGCCGGGGGTGGTCGAGTGGGCGGCTGCCCGCTTAGAGTGGGCGGATGCCCACTCATGAGTCGCCGCACGACGCCCGCGAGATCGCCGAGTCGTTCGGCGTGGACGCGGACCGCTACGACCGAACCCGTCCCTCTTACCCATCCGGGGTGGTGGAGGCGGTGTTAGCTGCACTTTCCGGTGGTTCTGGGGTGGGGGGTGGTGCGGGGGTCGGGGACGCGCCGGGCGTGGTGGAGGTGGTGGACGTCGGTTGCGGGACCGGGATCGTCGCGCGGCAGTTCCGGGACGCCGGGTGCCGGGTGCTGGGGGTCGAGCCGGACCCCCGGATGGCCGAGTTCACCCGCGAGGGTGGGATACCGGTGGAGGTCGCGCGGTTCGAGGAGTGGGAGGCGGCGGGGCGGCGCTTCGACGCGGTCGTGTGCGGCCAGGCGTGGCACTGGATCGACCCCGACGCGGGGGCCGCGCGTGCCGCGGGCGTGTTGCGCCCAGGTGGGGTGCTGGCGATCTTCTGGAACGCGGCTCGGGTGGTCGGCGAGGTGGGCGAGCGGTTCGACCAGGTGTACCGGGGTTTGTTGCCAGGGGCTCCGGGGAAGGGTGCCGGGACTTTTGGCGGCGACTACTCGCCGCTGGGCGACCGGGCGGTCGCGGGCGTCAAGACGACCGCCGCTTTCGAGGAGCCGATCCGGCTGCGGTTTCCCTGGGAGCGGGTGTACCAGCGGGACGAGTGGCTGGACCTGCTGCCGACGACCGGGTTGTTCACCCGGATGCCGCGTGAGTTGTTGGCGCGGGTGCTCGACGAGGTCGGGGCGACGATCGACTCGGTGGGCGGGGAGCTGACGGTGAGCTACACCTGTGAAACGGTCATTGCCCGGCGGGGTGCTGCATAGACGTGGCGCTGAGCAGACGCGGCGCTGAGCAGAAGCGGTGCCGAGTAGAAGCGGCGCCGAGTAGACGCACTGCTGGAGGCCGGGGCGCCCCTGCATAACGGGCTGTCCCTGCGGCCTGCCTGACACCGAGCGAACGGACCGCTCACCCAAGGTTGAACGGTCCGTTCAACCGAGAGCGAGCAAACCCGCCGGTTGAACGGACCGTTCGCTCAGGCGCACCAGGACCAGCACCCGCGCATCCACATCCACACCCGCGGGCACAGGCAGGTACCCGCGGACACGGGCGCAGGCACAGGCAGGCACAGGCAGGCACCCGCAGACACGAACAGGCACGGGCAGGAATACCCATCAGGCATCGCCAGTGGTACTGGCACAAGCGGTTGAACGGACCGTTCAACCGGCCAAGCCCCCTACCCGACGCGGATTACGATCTTGCCGACTCGGCCGTCCTCGATCTGGCGCGCGTGTGCGCTTTCCGCGTCCTCGAAGTCGAACACGCCGTCGATGACGGGGGTCAGGTTCAGGCGGGCCACTTCGGCCGCTACCGCTTCCAGTTCCAGGCGGTTCCCCACCGCCAGGGACCTGAGGGTCGCGCGGGTGCGGAAGAGGGTGGACGTGCGCACTTCCTCGCGGGACGGCGCGACCAGGGCCACCTCGCCGAACGGGCGCAGTGCGCTGAGCGAGCGCGTCAGGCCCGCGCCCACCTCGATCACGCGGTGGGCGCCGCCGAAGCGGGTCCACACCTCGGACGGCCAGTCCGGGGTCGTCACCCGGTTGATGACCTCCGCGCCGAGGGTGGTGAGCAGGTCGGCCTTGGTGTCGGTGGAGGTCGTGGCCACGACCCGCGCGCCGCGCGCTACCGCCAACTGCACGACGAACAGGGACACGCCGCCCGTGCCCTGGGTGAGCACGACGTCGCCCTCGTTGACGCCGCGCAGCGCCACCCACGCGGTGGTCGCGGCGCACGGGAGGGTCGCGGCGGTCTCGTAGTCGACGCCGGTCGGGATCGCGGCCAGGGCTTCCTCGGGGATCACGCGGTGCTCGGCCAGCCAGCCGTCGACGTCGATCGAGTACTGCTCGCCGCTGGCGGGGACGGGCTGGGTGGTCCAGCCGGGGAGGAAGGCGCCCACCACGCGATCTCCCGCGGCGAACCTGGTGACGCCATCACCGAGCGCGACGACCTCGCCCGCGCCATCCGACAGGGGGATCACGCCAGGGTTGGGTTGGGCGGCGTAGTCGCCCGCGCGGATCAGGACGTCGCGGTGGTTCAGGGACGCGGCCTTGACCTTGACCAGCACCTCGCCCGGTCCGGGGGTCGGGGTGGGGTCGTCCACCGGGGTCCAGCGGTGGTCGGTCAGGCGGAACGCGCGCATCGGGGTCTCCACTCGTTCGGGTGGATTCCTACGGTAGGAACGACGCCTGGGACTGGTGATACCTTTTCGTCGCTTTTTCCTGCCCGATCGTCCAGGGAGCGTGGCGTGGACCCCGTCGACGACATCCTGACCACGATGGGGCTGGCCCACCGGTCCCACCACCGGGTGACGGCGTCCGCGCCGTGGGGAGTGGCATTCTCCGGGGCCGCGCCGATGCGGCTGGTCGTGGTGGCGCGGGGGCGGTGCGTGCTCAGCGAGGGCGGGCGCGTGGTGGAGCTCGGCGCCGGGGACTGCCTGGTGGTGCGCGGGGGCGCGGAGTTCGCGCTGTCCGACGCGGCCGAGCGGGTTCCGGCGCCCGCGCGGGAGGTGCTGACGGCGCGGGAGGTCGCGGTCGGGGGTGGCGGCGCGGGGTGCGAGGTGCTGGTGGCGGCGTTCTCGTTCGACGCGGTCGCCGCCGAGCCGCTGCTTCCCCGGTTGCCGGACGTGCTGCGGGTGTCGTTGCGGGGCGGGAACCTGCGGCGGGTGCTGGCGACGGTGGAGCTGATGGTGCTGGAGTCGGGGGACGGGTTCAGCTCGGAGCTGGTGCTGGGGAAGTTGGGGGACGTGCTGCTGGTGCAGGTGGTGCGGGCCTGGTGCGCGGGGTCCGGGGACGACCGGCCGGGGTGGTTGGCGGCGCTGCACGATCCCCGGCTCTCCCTCGCCACGCGGGCGATGCACGGGGATCTGGCGCACCCGTGGACGGTGGCGTCGCTGGCCGGGCGGGCGGGGATGTCGCGGTCGGCGTTCGCGGCGGCTTTTCGGGAGCGGACCGGGGAGTCGCCGTTGGCGCACTTGACCTACTGGCGGATGCACCGGGCGAAGGCACTGCTGCGGGAGGGGCGGACGTTGCAGGAGATCGCGGTTCGGGTGGGGTACGAGACGGACACGGCGTTGAGCCGGGCCTTTCGGCGGGCGGAGGGGGTTTCGCCAGGGCGGTGGCGGGGGTTGGTGGCGAAGGTCGGGGACTCGGGTGGGGAGGCTTGCCCGGTGGCTTGAGGGCGCGGGGGCGCGCTCGGTGGTGCAGCGGGCACGGGTGGGTGAAGCGGCGGGCTGATCGGGTGATCGGCGGGGAAGTCGGGTGGCCGGGCGGGGTGGGCTGCGAGCCTGGGGAGCGGGGGACGCGGTCTCGCTCGGGGGTGAGCGGTGGGGTCGATCGGGGACGTCGCCGCGCGGGTGGCGGTGGTGGTCGGCGAGGTCGAGCGCTGCGCGGCGGCGCTGGTTCGCGCGCGGGAGTCGGCGGAGGAAGCGTTCTCGCTGCTGGCGGTCGCCCTGGAGGGGGCGGTGGGGCTGGAGTGGGAGTCGGCGCTGGCGCTGTCGGCGATCGCGGACGTGGTCGACGGGATCGCGGACGAGCTGCTGCCCGCGCTGGCCGGGGTCGCGGCGCGGCTGGAGGCGGTTCGCGCGCGGCTGGTCGGGGAGGGCGGGGCTGCGGGGGTGGTCCCGGAGGTCGGGGACGGACCGCCTGCGGTTCCGGCGGAGGAGGTCGAGCGGCTTCGCCGGGAGCTGCCGCCGCCCGTCGTGCCGGGGGCGGGGCAGAAGACGCACGGGCGGTGGATCGGGCCGGACGGGCGGGTTCGGGCGATCGTGAGCGGGCGGGACGAGGACGCCGGGCTGGTCCTCAGCCAGTTGGCGGCGAAGGGGATGCCCGACGAGCCCACCCGGAACTCCGACGTGGAGCAGAAGTTGGCCGCGCACATGGTGGCCAACGGGATCCGCCACGCGACCGTGGTGATCAACCACCGGCCGTGCCGGGGTTTTGACGACTCGTGCGACACCCTCGTGCCGATCATTCTCCCCGAGGGCTGCACACTCACCGTGCACGGACAGAGCGACAAGGGGATGCGCGTCCGGGTGCGCTACACGGGAGGAGCACAGCCTTGGTGGAGCTAGAGGCATGGTACGGCGACGACCAAGAAGACGCGGTTCCCGTCCGGACCGCCGCAGAGCTGGACGCCGTGTTGGACGAGGTCTCCGCGATGCGCGGGCGGGTCATCGTGCACCTGAAGGTGGCCCGGCCGCCAAGCCTGGACGTGCGCCGGATGATCCTCAACGTCGGACTGAACGGTGACGCAGGACTGGGGTCGCTGTTCTACCGGTCGCCGAGCGGGGCGTGGTACAGCCAGGGCGCGGCGGCTAATCCGTCGGTGACGGAGCTGCTGTACTACTACATGAACTCCGACACCGAGTACCCGCTCGACTGCGAGATCCCCATCGACGCGGTGCGGCGCGCGGCCCACGAGTACCTGGGCGCGGTGGACAGGCGGCCGTCGGCTCCGGGGTGGCAGGTCTTCTAGGCGTTCGAGAGCCGCGGGTGCCGCGCGCCGCCCTCCGGGAGGAACCCCTCCGGAGGGCGGCGCGCGGCACCCGGCCTAGTCGGCGTGCCTGAGCACGCTCTCCACCTCGGCGCGGAACGCCGCCACCCCGTGGTCGCCGGTCGGCGCGCCGTGGGCCTGGAGCAGGTGGAGCAGGGCCGCGCCGCTCGCCGAGCGGCGGGCCTTCGCGCGGAAGCCGAACGCGGACTCGTAGACCGTCACCGACGTCGCCAGGGCCGCCGCCACCGTCGCCAGGAACGCCAGCGGGGAGCGGTGGTCCGGGGTCGCCACGGCCAGGGCGCCCAGGGCCGCCGCGCCGGTGAACAGAAGGACGGACGCCGCGGTCGTCCAGCGCCTCGCCCTCGTGTACGCCGCCTTCGCCGCCTCCAGGCGGGCCAGGCGTTCGCCCACCCGGTGCCTGAGGTAGGCGCGCAGGAACTGCTCCCGGTGGTCCGCCGCCGACACCGGGCCGGTGATCAGCGGGGTCCGCCTCGGGGGCGGGGTGAGCAGGGCGGGGCTCGCCTGCCTGGTGACGCGGGGCCTCGCCGGTTTGCGCGGGGCGCGGGCGGGCTTCTCGGCGGGGTCCGCGGGGGGAGCGCCCGGCCCGGCCGTGCGGGCGGCGTGCCTGCCCCTGGCCGGGTCCACCGGGACCGCCCTGGTCGCGTCGTCCGGGTCGCCCTGCGGCTCGAACGCCACGCGGGCCGTCGGGTCCGGCACGTCCTCCTCGCGCAGCCTCCCGGTCGGGGCGCTGCGGAGCGGCCTGCCCTTCTTCTTCGCCTGGTCCCCGCCGCCGAGGCGGTCGGTGATGCCGTCGCCGCTCACGCCGCGCCCACCGGCTCGTGGCGGTGCCGCGCGACGGCCGTGACCAGCGCGCGCACCCGCTCCTCCCGCTCCGCCTCGTTCTTCGGCGGTGGCGTGGACAGGTGGTCGAAGTACAGCGCCCGCAGCAGCTCGGCGCGCGAGCGGAACTCGACGTCGTCCGCGCCGCGCGAGACCACGGCCAGCACGGCGGCAGCCGCGCCCGCCACCGCGACGAGCACGCCCGGCCACGGCACGTCCCGCAGCCACACCTGGAGCGCGGCGAACGAGGTGGTCGCGAAACCGGCGAGGATCGCCGCCGAGGCCAGCAGTCTGCCGCGCTCGCGCGTCCGCAGCGACTCCACCTCGCACTCGTGCAGGGCGGGCGCGATGATCTCGTTCGCCTCGTGGATCGCGTCGGCCAGCAGGGGGTAGTCGAGCACGAAGCCGGGGTCGACGACGGGGCGCGCGTCGGGGGCGCGGAAGCGCAGCCGGGGCCACAGGGCGAGCGCGGGCGCGTCGGCGCGCAGCGGGGTTCCCGCCTTCGAGCCGAGCACGCCGCGCAGCACCGCGAGCACCCGCTCCGGGCCCTCGTCCACGTGCACGACGGCGACCTGGCCCGCTCGGGCGAGCACGCCGACGTCCTCGTCGGCGAGCGCGCCGGACACCAGCTCGTCGGCCAGCCCGCCGGTGCCCGCGAGCAGCAGCAGGGGGCGGTCGTGGCCGAGGTGCTCCACCAGCGCCGCGCGGGCGCCCTCGTCGCCGCCGAGCAGGACCACCAGGGCGGGCCGCTTGCGGGCGACCGCGTCGACCACGCGCAGCAGCGCCGGGACCTCGTCGCCCCAGCGGGAGCCGGGGACCAGGACGGCCGTGTCGTGGCGCTGGTTCAGCGGCAGCTCGCCGGGGCGGGGTTCGGCGTCGTCGGCCGCGACCAGGCGGCCGGGGGCGATGCCCACCAGCCTCGGCGCGGCGTCGAGCGCCTCGGACGCCAGGCCGGCCAGGTGCGCCACGCCCAGGTCGGCGCCGGTGGTGAGGACCACGGCGCCCGCTCGGCGGGCTTCGGACAGGACGGTCCGCAGCACCGGCAGGACGGTGGCGGACAGCTCGGGATCTAGGGGTTCGGGGCTGCCGAGCAGCGCGACGACCGGACGTCCCCGTGGGAGTCCGAGCGCTCGGGCCCTGATGTCGGCGTCCGGGTGGGCCAACCGCCGCACCCTGGGACCGCCAGCCGCAGGAGACATGCCGGGGACCCTAGCGGGGGCGACTGCGAAATTCACCCGTCAGGGGGCAATTTCTCCCCAGGTAGAGTTCCACGGCGATGAGCACGTCCGAACAGGCGCAGGCCGGGGGCTCCCCCGCCGAAGTACCGCCGGTGGAACCAGCAGCAGTGCCCGGCATCGACCCGGCCGAGATGGAGATCGCGCTGCGGGTGCTGGCGCAGGTCGACGACCTGCCGCCCGAGCACCCGGACACGATCGCGCTCCGGCGCGCGACCTCCCGCATCTACAAGCAGGTGCGCAAGAACCGGAAGACGGCCCGGCGGCGGGAGGTGCTGGACGCCGACAACTCGGTGATCGCGGCCACCGCGACCGGGTCGCCCACGCGGATCGACGACGAGACCGCGGGCATCCTGCTGCGCGAGCCCGAGCCGGGCGAGTCGGCGGGGACCTTCCGCAAGGCGCGGCCGTGCTACATCTGCAAGCAGCGCTACACCCAGGTGGACGCCTTCTACCACCAGCTCTGCCCGAGGTGCGCGGCGCTGAACCGCTCGAAGCGGGACGCCAGGACCGACCTGACGGGGCGGCGGGCGCTGCTCACCGGCGGGCGGGCCAAGATCGGGATGTACATCGCGCTGCGGCTGCTGCGGGACGGCGCGCACACCACGATCACCACGCGGTTCCCGCACGACGCGGTCCGGCGCTTCGCGTCGATGCCCGACAGCGGGGACTGGCTGCACCGGCTGCGCGTGGTCGGGATCGACCTGCGCGACCCGGCGCAGGTGGTGGCGCTGGCCGACTCGGTGGCGGCGGCCGGACCGCTGGACATCCTGATCAACAACGCGGCGCAGACCGTGCGGCGCTCGCCGGGGGCGTACGCGCCGCTGGTCGCGGCCGAGTCCGACCCGCTGCCGTCCGGGCCGCTGCCGGAGCTGGTGAGCTTCGGGCACAGCTCGGCCGCGCACCCGCCCGCGCTGACCGGCGGCCTGCCGGGTGGCGCCGGGGTGGACGTGACGGCACTGGCGCTGGTGGCCGGGTCGTCGCTGATCGACGCGGGCGGCCTGGTGCCGGACGTGGCGGAGAGCAACAGCTGGGTGCAGACGGTGGGCGAGGTCGACCCCGTCGAGCTGCTGGAGGTGCAGCTGTGCAACAGCACCGCGCCCTTCATCCTGGTGTCGCGGCTGCGCCCGGCCATGGCCGCGTCGAAGGCGCGGCGCAAGTACGTGGTGAACGTGTCGGCCATGGAGGGGGTGTTCGGGCGCGGGTACAAGGGCGCCGGGCACCCGCACACGAACATGGCCAAGGCGGCGCTGAACATGCTGACGCGCACCAGCGCGGCGGACGTGTTCGAGGACGGCATCCTGATGACCTCGGTGGACACCGGGTGGATCACCGACGAGCGCCCGCACTTCACGAAGCTGCGCATGGCCGAGGAGGGCTTCCACGCGCCGCTGGACCTGGTCGACGGGGCCGCGCGGGTGTACGACCCGGTGGTGCGCGGCGAGGCGGGCGAGGACCTGTACGGGTGCTTCCTGAAGGACTACGGCCCCTATTCGTGGTGACGGACCGGTCGGGTCGGCGGGGGCCGGTGGGCAAAACGCCGTGCCCCCTCCACCGATCGGGTCAGCCGGGTGGAGATACTGCGGTGCATGTTCAGCGCCAACGGCAGGCACGTCCACTCACCGGGTGACTTGGTCGACCTGCTGGAGTGCGAGCACCGCTCCCGGCTGACCACCGCGCTGACCAAGGGCGTGCCCGACGCCCCGCAGCCCGCTCCCCCGCAGGACCTGCTCGCGGCGCGGCACGGGCTCGCGCACGAGAAGGCCGTGCTGGAGCGGTTCCTGGCCGCGGGCGAGGTCTTCGAGGTGCCGCAGCCCGCCCCGGTGCACGAGGCGCTGGTGGAGGCCGCCGCGCTGACCAGGGACGCCATCGCGCGCCGGGTCCCGGTGATCTACCAGGGTGTCTTCTACGACGGGGACTTCCACGGGCGGGCGGACTTCCTGGTGCTGACCGGGGAGGGGTACGAGCCGCACGACGCCAAGCTCGCCCGGCACCCCACGCCCGCCGCGGTCGTGCAGCTGACCGCGTACTCGGCGGCGCTCGGCGACCAGGCGGGCCCGAAGGCGCACCTGCTGCTGGGGGACAACACCACCAGGACGTTCCGGGTCTCCGACTTCCTGCCGATCGTCGCCGACCTGCGGGCCCGGCTGCGCGCCACCCTCGCCGCGCCGCCCGCGCTCCCGGCGAGGCTGTGGGACGACGAGCGGCCCGCGTGCGCCACCTGCCGGTTCTCCGCGCACTGCGCCGACGGGCGCGAGCGCTCCCGCGACCTGTCGCTGGTGGCGGGCATCCGGACCGACCAGCGGCGCAAGCTCGCCTCCGCCGGGCTGGACACCATCGACGCGCTCGCGAACGCCACCAACACCGAGCGCCCCACGACCATGTCGCAGGGGACGTTCGCCGGGTTGCGCGCGCAGGCCGCGCTGCAGGTCATCCAGGACACCTCGCGCACCCGCGACAACCCGGTCGGCAAGGTCGCCTACGAGGTCGTGGTCCCGGACGCGCTCGCGTCGCTCCCCCGGCCCAGTCCCGGCGACCTGTTCTTCGACATGGAGGGCGACCCGTACGCGCTCGCGGGCGAGGGCCTGGAGTACCTGTTCGGCGTGGTCACGCACGAGGAGGTGTTCACCCCGTTCTGGGCGCACACCCGGCCGCAGGAGAAGGCCGCGTTCGAGCGCCTGGTCGACCTGGCGACCTCGCGGTTGGCCGAGCACCCCGACGCGCACGTCTACCACTACGCGCCCTACGAGGTGAGCGCGCTCAAGCGGCTCGCCGCGCTGCACGGCACGCGCGAGGAGGAGGTCGACCACCTGCTGCGGTCGAACGCGCTGGTGGACCTGTACGCGGTGGTGCGCAAGGCGTTGCGGGTGTCGCAGCGGTCGTACTCGATCAAGTACCTGGAGCCGCTCTACATGCCCGAGGCCCGCTCGGGCGAGGTCAAGAACGCGGTGTCGAGCATCGAGGCGTACGAGGAGTACCTGGTGCTGACCTCGATGGGCGACACCGGGCGCGCCGAGGAGGTGCTGGACGGGATCGCCGAGTACAACGCCTACGACTGCGTGTCGACGCTGCGGCTGTACCGGTTCCTGCTCCAGGTGCGGGAGGAGGCGGGGATCGAGCCGCGCGCGGCCGAGCAGTCGCTGTACGAGGAGATCGAGGACGAGATCGCCCAGCAGCGGCGGGCCGAGCGGGCGGAGCGGATCGCCGCCGTGGTGGACCCGCTGATCGAGGGCCTGCCGGACAACCCGGCCGACTTCACCGACGACGAGCGGGCGCGGGCGCTGCTGGCGGCGGCGGTCGGGTACCACCGGCGGGAGACGAACCCGGCGTGGTGGGACTTCTTCCGGCAGCTCGCGGCCCCGCTGTCGGAGCTGGAGTCGGACAGCTCGTGCGCGGTCGCGGTGTCGGTGCGGGCGGACGACTGGGTGCAGCCCTCGGGACGGGTGAAGAAGGCCAAGCGGGAGGTGCGGGTGCGCTGCGACCCGGACCGGCCGCACCCGTTCAGCAAGGGCGAGAAGGTGCGGCTGCTCTACCCCGGCACGCCGGACAGCGAGACCCGCGACGCCGAGGTGCTGTTCGAGTCCGCCGACGAGGTGGTGCTGCTGGAGAGCGCTTCCCCCGACGAGGCCGGGGGCGGGAACCCGGTGGCGGTGCTGCCGGGGTCGCCGGTGCGGCCCGCGCCCAAGGACGAGGCGGTGTACGAGCTGGCGCGGCTGGTGGTGGAGCACCTGCCGGAGCTGCCCGCGCACCCCGGCGTCGACCTGGCCCGGCGGCTCGCGCCCCGGCTCAGGACGGACGCGCTGCCGCGGTCGGGTGACGTGATCGCGGACGTCATCGGGGCGGTGGACGCGCTGGCCGGGTCGGTGCTGGCGGTGCAGGGGCCACCCGGCGCGGGCAAGACGTACCTGGCGGGGCGGTTGATCGCGCACCTGATCGCGGGTGGGCGCAGCGTCGGGGTGACGTCCAACAGCCACAAGGCCGTGGAGAACGTGCTCACCGCCGCCATCAAGGCCGGGCGGGAGCTGGGGGTGCCGATCCCGGCGGCCAAGAACCCCAAGGGGCAGCCGGTGAAGGACTGCCTGTGGGAGCAGACGAAGAACAACCCGGCGCTGCTGCGCTGGCGCGAGGACCAGGGTGGCGGGCACCTGGTCGGCGGCACGGCGTGGACGTTCTCCAACGCGGCCATGCGGGAGCAGCCGTTCGACGTGCTGATCGTGGACGAGGCGGGGCAGTTCGCGCTCGCCGACGCGCTGGCGGTGTCCACGGCCGCGCGGAACCTGGTGCTGCTGGGTGATCCGCAGCAGCTGCCGCAGGTCGTGCAGGGCACGCACCCGGCGGGCGTGGACGCGTCGGCGCTCGGGCACGTCATCGGGGACGCGGACGTGATGCCGCCCGAGCTGGGCTACTTCCTGGCGCAGACGCGGCGGATGCACCCGTCGGTGTGCCTGCCGGTGTCGAACCTGTCGTACGCGGGGCTGCTGCACGCGCACGAGAGCGCCGGGGCGCGGCGGGTGGTCGGGATCGAGCCGGGGCTGTACGTGCGGGAGGTCGACCACCGGCACAACACCACCAAGTCCGACGAGGAGGCGGCGGCGGTCGTCGAGCTGGTCGCGGCGATCGTGGGGCGGGAGTGGGTGGACGGGGGCGACAGGCGGCCCCTGGAGTGCTCGGACGTGCTCGTGGTCGCCCCCTACAACCTGCAGGTGCGGCTGGTGAAGCGGGAGCTGGAGCGGCGCGGGTTCGGCGAGGTGCGGGTGGGGACGGTGGACCGGTTCCAGGGGCAGGAGGCGCCGGTGGTGATCAGCACCATGACGTCCTCGTCGGCGGTGGACCTGCCGCGCGGGCTGGACTTCCTGCTCTCGCGGAACCGGGTCAACGTGGCGCTGTCGCGGGCGCAGGCGCTCGCGGTGGTGGTGTGCTCGCCGCGGCTGGTGGAGGCGGACATCCGGGGCGTCGAACAGCTGCGGCTCGTTTCCGGGATGATCGGGCTGCTCGGCGAGGCGCGTAATTGGAACAATTCTCCGGTTGCCGCGGACGTGGCGGCGGGGTGAACCGCAGGGCGGCGCCGGCGGGTGCTACCGGCGGTCGGTGAGGCTGTTTCCGCAGGTTCCCGAGGCCCTGGACCTGGAACGTCGGCACGGGCACCGGTACGGCCGCGTCCCGCTTTCGCGGGGCGCGGCCTTCTTCGTGACACCGGAAAGCCACCCCCTATTTACGGAGGGTGATCAACAATGCGGTGGGGTCGTTCCTGATTTGCCCGACGGTATCCGGATACCGGAAAGGGCGGAACGCGCTCGGCCGTCGGTTGCAACTTGGTTGCACACCGTTCCCAGTGGTCACGCACCGTGTCCGCCGCTTTTTCTGGGCATGGCAACGTACCAGAGTCGTTTTTCAGCCTGTTCGGACGGGGCCCCGGACAGGGGCGCCGGAGCCCGCTAATGCCATTTACCCGCCGCCGCGTTACAGGTTCAGGTAACGAATTCCACACGACCGGACAACGGCTGACCCGCGCGTTCGGCCGAGCGGAGCAATCCGGGCCGGTTGTTTCCGGTAACCCGAACCCGAGGTTCCACACGAATGGATCAGCGCCTAATATGAACCGCGCTCCACCCCTACGCGTATAGGGTGATGCGTCTCCGCAAATCCCCATCAGGAGTCTTCATGCAGTTCGCACGAACCGCCGGCAAGTCCATCGGCGTTGCCGCGACCGTCGTTGCCGCCGGTTTGCTCATGGCGCTCCCCGCCTCCGCGCACAACCGCTCCCTGGACGTGAAGTGCGACACCACGACGGGTGAGGCCGTCTTCACCCTGAAGCTGACCCAGTACGCCCGCAACCTCGACAACGTCCTGAAGGTCACCGAGGGCGACACCGTCCTGGAGGACACCAAGTTCCGGGGCGACTTCATCAAGTCCTACAAGGTCCCCGGCAACGTGGAGCGGACCTTCAAGGTCGAACTGCTGGCTGGCGACGACAACAGCAAGAGCAGCCGGTACTCGTTCAAGGCTGAGAAGTCGCTCGACGAGCTGTGCAAGCAGCCCGAGAAGCCCACCACGCCGCCGGAGACCCCGAAGGAGGAGGTGCCCCCGACCAAGGACACCACTCCTCCGGCCGAGTCGAGCAGCAGCCAGCCGCCCGCCCCGACCGAGTCCTCCACCCCGGTGGTCCCCACCCCCGAGGAGGTGCCGTTCCCGAGCGTGACCGAGTCCGTCGCGCCGACCACGACCACCTCGGCCGAGGTCGTCCCGGTCACCGAGGACACCGAGGGCCTGGCCAACACCGGCGCCAGCGTCGCCGTGCCGCTGGGCATCGGCGCCGCGCTGCTCGCCGCGGGCGGTGGCGTGCTGTTCTTCATGCGCAAGCGCGGTGCGGCCAACAACGGCTGAGCACGGCTCGCTGATCCACCCCGGCGCCCGGGACGGCGCCGGAACGGCTGAAGGGCGGCCACCCCTCGGGGTGTCCGCCCTTCGTCGTCTCCCACCGCCCAGGGGGAGGCCCGGTGCGGGCCTCCCCTGCGGCCGTCGGCCCCCGGCGCGGGGAACCGGCAGGACTACGGCAGGACCTGGATCTTGCGGCCCTGGCCGTTCTTGAACATCTCCAGCGCCGACGCGTAGTCCGCGAGCGGCTCCCGGTGGCTGATGAACACCTCGGGGTCGAGCACACCGGTCGAGAACAGGTCGGCCGCGCGCTCGAACGAGTGCAGCACCGCCATCGAGCCGGTGATGGTGATCTCCTGGTTGTAGATGCGGTACGGGTCGATGGTCACCCGCGTCGCGTAGTCGGAGACGCCGAACTGCAGGAACGTGCCGCCCTTGGCGACCCGGCCGAGGCCGTCCTGGATGGCCTTGGCGTTGCCGGTGGCGTCGATGACGACGTCCCAGCCCTGCGGGCGGTCCAGCTCGTCGGCGGACGCCGCGGTGGCGGTGACGCCGAGCTTGTGGGCGGTGGCCAGGCGCTCCGGGTTGAGGTCGACGACCTCGATGCTGGAGGCGCCGGTGAGCTTGCCCAGCTGGAGCATCATCAGGCCCATGGTGCCGGAGCCGTAGATGAGGACCCGGCTGGCCATCTGGGAGCGCAGCACGTCGTAGCCGCGCACCGCGCAGGACAGCGGCTCGATGAGCGCGGCGTCCTCGGTGCGGACGGAGTCGGGCAGCTTCACGCAGTTCGAGACCGGGGCGACCGCGAACTCGGCGGCGCCGCCGGGGCGGGTGACGCCGATGGCGTTCCAGCGCTCGCACAGGTTGTTCTTGCCCAGGCGGCACATGCGGCACTCGAAGCAGTACAGCGACGGGTCGACCGCGACCCGGTCGCCGATCTGCAGCTCGGTGACGTCGGAGCCGATCTCGACGATGACGCCGGAGAACTCGTGGCCCGGCACGACCGGCAGGGTCGGCGCGAACTCGCCCTGCAGGATGTGCAGGTCGGTGCCGCACAGCCCGCACGCGGCGACGTCCACCACGACCTCGCGGGGGCCCGGTGTGGGGTCGGGGACCTCGGTGACCTCCACCGAGCCGACCCCGGTGATCACGGCTGCTTTCACTTGACCGCTCCCAAAGAAAGGCCCTGGACGAGCTTGTCCTGGGCGGCGAACCCGGCGACGAGCACCGGCAGCGACACCACGACGGCGGCGGCGCAGACCTTGGCCAGGAAGTAGCCCTGGCTGGTGACGAACCCGGTCAGGTACACCGGCGCGGTGCCGGCGACGACGCCGGTCAGCACTCGCGCGAACAGCAGCTCGTTCCAGCTGAAGATGAAGCAGATCAGCGAGGTGGCGGCGATGCCGGGCATGGCGACCGGGGCGACGACGCGGCGGATGGTGACCGCGAGCCCGGCGCCGTCCAGCGCGGCGGCTTCCATGATCTCCTTGGGCACCTCGGCGAGGAAGGAGCGCATCAGCCAGACCGCGATCGGCAGGTTCATCGAGGTGTAGAGGACGACCAGGAACGAGATGTTGTCGAGCATCCCGGTGTACTGCGCGACCAGGTAGATCGGCAGCAGGCCCGCGACGACCGGCAGCATCTTGGTGGTGAGGAAGAAGAACAGCACGTCCGACCACTTCTCGACCTTCTTGATCGAGAGGGCGTACGCGGCCGGGACGGCCAGCAGCAGCACCAGGAGCGTCGACCCCACCGAGGCGCTGAGCGAGTTCATCAGCGGCGGCCACGGGTTGGTGTCGAAGAAGGTGTTGTAGCCGTCCAGCGTCAGCGGGGCGAAGAACGACGGGGTGCTGGTCGCCGCGTCCGTCTCGCTGTGGAACGAGGTGAGCACCATCCAGGCGACGGGCGCCACGAAGATCAAACCGCAGACCCAGGCGAGCAGGCCCAACATCATCTTCTTCACGAGCGAGCCTCCTCACGCAGCAGCGACGAGACGACGCGCAGCGCGAACGTCGCGATGATGATCGACCCGACCACAACGACCACACCGGCGGCGGACGCCCGGCCGTAGTCGTGCGCCTGGAAGAAGGTCTGGTACACCGAGTACGGCAGGTTCGCCGTGCCCAGGCCGCCCGAGGTGATCGTGAACACCGCGTCGAAGTTCTGCACGATGTAGATCGACCCGAGCAGGCCGCCCAGCTCCAGGTACTGCCGCAGGTGCGGCAGGGTCAGGTAGCGGAAAACCTGGAACGAGCTGGCGCCGTCGATGTGCGCGGCCTCGACCGCGTCCTGCGGGCGGGACTGCAGGCCCGCGAGCAGGATCAGCATCATGAACGGGGTCCACTGCCAGATCAGCGCGGCCTCGACCGCGATCAGCGGCATGTCGCTGATCCACTCGACGTGCGGGCCGTCCTCGCCGAACACCATCTTCAGCAGGCCGTTGAACAGGCCGTAGTCCGGGTTGTAGAGCGCGTGCTTCCACAGCAGGGCGGCGGCGACGGGGACGACCAGGAACGGCGCGATGAGCATGGTGCGCACGGCGCCGCGGCCGAAGAACTTGCGGTCCAGCAGGAGCGCGAGCCCCAGTCCGAGGATGAGGCTGACGAGCACGACGGTGACCGTCAGGACGATCGTCGTCCACACCGAGGAGCGCAGGCCCGAGTCGGTGAACACGGCGACGTAGTTGTCCAGGCCCGCGAAACCCCGGTTCTCGGGGTCGAGTGAGTTCCACTCCATCAGCGAGATGCCCAGCGTGGCGACGAACGGCAGCTGGGTCACCACGATGGTGAAGATGAGGGCGGGGAGGAGCGGCGCGCGTCGTGCCCAGCGCGCCGCCCCCTTCACGACACCCTCCCGGTGGGGACGGGGTTCGTCATGGTCACTTGCCCCGGTTCTTCTCGGCCACGGTCTCGGCCAGCGCCTGGCTCTCGGTCAGGGCCTGCTCGACGGTGGTGGAGCCGGCGATCGCGGCGCTGATCTTCTGGGAGACCTGGGTGCCCAGGTCGGTGAACTCCGGGATGCCGACGAACTGGATGCCGGGGGCCGGGCGGGGCTGCACGCCGGGGTCGTTCGGCTTGGTGCCGGAGATGGCCGCCTCGACCTGCTTGGCGAAGGTGCCGCTGGCCTCCAGGTACTCGGGGCGCTCGTAGGTGGAGGAGCGCTTGCCGTCCGGGACGCGCGACCAGCCGAGGGACTTGCCCGCGAGCTCCTCGTAGCCCTTGCCGGAGGCCCAGGAGATGAACTTCCAGGCGTTGTCGGCCTTCTTGCTGGCCTTCTGGATGCCGAACGCCCAGGTGTAGAGCCAGCCGGAGCTGTCGGTCTTGACCACGGGGGCCTGGGCGAAGCCGAGCTTGCCCTTGACCGGCGAGTCGGCGCCTTCGAGGAGGCCTGCGGCGGAGGTCGCGTCGTACCACATGGCGACCTTGCCCTGGGTCATGTTGTTCAGGCACTCGGCGAAGCCGGCCTGCGGGGCGCCGTTCTCACCGTGGTCGCGGACCAGGTTGACGTAGAAGTCGGTGGCCTCCTTGAACTCCGGGGAGTTCACCTGGGCCTGCCAGTCCTTCGTGAACCAGGTGCCGCCGAAGGTGTTGACGACCGTGGTGAGCGGCGCCATCAGCTGGCCCCAGCCGGGCTGGCCGCGCAGGCAGATGCCCTTCATGCCGGGCTCGGCGCCGTCGACCTGGGCGGCGATGTCGGCGACCTGCTGCCAGGTGGGCTTCTCCGGCATGGTGATGCCCTTGGCGTCCATGATGTCCTTGCGGTACATCAGGAACGAGGACTCGCCGTAGAACGGCTGGGCGTAGACCTTGCCGTCGGCGGCGGTCAGGGACTGGCGCACCGACTCCAGGACGTCGTCCTGGGCGAAGCCGGAGTCCTTGGCGACGTACTCGTCGAGCGGGGTCAGCCAGTTGTTCTTGGCGTAGATCGGCGTCTCGTAGTTGGAGATCGTGGCGACGTCGTACTGCCCGGCCTGGCTGGAGAAGTCCTGGCTGATCTTGTCGCGGACGTCGTTCTCGGGCAGGACGGTGAAGTTCACCGTGATGCCCGTGTCCTTGGTGAAGTTGTCCGCGGTCAGCTTCTGGAGGTCTTCCATCTGCGGGTTGTTGACCATGAGAACGTTGATCGAGTTCTCGTTCCCGCCACCGCCGCCGCCCGCGCCTGCGCAGGCAGCGGTGGCCATGAGCACGGCTGCGGCGAGTCCGCCGTATCGGAGTGACTTCATCGTCTCTTGCCTTCCTGAGGGCGTGCTGAACCGGGGCCCCCTTCGGGCGGGGCCGGGTTCGGTGGCGGTTTTGTGTTTCGGCTAGGCCCTGACGACCTTGGGGCCCAGCAGGGCGTACCGGTGCGCCTCACCCGAGGGGAGCACCGAGTCGGTCACGATCGCCTCCAGGTCGGCCACTGCGCCGAACCTGTGGAAGCTCGCCACGCCGAACTTCGTGTGGACACCGACGAAGATCCGGCGGCGGGCGGCTGCCAGCGCTTGCGACTTCACCGCCCCGACCGCGGGGTCGGGGGTGGTGAGCCCGTGCTCGCGGGAGATGCCGTTGGCCCCGATGTAGGCGAGGTCGATGACCATCTCCGAGAGCATCCTGGTCGCCCAGTGGTCCACCGTGGCCATGGTGCGGCCACGCACCCGGCCGCCCAGGAGCAGCACGGTGATGGTGGGCGACTCCGAGAGCGCCGCCGCCGTGGGCAGCGACGCCGTGATGACCGTGAGGGGCCTGCCGGTCGGCAGGGCCTCCGCGACGAGCTGGGGGGTGTAGCCCTCGTCGACGAACACGGTCTCCGCGTCCCCCAGCCGCTCGGCGGCGAGCTGGGCGATGCGGCGCTTCTCCGGGACCATCGAGGCGGAGCGGAACTTCAGGCCCGTCTCGTAGCCCGCGCTCTCGACCGGGAAGGCGCCGCCGTGGGTCCGGCGGACCAGCCCGTGCTCGTCGAGCAGGCGCAGGTCCCGGCGCACGGTCTCCTGCGCGACCTCCAGCTCGGCCGCGATCTCCGCGACGTCGACCCGGCCGTCGGCGCGGGCGCGAGCCAGGATGCGCCTCTTGCGCTCGTCAGCGCGCACTGGACACCTCCCACGTTGGATTGCCCACTCGGACCATGCAACTGCCCGTTCGGGCCGCCCTAAAGGTTTAACACCCTCTGTAGGGGGTGGCCACCGTCACAGGGAAGTGAAGTTCGCCCGAGTTGGGTCCGGTTGTCGTACCCGAACGCACAGAAAATCGATTAACCCTGCCCGTTCGGTGGGGTAATGGTGCCCGACCGTGGCCCGTTCGGGAACACCCACCCGTTCGGGTGGTGGACATGGGCGTTGGTCGCACCCCGAGCGGGCCGGAGGTCCCGGTTCCGGCGCAGGACAGCTGCCCGCTCGGTCACGGATTGGTCTCGACGGGTGGACCGAGGGTGAGAACGGGGGTGCGCGGCGGGTGGGGTCGGGCGGTTTGGTCGGGCATCGGGCAGGTGGGATTGGGCTTCGCGGGCGGGGAGGCGGGCAGGGCGGGGTGGAGATCGGGCAGGGCGGGGCGCGGATGTGCCCGAATCGGTTCAGAAGGAATTCCGGGTTTGCGGGGGCGCGGCGGATGGGTAGGAGGGGTGGTTGGGCCGGGTTCTGGTCACGCAGGGTGGCGTTCGACGGGTGGGCGGGGCGCCAGTGGTCCAGACGCGCCAGTGGTCACGCGGTGGTGCGGCAGGCGCGGGAGGGGGTCGGGAGGCGTCTGCGCTCGGCGGCCAGCTCGATGGCGTCCAGCACGACCCGCCAGGCCGGGGCGACCCGGTCGACCAGGCCGGTCCGCAGGGCGGCGCGGGCGTCGAGCGCCCGGCCGTGCAGCACCCGGCCGCCGGTCAGGCCGACGACCACCGCCTCCTCCGCCAGCACCCGCGACCCGCAGGCCGAGGCCAGCTCCCACCCGCTGCCACCCGCGTGGCCGTCGACGGCGGCGATCAGCGGGATGCCGGACGCGGTGAGCGAGGCGCACACCCGGACCAGCAGCGCGCGCTGCGCGGCGACCTGGCGGCGGGGGGCCAGCGCCACCTCGCGCGGCCCGGAGGCGGGCAGGAAGCAGCCGTGCAGCACGCCCGCCCCGCGCGAGGCCACCACCGGCAGCACTTCCAGGAGCGGGCCCAGCTCGCACTCCAGCGGCCGGTCGGCGCGGACGACCGCGACCCCGTCGAGCACGTGGAGGGTGAGCACCATGAGACGCCGATCCTGGCCGAGGACGACCCGAGTTGTCATGTTCGTCCCCCCGATCGTGTGAGGTCGGGGTAGAAAAGCCGGGTGAAGAAGTGCGTGCTCACCGCGTTGGCACTGCTGCTGACCGTCGGCTGCGCCTCGCGGGTCGACGGCAGCGCCGTCTCCGCGACGCCCGCGTCGACCGCGGGGACCAGCGCGAGCGGTCAGCCGCCCGCGTCCTCGACCGGGCGGATGCCGCTGGAGATGGTCAAGTGGGTGGACCGGTTCTGCGGGGTCGCCAAGTACCTGATCGCCTCGGGCAGCGTCGGGACCACCGAGGCCCCCGCCGGGACGCCCGCCGAGATGAAGGCGAGCATCAGCGGGTCCCTGGGCAGGCTGGCAGGCGTGCTGGAGGTCGCCGTCCACGACTACGAGCAGCTGCTGCCCGCGCCGAACGCCGGGACGCAGCAGGCCGTCGAGGTCGTGCTCAAGCCGCTCAAGGAGGCCAAGGACAAGATCGTCGGGGCGAAGAAGCGGCTGGACGAGGCGCCCGAGCTGACCAGCGAGCTGATGACCGACGTGCTCGGCACGATGTCCGGGGCGATGTCGACCATGGTCCAGGCCATCGAGAAGGTCAACCTGACCTCGCTGCCCGCCGACTACCGGGAAGCCGCCGCGCAGGCCGAGAACTGCAAGTAGCGCGGGAGCCCCCACCAGGGACTTCCGCAAAACTGCGGTCCACTCACCCTCGTGGGAGGAAAGTGGGGGCGCGGCCCCCATGTGGGGGACCACGGCCGTGTGCGACGTTGACCGCGTGCCACCCTCAGCCACCCGCCGCGCCCCCACCACCGCCTGGTGGGCCGCTGGCGTGCGGACCGTCCACCGGGAGCAGCAGGTCTCGCACGGCAGACCCGCGTGGGCCGCGTTCACCGAGCGGGCCTGCGCGCACGTGCCGCCCGGCCGCTTCCCCGGTGGCACGTGGGAGGAGGGGTTCGCGTTCGCGCTGCGCCCCCTGGTGCGCGCCGCGACCGCGCAGGACCGGCGGTTCCGCGACGACTTCGCCCGCGACCTGGGCCTGCGCCTGGCCCGCACCGCCGCCCGCACCCTCGTGGTGGAGCTGCACCGGTGGCGGCTCGACGGGCGGCTGCGCGGGCTGACCTCGCGGGACCGGTTCGCCTCGTTCGTGGAGGACCTCAGGCCCGCCAGGCTGTTCGCCGAGTACCCGGTGCTCGCCAGGCTGCTCGGCCAGACCTGCCTGCAGGCCGTGCGCGCCCACCGCGAGGTGCTCGACCACCTGGCCGACGACCGGGTCGCGCTCGTCGCGGCCCTGATGGGTGGCCGCGACCCCGGACCGCTCGTCGGCGTCTCCACCAGCGGCGACCGGCACGGCGGCGGGCGCGCGGTGGCGGTGCTGACGTTCGCCGACGGGCGCAAGGTCGTGCACCGGCCCCGGCCCGTGGAGCAGCACGCGCTGTTCGCCGACCTGCTCGCCTGGTACGGCGGGCGCACCGGCCTCGACCTGCGCGTCCCGCCCGTGCTGGTGCGGCCCGGCTACGGCTGGGTCGCCTTCACCGAGGGCGCGCCGTGCGCCGACGTGACCGACCTCGACCGGTTCTACCACCGGCTCGGCGGGCTGCTCGCGCTGCTGCACGCCGTCGACGCCACCGACGCGCACTACGAGAACCTGATCGCGTGCGGGGACCAGCCGGTGCTCGTGGACGTGGAGACGCTGTTCCAGCCGACCACCGGCGTGCCCGCCGACCCGGCCGCGCGGGCGCTGGCCCGGTCGGTGCAGCGCACGGCGGTGCTGCCGAGCGTGCTGCTGGGCGAGCACGGGGTGCAGGACGTCGGCGGGGTCGGCGGGGACGCGGGCGACCACCCCGGCGACGGGGTGCGGTGGGTGGACGCGGGGACCGACCGGATGCGGCTGGCGCGCGGGCCGGTGCCGGTGGCGGTGGCGGGGAACCGGCCGGTGCTGGGCGGGCGGCCCGCCGAGCCCGCCGAGCACACCGGGGCGCTGCTGGCCGGGTTCCGGCTGGGGTACGACGCGCTGTGCTCGTGGCGGGAGGAGCTGCTGGAGCGGGTGCGGGGGTTCGCGGGGGCGCCGGTGCGGTACGTGCCCCGGTCGACGCGGGTGTACGCGGAGCTGCTGGACGAGTCGACCCACCCGGACGCGCTGCGCCGGGCGCCGGAGCGGGACCTGGCGCTGGAGCTGCTGCGGGAGGAGTCCGGGGACGACCGGGCCCTGCGCGCGCTGGTGCCGCACGAGGTGGCGGACCTGTGGGCGGGCGACGTGCCGCTGTTCACCACGCGGCCGGAGTCGGTGGACGTGTGGACGTCGGTGGGCGAGCGGCTGCCGGGGGTGCTGGACGAGCCGGTGCTGGCGGCGGTGGAGCGGAAGATCGCCGGGCTGGACGAGGTGGACCGGCACGACCAGGAGTGGGTGATCGCGGCGGCGCTGGCCTGCCGACCGGCCGAGGTCGCGCACCGGACGGGCGGGGCGCTGCGGTCCTCGGTGGGGAGCGCGGTGCCGGACCCGCGGCGGCTGCTGGTGGCGGCGTGCGGGGTGGCGGACGAGGTGCTGGCGCGGAGCCTGGTGGAGGGCGGCGGGGGCGGTTTCGGCGGGGGCCGGGTCAACTGGATCGGGTTGGAGCTGGTCGAGGACCGGCACTGGGCGGTCGCGCCGATGGGAGCGGGGCTGTCGAACGGGTACACCGGGGTGGCGCTGTTCCTGGCGCAGGTCGGGGCGCTGACCGGGGCGTCCCGGTACACCGGGCCCGCGCGGGAGGCGCTCGCGCCGGTGCCGGGGCTGCTCGCCCGGTTCGAGGCGGACCCGGAGCTGGCGCTGGCGGTCGGGGTCGGCGGGTTCCACGGGATGGGTGGGATCTGCTACGCCCTGGCGCGCGTCGGGCGGCTGCTCGGGGACGACCCGGAGATCGCGGGGTGGCTCGCCTCGGCGGTCCGGGTGCTGGGGATCGCGGCCGGGATCGAGCCGTGGGAGGTCGAGCGCGGGAACCGGGGCGGCCGGGCGCGGGGTGGTCGGGCGCGGGGCGGTCGGGTCCGGGGCGGTCCGGGGCGGGGGTCCTGGGGGTCTGCGGCTGTGGGCGGTGTGGGCGTCGGCGGCGGGATCGGCGGCGGGATCGTCGACGGCGGGGTCGCCGGGGTGGTCGAGGGGTGGGCCGGTGGGGTGGCGGCGCTGGTCGCGGTCGCCGGGACGGCCGGTGGCGCGGTGGGCGCGGAGGCGTTGCGGGTGGCGCGGGTGCTGGCCGAGCGGTTGCTGGTGGCCGACGTGCGCGGGGACGGGTTCGCGCGGGGGCGGGCCGGGGTCGGGTGGGCGCTGCTGCGGTACGCGCGCGCGGCCGGGGACGAGCGGTGCGCCGTCGCCGGGCGGGCGCTGCTGCGGGCGGACCGGGCGCTGCGGCAGCGGCTGGTGGACGTGCGCGAGGCCGACCACAGCTGGTGCTCGGGGCTGTCCGGGGCGCTGCTCGCGCACACCGGGCAGGTCGGGCAGGCGGTGGACGCGCACACGCTGCACGTCGACCGGTGCCTGAACGCGCTGGCGGTGCACGAGCCGCTGCGCGACCTGAGCCTGTGCCACGGCGAGCTGGGCGTGGTGGAGGCGGTGGCGGTGCTGGCCGAGCGCGGCCACGACCGCGCGGAGGCCACCCGCACCCGGCGGGCCGGGGTGCTGCTCGGCGCGCTGGAGCAGGGCGGGGCGCGGTGCGGGACGCCGGGCGGGGTGCCGTCGGCCGGGTTGCTGACCGGGCTGGCGGGGATCGGGTACGGGTTGCTGCGCCTGGGCTTCCCGACGAGCGTGCCGTCCGCGCTGCTGCTGGAGGACCGATGACGGACGGGTGTCCCGGCGGGGTGCCGGGGTGGACCAGGACTGAGGAGAACCGATGAACGAGGCCAGGGCTGGGGTCAGTGCTGCGGGCGGCGCCGGGAGCGCGGCCGGGGCTCGGGGCGGGTCGGCGGACGGGGACCCGGCGGGGCGGATGCTGGTGCGGCGGCGCGCGGGGGCGGGCGCGCGGACGCGGGCGCTGGCGGGGTTGTCGCTGGCCGTGGGCGGCGCGGCGGTGGTCGCGGCAGGGTTGATGGACACGACGGTGAGCGCGCCGGGGATGCAGTAGGCCGCGCGGCGGTCGGCGGTTCCCCGCAGGCCGTTCCCGCTTCCCGCCGTCGCCGCGCGGTGGTGCGGGAACGCACGGCGAGCGCTCCGAGGGGAAGCGCTCGCCCCTGGACCGCCCCGCCTCCACCGCCCCGACCGGTGGAGGCGGGGCCCCAACGCCCGGCGCCCCCGACAGGGCCTGCCCAGCGAAGCAGGCCCGGCGGCGCCACCACGGCGCGCGCCCCGCGGGTGACACCGGCGGGGAGGGCGCGCGGGACCGGTGTGGAGGCCACCGGTCCACCGCCCGCTCGGGCGGCGGGGTGGGGCCGCGTCGGGTGGAGGCGCCGGGACGTCCACGCGGAACGGGCACGGGACGCGGCCCGTTCCGCGGGACGGGGTTGGCGCGCGGGGACGGGGCTGGTGTCCCGTCCCCGCGCGGACCTGGGTGGCGCGGACCCGAGGCGGCGCGGACCTGGGTGGCGCGGACCTGAGGCGGCGCGGACCTGAGGTGAGGGCTTGGAGTGGCGGGAGCCTGGGATGGCGGGGATCTGGGGTGGCGGGGATCTGGGATGGCGCGGACTTGAGGCGGGGCGGGCCTGCGGCGGCGCGGACTTGAAGCGGGGTGGACCTGCGGCGGGGTGGAGGACGCCGGATTCACCGGGCTGCTCTGGGGGATGTGGCATGGGAAGGCGGTAGGTGAACGGACCGTTCACCAGCGGCACGGGGACAACCGCGACAAGCCGCCTGGGAGCACCGGCCCAAGCCCGGAGCGGACCACCGGTTGAACGGTCCGTTCAACCGGCTCGGCGACGGGAGCTGCGGGCGGCGGGGGCAGGCGCGGTGTGGGAAGCGGGAAGCGGAAGCGGAAGCGGAAGCGGGCAAAGGCTGCGGATCGTAGGCGGTAGCTGCTTGGCAGTGGCTGCTTGGGGGTGGCTGCTGGCGGTAGCTGCTTGGGGGTGGCTGCTGGCGGTAGCTGCTTGGCGGTGGCTGCTTGGCGGTAGCTGCCAGCGGCGGGCATGGGTGGGCGGCGAGTTCAGCTAGCGGACCTGGGCCCTGCGACCCGGCCCTGCCCGCTGCGGATCTCCAACAACAAGCGTTCGGCAGTGAACGTTCACCCACCCCGGCCTCCCACCCCCGACCCCCTCCCCCACCCAGCTCACCCCGTTCGCATCCCCCCGCCCCCCAACCGGCCCAAGCACCCCCTCCCTCCCCCCGCACTCCCCGCTCACCCCACGCCGTCCCCCCGCCCGGCTGGCTATGGTCACCTCATGCAGACCCGCGCGCCGGTGGTGATCGGGCGCGGCGAGGAGCTCACCGCGTTGGAGCGGGCGTTGGCCGGGGCCCTGGGTGGGGACGGGGGGTCGCTGTTCCTCGTCGGCGAGGCGGGCATCGGGAAGAGCCGGTTGGCCAGGGTCGCCGCGGGGCGGGCGTTCGACCTGGGGATGCGGGTGCTGCGCGGGCGCGGCAGCACGATCGGGCCGCTCGTGCCGTTCCGGGCGTTGACCGAGGCGCTGATGTCGTTGCTGCGCGGCGGGGACGGGCCCGACCCCGCGCTGCTCGGGCCCTACCAGGGGGCGCTCGGCAGGCTGGTGCCCGAGTGGGCCGGGGAGCCCGACGAGGGGCGGTCGCTGGTCGTGCTGGCCGAGGCGGTGCTGCGGTTGCTCGCGGTGGCCGGGCGGGAGCGGCCCTGCCTGCTGGTGCTGGAGGACCTGCACGACGCGGACGCGGAGACGCTCGCCGTCGTCGACTACCTCGTCGACAACCTCGCCGGGGCGCCGGTGCTGCTGCTCGTCACCGCGCGGCCCGAGCCCAGCCCCGCCCTGGACGTGCTGCGGCCCGCCGCGCAGCGCGGGTCCGGCGAGCTGCTCGAACCCCGCAGGCTCACCGAGCCGCAGGTGCGCGAGATGGCCGCCTCCTGCCTGGAGACCCCGCCCGACCGGGTGCCCGACGAGGTCGCCAAGCGGCTGTGGAACGACAGCGCGGGCATCCCGTTCGTGGTCGAGGAGATGCTGCACGGCATGGTCAGCGGTGGCCTGCTCGTGCCCGGCGCCGACGGGTGGCGGGTGGTCGGGGAGCTGCGGATCGGGGTGCCCACCGCGCTGGTGCGGGCCATCGCGCACCGCACCGACCGGCTCGGGCCGCGCGGGCGCGAGCTGCTGTCCGCCGCCGCCGTCCTCGGCCACCGGTTCTCGCTGACCGTCCTGCGCCGCATCACCGGCCTGGACGACCGGGCGCTGCTCGGGCACCTGCACGCGGGTGTCGCCGCGCAGCTGGTCACCCCGGACGAGCCGGTGCCCGACTGGTACGCCTTCCGGCACCCGCTCACCGCCGAGGCCCTGCTCGCCCGCCTCGCCCCCGGTGAGCGGGCCGAGCTGTCCCGGCGGGCCGCCGACGCCGTCGAGGCGCTGCACCCCGGCCTGCCCGGCGAGTGGTGCCCGCTGGTGGCCTCGCTGCGCCTGGACGCGGGCGAGCAGGCCGAGGCGGGCGCCCTGCTGGCCGAGGCGGGACGGCGGGCGCTCGCGGACGGGGCGGTCGGGTCGGCGGTCCGGCTGCTCGACCACGCGCACCGGCTGCTGTCCGGCCCGCTGGACGCCGAGGTGCGCGCGGACGTGCTGGAGTCGCTGCTGCCCGCGCTCGGCGAGGCCGGGCAGTTCGAGCGGGCGTTCGCGCTGGTCGGCCCGCTGGCCGAGCTGGGGCCCCGGCTGGACCGGGTGCGGTGGGCGCGGCTGTGCACGCGGCTGGCGCGGGTGGCGTACCTGGCCGGGCGGTGGGAGCTGGGGGCCGCGCAGGTCGACGAGGCCCGCGCGCTGCTCGGCGCGGACGGCCCGGTGGCCGAGGTGGCGCTGGTGGACTCGGTGGCGGCGTCGCTGGCGCTCCAGTCGCCGGGACCGGACCGGGTGGAGCGGGCGCGGGAGCTGGCGCTGCGGGCCGCCGAGCGCAGCCCGGACCCGGTGGTGCGCTGCGAGGCCAGGCAGCTGCTGGGCATCCTGGCGCGCGAGCGGGACGTGGGCGAGGCGACCGAGCACTTCGTGACGGCGCAGCGCATCGCCGAGGAGCACCGGCTGCCGGTGCAGCGCAGCTACGCGGTGGTGCGGCGGGCCGGGCTGGCGTGGCTGGCGGACGCCTCGGTCTCCGGGCTGCTCAGGGCGCGGGCGGAGGCGCTCGGCGTCGGGGCGATCTTCGTGGCGTGCAACGTGGACGCGATCCTGGCGCTGGACGCGGTGCTGCGCGGCCGGTACGCGGAGGCGGACGAGCTGGTGGAGCGGTGCGCGGAGGACACCGCGCGGTTCCAGCTGCTGGGGATCGCGGGCTACGTGCTGATGACCCGCGCCACGGCCGCCGCGCACCGGGGGCGGCGGGCGGAGATGGCGGCGGCGCTGGAGCGGTTCGACGCCGTGGGCGGGGCGGGGGCGCAGGAGCGACCGCTGTGCTTCGGGCTGGCCAGGGCGTTCTGCGCGCTGCTGGAGGAGGACCGGGGGCTGGCGGCGCGGGAGCTGGCGGTCGCCGAGGAGCTGGAGCTGGCGAGCCCGTCCACGTTCCACCTGTCCGGCACGCACGGGCTGCGGTTGCTGCTGGGGGCGCTGGACGGGGGCGTGGACCTGGCCGCGTGCGCCCAGGTGGTCGGGGGCGCGGTCGGCGGGATGCGGTGGAACCGGGTGTTCGGCGGGTACGCGCTGGCGGTGCTGCTGGGGCGGGCCGGGCGCGGGGACGAGGCGCTGGCGGCGTTCGCGTCGGCGCGGGCGGCCGGTGAGGTGTTCCCGCTGGCGGACGGGCTGGGGCTGCGGCTGGCGGCGGAGGCCGCGGTGCGGGACGGCTGGGGTGAGCCGGTCGGGTGGTTGCGGGAGGCCGAGGAGCGGTTCCACGGGGCCGGGTCGTCGGCGGTGGCCAGCGCGTGCCGGGGGCTGCTGCGGGCGGCCGGGGCACCGGTGCAGCAGCGGCGCAGCGGCAGCGACCTGGTGCCGAGGGAGCTGCGGGCGCTGGGGGTGACGGTGCGGGAGTTCGAGGTGTTCCGGCTGGTCGGGGTGCGGTTGGGGAACAAGGCGATCGCGCACCGGCTGCACATCTCGCCCCGGACCGTGGAGAAGCACGTGGCCAGCCTGCTCAGCAAGACCGGGCGGGGCGACCGGGAGGGGCTGAGCAGCTTCGCGGCGGGGCTGGTCGGGTGACGGGGCGCGGACGGCGCGTGACCGGCGCGTCCCGGCGGGGAAAACCGGGGCGCTGGGCGGCTCGGGGGTGGGTTACCTTCTTGGCTCATGTCACGAGTGCTGTCGGTCAACACGGGGGTTCGCGTCCCGTTCGAGGGCGTGCGGATCGGCGAGTCCGCGATCGGCAAGCGGCCCGTCGAGGGGGCCGTGGCGCTGGAGGCGCCCGGAGCCGGGATGAGCGGGGTGGCCGGGGACGAGATCTCCGACAAGGTCAACCACGGCGGGCCGGACCAGGCGGTGTACGCCTACGCCCGCGAGGAGCTGGCGGTGTGGGAGGCGGAGCTGGGGCGCGAGCTGCCCGCCGGGCTGTTCGGGGAGAACCTGACCACCGAGGGCGTGGCGGTGTCGGACGCGCTGGTGGGCGAGCGGTGGCGGATGGGGACGGCGCTGCTGGAGGTCACCGCGCCGCGCATCCCGTGCCGGACGTTCGCGCTGGTGCTGGACGAGCCGCAGTGGGTCAAGCGGTTCACCGCCCGCGCGCTGCCGGGGGCCTACCTCCGGGTGCTGGAGCCGGGTTCGGTGCGCGCCGGGGACGGGATCGAGGTGGTCGAGCGGCCGGGGCACGCGATCACGGTGGCCGTGGTGTTCCGGGCGCTCCAGCTGGAGCCGGAGCTGCTGCCGTCGCTGGTCGGGGTGGCCGGGCTGTCCGAGGAGGTCCGCGAGAAGGTCGCCAAGCGCGTGGCGCGGGCGCGCTGAGACGAGCGCGGGCGCGGGGCGGTGGTCCGGTGACCGCCGCCCCGCGCCCGCCGCGGCTCAGGCGAGGGCGGTCAGCGCGTCGAACTCCGCGTCGGTGAGGCGGATGTCCGAAGCGGCGGTGTTCTCCTCCAGGTGCGCCACCGAGGACGTGCCGGGGATCGGCAGCACCACCGGGGAGCGGCGCAGCAGCCAGGCGAGCGCGAGCTGCGCGGGGGTCGCGCCGCGGTCCTTGGCGGCCTGGTCGAGCACGCCGCCGGGGCGGGCCAGCTCGCCGGTCGCGACCGGGAACCACGGGATGAACGCGATGCCGTGCTCGGTGCAGTGGTCCAGCACGGCCTCGTGGTGCCGGGTGGCCAGGTTGTAGAGGTTCTGCACGCTCACGATCTCGGCCACCTGCTGGGCCTTCTGCAGCGTCGGGACGTCCACTTCGGACAGACCGATGTGCCGGATCTTGCCCTCCTGCTGGAGCGCCCGCAGCTCGCCGACCTGGTCCTCCAGCGGCACCTCGGAGTCGACCCGGTGCAGCTGGTACAGGTCGATCCGCTCGACGCCGAGCCTGCGCAGGCTGCCCTCCAGGGCGTGCCGCAGGTAGGCGGGCTTGCCCAGCACCGGCCACACGTCCGGCCCGGTGCGCAGCAGGCCGCCCTTGGTGGCGACGACGAGGTCCTCGCGGTACGGGTGCAGGGCCTCGCGGATCAGCTCCTCGCTGACGTGCGGGCCGTACGAGTCCGCCGTGTCGATGAAGTTCACGCCCAGCTCGACCGCCCTGCGCAGCACCGCGATCGCGCCGTCGTGGTCGGCCGGTGGGCCCCAGATGCCCTTGCCGGTGATGCGCATCGCGCCGTAGCCGAGCCGCTTGACGGGCAGGTCTCCACCGAGCAGGAAAGTGTCGGACACGCTGTTCCTCGTTCCTCCGTCGCCGTGCGCCTTCTCCCCCGGCTCAACCCGGCGGGCGGCCGGTCTGTTCCCGCGAGCCCCGCGACCCCTCGGACGGGGGTCCCGCAGTGCCGTCCGCGCGGACCCCCCGGAACCGGCCCCGGTGTTCCTAGGGTGGACGGGCCCTGCACAGTACCGATGAGGAGATCAACGGCGATGAAGCGCTTGATCACGGCGGTGGTGCTGCTCCTGCTGGTGGCCGTCCCCCTGCCCGCGTCCGCCGCCACGGCGACCGGTGCGACGGCCGTCGGCGTGCACAACTCCTACGAGAAGGGCACGGCCCCCTACCTGGTGGACGTGCTCGACAAGCGACCCGGCCTGGTCGAGATCGACGTCTGGACGAACTTCCTGTTCACCAACGACTTCAAGGTCAGCCACGACCCCGGCAGCAACAACAACTGCGCGAACGCCTCGACCTACGAGCAGCTGCGGACCGGGGCGCGCGACCAGAACCTCGCGATGTGCCTGCGGAACGTGCGGCTGTGGCACGACCGCAACCCGAACCACCCGCCGGTGGTGCTGAAGCTGGAGTTCAAGAACGGCTTCGACGGCCGCGGCGGGTTCGGCGCGCCCCAGTTCGACCAGGTCGTGGCGAACAACCTGGGCCGGGACGTGGTGTTCGGGCCGTCCGACCTGAAGGGCTCGCACGCGACGCTGGACGCGGCGGCGCGGGCGGGCGCGTGGCCGTCGCGGTCGGCGCTGGCCGGGAAGTTCGTGCTGCTGGCCGAGACCGGCACGTTCGAGGCGGGCAACCCGTTCGACAGCTACCACACCGACCTGGAGGTGGCCGACCACCTGATCTCGGCGAACGCGGCCGGGACGCTCGGCTCCACCACGGTGTTCCCGGCGATCAACGGCGCCTCGCAGACCGACCCGCGCACGGGCGCGCGCGGCGGCGCGAGGGCCCCGTGGTTCGTGGCGTTCGACGGGAGCGCGAGCGCGTACGCGAGCTACCCCGGCGACTCGTACCTGGGCGGGCACTACCTGGTGGTCATGACGGACGCGCACTCGGTCGCCCCGGCGATCGACAGCCGCACGCCGTCGGTCGCGGACGCGCAGGCCAGGGTGCGGCTGCTGGCGGGCAAGGGCGCGACGATCGTGTCGAGCGACTGGGTCGACCCGGCGGTGGTCGGGTACTCGGCCTAGCCAGGGCCGCTCGCGGCGCGGGGGCGTCCCTCGCGCCGCGAGCGCGGCGTCAGGCCAAGTGCTCCGCGAGGAACGTGCTGATCCGCGCCACGGCCGGGGTGACGTGCTCGTCGCGGTCGTAGAGCGACATGTGCGTGGCCCCGTCGACGGTGACCAGCTCGGCCTGCCCGGCGGCGCGCTCGACGGCCTCGCGGCTGTGGTGGCCGGTCACCGCCTCGGAGCCGATCACCATCAGCAGCGGGCGGGGCGCGAGCAGGTCGATCCGGGCGAACGGGTCGAACTGGGCGAGCAGGTCGACGCCCCGCACCACCTGGAGGTTGTCCGCGCGGGGGTGCCGGCCAGACGAAAGAACAAACCGGCGGAGCCGCAGCTCAAAGCCGGAGCAAACCGGTCAGTGGTCTCGCACTGCCGCGCAGCGCGGGTAGTACTCGTGCGTCTCGCCCTCGTGGCTGTCACGGGGCGCGTCGGCCCACTCGTCCGGCGCCCACGGCCCGCGCAGCACCGGCTCGCCCCGCCCCTCGGTGGTGCGCAGCTCCCCCGCCGGCCGCAGCGCCTCGCGCAGCACCGCAGGCTCCTGGGTCCGCCCGACGCCGCGCCGGACCACGTCGCCCATGTCGGCGGCGCTGACCGTGGCCACGGCCCGCACGCGCAGGTCGGTCTGCGCCGCGTACGGGACGTACCCGCCGGACGCGCACAGCCCGAGCGCGCCGATCCGGTCCGGGTCGACCTCGGCGCGGGTGCTCAGGAACGTCACCGCCGACTTGACGTCCTCGGCCCGCTGGAACGGGTCCTCCAGGCCGCGCGGCTCGCCGGTGCTCTCGCCCTGCCTGGCCGCGTCGAACACCAGCGCGGCGAAGCCCTCGCGGGCCAGGCGCTCGGCGTAGGTGCTCGCGCTCTGCTCCTTGACCCCGCCGCCGGGGTGCGAGACGACCACGCCGGGCAGGCGCCCGTCCGGCCTCCCGTCGGGGGTGAACAGGGCGCCCGCGATGGTGAAGTCGTTGCTGGGGAAGGTGACCGTCGTCCGCACTGCCGCTCCTCGCTCGTCGTCACCCCCAGGGTCACCGGGTCGCGCCCGCCGGACCAGGGCCGGTTCCGGCCCCCCTTCACGTCCCGCGCGCGCCCGCGGGCAAGGGGATGCTCGGGCGCGTGGGAGGCGAGGAGCTGGGGGATCTCCTGCGGGCGCGCCGGGCGGGGCTGCGCCCGGCCGAGGTCGGGCTGCCCGAGGGCCGGGGTCGGCGGGTGGCCGGGCTGCCGCGGGAGGAGGTCGCGCTGCTGGCGTCGATCAGCACCGACTACTACACCCGCGTGGAGCAGGGCCGCCGCCGCGCGTCGACCCCGGTG
This sequence comes from Actinosynnema pretiosum, assembly GCF_002354875.1. Taxonomy (GTDB): domain Bacteria; phylum Actinomycetota; class Actinomycetes; order Mycobacteriales; family Pseudonocardiaceae; genus Actinosynnema; species Actinosynnema auranticum. Next base: position 6,241,478 of record NZ_CP023445.1, read on the forward strand.
CTGGAGGTGCTGGCGCGGGTGCTGCGGATGGACGACGCCGCCCGCGCCTACCTGTTCGCGCTGGCGGGCCCCGTGCCCGCGCGGGGCGCACCCGTGGCTGCGCAGGCTGCTGGACGACCTGGCGGGCACGCCCGCCGTGGTGCTGGGCAGGCGCTCGGACGTGTTGGCGTGGAACGGGCCCGCCGCCGCGCTGTTCACCGACTTCGGCCGGTTCCCGGTGCGGGAGCGCAACTTCATGCGGCTGGTGTTCCTCGACCCGGAGCTGCGGGCGCAGTACGCGGACTGGCCGCACTGGGCGCGGCAGGGCGTGGCGCAGCTGCGGATGGAGGCGGTGCGGCACCCGGCGGACCCGGCGCTGGCCGGGCTGGTGGCCGAGCTGTCGGCGCGGGACGCGGACTTCCGGCGGTGGTGGGGCGCCCAGCACGTGGCGGTGCGCGGGTCGGGGACGAAGGTGCTGCGGCACCGGCTCGTGGGCGAGCTGGCGCTGGACTGGTCCGCGCTGACCTGCGCGGACGACCCGGACCAGCAGCTGATCACCTGGACCGCCGAACCGGGCTCGCCCGCGCACGAGCGGCTGCGGGCGGTCGTGGGGCGCCCGTCGTCGTGACGGCGGGCGCCCCACCGGCTCAGCCCTCCTTGGCCACCAGCGTGAGCACGTCGTACCTCGCCACCGACTCGCCCTTCTGGTTCACCACGTCCGCGTCCCACCGGACCTCGCCGTACTCCTGGTCCTCGCGCGGGGTGATCTGCTTGGCCGTCAGGGTCACGGTCAGCTCGTCGCCGAAGAACACCGGGGTCAGGAACCGCAGGTTCTCCAGCCCGTAGTTGGCCAGCACCGGACCGGGCTCCGGGGAGACGAACAGCCCGGCGGCGAGCGAGACCACCAGGTAGCCGTGGGCCACCCGCGCGCCGAAGAACGGGTTCGCCCCGGCCGCCTCGTCGTCGGTGTGCGCGTAGAACGTGTCACCGGTGAACTCGGCGAAGTGCTCCACGTCGGCCTGGGTCACCGAGCGCGGCCCGGCGGTGATCGAGTCGCCGACCCTCAAGCGCGCCAACGACTTCCGGAACGGGTGCTCGTCGCCCGCCGTGCGCTTGGCCCCGGTGGTCCAGCGGCCGGTGACGGCGGTCAGGACATCGGGGCTGCCCTGCACGGCGGTGCGCTGCAGGTGGTGCAGCACGCCGCGCACCCCGCCCAGCTCCTCGCCGCCGCCCGCCCGGCCGGGGCCGCCGTGCACGAGGGTCGGCAGCGGCGAGCCGTGGCCGGTGGACTCGCCCGCGTCGTCCCGGTCGAGCACGAGGAGCCTGCCGTGCCAGGGGGCGACGCCGAGCACGACCTCGCGCACGAAGTCGGGGTCGTGCGACACGACCGACCCCACGAGACTGCCCGCGCCGCGCGCCGCCAGCTCCACCGCGTGCGCGGCGTCCCGGTACGGCAGCAGCGTGGACACCGGCCCGAACGCCTCCACCTCGTGCGGCTGCGCCCGGTCGGGGTCGGCGGTCAGCAGCACCGGGGACAGGAACGCGCCGCGCTCCGGGTCGGCGTCGACCACGTCCACCCGGTCCGGGGAGCCGTGCACGATCCGCCCGGCCGACACCAGCGACTTCAGCGCCCTGCGGACCTCCTCGCGCTGCTCCAGGTTGGCGAGCGCGCCCATCCGCACACCGCTGCTGGCCGGGTTGCCGACCACCACGCGGCCGAGCCTGGCGGACGCGGCCTCGGCGACGGCGTCGAGCAGCGGCTCGGGGACCAGCGCGCGCCGGATCGCGGTGCACTTCTGGCCCGCCTTGACGGTCATCTCGGACACGAGCTGCTTGACGAACAGGTCGAACTCGGGGGTGCCGGGCTCGGCGTCGGGGCCGAGGACGGAGCAGTTGAGCGAGTCCGCCTCGGCGGTGAACCGGACCGAGGAGCGCACCACGGCGGGGTGGGTGCGCAGCCTCGCGGCGGTGGCGGCGGACCCGGTGAAGCCGACCAGGTCCTGCTCGGTGAGGTGGTCCAGCAGGTCCCCGGCGCTGCCGCACACCAGTTGCAGCGAGCCCTCGGGGAGCAGCCCGGAGCCGAGCACCAGCTCGACCAGCCGCTCGGTGAGGTAGGCGGTGGGTGAGGCGGGCTTGATCAGCGTGGGCACGCCCGCGACGAACGCGGGGGCGAACTTCTCCAGCGGCCCCCACACGGGGAAGTTGAACGCGTTGATCTGCACGGCCACGCCCCGCAGCGGGGTGGCGATGTGCACGCCCGCGAACGTGCCGCCCTTGCCCAGCGGCTCCACCGCGCCGTCGACCAGCACCCGGTCGTTCGGCAGCTCGCGGCGGGCCTTGCCGGAGTAGGTGAACAGCACGCCGATGCCGCCGTCCACGTCGACCACCGAGTCGGTGCGGGTCGCGCCGGTGCGGGCGGACAGCTCGTAGAGCTCGTCGCGGTGCTCGCGCAGGTGCGAGGCCAGCGCCTTGAGCAGCGCCCCGCGCTGGTGGAAGGTCAGCTCCCGCAGCGCGGGTCCGCCGACCTCGCGCCCGTGGCGCAGCGCGGCCCCCATGTCCACGCCGTCGGAGCTGATGCGGGCGATCTCCTCGCCGGTGACCGCGTCGTGCAGTGGCGCCCCCTCGGTGGTGGGGGTGTGCCATCGACCGGAGACGTAGCTGCGCAGGACGGGCATGGGTGCGACCTCCTCGTCGGACCGGCCGGGGTGCCGACCGGCATGTCCAAGAACACTAGGGCTTTGGGAACTCCAACGCCGCTGTTAAAGACGCCTTAAGGAACCGCTCGGTAACTTCTGCCCGAACGCCGCCAAAGTGGAAGAGGAGTTTCATGCGGAAGCGAGTAGCGGTGGGCGCGCTGGCGCTCGCCCTGGGTCTGGCGGCTGCGCCGTTGACGGCCATCGGGGCGCAGCAGCCCGCGCAGTACCAGCAGGCAGCCCAGGCGGACAAGGTCATCTGGGAGGACAACTTCGACGGCTCCGCGGGCCAGCGGGTCAACTCGTCGAAGTGGAACACCGAGACCGGTGACAACTTCGGCAACAACCGCGAGCACCAGTACTACACCGATTCAGCGGGCAACGCCGCGCTCGACGGGTCGGGCAACCTGGTGATCACGGCCAAGAAGGAGAACCCCGGCAACTACAACTGCTGGTACGGCCGCTGCCAGTACACCTCGGCGCGGATCAACACCTCCGGCAAGTTCACGACCACGTACGGCAAGGTCGAGGCGCGGATGAAGCTGCCGCGCGGCAAGGGCATCTGGCCCGCGTTCTGGATGCTGGGCCAGGACATCGGCTCGAACCCGTGGCCGAACAGCGGCGAGATCGACATCATGGAGTTCCTGGGCCACGAGCAGAACAAGGTCTACGGCACCATCCACGGCCCCGGCTACTCGGGCGTCGGCGGTGTCGGCGGCTCCTACACCGGCCCGAACTTCGCGGACGGCTTCCACACCTTCGCGGTGGAGTGGGCCCCGAACTCGATCAAGTGGCTGGTCGACGGCAACGTCTTCTTCCAGACCACCCCGGCGTCGGTCAACGGCAACCGGTGGGTGTTCGACAAGCCGTTCTTCGTGATCCTGAACCTCGCGGTCGGCGGCGAGTGGCCGGGCTACCCGGACGCCAGCACCCAGTTCCCGCAGCAGATGCTCGTGGACTACGTGCGGGTCACCGACACCAGCGGTGGCAACGGCGGCGGTGGCGGCGCCAACCCCGGCGTGGTCAAGAGCGGCCGGGTCACCGGGCTCGGCGGCAAGTGCCTGGACGTGCCGTGGGCCAACAGCGCCAGCGGCACCCCGATCCAGATCGTCTCGTGCAACGGCAACGCGGCGCAGAACTGGACCTTCTACACCGACGGCTCGATCCGCGCGCTGGGCAAGTGCCTGGACGTGTCGAACAGCGGCAAGGCCGACGGCACCGTCATCCAGCTCTGGGACTGCAACGGCACCGGGGCGCAGAAGTGGGCGGTCAGCGGCGCGAACGACGTCGTGAACATCAACGCCGACAAGTGCCTGGACATCAAGGGCAACACCAGCGCCGACGGCACGCGGGTCCAGCTGTGGACCTGCACCGGCGCGGCGAACCAGAAGTGGAACGCCTTCGTCTGATCCCGGTCCTCGGCCTCGGCCGAGCGGGAGGCGCCTCGCCTGCGGGCCAGGGGGAGCAAGACCGGGGAGGGGCGCGGGACACCGCGCCCCTCCCCGGCTTTTCCGGCCCGTTCGCGCGCGGGGTCCCCCCTGCCCCGCGCGCGAGCGGCTACCTGGCCGGTGGGGGTGTGTCACCGGCCGGGTGGGGTCGTCCGGTCAAGCGGAAGGGCGTCCGGTCAGTCGGAAGGGCGCTGTCACCGGCTCAGGCGGGGGTGCCGCCTGGCGGTGTGGTCGCGGGTCAGCGCGGTGGCGCGGTGCACGGTCCCCGCGTCCGGGGCCAGCTCGAACACCCAGCACCGGGCCCGGTCGTCGTCCCACTCGTGGAAGACGGCCACGCGCTCCCCGTGCACGAGCAGGTCGCCCGCGAGCAGGTCGGCGACCTCGGTGGGCACGCCCAGCGCGGCCAGCCCGACCCCGTCCAGTCCGCCGTTGCGGTCCGGCGGCATCCCCGGCAGGCCCCACGCCATCGAGGCGTACCCGGAGTCGTCGGTGCGGTAGATGCCGTGCGAGTCCTGGTGGAACCTGGTGCGGCTGAACGGGACCGGCGGGTCCAGCCAGGCCTCGGCCCTGGTGACGATGCCGCCGCGCGTGGTCACGGGGACCGGTCCGCCCGCCGTGCGCGGAGTTCGTGCGGTGGTCATCTGGCGCGTGCCCTCGCTCCCCTGTCGTCGTTCGCCTGACGACGGGGAGTCTGCTCCACCGGCCTCCAGATCGGCTTGAGGCGGGCGGGGCGCGGTCTGGAGGTTTTCTGCAGGTCGGTGTGCCGATCCAGGGGTCAGTGGACGACGGCGGCGCGCCAGCCCTCGGGGGTGGTCTCGGCGAGTTCGCGCTCCTCGCGGGCCCCGGTGCCGCTCAGGAGTTCGCGGGCCAGCGCCCAGTGCTCGTCCTGGTGCTCGGGGTCGGCGGCGGCGAGGTCGCGCAGGGTGCGGGCGCGCCAGGTGTCCAAACCCAGTTCGGTCCAGCCCGCCAGGGCTGCGGTGAGGTGCGCGCGGGCGCCTGCCAGGTCGCCTCGGGACAGGTGCAGCTCGCCGGTGGTGCGGGTGACCAGGGCGACGCCGAACCGGTCGTTGCCGCGCTCGCACACCTCCAGGCAGCGGGCCAGGCAGGCCACCAGGTCGGCGGTCGGGACGCCGGGCAGGCGCAGGGCGGCCTTGGCCCACGCCTGGCGGGCGTAGGCCGCGCCGAGGGCGTCGCCGACCTCGTCGAGCGCCTCGGCGGCCCGCTCGCACAGCTCGGCGGACACCCGGTGCTCGCCGCGCGCCCGGTGGCACAGCGCCACCCCGCGCAGCGCCAGCGCCTCGCCGCGCCGGTCGCCCGCCGCGGCGTAGCGGCGCACGGCCCGGTCGAACCGGTCCGCCGCGCCCGCCAGGTCGCCCAGGTCGCGGCGCAGGGCGCCGAGGCCGTACTCGGCGGCGGCCACCACGGCGTCGTCGGCCAGCGCCGCGCCCAGCTCGGCGGCGGCGGTCAGCGCGGTGGCGGCCAGCTCGGGGTTGCCGCGCTCGCGGTGCGCGGTGCCGATGCCCGCCAGGCACACCGCGCGCACCGCGTCGTCCCCGGCCGCGTCGGCCCGCTCCAGGGCCCGCTCGAAGTGCGCGAGGGCCTCGTCGTACTCGTCCAGCTCGGCGTGCAGCTGCCCCAGCCCGGCCAGGACCACGGCCCCGGCTCGCGGGTCGCCGCTCTCCTCGGCCAGCGCCAGCGCGACCCCCAGGGTGCGCTGCCAGGCCTCGAACTCGTTGCGGGCGGCGAACGCCGAGGACAGCAGCACCGCGACGCGCAGCGTGGTCACCGCGTCGGCGCGCAGCTCGTGGGCGCGGTGGACGGCGCGCACGGCGGCGGCGGTCTCGGCGTCCAGCCAGCCGGCCGGGTCGGCCTCGACCTCGGCGACCAGCTCGGGGTCGGTGCGCGGGGCGCCCGTCGGGGCGGCGGGCAGGCGGGGGCTGAGCGTGACGCGCGGCAGGCCCTTGACGCCGGTCTCGGCCAGGTCCGCCCACGCGGCCAGGCACGCGGCGACCGCGTCGGTGGCGGCGCCGGGCGGCTCGTGCTGGGCGGCCAGCTCCGCGCCGAAGAGCTGCACCAGGTCGTGGAAGCGGTAGCGGACCCGGCCGATCGGGTCGATGCCCGCCACGTCCAGCAGCCGCAGGTCGACCAGGTTCTCCACCAGGTCCTCGGCGGTCGCGGTGTCCACGCCCAGCAGCGGGGCGGCCACCCACCAGCCGAAGTCCGGCAGGTCCAGCAGGCACAGCAGGTGGAACGCGTGCTTGCCGCGCTCGTCCAGCTCGGCGTAGTTCAGGCCGAGGCAGGACCGGATCGCCAGGTCGCCGACGGTCAGCTCGTCCAGCCGCCGCCGCTCGTCGGACAGCCGGGTGGCCAGGGACTTGAGCGGCCAGTGCGGGCGGGCCAGCAGCTTCGCGCCCGCCGCCCGGATCGCCAGCGGCACCCCGGCGCACAGGGTCGCGATGCGGCGGGCGGCGTCGGGCGCGGAGGCGACCCGGTCCGGGCCGATGATCCGGCCCAGCATCTCCACCGCCGACCCGGCGTCGAACACCTCCAGGTCCACGGCGGAGCCCAGGCCCGCGAGGCGGGCGCGGCTGGTGACCAGGACCAGGCAGCCGGGTTCGGTGGGCAGCAGCGGGCGGACCTGCTGCTCGGTGCGGGCGTTGTCGAGCACGACCACCAGGCGGCGGCCGGTCAGGTGCCGCCGGTAGAGCGCGATGCGGTCGTCCAGGCCGGGTGGCAGGTCCTCCACGGGCACGCCGAGCGCGCCGAGGAAGCGGGCCAGCACGGTGGAGGCGCTGGGCGGGGCGCCGTGGCCGCGCAGGTCGGTGAACAGCTGGCCGTCCGGGTAGTGCTCGGCCAGCAGGTGCGCGGCGTGCACGGCCAGCGCGGACTTGCCGGTGCCGCCCGCGCCGGACACCACCACGACGGGCGCGGCCGGGCGGTCGGGGCCGGTGGCGCCGAGGGCGAGGATGGCGGCCAGCTCGTCGGCGCGGCCGGTGAAGTCGTTGATGTCGGGCGGCAGGGTGCGGGTGAGCGGGCGGGCCGGGGCGGTGGTCGCGGTCGCGGCGGCCGGGGCGGCCGGGGGCGCGGCGGTGCGCGGCACGGCGGCGGCCGGGGTGGTCAGCGAGCCGTCCAGGATCGCGGTGTGCAGCTCGCGCAGGCCCCGGCCGGGTTCGATGCCCAGCTCGTCCAGCAGGTGCCGCCTGCCGTCCCGGTAGACCTCCAGCGCGTCGGCCTGCCTGCCCGACTCGGCCAGCGCGCGCATCAGCAGCGCCCGGCTCTCCTCGCGCAGCGGGTGTTCGGCGACCAGGCCGCGCAGCTCGTCGGCCGCGCTCAGCGGGCGGCCCAGCGCCAGCGCCGTCCTGGCGAGCCCGTCGCGGGCGGCCAGCCGGTGCTCGGCCAGCTCCTGCGCCCACGCCAGCGCGAAGTCCGCGTCGACGCCGTCGAGCGCGGGGCCGTGCCACAGGGCCAGCGCGCGGCCGTACGCGGCGTGCGCGGCGGCGTGGTCGCCGGAGCGCTCGGCCTCGCGGGCGGCGGTGTGCTCGGCGGTGAACACGTCCACGTCGCAGTCGCCCGGCTCGGTGACGAAGCGGTAGCCGGGCGAGCTGGTGCGCAGGGCGTCGGGCAGGCCGACGTTGGCGAGGGCGCGGCGCAGCTGGGAGACGTAGGTGTGCACGAGCGCCGTGCCGGACGCGGGTGGTGTCTCGCCCCACAGCAGGTCGACCAGGCGGTCGATGCCGACGACGTGCCCGCCCTGGCGCGCGAGCGCCACCAGCAGGGCCTTCGGCTTGGGTCCGCCGAGCGCGGCCTGGACGGCGTCCGTCCCGACCGCGACCGGCCCCAGCAGCCGGATGCGCATGTGTGCCCCTCCCCCAGTTCCCGCGACCGAGTGTCCCACCGGCGCGGTCGCCGGGTTCGGGTTCCTGCTCGGCAGCTTCGGGCCGCGTGCAACCCTTTGCGGGACAACGGGCCTGACCTCCCGTCCAAGATCACCGCGATTGTCGCACGCGTGTCCGACAGTGGTGCAGACGCGCGAAGGGGGGCCCGGTTGCCCGAGCCCCCCTGGCGTGATCGGTCCCGCGTGGACTACTCCTCGTTCCAGCCCAGCGCGCCGAGCACCGCCGGTTCGACGATCGGGTTCATGGTGAGCATGTAGCTCGACGTCAGGTGGTTGTCGTCGAAGTACAGCAGCACGTTCCCGATGGCGGGCGGGCAGATGTCGGCGGTGCAGTAGTAGTCGGTGAAGTCCAGGAAGCTGACGTTGGCCGGGATGTCGTCGCGCCGCTCGTACGGCGGGCCGATGGTCAGCGCGACCAGGTCGGAGCGCTTCATCACGCACCGCTCGTCCTCGGCGCCGTAGCGGGCCGCGCACTCGGACGGCGAGTAGTCGTAGCGCGGGCTGTCCCGGATGGCGACGACGGGGATGCCCGCCTCCTCCAGGTTCCTCCACTGCGCGACGAAGCCGTCGGGGGTCTCCTCGTCGTGGTCGAGGCGGATGGTCCTGGTGGCCATGGTGACGACGGCGTCGGGCTCGAGGTCGACGATCCGCTCGGCCGCCGCCGCGTTCCAGTCCTCGCACTCGCGGTCGCCGCGCACGGTCTCCGACTCGGTGGAGAACGGGCAGGCGCCCTTGATCATCGTGATGAGCTGCCAGTTCAGCCGCTCGGCGGTGGGCAGGAACGCCTCGGTGTACTGCTGGGCGTGCGAGTCGCCGACGATGACGATCTTCCTGGTGGGCTCGCCGTCGACCGGGCCGGTGCACACCTCCAGCTGCGGGGTGGCCGCGTCGGGCCGCTCGCAGCTCGCGCCGGGGATGAGCGACCACTGGTCGGTCATGGCCACCATCGGCGGCACCAGGCGGGCGTTGTCGTCACCGGAGTACGCGTAGCCCTCGGTGCGGGCGATCGCGCCGGGGTGGCTGTCGTCGGAGACCTCGGCGACGTAGCCGGTCAGCCGCCGGTCGCTGGTGAGCTGCCACACGGCGGTGGCCGCGATCACCGGCACCATGGCGGCGGCGACCAGGCGGAACCGGCCCTTGCGGGTGGGGCGCTCGACGTAGCGGTGCGTGAAGGCGGCCAGCAGCAGCGACAGCGTGATGATGCCCAGGCCGCCCAGCAGGCCGACCTCGGTGCGGTCGCGGGCCACCAGGTACAGCACCAGGATCGGCCAGTGCCACAGGTACAGGCTGTAGGAGATGTCGCCGAGGTAGCGCAGCGGGCGGGTGCTCAGGAGGCGGTCGGCGCCGATCGGGCTGCCGGTGTGGCCAGCCAGCAGCACCAGCGCGGTGGCGACGGTCGGCCACAGCGCGGCCCAGCCGGGGAACATCGTGCCGACCTGGAGCAGCATCCCGCAGGAGGCCAGCATGAGCACGCCCAGCCAGCCCAGCGCGAGGCGGAGCCTGGCGGGCAGCTCGACCTTGTCGATCGCCAGCGCCAGCAGGCCGCCGAGGGCGAACTCCCACAGGCGGGTCGTGGTGGAGAAGTAGGCGAGCGGCTGGTTCGCGTTGGTCAGCTCCACCGAGTGCGCCAGGGACAGCGCGAGCACCAGGGTGAGCACGACGGCGACCGCGCGGGTCGCGTTGATCCGCAGGTGCCGCGCGGCCAGCGCGGCGGCCCCGACCAGCAGCGGCCAGGTCAGGTAGATCTGGCCCTGCACGGACAGCGACCAGAAGTGCTGCACCGGGCTGGCTTCGACGTGCGAGTTGAAGTAGTCCGTCGCCGCGCTCGTCAGCTGCCAGTTCTCCAGCAGCAGCAGCGAGGCGAAGACCTCCTCGACGGTGACCGGCCAGCGGTGCTCCGGCAGGAACATGACGCTGCCGATGACCGTGACCAGCAGGACGGCCGAGGCGGCGGGGAACAGCCGCTTGGCCGTGTTGAGCCAGTAGGTGCGGTACTGGACCCCGCCCCGCTCGGCCATCCTCGTGAGCTGGCCGGTGACGAGGAAGCCGGAGATGAGGAAGAACGCGTCCACGCCGCCGGAGACGCGACCGAGCCACACGTGGTACACGACGACCAGCAGGGCGGCGATGGCGCGCAGGCCCTGCAGCTCCGCGCGGTAGCGGCGTTTGCCCTCGACGGGGCGGGGTGGCGCTGGGGCGAGCACGTCAGAGGTCAACTGAGGGGTCCTTCAGGGGAGCCTTCGAGAGGTGGGGGTTCTCGCAGGCTCCCACGCGTTTTCCCACGCCCCTCGGGGCGGACGCGCTATCTTCAGGGTTTTGTCAGCTTTTCCGGACAACCCGTGAGCGGGCTCGTCACGGTGCGGTGATGGGCCGCGGAGCGCCGCTGGTCAGGGCCTCGCGGGGGACATCACAAGATCAACCGGAGCATTCGGGCGAACTGGTCGGGGGCTTCAGGTTCGTCCGCGCGGGGGGTCTCACCACTGCAACGCGCGGGGACGCCCGGCAGGTTGCACGCGGCGGGAGACCGGTCGCCGGAGGGCGCGCTCCCGACCGGGGAGCGCGCCGCCGCGGGCCGTGCGCCGGGAGTCGGGAGGTGCGGGTCCTCGCCCGCGCCGCCCGGTCCCGGTCAGTCGCGCTGCTGCTCGGCCAGGAAGCGCTCGAACTCCGCGCCCAGCTCGTCCGCGCTCGGCAGCGACTCGTCCTCGCCGACGAGCAGGTTCTCCGACGCCTGGGTGAACGCGTCGTACTGCCGCTCCAGCGCCTCCACGACCTGCGCCACCTCGCTGGACTCGGCGACCTGCCTGGCGATCTCGGCGTCGGTGCGGCGGGCGCTGTCGACCAGCGCGTCGGCGGACAGCGCGAGCCCGGTGGCCTTCGCCACGGACCGCAGCAGGTTCAGCGCGGCGGCCGGGTAGCTGCCCTGCGCGAGGTAGTGCGGCACGTAGGCGGCGAAGCCCATCGCGTCCAGCCCGGCCTCGCCCATCCGCAGCTCGACCAGCGCGCCCAGGTTGCCGGGCACCTGCACCCGGTTGAACGGGGAGCGCTCGACGACCAGCTCGGGGCGGGTGGCGTGCGAGATGACGGTGAGCTCGCGGGTGTGCGGCACGCCCATCGGCAGGCCGTGGAACCCGACCGCGAGCCGCACGCCCCAGCGCTCGACCAGCGCGATGACGGCCTGCGTCACGGCCTCCCAGCGGCGGTCCGGCTCGGGGCCGGTGAGCAGCAGGAACGGCGAGCCGACCGCGTCGTGCAGCAGGTGCACGACCAGCTCGGGGGCGTCGTAGTGCTCCCAGCGGTCGGTGGCGTAGGTCATGCTGGGCCTGCGGGCCCGGTAGTCCATGAGGTCGTCGACGTCGAAGCGCGCCACCACGCGGTGCTCGTGCGCCTGGAGCAGGTGCTCGGCCAGCGTCCCGCCCGCCGACCCGGCGTCCATGAAACCGTCGAAGTGGTGCAGCAGCACCGCTCCGGTCAGGTCCGGGACGTCGGAGTCGACCTCGAACAGCTCCTCCGGGTCCTGCGCCACGACGTGCCTCCAAGTGTGCTTTCCGTGCCCCTTGTCCAGGTGGCAACGCCGCCGGTCCCGGTTCCATTCCCCGCCGGTCGGGTCAGTGTGGCGACCGTCCCGGCTTCCCCGCCCGGCGGCCCCCGCGCACCCCGAAGGCGGAAACGAGACCGTCACCCACCCGACCCGCAGGCGTCACACCAGCACCATCCGGGTCCGATCCACCCACCACGTCCGGGTGACGGCGCTTCGGCGGTCGGGTTATCGCGTTGACTTCCACAATGGTCGAGGTTCTAGCTTTCGGCCCATGGACATGGAGACCACGGCCTGGCACTCGTTGCACCACGTCGCCAACGCGCGCCGGTCGAGCAAGCCGCTGTCGGCGGCGGCGCTGAGGCGGATCTGGCGGTTCGCCGACGTGTCCCGGCCGAAGCTCGCGCAGTACCTGGTGGTCAGCGTGCTGGCCGCCGCGCTGGCGGTGCTCACGCCGGTGCTGGCCGGGCGGGTCGTGGAGGCGATCGTGTCCGGCGGCACGACCGGGTTCGTGGCGGGCCTGGCCGGGCTGATCGCGGTGATCGCGCTCGTGGAGGCGGGGCTGGGGCTGCTCGCGCGGTGGCTGTCGGCGAGCCTCGGCGAGAACCTGATCCTGCGGCTGCGCACCGTCGTCTACGACCACGTGCAGCGGCTGCCGGTGGCGTTCTTCACCCGCACCCGCACCGGGGCGCTGGTCAGCAGGCTCAACAACGACGTGATCGGGGCGCAGCGGGCGTTCAGCGACACGCTGTCCGGGGTCGTGGGCAACGTCGTCACGCTCGCGCTCACGCTCGCCGTGATGATCGGCTTCTCCTGGCGGATCACGCTGCTGGCGCTGGTGCTGCTGCCGGTGTTCGTGGTCCCGGCCCGGCGCATGGGCTCCCGCCTGGCGTCGCTGGAGCTGGAGGCCGCCGGGCACAACGCGGCGATGGGCGACCGGATGACGGAGCGGTTCTCGGCCCCCGGCGCGACGCTGGTGAAGCTGTTCGGCAGGCCCGAGCGCGAGTCGGCGGAGTTCGCGGACCGGGCGCGGCGGGTGCGCGACATCGGGGTGCGCAAGGCGATGGCCACCACGGTGTTCATGACCGCGCTCACGCTGGTGTCCGCGCTGGCCACCGCGCTGGTGTACGGGCTCGGCGGCTACTCGGCGCTGCGCGGCGAGCTGGACGCCGGGTCGGTGGTGTCGCTGGCGCTGCTGCTGACCAGGCTGTACGCGCCGCTGACCGCGCTGGCCAACGCGCGGGTCGAGATGATGAGCGCGCTGGTGTCGTTCGAGCGGGTGTTCGAGGTGCTGGACCTGGAGCCGCTGGTGGCGGAGCGGCCGGGCGCGGTCGCGATCCCGGACGGGCCCGCGTCGGTGGAGTTCCGGGACGTGCGGTTCGCGTACCCGGCGGCGGACAAGGTGTCGCTGGCCTCGCTGGAGGAGGTCGCGGTGCTGGACTCGCGCGGCGGCGAGGAGGTGGTGCGCGGGGTGTCGTTCACGGCCGAACCGGGGCAGCTGGTGGCGCTGGTGGGGTCGTCCGGGGCGGGGAAGTCGACCATCGCGTCCCTGCTGCCCCGGCTGCACGACGTGGACTCGGGCGCGGTGCTGCTGTCCGGGGTGGACGTGCGCGACGCGACCTCGGCCTCGCTGCGCGAGACCCTGGGCGTGGTGACGCAGGACGGGCACCTGTTCCACGAGTCGGTGCGGGACAACCTGCTGCTGGCCGCGCCGGGGGCGAGCGACGCGCAGCTGTGGGACGCGCTGCGGCGGGCCAGGCTGGACGGGCTGGTGGCGTCGCTGCCGGAGGGCCTGGACACGGTGGTGGGCGAGCGCGGCTACCGGCTGTCCGGCGGCGAGCGGCAGCGGCTGACCATCGCCCGCGTCCTGCTGGCCCGCCCGCGCGTGGTGGTGCTGGACGAGGCGACCGCGCACCTGGACTCGACGTCGGAGGCGCAGGTGCAGGAGGCGCTCGGCGAGGCCCTGGCGGGCAGGACCGCGCTGGTGATCGCGCACCGGCTGTCGACGATCCGGTCGGCGGACGTGATCCTGGTGGTGGAGGACGGGCAGGTCGTGGAGCGCGGCACGCACGCGGAGCTGCTGGCGGCGGGCGGGCGGTACGAGCAGCTGCACCGGACGCAGTTCGCCGAGGAGTCCGCGAAGGCCGCGGGTGGGGCGGTGGCGGCGCCGTGACCCGGCCGTCCCCCGGCTGATCCACGACGTCGGTTCCACCGGTGCGGCAGACTGGACCGGTGGAACTGACGCCGCGTGCCCTGTTCGGACTCGCCCGCTCGACCGTGGACACCGCGGTCTCCTTGCCCGGTCGGGTGCTCGGGCTGCTCACCTCGGCCGAGGCCGTGGTGCGCGGGGCGGAGGAGCTGCTCGCGCGCACCCGCGCCGTGCTCGACGAGACCGAGGCGCTCCTCGCCCGCGCCGACGCCGTGACCGCCAAGGCCGAGGTCGTCACGACCACCGCGCAGGACCTCACCACCACCGCGACCGCCATCACCACCGACGCCGGGTCCGCCGCGCGGACCGCCCGCGAGCTGCTGGAGTCCTACGCCCCGCTGGCGAAGCAGGCGCAGCCGCTGGCCAAGCGGTTCGTGGACGACCTCACCCCGCAGGAGATCGACGCCGCCATCGAGCTGGTCGACCAGCTCCCGGTGCTCACCAAGCACCTGCTGGAGGACGTGCTGCCGATGCTCGCCACCCTGGACCGCGTCGGCCCGGACATCCACCAGCTCATGGAGATCGCCGACGACGTGCGCCAGGCCGTGCTCGGCATCCCCGGTTTCACGTTCCTGCGCAAGCGCGGCGAGGACCGGGAGGAGCGCGAGGGGCAGGGCTGACCGAGCCCCGCGCGCCTGTCCCGCAGGACGCCGCTGAGCACTCCGAATGGTCGTTTGACTCGCCGACCCGGTGTTTTATGGTCAGTCGGGCGGGGTCCCACGGCGGCGCTCCGCCCGACGGAGGCGACGCGCATGGCGATGCCAGTGAGCGGCCGGGGTTCCCGGTCCCGCGGGTCCGCGCCGTGGTCGTCGGTGCCCCCCGACCTGGCGCGCAGGCTCCAACCGCTCGCGGGCGTGCTGGTGCGCGACGCCGTGCAGGAGATCCGGCGCTCCGTCCCCGCCTACGCCCAGCCCCTGGAGGGCAAGTTCCGCGAGGTCCTGGTCGGCTCGGTGGAGACCGCGATCTTCCAGTGCTTCGAGTCGATCGTCGACCCGGACGCGCCGACCGGCGACTGGCAGGCGGTGCTGCGCTACAGCGGCCGGGTCGAGTTCCTCGAAGGCCGCACGATGGACGCCCTGCAGAACGCGGTGCGGGTCGGGGCGCGGGTGGTGTGGCGGCACCTGAGCGAGCACGGGCGCGAGCTGGGGCTGCCCAGCGACGCGCTGTTCGCCGTGGCCGACGCGATCTTCGCCTGGGTGGACGAGCTGTGCCGGGTCGCCGTCGAGGGCTACGCGGAGGCGCAGGCCGGGGCGAGCGGCGCGCTGGAGCGCAGGCGCAGGCAGCTGCTCAAGGTGCTGCTGGGCGAGTCGCCCGCGTCGGCCCGGTCGCTGGCGGACCTGGCGGCGTCCACGGACTGGCGGCTGCCGGAGCGGGTCGCGGTGGTGGCGCTGGAGTACCGGGAGGACCAGCACCAGCTGCCGTCGCCCGCGTTCGGCCGGGACGTGCTGCTGGACCTGGAGAGCTCGGAGCCGTGCCTGGTGCTGGGCGGCCCGGCCGACCGGCGCGGGCTGGAGGCCGAGCTGCGCGGGCGCCGGGCGGCGGTGGGGCCGGTGGTGCCGCTGGCCGACGCGCGCCGGTCGCTGGGCTGCGCGCGTCGGGCGCTCGGGCTGGTGCGGCGGGGGCTGCTGCCGCAGGCGCGGGTCACCTGGTGCGAGGAGCACCTGGCGGTGCTGGCGCTGCTCGCCGACGAGTTCCTGGTGGAGACGCTGGTCGGGCGGGCGCTGGCGGTGTTCGCGCACCTGACCGCCAAGCAGCGGCACCGGTTGGAGACGACGCTGCTGGCGTGGTTGGGCACCAGGGGCGGGGTGGTGGAGGTGGCGGCCAGGCTGGGCGTGCACCCGCAGACCGTGCGCTACCGGATGCACCAGGTGGAGGGGCTGCTCGGCGACCGGTTGGACGACCCGGACGAGCGGCTGGCGCTGGAGATGGCGCTGCGGGCGCGGCTGCTGCTGCACGACGCGAGACCGGTCGAGCGGGCGCGCGCCGGGGTGACCGCCCTGCCGTCCCGCGCCACCCCGCAGGCGGCGAACCCCACGACGGCCGCTCCCCAGCCCGCGCAGGCGATCCGGCCCGCGCGCGGCGCCGCGCCACGTCCGCGCCACCCGGCGCGCTCCCCCGCCGAACCCCGCTGACGCCGCTGCGGGACGGGCGGGTTCCCCCCTCCCTGCCAGGGGGAACCCGCCCCTCGCGGCGCGCCTCCCGAGGCCGCCGCCCGAAGCGATCGACCCCCGCCCGGTTGCGGGCGCGGGCGATCGGGTACACCCGGCGCATGAAGAGGCGCATCGGCGTGCTCGCCGGGGTCGCGGTCCTGCTGGCCGCCGCCGTCCTGGGCACGCTCACGCTGACGAAGGTCTGGGACCCGTTCGGCACCGACGTCGTCGACCGGTCGCAACCGGCCGTGCTGAAGTCGTTGCGGGACCTGAGCCAGTTCCACGCCGCCGCGGGCGACTACCAGGTGGTGCTCGACATCGAGCAGGACGTCCGGTTCGTGCCGGACGCGCTGGCCGGGCAGCGGACGCTGTTCGTCGCGGCGGGCACGGTCAACGCGTTCGTCGACTTCGGCACGATGGACGAGCGGTCGATGACCGTGTCGCAGGAGAGCAAGACCGTCGAGATCGACCTGCCGTCGCCGCAGCTGGACAAGCCGAACCTCCAGCAGGACAAGTGCTACGTGTTCGCGCAGGAGCGCGGGCTGTTCGACCGGCTGGCCTCGCTGGTCCAGGCGCAGGACCAGCAGGCGTTCTACGTGGCGGCCGAGCAGAAGCTGGCCGAGGCCGCGCAGACCTCGGAGCTGCGCAAGCGCGCGGTGGACAGCACGAAGAAGATGCTGACCGGGATGCTCGGGGCGCTCGGCTACCAGGTGAGCTTCCGGGGGTCGGACGACTGACCGGAGCGAGCTGACCGGGGCGAACCGGCGGGCACAGGTCGACCAGCTGTCGCGGGACGGGTCCTCAGGGGCCCGTCCCGCTCTCGTTCTCCCCCACCGCGCACCGGTTCCGCGCACCGGCCCCGACACCGCCGCGCCCGGACCCGGCGCTCAGTCGAGCGAGGCCGCCGCCTCCCGCACCGCCGCCAGCTCCCGCCGCGCCACCTCCGGGAAGCCCAGCGCGTTGTCCGGGGCGATCCACCCGGCGAACGCGGCCCGGAACGCCAGCCCGCCCAGCTCCGCCGCGACCCCGGCGGCCGTCGCGCCCAGCCCGCGCGCCCGCAGCGAGCCGGCGAACGCCTCGGTGAGCGAGGCGATCTTGAGCAGCTCGCGCTCGCGCAGCTCGCTGTGCGCCTGCACGACGGCCTGCCGCTGCCGCGCCCACTCCAGCCGCTCCGGCCCGAAGAACGCCCCCATCGCGTCCAGCGCCAGGCCGATCACCTCGTACGGACCGGCCTCGGCCGGTGCGGCGGCGATCGCGGCGACCAGGGCCTCGTTCAGCTGCTCCTGACCGTCGAAGAGCACCTCGCGCTTGTCCGCGAAGTGCCGGAAGAACGTGCTCTTGCCCAGCCCCGCGCCCTCGGCGATCCCGGCGGCGGTGGTGCTGTCGTACCCGCGCTCGGCGAACAGCGCGAGCGCCGACCGCTGCAGCCGCTCGCGGGCGTTCGGCTCCCATCTGCCCATGCCCCCACCCTACGCGACGGGACTTGGTCCCATCATTCGTGCTACGGTCACGAGACCAAGTCCCATCACTGGCGGTGGGGCGGCACGCGGAGGAGTGGGACATGCGGGTTCTCGTCACGGGCGCGTCCGGCTGGGTCGGCCGGGCGGTCGTCCCCGAGCTGATCGCGGCCGGTCACGAGGTCACCGGCCTGGCCAGGTCGGACGCGTCGGCTGCGGCCGTGGAGGCGGCGGGCGCGCGGGTGCTGCGCGGCGACCTGACCGACCCGGCGGTGCTGCGCGCGGGCGCGCGGGCGGCGGACGGCGTCGTCCACCTGGCGTTCGTGCACGACTTCACCCGGTTCGCCGAGGCGGTCGAGATCGACGCGCGGGCCATCGCCGCGTTCGGCGACGCGCTGGAGGGCGCCGGCAAGCCCCTGGTGGTCACGGCAGGCACCCCGTTCACGCCGGGCCGGGCGTCGACCGAGCGCGACGGCCTGACCCCCACCGGCGCGCCCGGCGACCGGGGCGGCAACACCGCGCTGGCGCTCGCGCTGGCCGAGCGGGGCGTGCGGGTGTCCGTGCTGCGGCTGCCCAGGTCCGTGCACGGCGAGGGCGACCACGGGTTCATCGCGATGCTGGTCGCGGCGGCCGGGGAGGCGGGCACGTCGGTGCACGCGGGTGACGGGTCCCAGCGCTGGCCCGCCGTGCACGTGGCCGACGCGGCCCGGCTGTACCGGGTGGCGCTGGAGCGGGCCGAGGCGGGCGCGGTGCTGCACGCGGTCGGCGACGAGGGCGTGCCGCTGCGCGAGGTCGCGGAGGTGATCGGGCGCCGCCTCGGCGTGCCCGCGGGCAGCGGCGACGTCTCGGGGCTGGGGTTCGTCGGCGCGCTGATGGGCGTGGACCAGCCGTCGTCGGCCGCGCTGACCGCCGAGTCCCTCGACTGGCGCCCGACCGGCCCCGGCCTGCTGGCGGACCTGGAGGCCGGGCACTACTTCGGCTGAGCCCGCGTGCGGCGCGTCCCGCCGCGCCGCACGCGTCCCGGACCGCGCTCCCGATCAGCGACAATGTCCGGGTGAGGCGCAAGCAGAGACCGGCCGGGCTGTCCCAGCGGCACGGGTTGGACCCGGCCAGGGTGCGGATGCCGGAGGACGGGCCGTGGGCGACGCTGCGCGACCACCTGGTCGAGCGGCTCCCGGTCCCGGCCGAGCGGGTCGACCTGATGCTCGCCGAGGGCCGGGTGCACGACCTGACCGGCCCGGTGGCCCCCGACGCGCCGTTCACGCCCGGCGGCGCGGTGTGGTTCCACCGGGACCTGCCGGTCGAGGTCCCGGTCCCGTTCGAGATCTCCGTGGTGCACCGCGACGACGCGGTCCTGGTCGTGGACAAGCCGCACTTCCTGGCCACGATCCCGCGCGGCAAGCACGTCGTGGAGACCGCGCTGGTGCGCCTGCGCCGCGACCTCGGCCTGCCCGCGCTCAGCCCGGCGCACCGGCTGGACCGGGTCACGGCGGGGCTGGTGATGTTCGTGGTCGACCCGGCGCTGCGCGGGCGGTACCAGACGATGTTCGCCGATCGCCTGGTGCGCAAGGAGTACGAGGCGATCGCCCCGGTGCGCGACGACCTGGAGCTGCCGCGCGTGGTGCGCAGCCGGATCGTGAAGGAGAAGGGCGTGATCACCGCCAGGGAGGTGCCGGGGCCGGTGAACGCGGAGACCCGCGTGGAGCTGGTGGAGCGCAGGGGTGACCTGGGCCGCTACCGGCTGCTGCCGACGACCGGGCGCACGCACCAGCTGCGGGTGCACCTGAGCGGGCTCGGCGTGCCGATCGTGGGCGACGACTTCTACCCGGTGCTGCGGGAGAAGCCGCTCGACGACTTCACCGACCCGCTGCAGCTGCTGGCGAAGGCGCTGGAGTTCACCGACCCGGTGACCGGCGAGCACCGCCGGTTCACCAGCTCGCTGGCGCTCGGGGCCTGGAGCTGAGCCCGGCGCGGGCGGGTGGTGCCACACCCGCCCGCGCCGCGCGGACGTCCGCTCAGCTCAGGTACTTGAGCATCTGGGTGATCTGCGCGGTCCGGGACTGGAAGACGCGCTCGGCCAGTTCCTTGGTCCGCTGGTTCGCGCCGTTCTCCCGCACGACCTTGGTCAGGTCGACCGCGTTGTGCTGGTGTGCGATGAGCAGGTTCAGGAAGGCCGTCTCGAACTCGGCGCCGCTCTTGCCCGCGACCTCGGCGATCAGCTCGGGGCTGGTGGAGTGGTCGCCGCCGTGGTCGGCGTGGACCTGCGGGTCGGCGCCGGAGGACTCCGGCTCGCCCCACTCCTGGAGCCAGCCGACCATGCTGTCCACTTCGGACTTCTGGGTGACCGCGATGGCCGAGGCGAGGGTCTTGATCTCCTCGCGGGTGGCGCGGGTCTCGGCCAGCTCCACCAGGTCCTGGCCCTGGCGGTGGTGCTCGATCGCCATCTGGAGGTACATGACGTCGCTGGCGTTGTGGTCGCCGCCCGCGCTCTGCCCGGACGCGGCCTGGCTCGCCGAACCGGTCGCGGCGGCGGGGGCGGGCCCGGCGTCGCCGCCCGACCCGCAGGCGGACAGCAGCAGCGCGCCCGCGAGCAGCGCGACGACACCGGTCGCGCGCCTGTTCTTGTTCTGTGCCATGGGCTTCGTGCTCCTCAAGGGCAGGGGGACGCGCCCCCGGCACTGGCCGGGGGCGCGATCAGCCGGTGGTCAGAGCCGCTGCCACAGGGCGGGCGTGGCGGAGGGCTCCCAGCCCAGGAGGGTGGTGTGGCCCTGGATGCACTTGTAGGTGGCGCCGCTGTAGGTCACCTGGTCGCCCGTCTTGTAGGGCGTGTTGGGCGCCCACTCGCCGCCGCCCGACGGCGGCCTCTGCGAGGTGGTGGTCGGCTTCGGCGCGCTGGAGGAGCTGCTCGGCGGCTGCGTGGTGGTCGGCGGCTTCGGCGAGGTGGTGGTGGGCTCCGGCTTCGGGTCGGTGGTGCCACCACCGCCGACCTGCAGGTCGACGCAGTTGTAGAACGCCATGGGCGTGTCGCCGATGTTCCACACGGCGAGCACCTTCTGCTTGCCGGTGCGGCCACCGAGGTCGACCGAGTGGCTCACGGTCGCGCCGGGGATCTTGTTGCCGTCGTTGAACTCGGCGATCTTCTGGCCGCCGATGAAGTACTGCCAGGTGGCGGTGGCGTGCCGGGCGGTCAGCGTCCAGTTGAAGGTGACCTTGCCGCCGACGCTCGTGGTCGGCCAGTTGCGGCTGTCGTCGCTCAGCTCGGAGAACTGGCTCAGACCCGCGTCGCAGCTCGTGAGGCCCTTGGGGCCCTCGACGCTCTGGGGCTCGTACTTGATGTTGCCGCAGGGGATCGCGCCCTGGGCGCAGAAGGCCTGCCTGCTCGGCGGCGACGAGATGTAGCCGTGCGCGCTGGCGCTGCCCGCTGCCAGCACGACGATGAACGGGGTGACGCCCACGCCGGCCAGGACCGCCGCGAGCTTCCGCTTGAATTCCATGGGGTGTCCAGCTCCTCACGAGGGCGCGCTCCACGAGCGCGCCCTTGGCAGGGTTTCGTGCGCGAGTGGGGACGTCCAGGTGTGCCGGACCCGCAGGGTTTGGGTATCGGCGCACCGACAGGAGGGAGACGTCGACCATCGCTTGGTCTAGACCATAAAGCGATATTGTCAAGCGGGTCAAGGTGGTGAACCAACTGGCGCGACGTCACGTAGACCACCACGTGAGGGCCATGCGGCGCAAGGGCGGCACGCCGATCGCGAGCCGCGTCACCAGGGGTGGGACGCGGCGGACGAGGGCGTCGACCACGCGCTGCGACGGCGGTTGGACCCGCCGTGGCCGAATCGATCAGGGCGCGCGGCGGAAATCCGGGCGGAGTTCGACCGGGACGTCGCGCCGGTGTTTCCCGGATAAAGCGGAGACCTTTCCAGAAGGCGCGGAACCGGGAAGGGCGGCGGGCGACCGGGCGCGTTTCCGGTGTCGCGCCGAATTGCGCGGACGGGTCACCGGCTTTCCCGAGGCCCCGATCGCGGCGGGCGCTCTCCAGCGCCCGGCGAACCCGCGAGCCGGTCGCGGCGGCACGTCGGCCGCCGCCGCGACCGGCTCGCGCCCACCACCGGCGCGTCGGCGCCGGGGAAACGGGTGATCACGTGGACGTGGAGCACTCGGAACCACAGCGGCGCGCGGCCGTCCCGCACTCGGTGACCGCGCACGACGGCACGGCGCTGCCCGCGACCGAAGCGGGCGCGGGCGACGCGCTCCTGCTGTGCTGCGAGCGCCCCGACGAGCTGACCGGCCTGGCCGAGCTGCTCGCGCCGCGCCTGCGGGTGATCCGCTGCGCGGTGCGGCCGGAGCACGCCGAGCGGGACGCGGAGGCGGCGCGGGAGCACTTCGCGCTGGACACGATGTCGTTGCTGGGGCACGGTTCCGGCGCGGCGGTGGCGCTGCGCTACGCGCTCGCCAGACCGGAGCGGGTGGAGGCGCTGGTGTGCGTGCCGGACGGCGAGCCGGAGTTCCCGCCCGGCTGCGCGGACCTGGAGCCGCCGACGCTGCTGGTCGAGGGCGGCGAGCCGACCGAGTGGGCGGAGAAGTTGTCCGACGAGGCGCCGTCGGTGCGCCGGGTGGTGCTGCCGGACGCCGGGAGCCCGCCGTGGACCCGGTCGCCGGGCGCGTTCGGCTGGGCGGTGCTGGCGCACCTGGGCGTGGACTGACCCTCCGGCGCGTTCCACGTGCTCGGCGCGCGTTCCCCCGACTCCCCTGCCCCGGCACGCGGACGGGCCCCTTCCCGCACCGGTTTTCCGGCGCGGGGAGGGGCCCGTCGGCGTCGCCCGTCAGCGGAGGTCCGCCGCCGGGCCGCGGATCAGCAGTACAGGTTGCCGCCGGGCGTGGCGCCCAGGAGCCCGACGAAGCGGTTGTACGCGTCCACCCGGCTCTGGACCTGGCCGGGGTTGCCGCCGTTGCACTCGATCGACCCGTTGATGCTGCGGATCGTCTCGCCGAAGCCGCGCCCGTTGACCATCGCGTTGTGCGGGGTCATGCTGCCGGGACCGGTCTGGGTGTTCCAGTACCAGAGCGCGGTCTTCCAGGCCACGGCCGAGTCGTTCTGCACCAGCCACGGGTTGGTCAGCAGGGGCAGGCCGAGCGCGTCGCCCGCGGCCTTGTAGTTGAAGTTCCAGCTGAGCTGGATCGGGCCGCGGCCGTAGTACGCGGCGTTGCCCGCCGGGCACCCGTACGACTGACCGGTGTCGCAGTAGTGCGGGTAGTTCGCGGTGTTCTGCTCCACGATGTGGACCAGCCCGCCGGTCTCGTGGTTGACGTTGGCCAGGAAGGCCGCCGCCTCCTGCTTCTTCACCGTGTCGCTGCCCGTGTTGGCGAAGCCGGGGTACGCGCCGAGCGCCGCCACGAGACCGCTGTAGGAGTAGAAGGAGTTCCGGCCGGGGAACATCGAGTTGAACTGCGACTCGCTGACCACGAACGAACCGGGGTTCGGCGGCTGGTCGCCACCACCGCCGCAGGTGTGCGGCTTCCAGTACCAGGTGCTGATGACCGGGTCGTAGCCCGGGTTCTCGTGCTCGGCGATGTAGTACTTGCCGTTGGTGTACTTCACGATCGACCCGGCGGCGTACCACTGGCCCGCCACCCAGTTCGGGTGGTTGCAGTTGCCGTTGCCGGGCTGGGTGCCACCGCCGCACCCGCTGTGCGGCTCCCAGTACCAGGTGCTGATGACCGGGTCGTAGCCCGGGTTCTCGTGCTCGGCGATGTAGTACTTGCCATCGGTGTACTTGACGATGGCGCCAGTGGCGTACCACTGGCCCGCGGTCCAGGTCGTCCAGGCGCAGTCGGCCTGGACCGCAGCCGCGGTCTTGGCGGCGGGCTCGGTGCCCGCGGTCGCGGGCACGACGGCCGCCAGAGCCGCCACCACGACGAGGGCGGCGGAGGCCGCCACCGCACGGATTCTCGACACGTGATCACATCTCCCGGTTGGGGCGCTTTGCGTGCCTGACAGTCTCCAGACTCAACCGGATTGGTCTACACCAGTCAAGGCCATCCGGATTCCATTCGACCGGGGCGCACCCCTAACTATGAGAGCGCTCCCATGCAGGTGAACCCCTATGCGATCCACTGTGGACGATCAAGTCCGGCGGGGGCGGGCTCCCCCGGCTCGCACCGGACCACCACCCGTTCCCCGCGCGGGATGACGAGCGGGAGAGCGCTCCCACGAATGCCGGGCGGGCGGTCGGGTGAACCCCTGGTTCACCGGGGCCCGTCCGGCGCGCGATCAGCCGACCCGCAGGAGCGTCTTGCCCACGGTCCGGCGGGCCTCGATCGCGGCGTGGGCGTCGGCCGCCCGCTCGAGCGGGAACCACTGGCCCACGACGGGTGCGAGCGTCCCGTCCGCCGCGTGCCGCAGCGCCTCCCGGAAGGCCGCCCTGATCCGCTCGGGCGCCGGTCGCCCCGGCCGCACCAGCTCGATCCCGCGCCGGGCCGCGTCACCGGGGTCGACGGCGGTCCACTCGCCGCTCGCCAGGCCGTAGCAGAGCATCCGCCCACCCGGCCGCAGCAGTCCGCACGCCGCCCGCCCGAGCGGGCCGCCCACCCCGTCGAACACCACGTCCACCTCGCCGACCAGGTCCTCCCACCCGGCGGCCGAGTAGTCCGCGGCGCGCGCGGCCCCCAGTCCGCGGACCAGCTCGACCTTGCGGGCCCCACCCGCCGCGCCCACCACCTCCGCACCCGCGGCCGTCGCCAGTTGGACCAGCAGGCTCCCCACCCCACCGGCCGCGGCGAGCACCAGCACCCGCTTCCCCGCCCCGCTCGCCGCGGCGCCGCCCAGCCCGACCGCAGGCTCGCCCACCGCGGCGCCGCTCTCCACAGGCTCGCCCACCGCAGGCCCTCCCACCGCCAACCCCGCCGCCGCCAGGTTCAGCACCGCCGTCCGCCCGTCCGCGATCAGCGCCGCCGCCTCGTCCAGCCCGACCCCGTCCGGCACCACCACCGCCTCCACCGCGTCCACCACCCGCTCGGCGTACCCCCCGCTCCCCCCGGTGCTCGCCGCCACCGCCCGCCCCAGCAGCTCCCCGCCGACCCCCTCCCCCACCGCGGTCACCACTCCGGCCACCCCGCCACCCGGCACCAGCGGCACCCGAACCGGCCACGGAGCGTTACCGGCCCGCACCTGCGTTTCCACGAACGTGATCGCCGCCCACACCACCTCCACCAGCACCCGCCCCGCACCGGGCACCGGGTCGGGCGCCTGCTCCACCCGCAGCACCTCGGGCCCGCCGAACTCCGCCATCCGCACCAACCGCACCGCGCTCCCCTTCCCGCGTCACCGGCCCCCCAGCCTGCGACGTGAACCGCACTGGAGGTCAAGCCCGTCCTTGTCCCGGCCCCGAACTGCGCCTACCCTCCCTGGGAGCGCTCCCAGGACCGTGTTCACCCGACGTCAGAGCAGACGGAGGAAGACCGCATGAGACCGCGCACCCCCGCCCCCCGGCGTGCGACAGCCATCTCGGCCGCACTGGCCCTCCTGGCGGCAGCGGCCACCGCGCCCCCCGCCACCGCGCAATCGGACCAGCGGGCGACCCCCGATCGGGCGCAGTCACCCAGCGTGACGCAGGCCTACGAGCGGATCGTCAACGGGTCGTTCGCCTCCGGCACCGCCGACCCCTGGTGGGCGGGCTCCGGCGTGACCAACCGGCTCGTCGACGGCGAGCTGTGCGCGCGGGTCCCCGGCGGCACCGCCAACCCGTGGGACGCCCTGATCGGCCAGAACGGCGTCCCGTTCGAGGCGGGCCAGCAGTACGTGCTGAAGTTCACCGCCCGCGCCGACCGCGCGCGCCCGGCCGCCGCCGCGCTCGGCGAGGGCGTCAGCCCGTACCGCCAGATCGCCAAGCAGGACGTGCAGCTCACCACCGAGCGCCAGAGCTTCACCTTCACCTTCACCTCGGAGCTGGACTTCCCCGACGCGGGAGCGGGCCAGCTGACCTTCCACCTCGGCGCGCTGGCCGAGGACAGCACGGTCTGCGTGGACGACGTCTCCCTCGTCGGCGGGGTGAAGCCGCCGGGCGGCGAGCCCACCGGCCCGTCGCGCAAGGTCCTCGTCGACCAGGTCGGCTACCTGCCGAAGGGCCCGAAGCGCGCCACCGCGCTGCACCCGTCGACCTCCCCGCAGCCGTGGACCCTGACCAGGGGCGGCGCCACCGTCGCGCGCGGCACCACCACCCCGAAGCCCGCCGACGCGGCCTCGGGCGACCCGGTGCACCTGGTCGACTTCTCCGCCGTGGAGACCGCAGGCGAGGGCTACGTGCTCACCGTCGGCGAGGAGTCGAGCTTCCCGTTCGACATCGGCACCTCCCACCTGGGGGACCTGCGCACCGACGCGCTGAAGTTCTTCTACCACCAGCGCAGCGGCACCCCGATCGAGGCCGCCCACGTGGGTGAGACCTACGCCCGCCCGGCCGGTCACGTCGACGTCGCCCCGAACAAGGGCGACAGCGCCGTCGGCTGCCTGGTGGACTGCGGCTACACCCTGGACGTGCGGGGCGGCTGGTACGACGCGGGCGACCACGGCAAGTACGTGGTCAACGGCGGCATCTCGGTCTGGCAGGTGCTCAACTCCTACGAGCGCGCCAAGCTCAAGGGCACCGAGGCCGCGCTCGGCGACGGGAAGCTGAACATCCCGGAGAGCGGCAACGGCGTGCCGGACGTGCTGGACGAGGCCCGCTGGGAGGTCGAGTTCCTGCTCCGGATGCAGGCCCCGGACGGCATGGTCCACCACAAGATCCACGACGTGAACTGGACCGGCCTCCCCCTGCTCCCGCACCAGGACCCGCAGGCCCGCAGGCTGTCCCCGACGAGCACCGCGGCGACCCTGAACACCGCGGCCGTGGCGGCGCAGGCCGCGCGGCTGTGGCGCTCGGTCGACCCGGCGTTCGCCGACCGTGCCCTCGCGGCGGCCGAGCGGGCCTACGCGGCGGCGAAGGCCA
Source organism: Actinosynnema pretiosum (assembly GCF_002354875.1). Classification (GTDB taxonomy): domain Bacteria; phylum Actinomycetota; class Actinomycetes; order Mycobacteriales; family Pseudonocardiaceae; genus Actinosynnema; species Actinosynnema auranticum. The sequence continues at coordinate 6,267,825 of NZ_CP023445.1, forward strand.
ACCCGGCCAAGCTCGCCGACCCGAACGACGCCACCGGCGGCGGCGCGTACAACGACAACGACGTCAGCGACGAGTTCTACTGGGCGGCGGCCGAGCTGCTCACCACCACCGGCAAGTCCGGCTACCGCGCCGACGTCACCTCGTCGCCGCACTACAAGGCGGCGGCGCTGAACGGCCGCGGCGTCGACTGGGGGTACACCGCGCCGCTGGGCGACGTGACGCTCGCGCTGGTCCCGAACACCCTGCCCGCCGCCGACGTCGCGGCGACCAAGGCCCGGTTCGCGCAGGTCGCGGACGGGATGCTGGCGCAGGCGGCGGCGCAGAACTACCCGGCCCCGTACGACACCGCGACCTACGACTGGGGTTCGAACGGGCTGGTCGCCAACAACGGCGGCGTGCTCAGCATCGCGTTCGACCTGACCGGCCAGGCCAAGTACCGGGACGGCGCGTTCGAGGCGCTGCACTACCTGCTGGGCCGCAACCCGGTCGGGTACTCGTACGTCACCGGGTACGGGGAGCAGCCGGTGCGGAACGTGCACCACCGGCACTGGGCGAACCAGCTGGACCCGTCGCTGCCGATCGCGCCCCCCGGCGTGCTGTCGGGCGGTCCGAACAGCGCGCTGCAGGACCCGATCGCGGCCAGGCTGCTCCAGGGCTGCGCGCCGCAGAAGTGCTTCGTGGACCACATCGAGGCGTACTCGGTCAACGAGGTCACGGTGAACTGGAACTCGGCGCTGGTGTGGCTGGCCTCGTGGGCGGCGGAGGTCGCCGAGGCCCCGCAGCAGCCGGAGGGCGGCTGCTCGGTGTCGTACCAGGCCAACTCGTGGCAGGGCGGCTTCACCGCGAACCTGGTGGTGCGCAACACCGGCGCCACCGCGTGGACGGCCTGGGAGCTGGGCTTCTCGTTCCCCGGCGACCAGCGGATCACCCAGTCCTGGTCCGGGGTGTGGAGCCAGGAGGGCAGCCGGGTGCGCGCGACCAACGTGGCCTGGAACGGCGCGGTGCGGCCGGGCGGGTCGGTGACCCTCGGGTTCAACGGCTCGCACGGCGGGACCAACCAGCCGCCCGCGGCCTTCACGGTGAACGGGGCTCGCTGCTCGGTCGGGTAGGACGCGGTCGAGGTGTCCGGCGGGGCCGTCCGCGGTCCCGCCGGACCCGTCGCTAGCGGTGCGCGGCCTGCCCGACGGGCCGCAGCAGGATCTCGTTGACGTCCACGCCGGGCGGCTGCGAGACGGCGTACATGACGGCGCGGCCGACGTCCTCGGGCGCGAGCTTCGGGTCGTCCGCGCGCGAGGCGGGCACGCACCCGGTGTCGGTCAGCCCCGGCTGCACGACGGTGACCCGCACGCCGGTGCCGACGCACTCGGCCCGGAGGCCCTGCGCCAGCCCGGTGACGGCCCACTTGGTGGCCGAGTAGAGGTTCCCCGGCCGCACGCCGCGCCCGGAGGCGGAGCCGGTGAGCAGCAGGTGCCCGCGCGAGGCGATCAGGGCGGGCATGGCGGCGCGGGCGGTGAACGCGGGGCCGCACACGTTGGTGACGACCATGTCGGTCCAGGTGTCCGGCGGGTCGCCGTCGTCGGTGGTGAAGGAGGTGTCGACGCTGACCCCGGCGTTGGCGAGCACCACGTCGACCCGCCCCCACTCCGCCAGGACCCACTCGAACAGGCCGGAGACCTGCTCCCAGGAGCGGACGTCGCAGGCGCGGACGCGCACGTTCCCGCCCTCCCGGTGGCGCAGGGCGTCGACGTCGCGCGCGGCGAGCACGACCCGGTAGCCGTCCCGCTCGGCCATGCGCGCGGTGGCCGCGCCGATGCCCCGCGTTGCGCCCGTGATCACGAAAACCCCTGATTTCATGGGCGTCCACGCTACTGACTTCGGAATTCCGAAACTTTTTCACCAAAAAGAGTGACTGCGAGCAACCCTCTGTACTACTTCCCTTCGTACAGAACGGATGCAAGGTCACCTCAGCGTGACCGGCATCGACCGATTGGGGGATGTCATGGGGAGTGAGCAGTTCAAGCGCCGGGCCGCGCTGGGCCTCGGCGGCGCGGCGGCGGCCACGGTCGCGCTCGGCGGCGTCGCGTCGGCGCAGCCGACGGCCGCGAGCGAGGGCGTCGACTGGGAGTCGCTCATCCCGACCAGCGCGGACCTGTCCCGACTGAAGATCAACTGGACCTACCAGGCGCAGAAGGCGCTCGCGGGCGGCACCTGGTCCTCGCACATCGCGTTCAGCGACCCGGACGGCACGCTCAAGCCCGCCGTCGAGGACAACGCGGACCGCGTGGTCGAGGCGTACAGCGTCAACAAGATCGCGGTCGCGGTCGCGGTGCTGGACAAGGTCGACCGGGGGCTGCTCGCGCTCGACCAGCGGGTCGACGTGACCGAGGCCATCGTCATCCAGGACACCGACGGCATCTTCGGCCTGGACGGCGCGTACCCCAGCTCGGTGACGCTCGGGCACGTCCTGGCGACGCTGCTCACCGTCTCGGACAACACCGCGGTGCGGCTGTGCGGCCTGGTGGTCCCGGCGCTGGAGCTGAACGAGATCCTGCGGTCCAAGGGCTTCACGGCCACCCAGGTGGTGCCGGTGGCGAACCCGAACCGGTTCTTCCTCGGCACGACCACCCCGCGCGAGACGTTCACGCTGCTGCAGAAGCTGGTGCGCGGCGAGCTGCTGTCGGCGGCGTCCACGGCGCACCTGCTGACCGTGCTGCGGTCGCTGACCTCGTTCAACGACGGCATCCGGGCGCGGCTGACCTCCCCGGAGCGGTTGAACGTGGCCACCAAGGCGGGCTGGTTCGACGACGGGCGCAACGAGGCGGGCGTCGTGTTCGACCCCCAGGGCAAGCCGATGATCACCTACGCGCTGTTCGCGTCCGGCGCGTTCCGGGGCGACACGGCCTCGCACCTGGAGGACTACGGCGCCACCCACCCGGCCGCGCGCGCCCGCGCGGGCATCGGCCGGGCCATGTACGACTCGGTGCTGCGGGTCACCGCGAACACCCCCAGGGTGTTCCGCTCGCGCGGGCACCAGCCGTACAACGGCGGCTGATCGGGGAGTCCCGCTGTTCCGGCGCACTCGCGCCGTCGATTCGGCGGTGGTTCACCACGGCGTCGCCCGGCGGGCGCGGGAGTTCTTCCCGCCAGGCGCGCTCCCCGCCGCCGGTTTTGCGGTTTCCGCAGGTGGAAACCGGTGCGCGGAACACATCGGCGGGGAATTCGGCGAGGTCCGGTATCCACCCGGCCCCGTTCGCGCTCCTTGTTCCGCAGGGGGAGCCAACGGGGATCGGGGGATGCCGGATGACCGGGCTTGTGCGCCTGAACGCCGCTCGACCGGGCGAGTCGGACCCGCCGCTGCGGGTGTCGCGCGAGGTTCAGGGGAACGTGCTGGCCGCGTTCAACAAGGACCACCAGCAGCTCAGGTTCCTGCGGTTCGGGGACGCGCGGCTGGCGCGGACGTGGCTGGCCGGGATGCTCGGCCACGTGTCGGTGACCGCCGACGTCGAGGACTTCAACGAGGCGTTCTCGCTGGGGCGGGCGACGTTCGGCGAGGACCCGGCGACGCTGCGGGCGACCTGGGTGAACCTGTCGCTGACCGCGCCGGGCGTGCTGGCCGTGGCCGCCGACCCGACCGCGGCGGAGGCGGACCTGCGCGCGGTCGACCCGCTGCTGGTGGAGGGGGCGCTGGCGCGGGCGGCGGCGAACGGGGACACCGGGGAGTCCGGACCAGGGGGGTGGGTGTTCGGCGGGGCGGGGAGCGCGGTGCACGCGGTGGTCACGGTGGCCTCGGACACGCGGGAGCGGTTGCGGGCGACGACCCGGCAGCTGGACCTGCTGGACCGGTTGCTGGGGGTGCGGCGGCTGCACGTGCAGGACGGGGAGACGCTGCCGGGGGCGCTGGCCGGTCACGAGCACTTCGGCTACAAGGACGGGATCTCGCAGCCCGCCGTGCGCGGTTTCCACCGCGAGGACCCGGCCCGACCGGGGCGCAGGTTGGACCACCCTGGGGCGGTGCTGGTGAACGCGGGCGAGTTCGTGCTCGGGCACCGCACGGAGCGGGAGGTGGAGCCGGTGGTGGCCGCGTGGTTGAGGGACGGGTCGATCCAGGTGGTGCGCAGGCTGAGCCAGGACGTGGCCGGGTGGCGGGCGGCGGTGGAGGCGCACGCGCGGGCGGTGGCGCCGGAGGTCGGGCCGGAGCGGATGGGGTCGCTGCTGGTGGGCAGGAGGCTGGACGGAACCCCGCTCGCGCGGCCGACCGGGCCGGTGGAGAACGACTTCGACTACGCGGACGACCCCCTGGGCACGACGACCCCGTGCACGTCCCACATCCGCAAGACGAACCCCCGCTCGTTCACGGACCCGTCCCCGAGGACGCACCGGATCATGCGCAGGGGCATCCCGTTCGGCCCGCCGCACGACGCGGAGCCGGGGGCGGAGCGGGGGTTGGTGTTCGTGGCGCACTGCACGTCGCTGGCGGAGCAGTTCGAGTTCCAGCAGCGGGCGTGGGCGAACGACCCGTCGTTCGCGGGCGGGGCGACGGGGGCGCCGACCGGGACGGACCCGGTGATCGGGGTCGAGGGCGGGGGGACGGTGGAGGCGGGAGGGAGCCGGGGCGAACTGGGCTTCCGGCGCTTCGTGCGCACCACGGGCGCGGTGTACGCCCTGGTGCCGTCGGTGAGCGCGCTGAGGCTGCTGGCAGCGGGCAGACCACTGCCCCGCTAGCGCCGGGGGAGCGCGCTCCCCCCGGCGGGCCGGTCGTGACCGCCGTCCACGATCGGCCTGCCGGTGGGCTTGGGGGTGCCGGTGGGCTTGGGGAGGGCTTGCCCGCCGGGGCGACCTCCTCCACACCAGCCGGTTGAACGGACCGTTCAACCGGACCACACCACGCCGCAGCAACACGCACTGCCACAACTGCACACCGCGAACTGCCCCACCACGCACCACGCACCACCGCAACGCACACCACGCACCGCGAACTGCCGCACCACCGCAACGCACACCGCGAACTGCCCTACCACGCACAGCCGCAACACACCGCCGCACCGCCGCACACGAGCCACCGCACAGCCGCACACGAGTCACCGCGCACGGCGCCACCGCGTACCGCGCCACCGCCACCCTCAGGTGGCCAAAGCTCGGTTGAACGGTCCGTTCAACGAGGGGTGAACGGACCGTTCAACCGACCACTCCGCCCCACTTCCCCGCAACCTCCCGGCCAACGCAGCCTCACAACCGCACCACCGCCCTCATCGGCGGTAAAAAGCCCGGTTGAACGGACCGTTCAACCAACTCCCCATCACCCAGCCAGGCACCAGTGAGCCAGGCACCAGTGAGCCAGGCACTTGGGTGCCGGGTGCCGGGTGCCGGGTGCCGAGTGCTGGGTGCTGGGTGCTGGGTGCCGAGTGCTGGCATCGGCATAGGTGTCGGTAACTGCCCAGGCCCTCGGTTGAACGGTCCGTTCAACCGACTGCTCTGCCCCACTTACCCGCAGTCTTCCGGCAACGCCTCTCACAGCCTTCCGGCACCCCCCACAGCCTTGCAGCAAGGCTGCCCACAACCTTCCTGCAAGGCAGCCCCACGACCGCACCACCGCTCTCGCCAGCGGTAAAGAGCCCGGTTGAACGGTCCGTTCAACGAAGGGTGAACGGACCGTTCAACCGGGCAAACAGCGAACTAGCGCGTCCCCACCCATCCCCCGCGCCCAACCGCAAGCCCCCGCAAGCCCTCGCACGCACCCGCACACTCCCCGACCTCAACCAACCATCCCCACCCACACACCCCCACCCCACCCCAAACCCCCCAACCACCCCTCCGCCCCCACTTTTCGCCACCGCGCCGAGCCAAGCTCTTGTCTTCCCGCCCAACCGGGCTAGTCTCGCCCAACCACTAACCCGGAGGAGGCCGCCTTGGCGTTGCGGCAGGTCACGCTGGCCGAGGTGGCCAGGCACGCGGGGGTCTCGCTGGCGACGGCCTCGCGCGTGCTCAACGGCAGCACCCGGCAGGTCAGCGACGAGCTCAGGGACAAGGTCGTCGGCAGCGCCGAGCAGCTCGGCTACCTGCCGAACGCCGCCGCGCAGGCGCTCGCCCGCAACAGCAGCGTGCTCGTGGGCCTGGTGGTGCACGACATCGCCGACCCCTACTTCTCCAGCATCGCGGCCGGTGTGACGAGGGTCGCCGAGGAGGCGGGCATGGTGCTCGTGCTGGGCACCACGAACCGCGACCCGGAGCGCGAGGTCGAGCTGGTCAACACGCTCCGCGCGCACCGCGCCCGCGCCCTGGTGATCGCGGGCAGCCGCACCACCGACCGGGCGTCGACGGCGCGCCTCGCCGAGGAGGTCGCCGCGTTCACCGCGCAGGGCGGCCGGGTGGCGTGCATCTCCCAGGCCAAGCTGGGCGCCGACACGGTCGTGCCCGGCAACCGGGCGGGCGCCCGCGCGCTCGCCAGGGAGCTGGCCGCGCTCGGGCACCGGAGGTTCGCCGTGCTCTCCGGCCCGAACGACCTGGTCGTGGCCCGCGACCGCCTCTCCGGCTTCCGCCAGGGCCTGGCCGACGCGGGCCTCGAGCTGCCCGACCACGCGGTCTTCCCGAGCGAGTTCACCAGGGACGGCGGTCACCGCGCGGTGACCGACCTGCTGGCCGCGAAAACTGGCGCGACCTGCGTGTTCGCCGTCAACGACGTCATGGCGACCGGCGCGGTCGCGGCGCTGCGCGAGCGCGGGCTGGACGTGCCCGGCGACGTGTCCGTCGCGGGCTTCGACGACATCCCGACGCTGCGCGACCTCCAGCCCCCGCTGAGCACCGTGCGACTGCCGTTGGAGCAGATGGGCGAGCGGGCCGCGCGCCTGGTCCTGGACGAGGTCGGCGGCCCGCCACGCACGGTGCGCGTCGCAGGTGAGGTGGTGCTCCGGGCCAGCACGGCTCGACCTGCGGGAACCGGACTGCGCTGAGCGACGTTCACAACCTAAAATGGAGACCCGCAAGGGTCCCCGTGACGAGGAGTGATCTACCCAGTGCTCGACGAGCAACCGTGCAGTACTGAGCCGGGCCCCACACCCGGCTACCCGTCCCACCCGGTCCCCCCAGGGGGTGACCGGTGACTGGAATCCTGCTGAGCGTGCTCGGCCTGCTGGCCGTCGTGGCGCTGACCGCGGGCACGTTCATCGCGGTCGCGGCGGAGTTCTCGCTGACCGCGCTGGAGCGGAGCACAGTCGAATCGCACGTCGCCCACGTGGGCGACGCCAAGGCCAAGGCCGTCGACAAGGCCCACCGGTCCCTGTCGTTCCAGCTCTCCGGAGCTCAGCTGGCCATCACGTTCACCACCCTGATCACCGGCTACATCGCCGAACCGGCCATCGCGCAACTGCTGTCTCCGGGTCTGACGGCGGTGGGGGTTCCCACGTCCGTCGCGGCCCCGATCTCGCTGGCCATCGCGCTGGCGCTGGCCACGACGCTGTCGATGGTGTTCGGCGAGCTGGTCCCGAAGAACCTGGCGATCTCCAGACCGCTGGAGACGGCGCGGGCCGTGGCCGGGATGCAGGCCGCGTTCTCGTCGGTCTTCCGCTGGTTGATCAACGGCATGAACGGCGCGGCGAACTGGATGGTGCGCAGGCTCGGCGTCGAGCCCGCGGAGGAGCTGGCCTCGGCCCGCTCGCCGCAGGAGCTGGGCGCGCTGGTCCGCTCCAGCGCCGAGCACGGCACGATCGACGAGGGCACGGCCGCCCTGCTGGGCCGGTCGCTGCGCTTCGGCGACCGCACGGCGGGCGAGCTGATGACCCCGCGCGTGCGGGTGGAGTCGCTGCGCGCCGACGCGACCGTGCTCGACCTGGTCGCCAAGGCCCGCGAGACGGGCAAGTCCCGCTTCCCGGTGCACTCGGGCGACCTGGACGAGGTGCGCGGCATCGTGCACGTCAAGCAGGCGTTCAGCGTGCCGCGCGAGCGCCGGGCCACCACGCCGCTGTCGGCGCTGACCAGGCCGGTGCAGACGGTGCCGGAGACCCTGGAGGGCGACGCGCTGCTGGACCGGCTGCGCGCGTCCGGGTTGCAGACCGCGCTGGTCGTCGACGAGTACGGCGGCACGGCCGGGCTGGTCACCCTGGAGGACGTGGTGGAGGAGATCGTCGGCGACGTGCGCGACGAGCACGACCGCCGCGAGTCCGCGCCGGTGCGCGCGCTGGGCGGGGACAGCTGGATGGTCTCCGGTCTGCTGCGCGACGACGAGGTGGCCGAGGCGACCGGGTTCCGGATGCCCGAGGGCGACTACGAGACCCTCGCGGGTCTGGTGCTGTCCGAGCTGGGGCGCATCCCGGACGTCGGTGACGAGGTTCACCTGGACGGGTGGCGGATCACGGTGATGCAGATGGAGAAGCACCGGGTGGCCGAGCTGCGGGTGGCCAGGGTCGAGTCGGCCGAGACGGGGGTGTCCCGGTGAGCGACGGCTGGCTGCTGGTCATGACGTTCGTCCTGCTCGGGTGCAACGCGTTCTTCGTCGGCGCGGAGTTCGCGCTGATCAGCGCCCGTCGGGACCGGTTGGAGAGCATGGTGGAGCGCGGGGTGGCCCGCGCCGCGCTGGTGATCAAGGCCAGTCGCGAGGTGTCGCTGATGCTGGCGGGCGCGCAGCTGGGCATCACGATCTGCTCGCTGCTGCTGGGCCGCCTCGGCGAGCCCGCCGTGGCGCACCTGATCGAGGGCGCGCTGCACCCGCTGTCGATCCCGCCGGTGGTGCTGCACGGGGTGTCGTTCGCGATCGCCATGATGCTGGTGGTGGTGGCGCACATCCTGCTGGGCGAGATGGTGCCGAAGAACCTGGCCATCGCGAACCCGGAGCGGTTGGCGATCTGGCTGGTGCCGGTGCACGTGGCGTTCGTCAAGGTCGTTCGGCCGTTCATCAGCCTGTTCAACATCGCGGCCAACGGGGTGCTGCGGTTGATGAAGGTGGAGCCGAAGGACGAGCTGGAGTCGGCGTACACCTCGGACGAGCTGTCGCTGCTGATCTCGCAGTCGCGGCAGGAGGGGTTGCTGGAGGACTCCGAGCACCGGCGGTTGGCGCAGACGCTGTCGTCGGCGGAGCGGACCGTGGCGGACGTGCTGGTGCCGCTGGACCGGGTGACGTCGCTGTCGGCGCGGCCGACGATGGCGGAGGTCGAGTCGGCGGTGACGGAGACGGGGTTCTCCCGGTTCCCGGTGCGGTCGACCGATGACCTGATCGGGTACCTGCACGTGAAGGACGTGCTGGACCTGGCCGAGGCCGGTGAGGGCGCGACTGTTCCTCCGGGGCGGGTGCGCGGGTTGCCGGAGGTGCCGGTGGGCGCGAGGTTGGACGAGGCGCTGGCGTCGCTGCGGCGCTCGCAGAGCCACCTGGCGAAGGCCGTCGGCCCGGACGGCGCCACGCGTGGTGTCGTGGCCCTGGAGGACCTGGTGGAGGAGTACGTGGGGACCGTCCGCGACGGGACGCACGTGCGCCGCGAGGTGTGATTGCGGACTGACCGACCGCTCAGCGGTCTGGCCTGGCTTGGCTTGGTCTGGTTTGGTCTGGCTTGGTCTGGTCCGAAGCCGAGTGCCCGTCCCGCTGCTGCGGGGCGGGCACTCGCTCGTTCGGGTGGACAGCCACCATCGGTCAGCGCCGTCACGACCCAGGCGGATGAACGGACCACTCACCCGAGCCCGGCGAACGAACCGCCCACCTGGGGCTGATGAACGGACCGTTCACTCGGCCAAGGCGAGAGCACAGTTGGCTTGGCATGGGTGAACGGCCCGTTCACCGGGCCTCGGGGAGGGAACGAACGGTCCGTTCATCAGGTCCAGAGGAGGTGAACGGACCGTTCACCGGGCCTCAGGGAGAAAACGAACGGACCGTTCACCAGGTCCGGAGGAGGTGAACGGACCGTTCACCAGGTCCGGAGGAGGTGAACGGACCGTTCACCAGCCCCAGGAGGAGGCGAACGGTCCGATCACCGGGTTCCGATGGGATGAACGGTCCGTTCATCAGCCCCATGACAGGCGAACGGACCGTTCACTCGGGTTTTGAGGCTTGTGAGCGCTCCCCCGGTCGGTAAGGGAGATCCCGTCGGACGAAGTACCGTGTTCGTCATGGGGATCGTCACCGCTCCGACCGCGTTGTCCCAGCAGGAGTGGACCGCTCGCCGCGACGCCCACGTCGAGCGGGTGCGCGGGTGGACCGGGCCCCACCTGGAGCGCAGGGCGGCCGGGGTCAAGCACCCGATCATGGACTTCCTGTTCAGCTACTACAGCTACCGGCCGAGCCGCATGGAGCGCTGGCACCCCGGCCCCGGCGTGGTCCTCGAAGGGGACCTCGCCCGCGATTACCTGCGGTGGCCGTTTTACCGGGAGACCCCGGACGGGGTGTCGCTGGATCGTGAGAAGTTCCTCGCGGAGCGGGTTACCACTATCGGGTTCACCCATCGGTTGCTCACCGCCACCGCGTCGCGCGCACCGCGATTGAGCTGCTTCGGCTTGCACGAGTGGGCGATGGTGTACCGGCTCCCCCAGGACCAGGTCAGGCACAGCGCGCTGCCGCTGCGACTGGGCGCCGAGGGCACCGACGCGGTGGTGGAGTCGCAGCGGGTGCAGTGCGGGCACTACGACGCGTTCCGCTTCTTCACCCCCGAGGCCAGGCCCCGCAACGCCCTCACCCCCACCCTGGACAGCCGGGTGGAGCTGGAGCAGCCGGGCTGCCTGCACACCTCGATGGACCTGTTCAAGTGGGCCTACAAGCTCGACCCCGCCACGCCGTCCGAGCTGGTCCTCGACTGCTTCGAGCTGGCCGCCCGCGTGCGCGAGCTGGACATGCGGGCCAGCCCCTACGACGTGAGCGCGTTCGGTCACTCCCCCGTGCGGATCGAAACGCCCGAGGGGCGGGCCGACTACGCTAGGCGACAGAGCGCCTTCGCCGAGGAGGCCGAGCCGTTGCGGGCCGCCTTGATCGGGTTGACCTCGGGGCTGCTGGGTGAGCTGCCCGCTCTGGGATGACGGGCCCCGTGCGCGTCCCGGCCACCGGAGCCTGCCGCGTGCCGGTGAGCGGTCCGCGCCAAGGGACGTGCCGGGGGATCAGCGCAGGCGTGACTTCACCCTGAGGCCAACTTTCACCTGTTAGCGTGACCCGCCCTGGCGTGACAGGGGGCGGTTCCGACCACCGGAGGGACGATGTCTCGACACCGCACGCTGCGGACCAAGGTGCGGCGCGGCATCGCCGGGTGGCCCATCACCATCATCGGCGTCGTGGCGCTGCTGGTGCTCGGCTGGTTCGGCTGGCAGTGGATCGGCGACGTGGTCGACCAGCGCGCGGCCGTGCAGGCCGGGGACTGCAACGAGGGGCCCGCGACGCTGAAGGTCGCCGCGACCCCGAGCGTGGCGGACGCGGTGCGGCAGGTCGCGCAGGCGTGGAGCGCGCAGCGGCCCGTGGTGTACGACCACTGCATCGGCGTCGAGGTCCTCGCCAGCGACTCCGAGGTGGTCCTGGAGGGCCTGACGAACACCTGGGACGAGGAGAAGCTCGGCTCCCGGCCGCACGCGTGGGTCACCGACTCGGCGGTGTGGGCGAACCGGCTGGCCGCGCAGCGCCAGTCCATGATCGGGTCCCCGCCCGAGTCGATCGCGACCAGCCCGGTGGTGCTGGCCATGCCGCAGCAGGCGGCCGACGCGGTGCAGGCCGGGCCGGGGTTCCGGTGGACCGACCTGACCGCGATGACCTCGTCGGCGACCGGCTGGGACCGGTTCGGCGAGGCCGGGTGGGGGGCGTTCAAGGTCGCCCTGCCCGACCCGGCGGTCAACCCCGGCACGGCCATGGCGCTGGAGGCGGCGCTCGCGGGCGCGGGAGCCGACCCGACCGGGCCGGTGACGGCGGACCTGCTGGCGCAGGAGCCGGTGAAGCAGGCGATGGCGAAGCTGGTCGCGGCCCGGCCGGAGCAGACGACGACCAGCACGTGGCAGGCCATGGCGGTGCTCGCGGCGAACCCGGCGGTCGGCTCGGTCGGGTTCAGCGCGGTGCCCGCGCTGGAGGTCGACCTCTACCGGCACAACACCGGCGCGGAGGACAACCGGCCCGCCCCGGCGACGCCGCTGGTGGGAGTGGCCGCGCAGGGCGTGACGCCGGTGGCTGACTTCCCATTCACCGCGCTGTCGGGTGAGTGGGTGAACGAGGCGCAGGCGCGGGCCGCGCAGGCGTTCCGGACCTTCCTGAAGGCCCCCGAGCAGCGGGCGACGCTGGCGGCGGCGGGACTGCGGGTGGAGGGGGTGACCGAGCGGCCGAGCCCGGCGCCCGGCATCGCGTGGGCCGAGGTCGCCGAGCGGCTCGAGCCCGCCGACGCGGCGGCGACGCAGCAGGTGACGGGCGCGTGGGCGACCGCCGACAACGGACAGGTCGTGACCGTGCTGGTGGACACCTCGAAGACGATGGGCGAGGACGGCGGCGACGGGCGCACCCGGCTGGAGTGGGTGCGGGAGGCGCTGACCGGGCAGGTGAACCGGGCGGTGTCCGGGTCGCTCGGGCTGTGGGAGTTCGCGACCGGGGCCGACGGGGACCGGGCGTACCGGGAGCTGGTGCCGACCGGGTCGGTGGGGGCGCGGCGGCAGTCGCTGCTGGACGCGGTGGGGCGGCTCGCGCCGCGCGGCGACGACCGGCCGTTCACGGCGCTGGTCGCGGCCTACGAGGACGTGCTGGCGGACCACCGGGACGGCAAGCGCAACCGGATCGTGGTGATCACGGACGGCGGGGCCGACGGGGACCTGTCGCCCGCCGACGCGAAGGCGCGCCTGGAGGGGCTGAAGGTCTCCGGCAAGGATGTCGGGATCAGCGTGGTCGCGCTGGGGAGCGGCGCGGACGGGCCGGGGCTGTTCCAGGACATCACGAAGGCGTTCGGCGGCGGGACGGTGTCGGTGGTGGAGGACGGGAGCGGCGTGGACGCGGCGCTCGGGCAGGTCCTGGCCGGGCGCTGACGGGTCGCGCGGGACCGCACTTGTGCGTTCTCCCCGGCCCCCCTGTCGTGGGACGCTGATCGCTTCTGGTCTCACTGCGGGCGCGGGGGTGCTCAGGGTGACCGATGCCGATGTTGGCCTCCTTCTTCCGGGGGACCCCGATCACGTGGGGCGTTACCGGTTGCGCGCGCGGCTCGGGGCGGGCGGGATGGGCCGGGTCTACCTGGCCGCCACGCCCGGTGGCCGCGCGGTGGCGGTCAAGGTGGTGCACGCCGAGCTGGCCGCGGACGCCCGGTTCCGCAGGCGGTTCGAGGTCGAGGTGGCGGCGGCGCGGCGGGTCGGCGGCGTGCACACCGCGCAGGTGCTGGACGCCGACACCGGCGCGGACCGGCCGTGGCTGGCGACCGAGCACATCGCGGGGCCGACCCTGCAGCGGGCCGTCGAGGAGCACGGACCGCTGTCCGAGGGGGCGGTCGCGGCGCTCGGGGCCGGGTTGGCCGAGGGGTTGGCCGCGATCCACGAGCACGTCGTGCACCGGGACCTGAAACCGGGGAACGTGCTGCTCTCCCGCAGCGGCCCCCGCATCATCGACTTCGGCGTCGCCCGCGCGCTGGACGGCTCCTCCGCGACCACGCGCGCCACCCTGCTCGGCACGCCGGGGTTCATCGCCCCCGAGCAGTACCTGGGCCGGGAGGCGGGGCCCGCGTGCGACGTGTTCTGCCTGGCGGCCCTGCTGGTCTTCGCCGCCACCGGAAGGCGGCCGTTCGGCGAGGGCACCGCCGAGGCGCTGGGCTACCGGGTGGTCAACGGGGAACCGGACCTGGGCGGGGTGCCGGGGTCGCTGCTGCCGCTGATCGCCGCCGGTCTGGAGAAGGACCCGGACGACCGGCCGGGCGTGGCGGACTTCCTGGAGCGGTACTCGCGGTTGGCCGGGGGCGCCCCGCTGGTGCTGCCCGAACCGGTGACGCGGTTGATCACCAGACGGGTGACGTGGGCCAGGACCCTGGTGGAGTCCGCCGACCCCGGTCGGGGCAAGGCCGAGCCAGAGGCGGGCGCCACCAGGCCCAAGCCGGGCAGCCCGCGGGCGGGCGCGGCGAAACCGGGCAAGGCCAAGCCCGACAAGTCCAGGCCGGGCAAGGCCAAGCCCGACAAGCCCAAGGCGGGCAAGGCGAAACCCGCCAAGCCCAAGGCGGCGGCTCCCCGGCCCGGCATCACCCCGAGGCCGGTCATCACCCCGAGGCCGGTCGTCACCCCGCCGAAGCCGACCGACGACCCGCCCGCCGCCGTGCTCGTCCTGGGCCTCCTGGGCGGCCTCCTCGCCCTGCTCGCCGTCAACGGGAAGCTGCCCGAGGTGGTCGACTGGATGACGAGCGAGCTGCGGGGAACGCCCACGCTCGCCGCCACGCCCCTGGTCGCGCCGACCCGGTTCCCCCTGCTCGAGCCCGCCCCGCCCGCGCTGCGCACCACCACCCCACCCCCCGACCCGGTGGACCTGGCGTTCGAGCAGGTCAGACCGGGTCACTGCCTGTCGGCCCACGGGGACCCGCGCGAGTACGGGCGGTGGAGCGAACCGTCCCCGTCGATCGTCCCCTGCGACCGCACGGACGCCTACACGCGCGTGGTCGCGGTGCGGGGGAGCCCGCTCGACTGCCCCTCCGAGCTCGGGGCGTCCTTCTGGACCAGCACCGGCACGCGCGCGAGCACCACCCTCTGCCTGGAGCGGCAGATCCGGGTGGGCGAGTGCTTCCTCGGCGTGGACGGCGGCGGGGGCGCCGTGAGCATCAACAACAAGGGGATGATGACGACCTGGGGGTGCGACGAGACCACGGTCCCCAGCGAGTTCGACCACATCCTCCAGGTCGACGCCACCACCCACCTCCCGTGCCCGCGTGGCTCGCTGACCTGGGACTTCCGCGGCGGTCACCTCTGCGCCCACGTGGTGTGACCGCTACACCTCGCCCCTGAGCAGCGCCACGCCCAGCGCCGTGCGCAGCGACACCACCTCGCGCCCCTCCCGCCTGCTCACCGCCAGCCCGGCCGCCCGCAGCACCCCGAGGTGCTGCGACACCGCCCCCGCCGTCACGCCGAGCGCCCCCGCCAGCTCGCTCACGCTCACCGGCCGCTCCAGCGCCCGCAGCAGCGCCGCCCGCGTGCCGCCGAGCAGCCGGTCGAGGCCGTCGCCGGTGACCCGGCAGGAGCGCTGCCACACCGAGCCGAACCCGCGCGCCGGGTAGTGCAGGCCCAGCCGCAGCGGGCTGTCGCGCAGGTGCGTGCCCGGCCACACGAACGCGGAAGGCAGCAGCACCAGGTCGCGCTCACCGGGAGTGATCGCACGGCCGGAGACCACCAGTCTCAGCGACTCGAACGTCACGTCCGGGTGCAGCTCCCCCAGCACCGCGGGCGGCCCCGCGTCGAGCAGGCGCTGGCCCCTGCGCTCCAGGTCGCCCTGCAGCACGCCCTCCACCTGAGCCCACACCGGCCGGATCACCGCGTCGTGCACCGCCCGCAGCCGCTCCTGGAGCCGGGGCACCGCGTCCGGGGCGGCCAGCAGCCCGGCCTGCGCGCCCAGCGCCCCCGTCACCCGCTCGGGGGTGGTGGTCCAGGTCAGGGCCTCCAGTTCGGCGTCGAAGCCCGCCATGCGGTTGCCGGGTGTGGGTATCAGGAACTCCGGTATGTCCGCTCTGGCCACCAGCGCGGACAGCGCCGAGCGGTCGCCGGGCAGCGCGGCGAGCTTGCCGGCGGCCCAGCTCAGCCACTCGGCGTGCGGGTGCGGGGCGTGCGCGCGGGCCAGCAGGCGCAGTCCGGCGACGGTCTCCCAGATCGGTGATACGGCGAAGCGCAGGCGCATGGGTTGAGTCCACACTAAAAGGTCGGGGTCACCAACACGTGGTGCGAAGGTGGCCGCATGACGTGGGGACGATTGCAGGCGGTAGCGATCTCGGGCGCGGCGGGGCAGGGCCTGCTGCTGACCCTGCTGCCGCTGCTGGCCGTGTCGATCACGACCGATCCGGCGGCGGTGTCGCTGGTGAACGTGGTCGGCCAGCTCCCGTGGCTGCTGTTCTCGCTGTTCGCGGGCGTGCTGATCGACCGGGCGCGGCGCACGGCGGTGCTCGGCTGGTCGTTCGCGGTGCTGGCGGTGTCGGCGCTCGCGCTGGCCGCGATCGGGGAGCGGGGCGGGTTGCCGCTGCTGCTCGCCGTGGCGTTCGTGGTCACCTCGGCGCAGGTGCTCGGCGACGGCGCGTCCGGCGCGCTGGTGCCCGAGGTGGTGGGGCCGGACCGGTTGGCGTCGGCGAACGCGCGGCTGATGGTGATCGAGCAGGGCGTGGTGCGGTTCGTGGTGCCGCCGCTGGCGGGGTTCGCGGTCGGGGTCGGCACCGGGTACGCGGCGTGGGGCGCGCTGGTGTGCGCGCTGCTGGCGCTGGCGATGATGCGCGGCACGGCGTCGGCCCCCGCGGCGCCGAGCGGGCAGAACCCGGTGCGGGACATCGCCGAAGGGCTGAAGTACCTGGTGGGGACGAGGTTGCTGCTGGCGATCAGCGTGGCGGTGGCGCTGGGGTCGTTCGCGTCGTCGGCCGAGTTCGGGATCTTCGTGCTGTACGCGATGCAGGAGGTCGGGGTCGACGAGTTCGGCTACGGCGTGCTGCTGGCCTGCACGTCGGCCGGGTGGGTGGCGATGTCGTTCTTCGTGGACGCGATCGTGCGGCGGCTCGGCTACTCGTGGTCGATGCGGCTGGCGCAGCTGGCGATGGTGCTGAGCGCGGTGGCGCTGGCGCTGGCCCCGAGGTCGCCCGCGTTCGTGGGGGTGGTGATGTTCCTGAACACGGCGCTGGTGCTGATCTGGAACGTGTGCTCGCAGTCGTCGCGGCAGCGGTTCACGCCGAGCAGGCTGCTCGGGCGGGTGCTGACGGGGCACCGGGCGCTGGCGTGGGGGTTGAACCCGCTGGGCGCGCTGGCGGGCGGGCTGCTGGCGGCGCAGGCGGGATTGCGGTCGGTGTACTGGATGGCGGCGGTGGTGCAGGTGGGGGCGCTGGCGGTGGCGTGGTTCGCGCTGTCGCCTAAGGCGTTCCGGGAGGCGGAGGACGCGGCGGCGGCTCGGGCGGTGGCGGTCTAGCGGGCTGCCATCACCGCGTGCCACGGGGTCGCGTCGAAGATCAGGGTGATCGACGTGATGCGGCCGTCGGCCAGCCGGAAGTGCTCGGCCGTGCGCTGGACGCCGAACGGCAGGGTGGTGCGCACGTCGTAGACCAGGGTGGCCTCGTCCTCGCCGTGCAGCTCGCTGATCACGTCCACGCCCGCGACGACGCCAGGGAACCCCGCCAGCCCCGCCAGGTGCCCCTCCGCGTCGGAGGTCATCAGCGGGCTGCTGAAGGTGAAGCCCTCGGCCAGCCGGGCAGCGGCGGCGGGCACGTCGCCCGCGAATCTGGCGCGGTGGTGGGCGCGCACCGCGGCACGGGTGGTCTCGGCGCTCATCCGCGACCGCCGATCCGCTCGGCCAGCGCGCGCTGGTTCTCCGCCAGGCGCAGGCACAGCAACCGCAACGCCTCGACCTCGTCCCCGGTGAACCCCCGGAACAGCGCCGCCATCGCCAGCTGCGTCGGCCGTCGGAAGGCCTCCAGCCAGGCCAGGCCGGCCTCCGTCACCCGGACCAGCACCACCCTGCGGTCCACCGGGGACGCGGTGCGCTCCGCCAGGCCCGCGCCCTCCAGGGTGTCCACCAGTCCGGTCACGTTGCGGGAGCTGGCGTTCGTCGCCCCGGCCAGGTCCTTCACGCTCATGCCCGTCTCGGCGGCGCTCAGCAGGATCAGCACGTCCATCGCCCCAGGGCTCAGGCCCCGGTCGCCACTGCCGCTCGTGCGCAGCTTGTCCAGTGAGCGCGCCGCCGCGCGCACCGCCGACGCCGCTTCCAGGAACGCCGTGTCCCCGTCCAGCGCGAAGCGGGCCAGCGCCTCCCTCGCGCCACCACCATCAAGTACTTCATTCATAGTGAGGCACTGCTTCAGTACGTACTTCACCATCCTGTCACGCTCAGGCACGGCGAAGGGGGCCGACGCCCTGGAAGCGTCGACCCCCTCGATGTCGCCCAGGCGCTGATCAGCCGCCGAACGCGGAGATCGGCGGGCAGGAGCAGACCAGGTTGCGGTCGCCCTTCGCGCCGTCGATCCTGCGGACCGGCGGCCAGATCTTCGGGGCCGACGTCCCCGCCGGGAACACCGCCACGTCGCGGCCGTACGGGTGCGCCCACTCCCCCGTCACCGACGCCGCGGTGTGCGGGGCGTTGCGGAGCGGGTTGTCGTCAGCGGGCCACTCGCCCGCGCCGACCTTGTCGATCTCGCGGCGGATCGCGATCATCGCGTCCACGAAGCGGTCGATCTCGGCCAGGTCCTCGCTCTCGGTCGGCTCGACCATGAGCGTGCCCGCGACCGGGAACGACATCGTGGGGGCGTGCAGGCCGTAGTCCGCGAGGCGCTTGGCCACGTCGTCCACGGTCACGCCGGTCGCCTTGGTCAGCGGGCGCAGGTCGAGGATGCACTCGTGGGCCACGAACCCGCCCTCGCCGGTGTAGAGGACCGGGTAGTGCTCGTCCAGGCGCCGCGCGACGTAGTTCGCCGCCGCGACCGCCGTCATCGTGGCCCGCCGCAGGCCGTCCGCGCCCATCATGCGCACGTACGCCCACGAGATCGGCAGGATCGACGCCGAGCCCCACGGCGCGCCCGAGATCGGGCCGACGCCGGTCTCCGGGCCCGCGCCCGGCTGGAGCGGGTGGTTCGGCAGGTACGGGGCCAGGTGCGAGCGGACGCCGATCGGGCCGACGCCGGGGCCACCGCCGCCGTGCGGGATGCAGAACGTCTTGTGCAGGTTCAGGTGCGACACGTCCGACCCGAACTTGCCGTACCGGGCCAGCCCGATGAGCGCGTTCAGGTTCGCCCCGTCCACGTACACCTGGCCGCCCGCGTCGTGCACCAGGCCGCAGACCTCGCGCACGGTGTCCTCGTACACCCCGTGCGTCGACGGGTAAGTGATCATGATCGCGGCCAGCCGCTCGGCGTGCTCCAGGACCTTGTCCTTGAGGTCGCCCAGGTCCACGTTGCCGCGCTCGTCGCACTTGACGACGACCACCCGCATCCCGGCCATCACGGCGGACGCGGCGTTGGTGCCGTGCGCGGACGACGGGATCAGGCACACGTCGCGCTCGAGGTCGCCGTTGGCCCGGTGGTACGCCCGGATCGCGAGCAGGCCCGCGAACTCGCCCTGGCTGCCCGCGTTCGGCTGGAGCGAGACCGCGTCGTACCCGGTGACCTCGGCCAGCCAGCCCTCCAGGTCGCCGATGAGCGAGAGCAGGCCCTCGGCGTCGGAGGCGGGCGCGAACGGGTGCAGGTCGGCGAACTCCGGCCAGGTGACCGGCTCCATCTCGGCGGTCGCGTTGAGCTTCATGGTGCACGAGCCGAGCGGGATCATGCTGCGGTCGAGCGCCACGTCCTTGTCCGACAGGGACCGCAGGTAGCGCAGCAGCGCGGTCTCCGAGCGGTGGCTGTGGAACACCGGGTGGGTCAGGTAGTCGGTGGTGCGGCGCAGGTCGGCGGGGATGCCGTCGGCGGTGTCGGAGTCGAGGGCGTCCACGTCGGCGACGGCCACGCCGAACGCCCGCCACACCAGCGCGAGGTGCGCGCGGGTGGTGGTCTCGTCGCAGGCGATCGACACGGTGTCGGCGTCGACCCGCCACAGGTTCACGCCCAGCTCGCGCGCGGCGGCGACGACCTCGTCGGCGCGGCCCGGCACGGAGGCGCGGACGGTGTCGAAGAACTCGCCGTGCACGACGTCCACGCCGCCCTCGCACAGGCCCGCGGCGAGCACGGTGGCCATGCGGTGGGCGCGGGTCGCGATGGCGCGCAGGCCGTCGGGGCCGTGGTAGACGGCGTACATCGACGCCATGACGGCCAGCAGGACCTGCGCGGTGCAGATGTTGCTGGTGGCCTTCTCACGGCGGATGTGCTGCTCGCGGGTCTGGAGCGCCAGGCGGTACGCGGGGTTGCCGTCGGCGTCGACGGACACGCCGACCAGGCGGCCGGGCAGCTGGCGCTCCAGGCCGGAGCGGACCGCCATGTAGCCGGCGTGGGGGCCGCCGAAGCCCATGGGCACGCCGAACCGCTGGGTGGTGCCGACGACGACGTCCGCGCCGATCTCGCCGGGCGGGCGCAGCAGGGTGAGGGCGAGCAGGTCGGCGGCGACGACGGCCTGGGCACCCGCCTTGTGGATCTCGGCGATGAGGCCCTCGTGGTCGCGGACCACGCCGGAGGCGCCGGGGTAGGACAGCAGCACGCCGAAGAAGTCGCCGCCGAGGCCCAGGCCCTCCAAGCCCTGGGACAGGTCGGCCACGACGATCTCGATGCCGAGCGGCTCGGCCCTGGTCTCGATGACCGCGAGGGTCTGCGGGAGGGTGTCGGCGTCGACCACGAACCTGGTGGACTTGGAGCGGCCCGCGCGGCGCACGAGGGTCATGGCCTCGGCGGCGGCGGTGGGCTCGTCCAGCATCGAGGCGTTGGCCACGGGGACGCCGGTCAGGTCGCCGACGACGGTCTGGAAGTTGAGCAGCGCCTCCAGGCGGCCCTGCGAGATCTCCGGCTGGTACGGGGTGTACGCCGTGTACCAGGCCGGGTTCTCCAGCACGTTGCGGCGGATCACGGCCGGGGTGAACGTGCCGTGGTAGCCGAGGCCGATCATCTGGGTCATCGGCCGGTTGCGGGCGGCGAGCGCGCGCAGCTCGGCGAGGGCCTCGGTCTCGGTGGCGGGCTCGGGCAGGTCCAGCGCCAGGTCGCCCTCGCGGATCGACTCGGGCACCGCGCGCTGCGCCAGCTCCTCCAGGGACCCGACGCCGATGACGTCGAGCATCCTGGCCAGCTCGGCGGGGCGGGGGCCGACGTGGCGGTCGGCGAACGGGGTCCCGTGCTCGAGGGCGGCGAGCGGGATGCGGTCCTGCGTCATCTGGGGCCTTCCGGTGCAGCGGGCTGTGGGCACACCTGTGTCCTGGAGCGCCCTCCCCCTCTGTCTCCGGCCCGCGAGCGGGCGGCCTGAGAGCTTCACCCGGTCGGGACCGGGTTTGCACCGTCGGCGGGGTCGACTCGACCCGCTTTCCAGAGGTGTCTCGCCCGCGCGGTCCTGGGGCCTGAGAGGTTCCGGGGAGGATTTGCTCCTTCGGCGCCGAGCTGGGCTCGGACTCTCCCGCGCGGGGTGAAACGACTACCGGAGGAGCTTACCCGGCCGGGGGGTGCCCGTTCACACTCTCGCGACGTGGATCTCAGGGCAGCTGGTTGCGCCGAGTGGTCGAGCGGGCGGGGTGGAGGGGCTCTCCGGGCGGCGGCGACCGGGTGATCATCGAGCAGCGGCGGCGGTCGGCAGCGGCAGGGAGCGGCGGCAGTCAGCGGCGGCGGTCGGCGCGCGCCCGGTGGCGGACAGCGGGCAGCGGCGGGCGCGGGGGACGGCGCGGTTCAGCTCGGCTTCACGGGGCGCGCGGGTCGGGGGCGGCGGCCGACGGGCGGCGGCCCGGTCGGCTGCGCCCGGTTCGCCCGGCCGCGGAACGTCAGCCCGTGGCTCTCGTGCGCCTGCGCTTGGCCAGCTCGTCCTCAGCCACCACCACGATCTCGGTGCCGTCCGCGCGCTCGGCCGGGAACTCGTGGATCGTCCCGCTGATCTCCCGCATGGCCCCGCTGACCGCGATCCCGAACACGCCCTGACCGCCCTGCAGCAGGTCGACGACCTCCTCGGGCGAGGTGCACTCGTAGACCGTGGCGCCGTCGCTGAACAGCGTTATCCGGGCGAGGTCCTGCACCCCGCGCTCGCGCAGGTGGTCCACCGCGACCCGGATGTTCTGCAGCGAGACTCCGGTGTCCAGCAGCCGCTTGACCACCTTGAGGACCAGGATGTCCTTGAACGAGTAGAGCCGCTGGCTCCCGGAGCCGTGGGCGCTCCTTATGGTCGGGTTCACCAGGCCCGTCCTCGCCCAGTAGTCGAGCTGCCGGTAGGTGATCCCGGCGATCTGGCACGCGGCGGGCCCCCGGTAGCCGACCAGCTCGTCCGGCAGCGAGGAGTCCGGGAACAGCTCACCCTGTTCGCCGAATCCGGCCCGGATGGGCGCTTCCTCGACCACGCCTGCCTCCCCTCGGTTCCGGTCACGACGACCGGTGACCAACGTGAAGCCGACCGGTGTCGACTCACACCGCGGCACTTCACCTGAGCTCGACGGTAAGACCGGCTAGGGGGCTGGTCAACGCGACGCGCGGGGCGTGTCGACCCTCAACCTGAGGTTGAGGTTGAGAGAATAGGGCTGCATCGTCCGACCGAGTGACGTTTAGTGATCGTTTAGCCGAAACCGGTCAACGGGGCGTGATGCGGGCGTCCGTCACCCACCCATCCCTCACCGGGTGGGGCCAACACCACACCCCGGCAACACACCGTGACGCGGCGGAGGGGGCCGCCCCGATCCGAAGATCGTGGACGGCCCCCTCCGCGCTGTCCGAGCCCGTGGCGCGGCCTACGTGTCCGCGCCGCGGAAGTCCTCCGGGGAGACGGAGTCGAGGAACTCGCGGAACTTCTCGACCTCGTCCTCCTGCTCGTCCGGGATGATCAGCCCGGCCTCGGCGAGCACGGCCTCGTCCGCGTGGATCGGGACGCCGACCCGCAGCGCCAGCGCCACGGAGTCGCTGGGCCGCGCGGACACCCTGATGTCGCCGTCGAACACGAGCTCGGCGAAGTAGGTGCCCTCCTGGAGATCGATGATGCGAACCTGTTCGAGCTGCCGCCCCAGCGCCCCGATCACGTCCTTGAGCAGGTCGTGGGTCAGCGGCCGGGCGGGTCGCACACCCTGCTGCTCAAGGGCGATGGCGGTGGCCTCCACCGAGCCGATCCAGATCGGCAGGTACCGCTCACCCTCGGTCTCGCGCAGCAGCAGGATCGGCTGGTTCGCGGGCAGCTCCACCCGCACTCCGACGACGCGCATCTCGCTCATCGGGTATCGCCTCCCTCAGCGCGCTGAAACTCTGGCGTCCCCGTTGGTCTACGAGGATTCCCCACATGCTCTCCCGACGCTACCCGCCAAGCGGGCTGTGTGCGCAACCGCCCGGCATCTTCCTTCGCACCGCGTTCCCGCGCGTTCACCTCGGCGAAACGCGGTCACCGGCGAGTTCGCGCACGCCGGAGCGGACCAGCAGTGTGTGCAGCGCCACGAGCAGCGCGGCCACCTCGCGGCCCACCTCGTCGGCGCGCGCCCTGGTCCTCGGGTCGCGGCCGGGGCGCAGCGGGGCGAGGACGCGCTCGACGGTGGCCAGGTCGCGGTCGGCGGCGGCGCGGGCGGGGCGCAGGTCGCGCGGCTCGACGCCGTGGCGGGCGAGGGCCCGGACGGTCCTGGCCACGGCCAGCGCGTCGGGGTCGTGCAGGCCGCCGGGGCCGGGCGCGAGCAGGCCCGACCGCTCCAGCTCGGCGAGGGCCGCCCGGTCGAGCCCGGACTGGGCCAGCAGGTCCTCGCGGGACAGGCGGTCGCCGGGCGCGGGGGCCAGGTCGGCCGCGGTGGGGAGCTCGGAGCGGGGGGCGGGGGCCGCCGGACGCGCGGGCGCGGCGCGCTCCGGCGCGGAACCGGTCGGCAGGGGGTGCTCGGCCTCGCGGGCGGCCGGGACCTCGTCACCGGACCGCGCGCCGTGCTCGCCGCCCTGGCGCCGCGTCGTGGACCACGGGCGGCCCGCGGGCTGCTGCTCGCCCCGGCCGTGATCCACGTCGCGTTCCGCCGAGAGCGGAACGGGCCCCACCGGAGCGGGACCCGAGAGGCCGTCGTCGGCCGCGTCCAGCTGCTCGCGGATGACCTTGAGCGGCAGGTAGTGGTCGCGCTGCGCGGTGAGCACGTGCCTCAGCCGCTCGACGTCCGAAGCGCTGAACCGGCGGTAGCCCGACGCGGTGCGCGCCGGGCGGACCAGCCCTTCCGCTTCCAGGAAGCGGATCTTGGAGATCGTCACGCCGGGGAACTCGGCCCGGAGCTGCGAGAGCACAGCCCCGATCCCCATCCCCCCGCGCTGGGGCCGCCCGGCCGACGTCACGCTGCCTCCCCGGCCGGGCGCGGCCTCACCGCGCTACCCCTGGCCGCCCGCGCCGGGGCCGGTCAGGAAGACCAGGCGGAACTTGCCGATCTGGACCTCGTCGCCGTTCGCGAGGACCGCCTGGTCGACGGGCTCGCGGTTGACGTAGGTGCCGTTGAGGCTGCCCACGTCGATCACCACGAACTCGCCGCCCTCGCGGCGGAACTCCGCGTGCCTGCGGGACACGGTGACGTCGTCGAGGAAGATGTCGCTGTCGGGGTGGCGGCCTGCGCTGGTCGTGTCCCGGTCCAGCAGGAAGCGCGAGCCCGCGTTGGGCCCCCGCTTGACCACCAGCAGGGCGGACCCGGCCGGCAGGGCGTCGACGCCCGCCACCGCGGGCTCGCTCGCGGGCGCGCCTTCGACCTCGGCGAGGAAGTCGGCCCGGAAAACGGAGGTCCGCTCCGGGGACTGCTCGGGCGGAACGCCTGGCCCGTCGTTCGTGCTCACCTGAGCTCTCCTCCTGCTGCTGGATCCGTCGAGTTCGTTAGAACCTATCGTGCCCGAACCTGCGTCCGAGGATCGGCTCCCCCGGCGACCGAAGAGTTTGCGGAAGATCGACGTCACTCCTGGACCAGCTCCTGGTATGCGGCGGCGTCGAGGAGGCCCTCGAACGCGTCGGTGTCGTCGAGGCGGAGCTCCACCATCCAGCCCTCGCCGTAGGGGTCCTCGTTGATGAGGTCGGGCTGCTGGTCCAGTGAGTCGTTGCGCGCGGTGACCTCGCCCGCGAGCGGCGCGTAGATGTCCGACACGCTCTTGGTCGACTCCACCTCGCCCAGCGTCTGGCCTGCGGAGACCTTCTCGCCGAGCTCCGGGAGCTGGACGAACACGACGTCGCCGAGCTGGGCTTGGGCGAAGTCGGTGATGCCCAGGCGCACGGTGGTCTCACCTGTGCGCTGCACCCACTCATGTTCCTCGGTGTACTTGAGCTCCTCGGGAATCACCGCGGTGCGCTCCTTCAATGACGGTGGATCTTCGCTTCCGGATCTTCCCACGTCCTGCTCAGGCTGAGACGACCCCCGGCCGTTGCGCGCGGGACGCGAGGACGAGCTGGTACGCGTACAGGGCCCCGGACCACAGGTAGAGGACGGCTCCCCAGATCATCATGGCGTAGGCGAAGGGCCTGATGACCTGCGCGAACGTCGAGCCGCCCTGGGCGACCAGGAGCATGGGGAACGCGTAGAGCAGGATGAACGTGGCGGCCTTGCCGAGGTAGGTGATCGTGAACGCGGCCCGGTAGCCCAGGCGGCGCAGCACCGGCAGGCACGCGCCGACCACCAGCTCGCGGCCCACCAGGACCAGCACCACCCACAGGGGCAGGATGTCGCGCACGACGAACGCGATCATCGTGGCGACGATGTAGAGGCGGTCGGCCGCCGGGTCGAGCAGCACGCCGAGCTTGCTGGTCTGGTCCAGCCAGCGCGCGATCTTGCCGTCGAGCCAGTCGGAGACGCCCGCGGCGATCAGCAGCGCCAGCGCCCAGCCGTCGGCGCGCGGGCCGAGCAGCAGGTAGAGGAACACGGGCACGCCGAGCAGCCGCAGGACGCTGAGCGCGTTGGGGATGGTGAGGTACCGGTCCTGGGGGGCCGGTTCGGCTGCGGGCGGCGTGGACACGGCACGAATGCTAGGCGCACGCCAGTGGCGGGGCTCACCGGTGTAGGGGTGGGGGTTCGGGCGCGCGGCGCGGGCGCGGGGCCCGGTCGGGCGCGGGCGGCCGTTCGGCCTGCCGTCCGGCCGGGCGCCGGGCGGGCGGGGCCGGGGGGCGGCGGCCGGGCGCGGCGGCGTGCGCCGGGGAGCCCGGTGGGCTCGCGCTCGGCGGACGCGCTGCGCGTTCCGGGTGCCGCTGTTCACAGGGGGTGTTCTTCCCCGGCGCGGGTCGTGGGAAACCCCCGCCGTTCAAGATCACTTCGAGGGTCGGGGACCTCCAGCCGGGACTTCCGGTCGGGGGCGTTGAGGTGGGCGGGACGCCGAGCGCCCCCGGCCCACCTCGCGCCGTCGCCCTACCTGGTGCGGCTCCAGCCCCGCCGCTGGAGCTCGGCGCCCGTCAGCGCCTGCGGGCGACCCCGGTCGTCGACGCCGACCCAGCGGGCCCGGAAACCCTCGAGCACGTACGCGTGGCCCTTGCTCCACACGACGCTGCACGGCGCGGTGGGCAGCGCCGCCCTGCGCTTCGCGTGCCCGATCTCGGCTTCCGTCGTGGTGCTCATGGTGTGCAGACCTCCGTCCGGTGCGCCGTCCGCCCGTGATCGGCGGACGCCTTCTGGGGGAATTGTGGTGCGGAACACGTCCGCTTCGCGCGCCCTGCGCGCCCATCGGGTCCGAGCGGTCGCCGAGCTGCACGACCGGCTCACCGAAGGCGTACCCACCCCGGCGATGATCAACCGTTCGGCGCGGCGGTCCGGCCGCCCACAGCACCGGCACTTCAGAAAAGATGATCTTGATGGGGCCGGGGCGCGGCTTGTGGTGCCAGACCGCGCTCCGTACGGTGAGCGGTGCAGCGGTTGAGCCAACAGCCGTGCCGGGGAGCTCCGGCTGGGCGTTGACCTGCGCTGCGCCAGGACAAGCACCCCGTTGACGGGCTCCCCACCCCACAAGCGGTGGCAGTTGAAGAGGAGACCCTCGTGTCGGTTCACGATCCCGAAGTCGTGACCACGGACGGAAGCGGGGCGGGCGCCGTCGAGTCGGGGCCCGCCGAGCACATCGACATCAGCGCGGAGCGGGTCGCCGACGGCGTCACCGTGGTCAGGGTCACCGGTGAGGTCGACATGCTGACCGCGCCCCGGCTGCGCTCGGAGGTGGTCGAGCGGATCACCACCGGCGGCACCCTCGTGCTCGACCTCGGCGGCGTCGGATTCCTCGGGTCGGCCGGTCTCGCGGTGCTCGTGGAGGCCGCTCAGCGCAGCACGCGCGAGCAGGCCGCGTTCCGGGTCGTCGCGGTGGAGCGCGCCGTGCTCCGCCCGCTGGCCGCGACCGGTCTGGGCGAGGTGTTCAGCGTTCACCCGTCGGTGGCCGAGGCGCTGGGCGGTGACCGGGGCTAGCGTGCTCGACCAGGTCCACGACCTGGTCGACCCCGGAGGCGACGAGCGCCCGGTGGGCGGGGCCGCCCTCGGGCGCCCGCACCACCACGCGCGTCCCCGCGTCGGCCGCGGCCGAGGCGACCGCGCGCAGGCTGCGCACCAACCCGTCCGCCCGGTCCCCCAGCTCGCGCAGGTCCACCACCACCGGAACGGCGCCGCCGCGCGCCGCGGTGAGGATCGCGCGTCGCACGGCGGGGCCTGCGCGGACGGGCACGTCGCCCCTGACCACGACCTCCACCCACCCCGCGCGCTCGCGCACCACCACCTCCTGGTGGGCGCTGACCGCGAGGCGGGTGGTTCCGGGGGCGTGCCTGCCGGAGAGCACGAGGACGACGGTGGTGCCGCCGGGCGACCGGTCCAGCAGCACCTCGTCCACGCTCTCGCGCATGAGCAGCAGGCCGCGCCCCCTGGACGACAGACCCGGCGGCGGGACGCGCCAGCGCCCGTCGTCGGCGACGACCACCCTGACGCGACCGCCCGGCTCGGCGGTCGCCTCGACGCGCACGCTGCCGGGCGAGCCCGGCGGGTAGGCGTGCTCGATGGAGTTGCTGACGGCCTCGTTGACGGCCATCAGCAGGTCGTAGCGGTCGTCCTGCTCGACGCCGAGACCGGTGAGCCACCGGTCGACGCGCTGTCGAAGGGCCGAGAGCCTTGCTGGCTCGGCGGGGAACTCCGCCCGCCAGTGCCGGTCGGCGAGTTGGTCGGTCACCGTGCGCCTCCCCGTGTGGTGCACCTCGGTGGCTTCCCGCTCATGGCGGCGCTCACACGTGTGAGCGACCACCACTTCGGGTACCGATAGCGTCGGTGCACTACCGGGGGCCTGCACCCCCGATCATCCTGGGAACCAGATCGGACGATGAGGTGAGCGTGTCGCACACGGAGCCGCACAGCGGTGAGCTTGACAACGCCCTGAGCGGGGTGGAGCTGCGGATGGCGGCGGACCCCACGCAACTGTCGATCGTCCGCGCGGTCGCGGCCGACATCGCCATGCGGCAGGACTTCGACCTGGACTCGATCGAGGACCTGAAGCTCGCGGTGGACGAGGCCTGCTCGACGCTGATCTCGCTGGCGTCGAAGGGCGCGGTGCTGAGCGCCCGCTTCGTGGTCGCGGACGGGGACGTGCAGGTGTCGACGCAGGTCGTCTCCGAGCGCGCCGCCCCGCCGGACCGCGACAGCTTCGGCTGGCGCGTGCTGAGCGCGCTGGTCGACTCGGTGACCACGTGGGTCGCGCCGAAGTCGGGCGAGGAGGCCTACGAGGTGCACATCGACCTGGTCAAGCGGTCACTGGGGACGGTGGATGCGTGACGGCGGCTGAAGGGGGCGCCACGAAGGCGGCGTCGGGCAAGTCGAGCGGTCAGGGCGACTACGACCACCTCGCCCCGCTGTTCACCCGGCTCGCCCAGACCCCGGCGAGCGACCCGGCGCGGGAGCGGCTGCGGGACGAGCTGGTCACCGAGCACCTGCCGGTGGCCAGGCACATCGCGCGCCGGTTCGGGCACCGGGGCGAGCCCCACGACGACCTGGTGCAGGTGGCCACCGTCGGGCTGATCAACGCGGTCGACCGGTTCGACCCGGAGCGCGGCAGCGACTTCCTGTCGTTCGCCGTGCCGACGATCATGGGCGAGGTGCGGAAGTACTTCCGCGACTCGTCCTGGTCGGTGCGGATGCCGCGCAGGCTCAAGGAGCTGCACCTGGCGATCAACGCCGGGTCGGCGCGGCTGTCGCAGGAGCTGGGCAGGGCGCCGACGCCCAGCGAGCTGGCGCAGCACCTCGGCCTGAGCCGCGAGGAGGTGCACGAGGGGCTGGCGGCGGGCAACGCCTACCACAGCGCCTCGCTGGACGACCTGCTCGTGGCCGACGACAGCTCCATCTCGCTGGGCAGCACGCTCGGCGAGGAGGACCCGGAGCTGGAGGCCATCGAGCAGCGCGAGTCGCTGCACCCGCTGCTGGAGAAGCTGCCGGAGCGGGAGCGGCGGATCGTGGTGATGCGGTTCTTCGGGAACATGACGCAGACCCAGATCGCGCAGAAGGTCGGCATCTCGCAGATGCACGTGTCGCGGCTGCTGGCCAAGACGCTGCGGCAGCTGCGGGACGGGTTGGAGCAGTAGGGCTTGGAGCAGTAAGGCGGACGAGCGGGGTGAGCGGCGCGCGCAGGGCTCCGCTCACCGCTCCCCGGCGCCCCCTCGCGGGCGGTTCTCCTGAGCGTTTGCTGAGAGGTAGCCCGATCGGGCTTCCCGGCGTTTGCCCCGCTGTTCGGCGGGGAAGACCTGACCAGCACCCGATGAGAGCCGCCTGGAGGGGGTCGCACCATGACCAGCACCGCACGCCTGCCCAAGCCCGTCACCGACGTCTGGGACTGGCAGAAGGACGGGCTCTGCCGCGGGCGGGACAGCGCGGTGTTCTTCCACCCGGACAACGAGCGCGGCTCGGCGCGCGCCTCGCGCGAGAACCGGGCCAAGGAGCTGTGCGCGCGCTGCCCGGTGCTGGCCCAGTGCCGCGAGCACGCGCTGGCCGTGCAGGAGCCCTACGGCGTGTGGGGCGGCATGGGCGAGGACGAGCGCAGGCGGATCATCTCCGCCACCCGCCGACGGGTCAGCGCCGTCGCCTGAGCGCGCGGCGGAGGTCCCGGCGGAGCAGCGAACGGCACGGTACAGCGCGGTACGAGTGCGATCCGGTGGCGTCGGGGACGCCCTGAGCCGGAACAGACGCGGGGCCCCTCCCACCGGGAGAGGCCCCGTCAGCGCTTTCCGGGGTCCCCTGGCTCAGAGCTCGGGGAAGAGCAGCTGCCCGCCGTAGAAGAGCGACCCGATCGCCACCGCGGCGAACAGCAGCACCCACACCAGCCCCGGCACGCGGGTGATGCGCGCGAGCTGGTCGGCGTCGGACTGCGGCGCCCTGCCCCGCATCCGCCTGCTCTGCAGCTCCCCCACCGGGCGCACGCCGCCCAGCAGCAGGAACCAGGCCACGAACAGCGCGAACCCGGCCTTCAGGTCGTCGGTCCCGTAGAAGGACACGACGAACATCACGCCCCCGGTGAGGATCACCGAGAACACGCCGAAGACGTTCCGGATCATGATCAGCATGGCGGCCAGCAGGACGACCGTCGCCCACAGCAGCTGGCGCACGTGCCCCTCGGTGACCAGCCACGCGGCGCCAAGGCCGAGCAGCGGCGGGGTGACGTAGCCCGCGAAGTACATCGCGACCACGCCCGGTCCGGACGGCCTGCCGCGCGAGACGGTGACGCCGGAGGTGTCGGAGTTGAGCTTGATGCCCTGGAGCCTGCGGCCGGTGAGCAGCGCGATGAGCGCGTGGCCGCCCTCGTGGGCGATGGTGATGGTGTGGCGGGCGTAGCGCCACACGCCCGGACTGGCCACCAGGACCAGGGCGAGCACTGCGGGGGCCCACTGCGCGATCGTCGACATCACCGCCCAGGATGCCAGTGCCGGGCCCGTTCGCGCCGCAGGCTTGACCTGGAGTCCGCTCCAGGGTGCAGGCTGCGCCGCCATGAGGACTGCGCGCCTGGGGGCGCTGGAGGTCAGTGCGCTGTGCCTGGGGACCCTGCCGTTCGGGTCCGGTGTGGACGAGGGGACCTCGTTCGCGATCCTGGACCGGTTCGCCGAGGCGGGCGGGACGTTCCTGGACACGGCGAACAACTACGTGTCGTGGACCGAGGCAGGCACGGGGGACGAGAGCGAGGCCGTGCTGGGGCGGTGGCTCGCGGCGCGGGGCAACCGGGACTCGGTGGTGCTGGGCACGAAGGTCGGGGCGCGGCCCGCGGCGTCGGGGCCGGGGCAGGCCGGGACGGGGTACGAGGGGCTGTCGGCCGGGGTGGTCGAGGCCGGGATCGAGGGGAGCCTGCGGCGGCTGGGCACGGACCGGGTCGACGTGTACTACAGCCACGTGGAGGACCGGTCCGTCGACCTGGCGGAGACGCTGGGGGCGTTCGCGGGGCTCGTGGCGCGCGGGTCGGTGCGGGAGGTCGCGTGCAGCAACCACGCGACGTGGCGGATCGAGCGGGCGCGGGCGGTGTCCGGGGCGAACGGGTGGCCGAAGTACGCGGCGGCCCAGCTGCGGTTCAGCTACCTGCGCCCCCGGCCGGGGTACCGACTGCCCGAGTCCGGCCACGTGCTGATGTCCGGGGAGCTGCTGGACTTCGCCCGGAGCGAGGGTGACTTCGCGCTGGTCGCGTACTCGGCGCTCCAGTTCGGGCAGTACGCGGGCAGGCCGCTGCGCGAGGAGAACCGGCACGTGGGCAACGAGCGGCGCCTGGCGGTGCTCGGGGAGGTCGCGGACGAGCTGGGGCTGACCCGGAACCAGGTGGTGCTGGGCTGGGTGATGGCGCAGGGCGTGGTGCCGGTGGTGGGGGTGTCGTCGGTCGCGCAGGTCGACGAGGCGCTCGGGGCCGCCGACCTGGTGCTGCCCGAGGAGGTCCTGGCGCGGTTGGACGCGGCTGCCTGAGCCCGGACGCGCGAGAGGGCCCGCTCCTGCGCAGGAGCGGGCCCTCGTCTGCTCGTGGTTCAGCGCTGGTGCTCAGCGCTCGTGGTTCAGCGCACCGGGCGCCGCGCGCCGGGGGCCTCCACGTCCGCGGGCTGGGTGCGGGTGGGCCTGGTGTCGCCGCCCTGGGTCTGCACCGGGCGGGTGTCGCCGGACCGGGCGTCGGGCTTGCCCGCGCTGACCTTGCCGGGATCGATCGTCGGGTCCATGGCCTCGACCCTGGGCTTGGGCACGTCGCGCTCCGGGGCCGGGTGGTGCAGCGTCGGCTGGTCGAAGCGGTTGCCCCGGACGGTGTCGTCGTGGATCTCGGGCTGGTGCGCGGGCTCGTCCACGACGATCTTGCGGCGGGCCGGGAGGATCGCGATGACCAGACCGGCGATCGCCAGGCCCGCGTGCAGGCCATTGTCGGCGTTGTTGATCGCCAGCGGGTTGCCGAGGCCGGCGACCGGGTTGACCGACAGCACGCCGGTGATCATCAGGCCCCACGCGGTGACCGCGCCGTAGGCCAGCAGGACGATCCAGCCGTAGAGGCGCGACAGCGCGGAACCGCTCGCCATGAGCAGGCCCAGGACGCCGGTCGCCAGGTGGACGGTGTTGTGGAGCGGGTTGACGTGGAAGCCGAAGACCTCGGCGTGCCCCTCACCCGCGAAGTCGCCGAAGCCGGTGCGGACGAAGCCCACGACGCCGGCGGCCAGGAGCAGGACGGCCAGCAGGGCGGTGAGGACTTGGGCCGGTTGCAGACCTGCGACCTTGACGCGACCGGGGGCGGTTCCGGTGGTGGTCGAGTGGGTCATCACGCCCTCCGTGGGACCGTGAGCCCGCTCGTCGGGCTCAGGACGACCTACGACTACCCCCGGCTCGCGAAGGACAAACTTCTCCGGTTCTTCGAAGTGGAGCGAGAAATCTTCCAGGCGATCCCCGAAAATGCTTCAATCCTTTTTCCGAGGTTTTCCGTGGATTTTCTCGGGGGTTTCCGCGAGGCGGTGGGAGCGGAGTTCACGGAACCGCTCCCACCCCGCCCGACCAGGAGTTCCAGCGTCGGGCGCGCGCAGGTCCCGCCGTGGTCAGGACCCGTCCGACCCACCCCATGTGAGGCCGGGACGCCGGCACGCCGCCGTTGCCCGAACGGCGGCGCCGAGTTCGATTCCCACCCGTCGATCATCCACCCGGCCGGACCCGCCGTCAAAGCGTTTACCGGGGTCAGGAGATCAGGTAGGCGTTGCCCGCGAGCAGCGACTCCTGGCGCGGGATCAGCACCTCGGTCAGGCCGGGCGGGCTGAACGGGACCACCTGGCCGAGCACCCCGACCACCTGGGCGCCGGGCACCACCAGCTCGTCGCCGAGCAGCTCGGAGGGCACCCGGTCGTGGACGCCCTGGGGCTGGTGCGCGTACTCGCCCGCGACCTGGAACGGGCCCCAGCCGAGCGCGGCGCCCTCCCGCGCGGACGCGATCAGGTCGCGGTCCGCCGGGCCCCAGTCGGCGCGGATCCGCAGGTCGCGGACGGCGAGGAAGGCCGTGGTCAGCAGCGGCCACCAGGACCGGGAGTTGTCGCCGCGCAGCCCCTGGGACAGCTCGCCGGGCCCCATGCCGGGCACCTCCCAGCCGGGCATCCCGAGCAGCAGGAACTGCAACCACGGGCGGTAGACGGCCACCGAGGTGAACTCGAACGTGAGCTCCATTCCCTCGATCGGGGTGTCGGAGTGGACGCGCTCGGCGCCCCGCGACCAGATGCCGTCGGCGATGCCGGTGTGCCACGCCCAGGCGTCGGCCTCGGCCTGGCCCACCCGCCCGACCGCCTCGGCCCCATACCGCGCGCTCCCCCACACGCCGCCGCCGACCGCCCAGTCCGCGGGGATCAGCTCGGACAGCCGCGTCGGCACCCCGTCGAGGTCCAGCTCGGCGCTCGCGAACCGCTCGCGGGCGTCGGCGAACGCGCGCGCGACCACGTTGCGCGTGGTGGTGGCCAGGGTCGCCAGCTCCTGCCTGATCTCCCGTCCGCCGTCCCGCTCCATCTGCAGGAACACCCGCCTGACCAGGTCGAACTCCTCCTCCGCGAGCTCGCCGTGCTGGCGGGCGTGGTTGTGCGCGGCGCGGGCGTTGTCGTGGTCGACGGCGTGCCGCAGGTAGGCGCGGTACGCGTCGGTGGGCACGGTGTGGGTGCGGCAGTCGGCGGAGGCGGGGTCGGCGACCTCCTCGGCGCGGTGCAGGGCGCGGTAGGCGCGCTCGTAGCGGGCCTCCTGGTCGTGGTCCGCCTCGCCGACCTGGAGCTCCGCGTCGACCACGAAGCCGTAGACCTCCTCGAGGCGGTGGCCGGTGGAGGTGTAGGCGGTGTCGGCCTTCGGGACGTCGCCGAAGACGGAGGCGATGCGGCGGGCGGTCGCGGTGCCGCCCGCGCGGTGGTCGGGGGACCAGGCGTCGGTGAAGTCCTGCGGGCGGGCGGCCCAGCCGGGCAGGCACAGGGACAGGATCGTGTTGCGCAGGTTGCGCGGCGGTTGGACGGCCGGGTTGTCGGAGGGCGCGGTGAACGCGTCGAACAGACCGCGGTTCACGGTGTACGCGGCCCGGTTGCTCTGTTGGGGGTCCACCCCCCAACGCTGTGCACCGCCGGGCCGCCCGGCCACCGCAGCGGGCGGTGGTCCACCCGATCGTGTCCCGGTCTCCGCTCTGGAGACCGGGACGCGCCGGGGTCACACTGGGACGGACACGAACGTCCTGCCGTCGAAGTCGCGCACCTCGACGGCGGCGACGTCCTCGGGGGCGATCAGGGCCGAGCCGTCCAGGGTGGTGCCGTCCTTCTCCCCCGCCTCGGAGACGAGCCAGCTGCCCGCGTCCTGCGTCGTGCCGTCCTTGGCCACGACGACGATGCGGCACTGCTCGCCCTTCGGGATGCCCGCGACCGAGGCGTTGACCCTGACCCAGCCCGCGGCGGGCCTGACCTGGACGGTCATCCGGGCTCCGGTGGCCTGGTCGGCCCCGGTGCCGAGGCGGGTGCCGGAGGGTGGCGCGGACGGGACGGGCGTGGGGGTGGAGAGGGCGGCGTCGTCGGTGGGGGCGGTGCCCCGGCCGACCGCGAAGCCGCCGCCGAGCACGACCGCGACGACCGCGGCGGCGGCCACGCCCGCGCCGACGCGCCTGCGTGACGCGCGGACCTGGCGCTCCTGCCCGACCTGCCGCAGCGCGCGCCGCAGCAGCAGGTCGCCGCCGTCCGGTGGTCCGTCCAGCAGCGCCTCGGGCGGGACCTCGCCCAGCGCCTCCTCCATCGCCCTCAGCCCGTTCACCTCGTCGCGGCAGGTCGGGCAGGTCGCCAAGTGGGCCTCCACCTCGCGCACCTCCGCCTCCTCCAGCACTCCCAGCACGTGCGCGCCGAGCAG
Source organism: Actinosynnema pretiosum (assembly GCF_002354875.1). GTDB lineage: Bacteria > Actinomycetota > Actinomycetes > Mycobacteriales > Pseudonocardiaceae > Actinosynnema > Actinosynnema auranticum. The sequence goes on from NZ_CP023445.1 coordinate 6,302,812, forward strand.
TTGCGGGACGCGGCTGCTGTCGTGAGTCCCGGTCATCCCGCCACCTCCTTCAGCGAGACCCCGGTGAAGGTCTCGCGCAGTGCTCTGAGCGCGTAGTGCGATCTCGACTTCACCGTTCCCGGCGGCACCCCGAGCGCCTCGGCGGCCTCGGTGACGCTCCGCCCCCGGAAGTAGATCTCCAGCAGGACGTCGCGGTGGTCCGAGGAGAGCTGGTGCAGCGCCTCCAGGACGACGACCGAGTCGACCACGGCCTCCGCGTGGTCGCGGGCGACCGCCGCGGCACCGGGCGACTCCGCGACCTCCTGCGGTCGCGCGGCGCGGGCGCGGACCCGGTCGGTGATGATGTTGCGCGCGACCGTCAACAACCACCCGCGCACCGAACCCTTGCCGTTGACCAGCGCCTCGGGGTGCCGCCAGGCCCTGACGAGGGTCTCCTGGACGACGTCCTCAGCCGCCGCCCGGTCACCGGTCAACCGCGTGGCGTACGCCAACAACGCCCGACCGTGCTCCTCGTAGAGGGTCCTGATCAGGGCCTCGTCGGCCGCGGTCTCCCGTTTGCGGGACCACAGAGCCGCCATCCACCCACTCCTTCCACCAGCTCGTGCTCGTGAACACGGATGGGGGGTGGGAACGGTTCATCTGGAGGGGGTGGGGAGTGGGAGTGGGGTCGGGGTCAGGGTGGGGTCGAGGGCGGGGTTGGGGTTGGGAGCGGAGTCGGGGTGGGCGCAGCGGGGCGAAAGTTGGGGACAAGTCGGGGGTTGGGAACAGGTCGGGACACGGACGACGAGTGGTAGCACGGAAGACGGAGATGGCGCGGAAGACGGATGAACGGACCGTTCACCGAGACTGCCACCAAGGCCGGCGATGAACGGACCACTCACCCAAGGTTGAACGGACCGTTCAACCAGAGACACACGACAAACCGCCAGGTGAGTTGAACGGACCGTTCAACCGCAAATGCGAGCCAAGCCACCACACAAACGGACCACTCACCAGCAGAACCAACGATGAACGGCCCGTTCAACCGCAGATCAGGGATGAGTGGTCCGTCCACCGACAGACCAACGGCGAGTGGTCCGTTCACCCACAGATCAGCGGCGAGTGGTCCGTCCACCAGCAGAACAACGGCGAGTGGTCCGCTCACCCAGGGTTGAACGGACCGTTCAACCGGCAACGCGAGACAAGCCGCCCAACGAGCGGTCCACCCGCCCGAGACCGGCGATGAACGGACCACTCACCCAAGGTTGAACGGACCGTTCAACCAGAGACACACGACAAGCCGCCAGGTGAGTTGAACGGACCGTTCAACCGGCAGGGTGAGGCAAGTCGCCGAGCGAACGGACCGTTCAACCATGGTTGAACGGTCCGTTCAACCGAGAGCCGACAGAGCGCGTGGACCAGCGGTTCGCCTAGCGGGCCCACAGCGCCTTCAGCAGCGCCCCAAAGGTTCCCCAGCGACCCCCAACCGCCTCCCCGCCCCCGCCACATCCGCGCCCCCGCATCCGCCCCCCCGCATCCGCCCCCGCAACCGCGCCCCCCGCTCCCCCACCTCAACTGCACAACTCCCCACTGTTCAAACACCCCCGAATCCGCTCCGCAAGCCCCCTGGGCAACGCCGACACCAACATCGCGTGATCCGTCCGAGGATCCCGCAACTGCTCCGGAAAGCTGTCGATCGCATAGGGCCGCCCCTCCGGCACCCGGTACAGCACCCGCACCGTCAACGCGGGCACCGGGAACGTCCCCGCCGGGCAAACCTGCCCGCCCAGCGGGAACACCGCGTGCCCCCGGTGGTTCGCGCTGTCCGTGTTCCTCCCGTCCCAGCAGCTCGGGAACTCGAACGTGCGCTCCACCCCGCTCCCCGGCTCGCACAGCGGGTACCGGTCCGTCACCCGGTCCACCCCCGCGCACCCCCACCGCGCCCGCCCTCCCCCGTTGGTGAACGCCGCCGGGTCGCCCGTGATCAAGCGCAGACCGGCGGGCATCGCCAGCACGTGCCCCGCCGGGTTCCCCCGGTACGTCACCACCACCTCGTCCGGCGGCAGGACCTCCCCCGTGTTGCCGTGCACGCCCCCTCCCGGCTCGTGCTCGTCGTGCCCCGTGGTGTCGGTCAGGCGCAGCACCGGCCAGTAGTACGCGGAGCGGTCGTCGTGGGCGCAGGTCGTGGGGGACGCCGCCAGCGAGCTGTCCGTCGACGCGTAGTCCGTCGACTCGTTGCCGACGTACTCGTGCGTGTGGTGCGCGCCGTTCGGGCGGCCCGGTGAGATGACCACGTTGTCCGCGTTGAGGTGGCGCCCCTCGTTGCGACCGCAGGAGATCGTGAACGTCCCGGTCGACGCGTCCGCCGACACGACCGGTGTCGGCGGCACGCGTGGGGCCTCGTCGATGGGCAGGTAGCGGTCGTCCGACGCGCAGGCGGCCAGCGTCAGGAGCAGCGCCAGCCCAAGGATGATCGCCCTCACGGGTGACTACCTTGCCGGCTCCCGCCACCCCGCCGACACGGGCTCGCCGTCGCTGCGGCCGTTCGGCCGGTGGTGGGAAAAATGGCCGCACCCCGCTAAATGCGGTGTCCCCCGACCGCCCCCTAAGTAGATTTGGCCTGGTGGCGGCTGGTGGAGGACCCCGGATGACGCTGCCGACCCGGCTGGTCCTCGGCGTGCTGCTCGAGGACGCCGACCGGCCCCGGTACGGGCTGGAGCTGTGCCGCACCACCGGGTTGCCCAGCGGCACCGTGCACCCCATCCTCGCCCGGCTCGAACTGCGCGGGTGGGTGTGCAGCGAGTGGGAGGAGGTCGACCCGCGCGAGCAGGGTCGGCCGCGCAGGCGCTACTACCGGCTGGTCCCCGACGCGGTCCCGGTGGCGCAGACCGCCGTCGCCAGGGCGCACCGGTCGCTGGAGCGGTTGCGGCGCAGCGCCGACGGGGCCTGACGGCGGGCGCCGCTCAGGGGCAGCCGACGCGGGCCCTGGACGCGCGCAGCAGGTGGCCGTACCAGGCGACCAGCGGGCCGGTCCGGCTGTCGGTCAGGTGCTCCCAGGTGCGCGCGCACAGCTCCCGGTACGGGGCCGGGTCCCAGGTCGCGGCCAGCTCGGCCAGCGGGCGGTCCACGAGGGAGCCCAGGGCGTAGCGGCGGTCGAAGCCGTGGGCCGCCGGGACGACGGCGCCGTTCGCCTCCACCACCAGCGGGGTCAGCCAGGCGCCCAGGGCGCCCGCGGCGTTCTCCGCCGTGAACGACGCGCGGTCGCGCAGCAGGGTGGTGCGGGGGACGGCGTCGAGCTGGACCGCGAGGCCGTGCTCCGCCGCGGCCCTGCCCAGCTCCACCGCCGCGCAGGCCAGCTCCACCGCGCCGGGGCGTTCGAGCAGCAGGCGGCGGCCCGCGCCCTCCGGTTCCAGGGGGCGGACCTGGAGCAGGAGGGCGCCCGCCGCCGCGACCTGGTCCGCCACCTCGCCCAGCCTGGTCGTGCCCGACTTGGTCAGGGTGGTCACCACGCCCACCGGGACGCCCGCCTCGGAGAGCCTGCGAACGCCCGCCAGCGCGCGCTCGTGGGCGCCGGGTTCGCCGCGCAGGCGGTCGTGGTCGGCCCTGGTCCCGTCGACCGACACGGCCACCAGGTCGACCTCGCGCAGCAGCGCGATCCGGCGCGGGGACAGCGAGAGCGCGTTGGTGGTCACGACCGCGCGCATCCCGGCGTCGCGCGCGGCGCCCACCAGCGCCCGCAGCTCCGGGTACAGGAGCGGTTCGCCGCCGGAGACGTTCAGGACGTCGTAGCCGAGGGTCGCGGCGGCGCGAACGGCCGGTCCGAGGACTCCGATCGGCAGGGACTCGGCGACGTCCGGACCGGAGCTGGAGTAGCAGTGCAGGCACCGCAGAGTGCACAACCGGGTCGGGTGAACTTGGAACACGGAGCGTCCACCAACCTGAGCCATGTCGCCGCCCTCCTGTCGCAACCCCTCTCCGTACGGAGCACTGATCAAGGGCGCTGATACATGTCCGGTAACCGGAATTCGCGGCTGATTCCTCCCAACGTGGGAACGGGTGAAAGCTGTGAAACGGTCCTCGGCAGGCTCGCGACAACCTGTACGAGGTCGACCCCCACACGTCCGTCGACCTCATCCGGGAGGGCAGATGCGCCGCCAGTTCGTCGTGTCCGGGGACGCCGCCGCCGAGGCGCGGCGCCGGGTGCTGCGCGAGCTGCACGACGGGGTCGGGCCCTCGCTGGCCGCTATCGCGTTAGGCCTGCGCGCGGCGCGCGAGCTGCTGCCGCGCGACGCCGCCGCGGCGGGCAGGTTGCTGGTGGCGCTGGAGGAGGAGGCGCACGGCGCGGTCGCCGAGGTGCGCAGGCTCGCCGCCGACGCGCAGCACCCGCCGGTGCTGGCGCGACTGGGGCTGGTGGGGGCGGTGCGGGCGCACGCGGGGGCGCTGGCCGGGCGGCACCCGGTGGCGGTGGAGGTGGCGGTCGTCGGGGAGCTTCCCGAGCTGGGGGCGGACGTCGAGGTCGCCGCTTACCGGATCGTGTGCGAGGCGCTGACGAACGTGGTGCGGCACGCGGGCGCCCGGCGCTGCGCGGTGTGGCTGCGGTTCACCGACCGGCTGCGGGTCGAGGTGGTGGACGACGGGGTCGGCCTGCCGCGCGAGGGGGGACTCGCGGGCGAGGGGGGACCGGCGGGCGTGGGGCTGCGGTCGATGCGGGAGCGGGCGCGCGAGGTGGGCGGCACGTGGGCCGCCGAGGTCCCCGAGCGGGGTGGCACGCGCATCGCGGTCGAACTGCCCGCGGGCGGGTGAGCGCGGTGCGACCGCTGCGGGTGCTGGTGGTGGACGACCACCCGATGTTCCGGTTCGGGCTGGCGGCGGTGCTGGCGTCCTCGCCGGAGATCACCGTGGTGGGCGAGGCGTCGGGCGGCGGGATGGGCGTCGAGCTGGCGGCGGCGCTGCGGCCGGACGTGGTCGTGATGGACCTGAACATGCCGGACCTGGGCGGGGTGGAGGCGACGCGGCGCGTCGTGGCCGAGCACCCCGGCGCGCGGGTGCTGGTGCTGACGATGTTCGACGACGACGACTCGGTGTTCGCGGCGATGCGCGCGGGCGCGCTCGGCTACCTGCTGAAGGCCTCGCAGCCGCAGCAGATCGCGCGGGCGGTGCGGGCGGTGGCCGAGGGCGAGGCGATCTTCAGCCCGGCGATCGCCTGCCGGTTGCTGGCGTACTTCGGCGCGCCCGCGCAGCAGCGCCCCGAGACGTTCCCGGAGCTGACGTCGCGGGAGCGCGAGGTGCTGCGGCTGATGGCGGGCGGCGAGGGCAACGGGGCGATCGCGCGGGAGCTGGTGCTGAGCCCGAAGACGGTGCGCAACCACGTGTCGAACATCCTGCGGAAGCTGCACGCGGCCGACCGGGCGGAAGCGGTGGCGCGGGCCCGCGAGGCCGGGATGGGGCAGCGATGAGAGCGCTCTCACGTGGCGTGCGCCCGGTGCCTGGACGCGCTGTCCCGGTGACGCGGCCCGACGGCGCGGAGCGGGATCTCGTGGGTAGAAGTGCTTGCAGGACAACGATCAAGGCCGGAGGGCAGCACGCCGGGGAGCACGGTGCGGGGCGCCCGGAAAGCGCTGTCCGCACCTCGGGCCGGGACAGTTCGGGACGTGGCGCCCATGGCGTCGGGACACCCCGGCTCGGGACGATTCGACGGGGCACACACGGGGCACGGCAATCCGGTTGGAGCGCGACATGATCGTGGAGCAGCAGCAGTTGTCGGTCGTCCTGCACGCGACCGACTCGATCACGAGAGCCGGGGTGACGGCGGCGCTGCGGGCGCGGCCGGAGGTCAGGCTCGTCGATCCCGAGGGCAGCGCTCGGGGAGAGGCCCAGGTGGCGCTGGTCGTCCTGGAGCGGTTGGACTCGGACGCGCAGCAGCTGCTGCGCAGGCTCCAGGTGGGCGAGGGCCCCGGCATCGTGCTGGTGGCCGGGGACGTGGCGGACTCGGACCTGCTGAACGCCGTCAGCAGCGGGGTGTCCGCGGTGGTGCGCCGCTCGGAGGCGACGCCGGAGACGCTGGTGCGGCTGCTGAAGGCGACCGCCGCCGGTGAGGGGGCGCTCCCGCCGGACCTGCTCGGGAAGCTGCTGAACCGGGTGTCCCGGTTGCAGCGCAACGTCCTGCACCCCAACGGCTGGACGATGGCGGGCATGTCGAACCGGGAGACCGAGGTGCTGCGGCTGATCGCCGACGGGTACGAGACGCGGGAGATCGCCGAGCGGCTGTGCTACTCGCAGCGGACGGTCAAGTCCATCCTGCACGACATCACCAACCGGTTCGGCCTGCGCAACCGGGCGCACGCGGTGGCCTACGCGCTGCGCGAGGGCCTGATCTAGGGGCCACTCCCCCGCCCCTCTCGGAGGTTCGGCCGCGAGGTGCGGGAAACGGGGCGCCGCCCTGGCACCGGGGACCCGGTGCTCGGGCGGCGCCCCTGCGCGTCAGCCCTCGACGCGCCCGGAGAACGAGACCGAGGGGGTGCAGTTGCCGCGCTCGGCCGGGTTCTGGCAGCTCACCGACAGGACCAGCTTCTCGCCCGGCTTGAACCGCAGCGGCTGCACGTAGTGGTAGTCCTGGTCGCGGAAGTTCGCCAGGCCCAGCACCAGCAGCGTGCTGCGGGCCCCGTTGGACTCGCGCAGCAGGCGGACGCTCCCGGCGTCGCCGCGCGGGTTCTGCACGATCAGGTCGGTGATCGCCAGGGTCTTCTTGTCGTCCTTGGGCGTGTGGGTGAAGTCGGAGAACCGGCCCGCGTCTCCGGTGATCGGCGAGTCGGCGGCCACCCGGAAGTCGGTGGGCTCGGCGGGCGGCGGGGCCTGGGCGGTGGAGCGCTGCGGCAGCGCGACGGCCGCGTCGCCGCCGGAGGAGCTGCCGGGCGCGAGCACGGTGCTCGGGTCGATCCCGACCGCCTCCAGGACCTTCTCGGAGTTCTGCCTGGCCTCGTCCGCCCCGGCCTGCGCGGCGGCGGCGCCCGCCTGCGCCTCCTGGGCGACGGCCTTGACCTCCTCGGCCTGCTTCTCGGCGGCCTCGCGGGCGGCGGAGCTGACCATGGGCTTGAGCAGGGTGAACCACAGGGTGGCGAGCAGCAGCGCGAGGGCGAGCAGGGCGGCGAGCGCGGGCAGCAGCCACTTGGGCAGCACCTGCCGCTGCACCAGCACGCCGTCCACGGCGACCTCGTCGCCCTCGGCGGGCACGACGTGGACCCGGAACGGGCGGCGCACCGGCTGGCCGCGCAGGAACGTGTCGTGCGGCTTGACCAGGACCTCGGCGAACGCGGTCGTGCCGGGCGGCAGGACGAGCTCGCGCGGGGTGGCGGTCAGGACCAGCTCGTCCTCGGGGTCGAGCGGTTCGACCCGCAGCGCGAGGGGGGCGTTGCCGGTGTTGTCGACGGCGACCTCGTAGCGGGCCCGCCGGGCGCCCTCCTTCTTGGTGGGCACCAGCTCGGCGTGCAGCGCGGTGAACGCGCCGACCTCGACGGTCCCCTCCTCCACGACCGACCCGTACGGGTCCTCGCGGGAGGTGACGCGCACGCCGAACGGCCGGACGCCCGCGTGGACGGCGGAGCTGCGCGGCGGCGAGAAGCGGACGACGACCTCGGCGGTCTGGTCGGGGACCAGGTTGACCTCGGCCGGTTCGGCGACGGCCCACTCCGCGGTGTCGCCGACGACGTCGACGGTGAACTGGTCGACCAGCCCGCCGGTGTTGCGCACGACGACCGTGCACTCGACCTGCTGGCCGGGTTCTGCGGACAGCGCGGGGGCTGACAGCGTGGCGGTGGCACCCATGGGGGAGATCCTCCGTGGACTGGGCGGGTGGGGGCAGGGGTCTTCGGGCGGGGGGCGGTGCGGGCCGGGCTGCCCGTGCGGGCGGTCCGGCGGGCGTCCCCCTGCTGGTCAGCCCCGGAACACGAAGTCCGGTGGCTGCACGGTCCTGGGCACCACCAGGAACGGGTTCGAGGCGACCTGGCCGAACCGGGGTCCGGTCAGCGGGGCGGCGAGCACGTCCCTGGGGCCGAGGCGGTCGCGCGGGAACACCAGGAGCTGGGTGTCGAGGCGGCCGTCGCCGCTCACGCGGGCGGTGGCCGGTTCCTGGGTGATGCCCGCGCTCCAGGCGAGCCGGACCTCGGCGCCCGGCGGGAAGTCGACGCCGACGACGCGGGTGACGAAGCCGGGCGGGCCGATCGGCGGGTCGGTGGTGAGCCTCGGCAGGCGCACGGACACCTCGACGGCGGCGGTGTTGTCGACGACGTCGGAGTCCGGGCCGGTGGTGAACACCGAGCCGCCCGCGGGCCCCCTGGTGGCGGCCTTGGCGGGCAGGGTGAGCCGGACCTCGGCCACCTGGCCGGGTTGCAGGGCGCCGAGGGCGCACTCCCCGCCGTCCGGCGCGCAGCCGGGGCTGGCGGAGGTGGGGGCGCCGAGCTCGGGCGGCAGGGCGGTGACCAGGCGGACGTCGGTCATCGGCTCCGGGGAGCCGTTGCGCATCCGGTAGGACAGCACGATGTCCTGGCCGCCGACGTAGCTGTCCGGGGGGACGGCGGCGACGGCCAGCGACAGGGAGCCGGGGTTGGGCGGCGGGACGACCTCCTCGGCGACGGTGACCTGCGCGCGGGCGGTGTTGTCGCCGGGGTTGATGTCGGCCGGGGCGGTGGCGGTGGCGATCTGCCCACCCGCGCTGGTGGCGGTGGCCCGGACGCGGATCTCGGCCCGCTGGCCCCTGGCGAGCCCGCCGAGGGTGCAGCGGGTGGCGTCGGGCCGGCAGCTGCCGCTGCTGGTGAGGATCTCGTCGACCTTGACGCCGGGCGGGAGGTCCAGGGTGATCGGGGCGCCGGGGGCGGTGACGAGGCCGGTGCTGGTGATCGTGAACAGGTACTCGGCGCTGCCGCCGAACACGACGTCCGGCGGGGACGCGCTCGCGGTGACGGCCAGGTCGGGCAGTCGGCGGGTGGTGGGGTGGGCGGCGCCGTCGGCGCGGCTGACCAGCTTGACCGGGTCGCCGCCGTTCGGGGGGACGGACCAGATCGCGCGGCGGCCGTCGTCGTCGACGTCGAACAGGATCGCGGCCGAGTCGGGGGTCCACTCGGGGTGGTCCGGGCCGGTGCCGCTGACGATCCTGGTGGCGGAGGCACCGTCGGCGTCGGCGGTGCACAGGTGCTCGGCGCGGTGGGCGTAGGCGAGGCGCTGGCCGTCCGGGGACCAGGCGGGGGCGGCGCCGTCGTTCGCGCAGGGCTCGTTCACCTTGGCGGTGAAGGGGATCTGGCGGGTGGAGCGGAGCGTGTCCTGGTCGACGGCGCTGAACCAGATGCCGGTTCCCCGGCCGGTGCCGGGGCCTTGGACGACGAGCGGGGCGGTGGCGGAGCCGGTGCGGCCCGAGGCGTCGGTGGCGGTGCAGGTGACGGTGGTGAAGCCGACCGGGTAGCGGGCGCCGGGGGTCTGGTCGCAGCCGGGGGTGAGCGGGGCGCCGGTCGCGTCGGTGGCGGTGGCGGTGAAGGTCGCGGGTGCGGGCTGGCCGTCGGGGCTGGTGACGACCGCGCCGGTGACGACGACGGTGGGGGCGCCGGGGGTCTGGGCGGTGGCGGTGAGGTGCTGGGTGCGGCGGGGTTCGGGGAGCTGGCCGTTGAACAGGAAGTCGACCTGGCAGGTGGCGGTGGTTCCGGGGCGGAGGTCGGCGGGCAGCGTCACGGTCTCGGCGAAGGTGAGGTCGGCCCTGCCCCGCTCGGTGATCGACTGCGGGGAGAACTCGACGGTGGCGCCGGAGTCGCAGGAAGCCTGCGGGGTGACGGTGACCGGGAGGGCGCGGATGCCCGCGGCGATCGCGTCGGCGGTCTCGTCGGGCGGGATGTCGCCTGCGATCACGGCGCCGCCGGTGGCGGTGGCGATGTCGGTGGCGTGGCCGCCCTGGTCCAACGACGAGGGGGTGCCCAGCGGGATCGCGAGGACCTGGACGCCCGCGCCGGTGAGGGCGGACACGACCTGCTCGCGAGTGGGGTACTCGTCGCAGTGGGTCGCGGTCGGGTCGTCGCAGTTGAAGTGCGGGGGCGCGTCGCCCAGGAGCACCACGACGCGGCTCCCGTCACGGGTGAAGACGCTGCTGTCGACGGCCAGCTGGCGCAGGCCGTTGAACCAGTCCTCCGGGCCGTCACCGCCGCCGCTCGCGGAGACCGCGTTCAGCTGGGCCTGGAGGGCCACGAGGTCGTCGGTGGGGCGCTGCCGCAGCACGTAGTGCTCGGCCTCGCCGATGTCGCGGTAGGTGGCAAGGCCGTACCTGGCGGTGGGCTGGAGCTCGGAGACGCGCGCGAGGACGCCGGTCAGCTTGGCCTTGGCGTCCTGGATGTGGCCGCCCATCGAGCCGGTGTTGTCCAGCAGGAACACGATGTCCGGGTTGTTCGGGACCTCGTCGGTCGTCAGGCTCACCCCGGTCCGGTAGTCGCCGCCGGGGCTCGTGCCGCCCACCACCTGGTATGGCCCGGTGTTCGGCGTCTCCTGGCCGTCGATCCGCCTGGTGAACGCGATGGTCGTGCCGTCCGGGGACCAGGCTGGTTCGCTGTCGCGGGCGGACAGGGTCGGGGGCTCCGGGATGTCCGCCAGGACCGTCCCGTCCGAGACGCGCAGGACGCGGATGCCCGCCTCGGTGGTGACGGCCAGCTTCGTGCCGTCCGGGGACCAGGTGGGTTCGGCCTCGCCGATCCTGGGCGTGAGCACGCGGGGTGAGGTGCCGTCCGCGTTGGCCACGACCAGGCTGGCGAAGCCGGTGACCGGAGGACCTGGAGCCGGGGGCGCCGAGCTCGGGGGGGTCTCGACGTCCCACTGGGCGTAGGCGATCTTCGTGCCGTCCGGGGAGTACGCGGGGTGCGCCTCCTCGCGCTCCCGGCCGCTGAGGGCGCGCTGGTCCGCGCCCCGCGCGTTGGCGCTGTGCACGTCGCCCCCGCCCTCGTACCCCACCAGGTAGGGGGAGAGGGGTTCGTCCTGCGCGGTGGCCTGCGGCGCCCGGTCGGCGAGCAGGAAGCCGCCCAGCAGCACCGCCAGCGCCAGGAAGGCGGCGGGTCTGCTCACTCGTCCGATCACCGGTCTGTCCACCGGGGTGCGCTCCTCAGGTCGTGGTTCCGGGGCTCACCCCTGGGCGAAGAACTCGATCTCGGAGATCGCGACGTCGTTGCCCGACAGCGAGCGGTGCAGGCCGGTCACGTGCACCTCGACGCGTTCGGCGCCCTCGCTGTTCGCGAGCGCGACCTCCTGCGGGTCGGGGGTGTCGGCGAGGTCCACGTCGTGCGTCCTGCCGGTGGAGTAGACGAGGTGCAGGCGCTGCGGGCGGTGCGCGGACTGGAAGTCGGCGCCGACGCCCGACCGCACGATGGCCTTGGCGAGGTCGACCTGCTTGCCGAAGTCCAGGACCAGCGCGGGCCGCGGGTCGGCGGGGGCGGCCCAGTGCGTGTTGGAGGCGTTGTCCGCGACCAGCGCGGCCGGGTGGTCGGGCAGCTCGGCGGTGGCGCTGACGGCGGTGGGGCGCACCGGTTCGAGCTTCGCGTCGAACACGCCGCGCACGTCCTCGACGGCGCCGGTGACGGCGCCGTTCACGGTGGAGCGGAACGGGTCGACCAGCCAGTACAGGGCGCCGAACAGCAGCACGGCGACCAGCAGCACCAGCTGCACGGCCCGGCCGAGGCCCTTGCGGACGGCGCCGCTGCGCCGGGCCCGGTTGCGGGTGCCCGCCGCGACGGTCTTGTCCTTGCGGGGGAACAGCTTGCGCCACCAGGTCGTCGGGGTGACGGTCGCGGCGGCCAGCGAGTCGCCGCAGGTGGAGCAGAAGTTGCGGGTGGGCGGGTTGCTGTCGCCGCACCGGCCGCAGATCAGGTCGCCGGGCTGGGCCTGGCGGCGCTCGGTGAGCTTGGGCTGCGGCCGGGCGGGCGCGGGCTGCTGCGCGCCGGGCTGGACGGCGGTGGGCTGAACGGGCGCGGGGTGGGCGGCGGGGTGGACCGCGGCGGGGCGGGAGGCGGGGTGGGACGGCGCGGGCTGAGCGGGCGTCGCGGCGGGCGCGGGGTCGTCGGCGACCGGGGTCGGCCTGCCCTCCTGCGCCGGGACCTGGTGCGCCGCAACCGCCTGCGCTCCCGGCGACTGCGTCCCCGCTGCCTGCGCCCCCGCTGCCTGTGCCCCCACTGCCTGCGTCCCCACTGCCTGCGTCACCGACGACTGCCCCGCCGTCGCCTGCTGAGCCGCGCCCGCAGACCCCTGCGCCGCCCCGACCGGTTCCTTCTCCCACTCCAGGAAAGTCCCGCAGGCGCCGCAGAACTCGGCCCCACCGGCGTTGTGCTCCCCGCACTGCGCGCAGACGATCACTGCCCCACCACTTCCACCTCGACCGCGACGTGCGCGGGAACCGCCCCCGCGACGGCCGAGGCCAGCCGGGTCCGGTCAACGGATTCGGGATCGGCCACCCGCACCACCACGCGGACCGACGGCGGTCCGGTCTCGGGCAGGGGTTGGCCGGGTTGGTCGGTGGAGGTGCAGGCGCCGCTGTCGACGACCTCCACCTCACCGCCGGAGAGCAGCCGGACGTGCTCCACCAGGCCGCGCCGGGTGCCGCGCCAGCGGTGCAGCCGCACCGCCGACGCGACCAGGTCCCGGCGCTGCGCGGGCGTCCACCCCTCGCCGACGTCCAGCGCGACCCAGTGCGCCAGCAGCTCCAGGAAGTCCTCGGGCGCGGTGCGCGGGTCCAGGTGGGCGGCGAAGCCGTCCAGCGCGGTGAACACCGGGGCGAGCACCTCGTCGAGCGCCTCGGTGAACCGCTGGGTGAAGCCGTCCTCGGTGTAGACGGCGGGGAGCCGCTCGCCCAGCGGGTGCGGGCTGGGCAGGGTGAGCGCGCCGAGCCTCATCGGGTCACCCGCACCTGGTGGCCGTAGGAGAACGCGAGGCCGTTGGGCGGCAGGTCCAGGCGCGGGACGGCGGTGCCGCGCTCGCCGGTGACCGGGTTCGCGCCGAACAGCCGGATGTCCTCCACCAGCTCCACGCCGGGAAGTCGTTGCAGCACCGCGAAGACCTCGCCGGACTGCACGGGCCTGCCGAACGGCCAGCCTCCGCCGTCGGGTCCGCCGCTGATCGGGTTGAAGTAGTCGTAGAGGCCCCGCACGGCGCGCGAGCGCAGCACGTCCTCGGGGGTGCCGGCGCGGGCGCGCAGCTGCGCGACGACCGTGACCCCCTGGTAGAAGGGCGGTTCGACGGAGACGTGCGCGCCGACGCAGCGCCGCTCGTCCAAAAAGCGCTCGATGCGGCCCCGCACCTCGGCGTCGGGTTGCAGGGCGGCGAAGTCCGCGCCCTCGTCGGCGGGCACGGCGGGCACCACCAGCACCCGCACCGCGTCCGACCCGGCGCCCGCCGGGACGCAGCGCACGCGGGCGATCTCGGGCGCGGCCTCGCGGGTGAGCAGCTCGTAGTCCTCGGCGGTGACGGCCCGGTCGCGGGTGCGCAGCAGCAGCGGGCCGCGCTGGGCGGCGTCGGTGACGCTCTCCCCCGCCACGCCGCCCGCGGCGGGCCTGCGGTTGGTGGCGGAGCTGACGAACGGCACCGGGTCGCGCTGCACGCGCAGCATCCCGCGCGCGACGTTGCCGCGCAGGCCGCCGCCGGTGCGGTACTCGGGGACGCGGATCGCGGCGGACTTGACCGGCACCGCGCCGTAGTTGCGCACCGAGCCGTCCGGCTGCCGCACCGCCGGTCCGAAGATCAGCTCGCCGCCGACGCGGTCCAGCACGACGTGCCGGTCGGCGGGGCCGGACTCGGCGAACGAGCGCACCTCGTGCCAGTCCTGCCAGCCGTCGGCGGTGGCGACCTGCACGCGCAGGTCCCCGTCGCCGACGACGACGGGGGTGCGGGCGAGCTGGAACCGCTGGCCGGGCACGCCCTCGGAGACGCCGACGACCTCGCCGGTGACCACGTCGGCGTGGGTTGCGGAGGTGGTGCCGCCGACGGTGGCGGCGGTGGCGGACAGCAGCCTCGGGGACCGGTGGTAGAAGGGCAGGTCCGGCTCCGGGCGCACGGCCCGGCAGCGCAGCCACCCGGCGCGCCGGCGGGCGATCACGGAGGCGGTGTGGCCCGCCGGGACGTGCAGGACGACGTCGCCGGGTTGGTTGAAGCCGCCGGTGCTGTCCCGCTCGACCTCGGCCGGGGCCCAGTTCTCGCCGTCCCAGGCCTCCCACGCCCACGGCGGGAAGCGCGGGTCGACGCCGCGGCCCTCGGCGCGGCACTCCAGGCGCAGCAGCACCGCGCAGCCGGGGACGGCGTCGGTGAGGCCGAACAGCACCGCGTCGCCCTCGGCGGGCTCGGTGGCGAACACCTCGGGGTCCTTGCCGTCGCGCAGGTCGTCGGTGCGGTCGGTCGGGGGCGCGCCGGCCGCCGAGGTGGCCAGCGCGGCGAGGGTGGCGGGCACGACGACGAGGTCGCGGTCGACGGTGAACACCACCGGTTCCTCGATCTCGGTGCGCTCGGTGGCGACCTGCGCGCCGGCCGGGACCACCACGGGGGTCTCGCGCGGCGCGGACAGCCAGAACGTGACGTCGGCGCGGGCGGCGGTGGGCGGGAACAGGGTGACGCCGATGAGGTCCAGGAACCGCAGGTAGTGCAGGTCGGGGACGCGGTTGAGCCGGTAGAGCAGCTCGTCGGTCATGTGCGCGAACGCCTCGATCAGCGTCACGCCGGGGTCGGACACGTTGTGGTCCGTCCACTCCGGACAGTGCTGCTGGACGCGGCGCTTGGCCTCGTCGACCAGGTCCTGGAAGCGGCGGTCGTCCAGGTTGGGGCTGGGCAGCGGCATCAGGCACCGTCCTCGGCGTCGTGGGGCGGGATGACGTAGAACGGGAAGACCAGGTTGCGCGGGTCGTTCGTGCCGCGCGTGGTGTAGCGGATGTCGATGAGCAGGGTTCCGCTGCCCACCTCGTCGAAGCTCACCGAGACGTCCTCCAGGGTGATGCGGGGTTCCCAGCGCTCCAGGGCGGTGCGGACCTCGTAGGCGATGCGCCCGGCGGTGGCGGAGTCGGCGGGGGCGAACACCAGGTCGTGGATGGCGCAGCCGAACTCGGGGCGCATGGGGCGCTCGCCGGGGGCGGTGGCCAGGATGAGGCGGATGCTCTCGACGATCTCACGGGAGCCGCTGACCAGCGCGACGGAGCCGGTGGCGTCGGTGTGCACGGGGAACGCCAGTCCCCTGCCGGTGAAGTCCACGGTCAGCCTCCGATCACGACGGTCGGGCAGCCCATGACGATGGGCGCGCCGCACGAGGCCAGGTCGCCGAGCCGGGCGGCGGGCTTGCCGCCCACGAGCACGGTGGGGCAGCCGGGCGGCAGGATGGGCGTGGGCGGGTGCGGTGGCACGCCGGGGAACGCGCAGGTGTGCAGCCCGCCGACGGTGGCGGCGGGCGCCCCGCCGATCAGCACCGCGGGCACGCCGGGCGGCGCGACGGTGCCGGGGTGGCCGGTCGGGTCCCCGACCCTGGCCGCTGGTGGCATGACCCTCTCCCGAATCTGCGGCGCCGGTCCCGGTTGGCCGGGCCCGACTAGTTGATCTTGACGAGGCCGCCGCGCACGGTGACCACGCCGCTGGCGGTCAGCTCGGCCTGGCCCTGCGCGGCGACGGACACGGAAGCGCCCTCGACCTTCACGCCGGAGGCGCCCGCGAGCTTCACGGACGCCTTGGCCTCGACGGCGACGTCGGTGGCGGAGGTGGCGGTGATCTTCTGGCCCTTGAGCTCCAGCGGCCCCTCGCCCGCGTCGATGCTGACGCCGTTGGCCGCCTTCACCACCACGGTCTTGTCGCTGGTGATCTCGACCGTCTGCTTCTTCTGGTCAATGCGGACGGAGAACTTCCCGTCACCGCTGGAGATCAGGATCCCGTCGGTCTCGACGAACTCGACCTTGTGGCCCTCGCGGGAGACGAAGCCGCGCGCGGCGATCGCGCCGGACCCGCCGTCCACCGGGTCCACGCTCAGCTTCGGCGGCACGTCCTTGGGGTTGTGCAGGCCGCCGAGCACGTACGGCGAGTCGAACGAGCCGTGCTCGAAGCCCACCAGGACCTCGTCGCCGACCTCGGGCACCACCAGCGAGCCCCGGCCCTTGCCAGCGCCCTGCTGGAGCACGCGCGCCCAGCCGGAGGTGAAGTCGGGCGCCAGCCACGGGAAGGTCAGCTTGACCCGGCCGAGCTCCGCCGGGTCCTTGACGTCGCTGACGACACCGGGCACCAGGTCGCCGCGCGCGGCCGTGGCGGGACCGCTGGCCAGCCCGTACAGCGAGCGCTCCTGGCGGCCGGAGACGGTGAACTCGGTGGTGTAGCCGTTGCCGGAGAACAGGTGCCGGGCGCTGGTGAGCGTGTACTTGCCCGCGAACTGCTCGCCGACGTTGACCAGCGCGACGGCGGAACCCGCGCGCAGCTTGGGATTGCCCCGCGCCACGCCGCTCAGCTCCACGCACGCGCCGCCGAGCTGGGCGGCCAGCGCCTCGGCGACGGCCTTCACCTCGGGCTGGGTGCGGTTGGCCACCGACGCCAGGAACGGGGCCGCGCCGAACCTCCCGGCCAGCTTCGCCGGGTCGGCCTGGTCGGCCTGGGTGCCCGGCGTGGTGGGCGTGGCGGTCGCGGTGACCTCCTCCTTGGCCTCCGGGTTCCAGCCGCCCACCACGACCTCCGGCACCTGCTCGGCCGAGGTGACGGACGCGCGCAGCGACAGCAGCGAGCGGTGCATCTCCAGCGCGAACGGGTTCGTGGTCGACTTCGCGCCGCTGCCCGGCGCGGAGCTGGGCTTCTCGGGCAGCCGGAAGTCGACCTCGCCGTCGGTGACGCCGATCTGCGCGCCGACGTCGGCGGCCAGGCGGGAGAGGAACTCCCAGTCGCTGACGCCCTCCTGGCTGATCTGCGTCTCGGCCCTGCCGCCGAACCCTGGAACGGAGTCGATCCGGCCGGGCGCGAGGCTCGCGCGCCGCACCACCTTGCGCACCACGTCGCCCACGGTCATGCCGGGGTAGGCGGCGACCCTGCGGCCCCGGAACAGCCGGTGCGTGACGGCGTAGCCGCGCACCTCGGTGAACGTGCCGCCCGCGTCCAGCTCGACGCCGAGCGCGGTCACCTCGCCCGCCATCAGCTGCTCGGGCGCGCCCGGCTCGCTGGTCTGGACCTTCAGCACGACCTTGGCGCCGACGGTGAGCTTCCCCTTGCCCAGCACCACGTGACCGGGGTCGCGGAAGCGCAGCACGAACACGTCGGGCAGGTTGCGGCTGGTGTCGACGTAGGCGGTGGTGAGCCAGGACTTGACGTCGGCGGGCAGCGGGGCGCCCTCGACCTCGACCACCAGCGAGTTCGCGAAGCTCTCAGCCACCGCGGACCTCCTCGAGGGCGGGCAGCAGCAGCCGGGAGCCGGGGCGCAGCCGCATCGGGTCGTCGATGCCGTTGGCCTCGGCGATCTCGCGCCACAGGTTGGGGTCGCCGTAGGCCCGGTACGCCAGCGACTGGAGGGTGTCGCCCGCGACGAGCACGTGCGAGTCGCGGGCGGCGAGCGCTCCGGAGGTGGGGTTCTGCCCGCCCAGCTCGCCGGAGATCTCCTCGAGGGAGACCGTGCACACCGCGCGCACCGGCACGCCCGCCGGGGTGAACAGGGTGTACTTGGCGGCGACGCTCGCGACGAACGCCGGGAACCCGGTCATGCCGCCCCACTTGAACACCACCCACGGCGGGGAGCCCTTGCCCTGCTGGCGGCTGTCCTCGGTCGGCACGCAGCAGGCGAACAGCTGCTCCACCTTGCGCACCACGCCGTCGTCCATGTGCTCGGTGGAGTCCAGGAACACCTCCAGGGACAGCTTCACCGGCTCGGCGCCCTTGTACTCGGGGGTGCCGGACTTCTTGTGGTTGGGCTGGAGGTCGCGCTCCCACTTGGTCGACTTGGTCAGCGACAGCTCGCGCGGGTTGAACTGGAAGGTGATGTCGTGCATCAGCTCGCCGGGCTTGGCGGCGCCACCGGCCTTCGGCGGCTTGTGCACGCTCAGCACGGCCTTCTGCAGGTTGCCGGGGGCGCCGTAGCCGCTGGCCGCGCCGGTCCCGGCGGAGGTGAAGGTGATCGGGGAGGCCACCGGGTCACCGCACCGAGCTGAGGAAGCCGTGGTGGGCCAGCTCCAGCGTCTCGACCGCGACCTTGGGCGAGTCGAGCGAGAGCTGCGGGCCGCTCCAGCGCACCGGGACGACGCCGGTGAGGGACCAGCTGGTGATGACGGAGCCCTCAAGGGTGCGGGCCTCGATGACGGCGGTCTTGCGCTTGATCCCGCCCGCCATGCCGGAGATCCACTTGAGGATCTTGGCGCTGTCCTTGGTGACCGGGCGGGAGAGCTTGACGTTGGAGTACTTGACGCGGGTGGGCAGCTGCCACACCATCCCGTTGTTGCCGCCCTCCTCGTGCTGCTCCATCGAGAACTCGACGCTCAGGCCGTCGCAGCTGGTGAACGATCCGAGGCTCTCGTCGTCGATGCGCACGACGAAGCAGACCGCCACCGCCTCATCCAGTTCGGCCACAGCCACTCCCTCGGTCGGGCGCTCTCGCGCGGTTCACGCTGGTGGTTCACGGTTCGGGTGGGTCGGGTTGCGCGGTCAGCGCGGGCGGTCAGCGCGGGCGGTCGGTGAGCGAGCCGCGGCGCTCGCGGTCGAGCCACAGCTCGGCCTTCAGGCGGCGCAGGAGGGGGTCGTAGAGCTTCTTGAGCAGCTCTTCCGGCTCGGGGGTCGGTGTGGCGGGCGGGGCCGAGGTGGTGGAGGCGCTGGCCGTCATCGGAGCGCTGGCGGCGGAGGGGTCGGTGGGCGCTTCCGGGTGACCGGGCGGCGGGGCGTTCGGGGTGGGAGGTGGTGCGGCCTGCGGTGGAACGGGCGGTTCACCGGGCGGCGGGTCGTAGAGCTCCCGCTGCACGGCGAAGTGGGGGTGGGCGGCGGAACCCGGTGGGGGCGCGGGGAAGGCCGGGGCGAGCGGGAGTGGTTGTGGCGCCGGGGCGTTCGGTGGCGCGGGGAGGACGGACTGCGCGACGGGACCCGGTGGGGGCGGGAACTCCGGTTGCGCGGGGAACCCCGGTTGCGCGGAGAAAGCCGGTTGCGAGGGGGAAGCCGACTGCGCTGCCGGGCTGAGCTGGACCGCCGGGCCGGATTGCACCGGGAGGCCGGTCTGCACCGGGAGTCTTTGCGGCGCACCGATTCCCGGTCGCGCGGCAAAACCCTGCTGGACCGGGAAAGCCTCCTGGGCGGAGAGAGCTTGCTGTGCGGGGGAACCCTGCTGCGGCGCGGTGTAGCCCTGCACCGCGAGGCCGGGCTGGTGCTGGTCCTCGCCGAGGGAGACGCCGAGGCTCTGCGCGATCTGCGGGTCGAGGCTCCACCCGGACGGCCCCACCGACCCGATCCCGCCGCCCAACGCCGCCATGTGACCGGCGCCAGCAGCCGAGGTGCCTCCGGCGCCAGCCGCCGAGGTGAGTCCGGCGGCAGGCGCCGAGGTGGAGCCGATGGCGCTCATCGAGGTGAGCCCGGCGATGCCAGTCGGGATGCGCGGGCCGGGCGCGGGAGCGCTCGGGGCGGCCAGGTCCCCCTGCACCGACCAGGTCGGCTGAGGTCCGGACACGGTGCTCTCGGCCTGGCGCTGGACGAACCGCTGCGGCAGTCCGGGCGCGAGCGACAGCACCGGAGCCTGCTCGAACCGCTGGACCGGCGCGGACGTCCCGCTCGGAACGCTCGGCGTGCTCGGCGCCACCGGGAGCTCAGCGGGAAGTCCGGCAGGAAGTTCGACGGCACGGGCAGCAGGCTGGTCGGCGGCCAGCGAGCGCTGCACGATCTCGGTCAACGACACCGGCCGCTCACCACCGGCCAACCGCTGCACAGCGGGCTGGACGACCTGCTGCGGCGTGGTCGGCGCGCTCGACGTGCTGGGAGCACCGGGAGCGGTGGGGGCGCTGGGACGGGCAGGGGTGGTGGAGGTCTGGATCGTCCTGGGCCGGCCGAGCCCCAGCGCCCGCGCCGTGCTCTTGCCCACGGTGGTGGTCGGGGCAGCGGGGGCAGGGACGACCGGGAGTTCCACCGACCTGGAAACCGTTGCGGGAACTCGGGAAACAGCATCGGGGGCGACTGCTCGCCGCACGACATCGCCGGTCAGCGGTTCGTCCCCGACGAGGCCGGCGCTGATCGGCCCGTCGCCGGTCGTCCCACCGCTGGTCGGCTCGACGCTGGTGATCCCACCGCTGGTCGGCCCGTCGCTGATCGGGCTGTCACCCACCGGAAGGCCGTTCGACGGCTGGCCGCTCACCGACTCCTCGGAAGGTGCGCTGCCAGCCTCGGGAAAACCCGGCATCACCGGCGTTTCGGCCGGTCGCTGCGCCAGCGGTTCCCCCAAGCCCGACCGGACCGCGCGCGGGGGTGCGGTGAACTGCCTGCTCACCGGGGCCGGGGGTGCTTCGGCGACCCGTTGGACGGCAGGTTCCGGAGTCGCGTTCGGGGTCTGCGGCGCCAGCGGGAGTGCTTGCGCCACAGGCTCGACGGGGTCGGTGGTGCGCGGTGACGCGGGCGTTTCCACGTCGATCGGAACGGGCCGGTCGACACCGAGCGTTCGGACGACCGGTTCCGGTTCGGCGCTCACCGGCTCCGGTGAGAGGGGCGGCGGTTCGGGCGTGACCGAGCGCTGCACAGCGGTTCCGCCGGCAGCGGTCGCGGCGCGAGTGGCAGTCCCACCGGTGGCAGCCGCGCTCTCGGCGAAGCCGCCACCGGTGAACCCGTCACCTGCCAAGCCCTCGGTGGCAGGTGAGGTCCCGACCGTCCCGCTCGCCGCACTCCCGACGCCCGCGGGAATCCCCCAGGGCCGCGAGAACACCACCCCCTCACGCGGTGGTTCCCCGATCACCCCCGAAGGCTCCGACTCCGCGACGAAGTGCCCGAGCGGGGCCAGGAACGCCGGGGAGCGCCAGGACGTCAACCCCCCGGTGAACGAGCTCACCGGGTTCACCAGCGGGTGCTCCGGCAGCGCCCGCTGGATCGGGGGCAGCCCGCGCCACTCGCCCCGCAGCACCGGACCGGCCTGCGCGGGGCCTGCGGCGCCGTCAGGTCCGGTCGGCGCCGGGGTTCGCTTGCGGAAGGGCCACACTTCGGGTCACCGCCTGGTGTTGATGCGGGCGATCTCGGCCGCGTACCGCAGCCGGTCGTGGTGCTCCAGGTCGAGGATCGAGTCCAGCGACCAGTGGAAGTGGTAGGCGACGTACGCGACCTCCTCGTGGAGCCGGTCGACCGCGTACGTCACGATTCCCCCAGGCGCCCGCCGGAGACGTCGACGGAGAACCCGTGGCCGCACGACGGGCAGGCCACGGCGGCTCGGGTGTGCCCCTCGCTGTTGATCCGCCGGTACATGTCCTGCAGGAACGCCAGGTCGGAGGCGAACAGGTTCTCCACGACCCCGGTGTGGACGTCGGTGATCGTCCCGAGCGAGACGACGACGCGCGCCAGCAGCACCACGGTCAGGTAGGCGGAGTTCTCCCGCACCCGGTCGTCGCGCAGCGGGACCAGCTCGTCGCGGGCGGTCGCCAGTCGCATGACGCCGCTCCTGTGGACCGTCCCGGACTCGTCCGCGTACCCGCGCGGCAGCTCGAAGGCGAACTCCGTGCGCATCGTCGCGGGCGAGTCCGGCGCGACCGCGGTCGTGGACCGGCGCACTACTCGACTTCCATCATCTCGTAGGTGACCACGAGCTTCTCGGTGAGCACGCTGGTGTCACCGGCCTTGAGCGAGCCGATCTCCAGGCTCTTGGGCCACGCGTTGGTCAGCTTGTAGCGCTTGATCGCGGTGCCCTCGTAGTCGTAGACGATGATCGCACCGCCCTTGCGGGCCGAGGTCATCTTGCCGAAGTGGGCGTCCTTGACCCACTTCTCGAAGCTGTTGTCGCCGGTGAGGCCGCGGGTGAGCGTGACCTCGCCCGCCTTGGGGCGGCCGGGCAGCTTCTTGATGACGTACTTGCCGTCGGCGGTGTTCTGCTTGAGCTCGATGACGTCCTGCTCCATCTTGAGCCCGGACACCTCGGAGATCTGCTTGATCGCGACGCCGTCGACCTCGAGGCCGAACGAGTGGCCGACGGACGTGTCGAGTTCGGGGAGTGCCATGACCTACCGCGCTTTCACTCGTTGACGAGGCTGGTGCCGCCGGAGAACTGCGCCAGGCGGAAGACGACGAACTCGGCGGGCTTCACCGGGGCGATGCCCACCTCGCACACGACCTGGCCGGCGTCGATCGCCTCGGCCGGGTTGGTCTCGCGGTCGCACTTGACGTAGAACGCCTCGTCGGGGGTGAGCCCGAACAGGGCGCCCTTGCGCCACTCGTTGACCAGGAACGCGCTGATGGTGCGGCGGATGCGGGCCCACAGGGCGTCGTCGTTCGGCTCGAACACGACCCACTGGGTGCCGCTGAGGATCGACTCCTCCAGGTAGTTGAAGAGCCTGCGCACGTTCAGGTAGCGCCACGCCGGGTCGGACGAGAGGGTCCGCGCGCCCCACACCCGGATGCCCCGGCCGGGGAACGAGCGGACGCAGTTGACGCCGATGGGGTTGAGCAGCTCCTGCTCGTTCTTGGTGAGCTGCGTCTGGAGCGCCACCGCGCCGCGCACGACCTCGTTGGCGGGGGCCTTGTGCACGCCGCGACCGGCGTCGGTGCGCGCCCACACGCCCGCCACGTGCCCGCTCGGCGGGACGAACAGGTGGTCGTCGCTGGCGGCGTCGAACACCTTGACCCACGGGTAGTACAGGGCCGCGTACTTCGAGTCGTAGCCCGCGACGTTCTGCCGCCACTCGCGGACCTGCTGCGGGGTCAGCGCGGGCGGCGGGTCCAGCACCGCCATGCGGTCGCCCATCTGCTCGCAGTGGGCGATCATGGCCAGCTGCACGGCCTTCACGCCCTCCAGCGAGATCTGGTCCCGCTGGTAGGCGCTCATCAGGTCGGGCACCGCGACCATGGTGATCTCGTCGATGGCCTCCAGGCCGCCGAAGCCGGTGCGGTCGGCGACGTCGCCCACGTAGTCGTCGGCGGCGACCTTGCCGGGCACGGCGGTCGGCGCGGACTCGTCGGCGCGCAGCGCGACGGCTCCCCGGTCGGCCTTGGCGGGCGGGTTCGCCAGCTCCTCGACGGTGATCAGGTTCGACTTCTCCCTGACCACGGTGACGACGTTCTCCTTGGTGCGCTTGGTCGTCACGTGGTGGGTCTCGACGACCTTGCCCGCGTCCTTGACCAGCAGGGTGAAGCGGTCCTCCGCGGGGTTCTCGCCCGCCGGGTCGGCGACCTCGACGGTGATGTCGCCCGCGCCGATCGCCTTGGCGGTGACCTTGTAGCCGCCGAGGACGCCGGTGGCGCCGGACGGCAGCGCGCCGTTGCCGGACGGGCCGCCGCCCGTGCCCGCGTCGTCGCGCTCGCCGCCGATGCGGACGACGTAGCAGTTGCCGCCGCCGTTGAGGAAGTAGCTGTAGACGGCCTGGCCGAGGTAGGTGCCCTCGACGAGGTCGCCGAAGGTCTGCGCGTACTGGGCCCAGTTCGACACCAGCGTCGGGGTGTTGAATGGCCCGCGCCCGGCGAACCCGACGAAGGCGGCCACGGCGGTGCCGACGCCCTCGATGGGGCGGGCGCCCGCCTCCACCTCCTCGACGTACACCCCCGGCGAGAGATAGGTGGGCATCCGTTGCCTCCCAAGTCGTGCGGATAACCGGCTGTGCTGGGGGAAATGCTGCTGCCACAGGGGGTTCGGTCGAAACGGCCTGGCGGCTGTGCCCGCGTGCGCGGATCACTGCCCAAAGGGGCGGCCGAGCGGCGCGCGGAGTTCCTTCCAGGGCAACGAGAACGCGGGGCGCCGGGGAGGGTCCCGCCCTCCCCGGCGCCCCGCGACAGCTCGGCGGGCGGACTACTCCTCGCCCTCGCCCTCCTCGCCCTCGCCCTCCTCGGCCGAGCGCTGCACCGACGCCGCGCCCGGCACGTGAGCCTGCGCCACGGGTTCCTCCGCCACGTCCTCGGCGGGCGCCTCCTCGACCCGCTGCACGGCGGGCTGCGCCACCAGCCGGTCCGCGTTGGCGCTCGCCTCGCGCTCGAACCGGTCCGACGGGTCGCTCAGCCGCACCCCGCCCCCGACGTCCGAGCCGTCCACCGGGCCGCTGCGCTGCTGCACCACGTGCGTCAGCTCGTGCGCCAGCACGTGCCGCCCCGCGGCGGAGCCGGGGTCGTAGCCGCCGCTCTGGAACACGATGTCCGACCCCACCGTGCAGGCCTGCGCGTTCACCGACCTGGCCGAGCTGTGCGCCGCGCCGTCCGTGTGCACCCGCACGTCCGCGAACGAGGTGCCGAACCGACCCTCCATGTCCGCGCGCACCCCGGCGTCCAGCGGCGCGCCGCGACCGGAGTTCACCACCTCGTGCACCGGCGACTCGGCCGGTCCCCCCTGCGCCTGCTCCTCCAGCGCCGACGCCACCCCGGCGTTGCCGACCGCCCGCTGCAACCCGAGGACCCCGCCCGCCCCCAGCACCTCCGGCCGCCCGGCCGCGACCGCCCGGCCGAGCAGGGCGTGGTCCTCGCGCTCGGCCCGCTCGCCCGGCGGCCGGGCGCAGCCGTCCTGCTCGTGGTCGTGCTCATGTCCGCGCACAGCGCCTCCCAGCGCTTCCCCGGCCCCGCCCCGAGCGGGTCCGCCGTCACTGCCCGAACGGGCGGACCAGCTCCAGGTAGCGCCCGAACTCGCGCTCCCCCACCAGCCTGCCCAGCTTGCGGTACTCGCGCGCCACCGCGCCGACCACCTCGCGCATCCCGACGACCCGGTCGCCCTCGGCCGCCAGGTACGCCGCCGTCACCGCCGCCGACCGGATGTGCCCGCCCGCCAGCTCGAACGCGCCCGCCAGGAAGTCCAGGTCCAGCTCGGCCCTGGGGGCGTGCGGGCCGAGGCAGTGGTCCCACAGCGCGCGCCGCTGCTCCCGGTCCGGCAGCGGGAAGTCCACGACCACGTCCAGGCGGCGGGTGAACGCCTCGTCCAGGTTCGCCCGCAGGTTCGTGGCCAGCACGGCGATCCCGTCGAAGGTCTCCATGCGCTGCAGCAGGTACGCGGACTCGATGTTGGCGTACCGGTCGTGCGCGTCGCGCACCTCCGAGCGCTTGCCGAAGATCGCGTCGGCCTCGTCGAACAGCAGCACGCCGTTGACCCCGGACGCCTCGGTGAAGATCCGCTCCAGGTTCTTCTCGGTCTCGCCCACGTACTTGTCGACGACGGTGGCCAGGTTGACCGTGTAGAGGTCAAGGCCCAGCGAGGCCGCGATCACCTCCGCCGACATGGTCTTGCCGGTGCCGGAGTCGCCCGCGAACAGCCCGGTCAGGCCGCGCCCGCGCCCGCCGCCCGGCCGCATCCGCCAGCGGTCGATCACCCGGTCCCGGTGCTCCGCCCGCGACGCCAGCTCCCTGAGCTGCCCCACGACCGGGCCGGGCAGCACCAGGTCGTCCCACGTCACGGCGGGCTCGACGCGCCGCGCCAACCGCTGCAGCCCGGCCGCGTTCTGGCTGCGGGCGCCCGCGCGCAGGTGCGCCACGGTGATGTCCTCGCCGTCGGCGAGCGCGGCCACCGACGCGGCCTCGGCGGCGCGCGCGATCTGGCCCGCGCCCAGCACGAAGTGCTCGGTGGCGGCGGCCGGGTCGACGCCGGGCGCGACCGGTCCGCGCAGCCCGGCGGCCCACAGCTCGGCGCGGGCGCCCACCGGCAGCGGGACGGCCTCGTGCAGCACCGGCGGATCGCCGCTCCAGCGCGGGTTCCAGGCGATCGGGCCGTGCACCGCCAGCGGCACGGCGGGGTGGCGCAGCGCGTCCAGCGCGGGCTCCTCGTCGACCGGCCCGAGCACGATCCCGGCGCCGCGCAGCACCGCCTCGCGCAGCACGGCGGCGCGCAGCGCGACCCGGTCCGGTTCGGCGGCGAGGCGCTCGGCGTCGACCTCCAGCACCGCGAACCCGGCTTCGAGCAGCGCCGCCGACGCGACCTCGCGACCACCGCCGCCGGGGCGCTCCCTCAGGTGGGCCAGGCGGATGCCGGCGCGCAGGCCGCGCACCAGGCGGTCCGCGCCGGGCAGCGGGACGGCCGGGCGGGCGAGGTCGTCGGCCACGCGCGCGAGTCCGGCGAGCGCCGGGTCGGGGCGGTCGTCGCCGAGCAGGTGGGCGACGACGCGGTCGAGCACGCGCAGCGACCTGGTCAGGAACGGGCGGTCGCGGTCCTCCACGACGAGCAGACCGGCGGTGAGCAGCGGCGCGGCCGGGTCGAGGCGGGCGCGACCGGCCGAGGTCCCCTCGGGGAGGCCGCACAGGCGCAGCGCGAGCCCGGTGGTGGCGCGGCGGCGGGTGACGTCGTCGTTGAGGTAGCCGTAGAACTGCTCGAACCTGCTGTCCACGTCCGGCGCGAGCGCGACGAGCAGCAGCTCGACGTCCACAGCGGACAGGGCGGCGGTCCGGGCCAGGCGGCCGAGGCGGCCGGGCGAGGCGGGGTCGTGGAACGGGGCGAACGCCTCGCGCGGGGTGGCGAGCAGCGAGTCGATGACCTCGTCGGACAGGTAGAGGCCCCGGAACGGGTCGTCGGGGGCGGGGTCGGTGGCGCGGCGGGCGGCGACGGCGTCGCGGATGCGCCGCTCCAGCGCGGCGAGTCGGGTGAACAGGTCCCCCGCGCCGACGAGACCCGTGACGCCCGCGGGACTCGTGGTGCTCACGCGACACCGTCGAGCGTGGTGTCGCCCAGGTCCACGCGCACGGTGCGCGCGGGCGGCGCGGCCGGGTAGGCGCGGCCGGTGTCGACCGGCGCGGACACCACGACGTCCAGCGACGGCTTCAGCTCGCCGCCGAGCGCGCTCCACACGTCGGCGAACGCGCGGTCCTCCGGCGGCGGCAGCGCGCAGGACATCGGCACCGGCAGCTCCAGCGCGGCCAGCGAGCCGGTGAGCAGCGAGGCGGGCAGGGACTCGTGCCGCAGCAGCCCCACCAGCAGGTCGGACAGCAGGCGGTGCTCGTCCTCGGTGCGCTGCACCCACGCCGTGACGAGGTAGGACAGCTTGACGTGGCGCGGCGGCAGGCGGCGGGACACGACCTGGCCGCGGTCGTCGTAGGAGTTGAGCATCCCGCGCTGGCGGCGGCGCAGGTCCTCGCGGATGTCGTAGAGGTAGACGTTGACCGTGGGCGCGTTGCGCCGCGCGGCCCAGTCCTTCGTCGGGGCCTCGAAGGCGACCTCGACGTCCGTGCCGCTCAGGGCGTGTTCCCTCACCAGGCGCCGCAGCGCCTCGTCCACCTCGTGGATCATCGCTCAACCATGCGCCGGGCGCGGGCGCGGCGGGAGCGGCGGCGCGGCGGACCTTGGGGCAGGGCGCGCTGCCCGGAGGGACGACGGCGGCTGCCCTCGTGGGCAGCGGTTCAGGGGGCTGGCAGGGGGGCGCGGGAGCGCTTCAGCTCAAGTGGCGCAAGGGATTCCCCGAATGCCGGGCTTCACCGGGCGACAGCTGCGCTGTTATGTTGCAACTGTCGCAATACATAGCCCTATCGTGTCATTGCCGAGTGGAATCCGCCGGGTGAACATAGCGCCATGCCAGGAAACGCCTACACGTCGGTGAAGTCGCGCACGGTCGCGGGCGCTCTGCGGACGTACCGCGAGCAGCACGGGCTGAGCTGCGAGGACGTCGCGAGCGTGCTCGGCGTGTCCTCCAGCAAGATCAGCCGGATGGAGACCGGCAAGAGCGGTCTGCAGGTCGAGGACGTCTCCGCGCTGCTGGGGTACTACAAGGTGCCCGGCGCCAGGCGCAGGGAGCTGCTGGACCTGATGCGGCGCGGCGAGGAGCTGGGCTGGTGGGAGCGGCAGGCCGGGCTGCCCAAGCTGTGGCGGGCGCTGATCGACTTCGAGAACAAGGCGACCGCGGTCCACAACTACGAGTCCATGGTCGTGCCGGGACTGGTCCAGACCGCGGAGTACACGCGGGCGCTGATCCGCTCGCTGGACCCGGCGCTGCCCGAGCACGAGCTGGACTCCCTGGTGACCACGCGGATGGCGCGCCAGGCGGTGCTGAACCGGGCGAGCGCACCGGAGTACCTGGCGGTGCTGCACGAGGCGGCGCTGCGCATCCGGGTCGGCGGCGACGGCGTGATGCGCAGGCAGCTGCGGCACCTGCTGGACGTGGCCGAGCGGTCGAACGTGGTGGTGCGCGTGACGCCGATGGGCGCGGGGGCGCACGTCGGGCTGTCGGGGGCGTTCACGCTGCTGGAGTTCGCGCACGAGCCCGCGGTGGTGTTCGTGGAGAACCAGTCGACGGGGCTGTTCCTGGACGGGGCGGCCGAGGTCGACGGGTACCGGCGGGCGTGGGGGCGGATCGTGGACGTGAGCCTGTCGCCTCGGGCGACGGCGGAGCTGCTGGCGGAGCTGGTGGAGGAGCGGCCGTGACGGACCTCGGCGGTGGCGGCGCGGGCCAGTGCGCGCGGTGGCGCAAGAGCAGCCGGAGCACGAACGTGGCGAACTGCGTGGAGCTGGCGCTGGCGGGCGCGGTGACGGCGGTCCGCGACTCGAAGAACCCGGCGGGCGCGGTGCTGCTGTTCCCCCGGCCGAGGTGGGCGGCTTTCCTGGCGGGGTGGCGGTAGGGCGGGCGCGGTCCCGGCGCTCCCCGCCGACCGACACCCCGACCGCACCCGGCCCAGGCGGTGGCGGGCAGCCGCCGCCCCCGCGACCGCCGCGTCGTGCGCCCCACCACCGAACCTCCCTCCCCTCCTCCTCGCCCGCCGTGGTGTAGACCGCCCACCCTCCGGGTATGCAGCGGTCCACAGCGACGAGGCGAAGGAGCGGACACCACATGGACGGGGTGGAGGTTCGCGTTTCCCTTGCCGCCCGACCCGCCAGCCTCCCCACGCTGCGCGCGATCGCGGCGCAGGTCGCACGATCCGCCGAGGCGACGCCGGAGCTGGCCGTCGACCTCGTCATCGCGGTCGACGAGGCCTGCTCCGCGCTGATCGCGCGCGCACGCGAACGAGCGACCCTCGCCTGCAGGTTCCACACCGACGGCACCTCTGTTCGGTTCCGCGCACACGTCGGCACCTCGGCCGTCACCGTTCCCGGCCATGACTCGTTGTACTGGCGAGTCGTCAGTTCGGTGACCGACGCAGTCACCAGTTGGGTGGACGGTGACGGCCTTCTGCACGTCGAGTTGAGGTGTCGGGGATGAGTGCGGTGGTGGACTTCCAGCCGTTGTTCCGCGAGTTGGCCGAGGCGCAGTCACGCGCTGAACGCCGCCAGGAGCTGCGGGACCAGCTGGTGACGGAGTACTTGCCGATCGCCTGGCACATCGCCGACCGGTTCGCCGAGCGCGGCGAGTCGGTGGAGGACCTGCGGCAGGTGGCCGCCGTGGGCCTGATCCACGCGGTGGACCGGTTCGACGTGCAGCGCGGCATCGACTTCCTCGCGTTCGCCGTCCCGACCATCACCGGCGAGGTGCGCCGCCACCTGCGCGACCAGGGGTGGGCGGTGCGGGTGCCGCGCAGGCTCAAGGAGCTGTGCCTGGCCATCGACGCCGCCCGCGTCGAGCTGGCCCGCGCGAGCGGTCGCACGCCGACGCCGAGCGAGGTCGCCCGGCACCTGAACCTCTCGCTCGCCGAGGTCTACGAGGGGCTGCACGCCACCTCTGCCAACCACATGGTCTCCCTGGAGGAGGTCGACTCCGACCACCGCCTCGGCGTCGACGACCCGGCCCTGGAAGTGGTCGAGCTGCACCACGCGCTTGATCCGATGCTTCGCGGGCTACCCAAGAGGGAGCGGAGGATCGTGCTGCTGCGGTTCTTC
This sequence comes from Actinosynnema pretiosum, assembly GCF_002354875.1. Classification (GTDB taxonomy): domain Bacteria; phylum Actinomycetota; class Actinomycetes; order Mycobacteriales; family Pseudonocardiaceae; genus Actinosynnema; species Actinosynnema auranticum. The sequence goes on from NZ_CP023445.1 coordinate 6,332,648, forward strand.
AAGAACATGACGCAGAGCCAGATCGCCGACTCGGTGGGCGTGTCGCAGATGCACGTGTCGCGCCTGCTCAGCCGGTCGCTCGCCCGCCTGCGGGACCTGCTCGACGAACGCTGAAACGAGGTGGCCACCATGAAGAGGCTCGACTGGCCGCGCCGAGCGGCACTGGCCCTCGGCGCCCTGCTTGTGCTGTGGGGCATCGCGGACCTGTTCGGACTGGGCGGTGGCCCGATCCCGAGCGTGGTGCACGCGGCGGCCGGGCTGGCCGTGGGGTTGTCCGCGGCGAACCGGGACTCGCTGCGCCGCACCGGGATCGCGGTCGGACTGCTGCACCTGGTGGCGTTCGCGCTGGGCGTCGAGGGCACGGGTGGCGCCTTCGACGCGGGCCCGGTCGGGAACTCGCTGAACCTGGTCGTCGGCCTGGCCTGCGTGGCGCTGGCCGTGGCGGGCGCGTGGAGCCAGCGGCGCGAGGCCGAGGAGAAGGGCGAGGACGGGCCCGGTGCGGGCGGTCGGCTGTCATTGGACGACCGCAGCGCCAAGGGCTCCCGGCACGCCCGGCGTTCGCTGCGCGCGCGCCGCGTTCGGCCCAACTCCCCCGCGCGCCTCTGAGGTCGCCTGATCCAGGGACGCGCGGGCGGATTGCCGCCGCACGACGAGGGGTACCACTGCTAGGACCGGTTCGAGCGGGAGGTAGAGAGCGATGCACACGGCTTCCCTGCGCGGCGTGGTCCGCGCCCGCGGCCCGTTCGTCTCGGTGTACTTCGACGCGGGCCACCACCCGGAGCTGCGCTGGCAGACCATGTGCGACCGGCTGGAGGCCGACGGCGCGGACCGGGCGCTCCTGGACGCGCTGGAGGACGCGGTGCTGGCCCGCCCGTCGCAGCCGGGCATGGCGGGCCGGGCGCTGATCGCCGCCGAGGGCCAGGTCGTGCTGGACCGGCACCTGCCGGTGCCGCCCGCGCGGACCGTGGAGCGGCGCGGCGACCTGCCGTACCTGCTGCCGCTGGTGGACCTGTCCGAGCCGCTGGTGCCGCACGTGGTGGTGCAGGTGGACGACCGGGGCGCGGACCTGCGCGGCGTGGACCCGTCCGGCCGCCCGGTCGCGGTGGCCACGGTCGGCGCCCGCTCCTCCGGCGCGGCGCCGGAGCTGGACGTGCTGGAGCTGGACGACGTGGCGCACGAGGCCGCGTCGCTGGTCGACCGGTTGCGCGCGGAGCTGCTGGTGCTGGCGGGCCCGATGGCCGCGCGCCGGGCGCTGCGCGTCGCGCTGCCCGACCGCTACCACCGCCTGGTGGTGGAGATGGAGGGCCCGGCGGACCCGGCGGTGCACCACCTGGCGGGCCGGGCGAACCGCAACGAGCGCCGCGCCGCCGTGGTGCGCTTCCGCGAGGAGTCGGCGCGGGTGGGCGGCCGGGCCCTGCAGGGGCTGGACGAGGTCATCGTGGCGCTGGAGCGGGGCGCGGTCGCGACGCTGCTGCTGACCGACCCGCTGGTGGGCGACCGGTTCGCGCCGGAGGGCCGGGCGGACGAGGTGCTGCCCGCGCTGGCGGTCGAGCACGACGTGGAGGTGGTCCTGGTCGGCGACGCGCTGCGGTTGACCGAGGACGTGGGCGCGCTGCTGAAGTAGCGCGGTTCCCCCGCCGGACCGCCCCGAATCCCGCTGTGGCGACGACCACAGCCGCGTCTTCCCCTCTCGAAGACGACACCTCGCTCACCTGCGCGAATCCGGCCGGACCACGGCCTTGCTGCTCCGAACGGCCCAGCGCCCGCTACCGCACTCGCGTTCACCCGCGGAGGCGGACACCGAAGGTGGTGGTTGAGCTCGGTTCGGAATGGGTAGAGAGCGCCCATGACGCAGCCGTGGACCGTCGGGGTCGAGCAGGAGTTCCTGCTCGTCGACCCCGAGTCGCGACGTCCGGTCCCCCTGGCCGAGGCGGTCGCCGAGCACGCGGGCGCGTCGTTCGACGTGCAGCGCGAGCTGACCCCGTTCCAGATCGAGGTGGCCACCCCGGTGTGCCACTCGTCCGCCGAGCTCGCCGAGCAGGTCCTCGCGGGCCGCAGGCACCTGGCGAAGGCCGCCCGCGCCGCGGGTGGCGCCCTCCTGGCGTCGGCCGTGCCGCCGCTGGGCATGACCGGGCCGCCCTCGATCACCGAGGACGCCCGGTACCTGAGGATGCAGTACACCCACCGGAAGATGCTGGCCGGGCAGGGCGTGTGCGGGATGCACGTCCACGTCGGGGTGCCGGACCGGGAGACCGCGATCCGCGCGTCGAACGCCCTGCGCCCGTGGCTGCCCTCGCTGCTGGCGCTGAGCGCGAACTCGCCCGTCGAGGAGGGCCAGGACACCGGCTACGCCAGCTGGCGCTCGATCGTGTGGTCGCGCTGGCCGGTCGGCGGCCCCCCGCCGCAGTTCACCAACGCGGGCCACTACGACGCGCTGGTCTCCGCGCTGGTGGCCACCGAGGTCGTGCTGGACCCGGCCATGGTCTACTGGGACGTCCGGCCGTCGACGCACGTGCCGACGGTGGAGATCAGGGTGGCCGACATCCCCCTGACCGCCAAGGACGCCGTGGTCATCGCCGAGCTGGTGCGGGCGTTCGTGCGCACCGCCGCCGACAGCGCGCCGACCGAGCCGGTCAACGACGTGCTGCTGCGCGCCGCCTACTGGCGGGCGGCGCGGGACGGCGCCGAGGGCCAGGCCATCGACCCGAGGACCGGGGCGCTGGTCCCGGCGCGCGACCTGCTGGCCGAGCTGCTCGCGTTCGGCGAGGACGCGCTGCGCGACGCCGGGGCGCAGGACCTGGTGCGCGGGCACCTGGCCGCGGTGGCGGAGCACGGCGGTGGCGCGGCCAAGCAGCGCAGGGCCTTCCTGAACGGTGAGGCGGACCCCGCCGACGTGGTCGACCTGGTGCTGGCGGAGACCACCGCCGACATCGCCTGACCGTGCTGGGAACACGTGGACGGCGCCGCGAGTGCGGCGCCCTGATGAGAGGAGACCGGCGTGCCTGAACCCGCGACGCTCGCTTCGGTGCGGGTCGAGGAGCCCGAGGACGGTGTGGTGGTGCTGCACGTGTCCGGCGAGCTGGACACCACCAGCGCGGACGAGCTGGCCAGACCGCTCAAGGCCCACCTGGGCGGGGGTGCGCGCTCCGTGGTCGTCGACCTGGGCGGGGTGCGCTTCCTGGGCTCGGCGGGCCTGGAGTCGCTGGTGATGGGCCGCAAGCTCGCCGAGGAGCAGGGGGTGGAGCTGGCGCTGGTGGCGTCGAGCCGCTCCGCGCTGCGCCCGCTGCAGGCGACCGGCCTGGACTCGGTGTTCACGATCAAGCCCACCGTGGAGGAGGCTCTCGCGCGCGGGTGACGCGCGAGCGCCAGCCCCGGAGGGTTCGTCAGCGCCTTCCGGGGATTCGCCCTGCGGTGGTCTGGCCGCAGGGCGAGCACCGGCCGCGCGGGAGAACCCGCGGCGGTCGGACCGGTACGTCGGCAAGCGCTTGCCCCAGTGTTGTGGAGAGCGCTTTCCGCCACCCGTCCGAAGTCGGCGGCTAGTACCCGCGCCGCACCGTGCGGATCGCGCACCGGACCGCGCCGAGCGGCGGCAGCGCCCGACCGCGCGGGGCGACGACCCAGCGGGAGGACCCGGCGGGCACGCTGCCCGGCCCGGTCCAGCACCGCGCCCCCGGCGGGAGCACGTACCCGACCGGGTCCACGTCCGGCTCGGCCAGGAACAACCAGCGCAGCCCGCTGCGCCGGATGGCCAGGATCGGGCCGAGCGGACCGGCCATCGTCAGCTGGTGGCTCACCTCGGCCGCCCAGCTCGCGGGCAGGTCCACCGCCACCGCGTCGCCCGCCAGGAGCAGTTCCCCGTCCTCCACGTGCCACTCGCGCATGGGCCGAAGAGTGGCGGGACCTCGTTGCGGGAATGTGTCCTGGCGCACCTTGCGGCGTTAAACCTCCGCGTGGTCGGGTGACGATCCCGCGCGGCCGGGCGCTCAGGCCCCGGTGGTCGAGCCCGGCCGGACGATCATCAGCACCGTGACGACCGCCCACAGCAGGTTGAACAGCCCGGTGCGCGCGGCCAGCCGCGCGGTGGTCGAGCGCTCGGCGGGCGGCCCGTCCGCCGCGACCGACGCCACCAGCCTCTCCTGCCCCGGCAGCACCTGGAGCACCAGCACGCCTGCGGCGAGCGCGGTCAGGACGATGGACGTGATCAGCCAGGCGTCCCCGAGCACCCCGAGACTGCTGGCGGTGAACATGCCGAACAGCGGCACCGCGATGCCCAGCGCCGCGTACGCCTTGCAGATCCGGTTGAGCAGCTTCAGCTCCCCCGCCCTCCCGGCGCGGGCGGCGGGCGGGAACATGCTGGCGGCCACGGTCACCGGGCCGATGGCCACGATCGCGGTGATCACGTGCACCGCGAGCAGGAACTTGGTCACCGCGCGGTCCAGGGGGTGCCGCGCCGCTCGTGGTGGAAGAGCCGCTCGGCGGCCAGCGCCGCGTCCGCGCCGAGGTAGCGGTCGAGCAGGTGCAGCCCGAGGTCGAGCCCGGAGGTGACGCCGCTCGCGGTGACCAGGTCGCCGTCGTCGGCCACCCGCGCGTCCACGGCCCGCGCCCCGAGCCCGCCGAGCAGCTCCAGCGCGCCGGTGTTGGTGGTGGCCGTGCGCCCGGCGAGCAGCCCGGCCAGCCCGAGCAGCACCGAGCCGCCGCACACCGTGGCGACCACGACGCCCTCGCGCCGGACGGCGGCGGCGAGCGCGCCCGCGAGCGGGGTGGCCAGGGCCGCGCCGAAGACCCGCCGGACGTCGTCCTCGGTGAGCGCGACCGCGCCGGGCACCACGACCAGGTCGGCCCGGTCGGCGTCGACCGGCCCCGCGGCCCGGAGCGAGATCCCCGGCAGCCCGCTGGGCACGAGCCGGGCGCCCTCGGCCGAGACGAGCTCCACCTCGAACGCGGCGCCCGCGCCGAGCGCGGCGGACGCGCCGAGCACCTCGTAGGGGGCGATCGCGTCGAGCGGGTCGAAGCCGTCGAACAGGACGAACTGGGCCAGCATCACTGGTTCCTTCCTCTGGGGGCGCCCCGAACGCTAAGGGCGTGATCCACCTCCCGGAACTGGCGGGAAAGCCACGTTCCGCCTGATTCCCGCCATAAGCTGGCCGGGTGCGCACCGTGGCCGTGCTGGCGCTGGACGACGTGATCCCGTTCGACCTCTCGACCCCGCTGGAGGTGTTCTCCCGCACCGCCCTGCCGGACGGCTCCCCCGCCTACCGGGTGGTGGTGTGCGGCGAGCGCGCGGAGGTCGGGGCCGGGCTGTTCTCGGTGCGCCTCACCGCCGGGCTGGAGGCGCTGGCCGAGGCGGACACGATCATCGTGCCGGGCACCGCGCAGCCGCACGTCCCACCGTCCGATCGGGTGCTGGACGCGCTGCGCGAGGCCGCCGGGCGGGGCGCGGTGCTGGCCTCGATCTGCTCGGGCGCGTTCGCGCTGGCCGCCACCGGCCTGCTCGACGGCCGCAGGGCCACCACGCACTGGATCGCCGCCGACCGGTTCCGCGCGCTGTTCCCGGCGGTCGAGCTGGACCCGGACGTGCTGTACGTGGACAACGGGGCCCTGCTCACCTCGGCGGGCGCGGCGGCGGGGCTGGACCTGTGCCTGCACCTGGTGCGCCGCGACCACGGCTCCGAGACCGCCGCGCACGCCGCCCGGCTGTCCGTGGTGCCGCTGGAGCGGGAGGGCGGGCAGGCGCAGTTCATCCCGTCCACGCACCCGGTGGCCCCGGAGGGCTCGGAGCTGGAGCCGCTGCTGGCGTGGCTGGACGAGAACTGCGCGCGCGAGCTGACCGTGGACGACATCGCCGCCCGAGCCGCCGTGAGCACCCGCACGCTGAACCGGCGCTTCCGCGCGCAGACCGGCACGACCCCGCTGCGCTGGCTGCACGTGCGGCGGGTGCGGCTGGCGCAGCGGCTGCTGGAGGCGACCGGGCGGCCGGTGGACCTGATCGCCGGCCAGGTCGGGTTCGGCTCGCCGACGGCGTTCCGGGACCGGTTCAAGCGGGTGGTCGGCACCAGCCCGCAGGCGTACCGGGCGGCGTTCCGGGGGGGGGGGGGGAGCGGGGCCGGTCTTCCCCCGAACCGCCGCTCGGGTGAGACTGAACGGGTGACACCGGGCCCCCGACCAGCGGTGTCGATCTCCACGGGCGCGGTCGCGCGGGTGGAGGAACCCCGCGCGCCCCCGCGGCGTCGGTGTGGTGGGGGACCGATCGGAGCCGGGGGGAGAGCATGTCCGCTGAGGTGTTCGGGCCGTACCGCGTCGAGGGCCTGCTCGGTCGCGGCGGCATGGGCGAGGTGCACCGCGCCTACGACACCGCGCACGACCGGGTCGTGGCGCTGAAGCGGTTGTCGGCGGTGTACCACTCGGACGCCGAGTTCCGGGCGAGGTTCCGGCGCGAGTCGCAGGTCGCGGCCCGGTTGCGGGAGCCGCACGTGATCCCGATCCACGCCTACGGCGAGATCGACGGCACGCTGTACCTGGACATGCGGCTGGTCGAGGGCGAGGACCTGTCGGACGTGCTGGAGCGCGGGCCGGTCGAGCCCGAGCGGGCGGTGCGGATCGTGCGGCAGGCCGCGAGCGCGCTGGACGCCGCGCACGCCGACGGGCTGGTGCACCGGGACGTGAAGCCGTCCAACATCCTGCTGTCGGCCGGGGACTTCGTGTACCTGGTCGACTTCGGCATCGCCCGCAGCGCGGCGGGGGACAGCACGCACATCACCGCGTCCGGCGAGGTGCTGGGGACGCTGGACTACATGGCGCCCGAGCGGTTCAGCGGGACCGACGTGGGCGGCGTGGTGGACGTGTACGCGCTGGCCGGGGTGCTGTTCGCCTGCCTGACCGGGCGCAGGCCGTTCACCGCCGAGGGCACGGCCGCGCAGATCTGGGCGCACATGCAGGAGGAGCCGCCGAGGCCGTCCGAGGCGCGGCCGGGGGTGCCCGCGGCGCTGGACGCGGTGATCGCGCGCGGCATGGCCAAGGACCCGGCCGCCCGGTACCCGACCGCGAGCGCGCTGGCCGAGGCGGCTGCGGCGGCGCTGGACGGGACGGCGGTGGTGCCCGCGGGGACGCGGGTTCACCAGCGGACCGGGCCGCAGGCGGGACCGCGGCAGGTCGAGCCGCAGCGGGTGGGGCCGCCCTCGCAGCCGGTCCCGGCGCAGGCGGGGCCCGCCCAGAACCCGGCCGCCCAGAACCCGCCTGCTCAGAACCCGCCTGCCGGGAACCCGCCTGCCCAGAACCCTCCCGCCCGGACCGCGCAGCAGCACCCGCCGGTCCCGACCGCGCCGAACACCCGGCCGCAGCAGCACGGCCCGTTCTCCGGACCGCAGCAGACGTCGTTCTCCGGGCCGCAGCGGTTCCCGCTCTCCGGCCCCCAGCCGAACTGGGGCCACCCGCCCGCGCCCGCCTCGACGCGGTCCGCGCGGCTCGCGGTGCTCGGCGCGGTGCTGGTGGTGCTGGTGGCGGCGGGCGCGATCGGCGCGGCGACGTGGCCGTGGGGCGGGAAGGCGCAGACCGGCCAGGGCGGCGGCACGAGCAGCGCCGCCACCACGACCTCCGCCACCACCGGGACCACCACCGGCACGGGCGCCACCCCCCGCACCGGTTCCGCCGAGGACCGGCGGACGCTGTCCGAGCGGCTGCCGAAGATCTACCGGCTGTCGTCCTCGTGCGCGGACGGCGACGTGGGCGGCACCGGCGCGGTGGCCGCGTCGACCTGCGGCGCGCCGACGATGGACACCGCGGGCATGACCTCGCCGACCAGTGCCGACTTCCTGCTGTTCGCCGACCGGGCGGCGCAGGACAAGCACTTCGCCGACCTGGTGAAGGCCGAGGACATCCCGCGCGACGACTCGCAGGGCGGGTGCCGCCCCACCACGCAGCGGACGCACTACTCGACCTACTGGCGCCAGGTCACCGGGGTCACCGAGGGCGACTTCACCACCTGCTTCGTCAAGGACGGCAGCGGTCAGGTGTGGTGGGTGGACACCGAGACGCTGACCACCGGCGTGCTGCGGTCCACCACCGCCACCACCCCGGACGGGCTGGAGGCCCTGGACCTGTGGTGGAACATGTGGGTGCTGTCCCAGGACCGCTAGCCGCGCTCCCGCCCGATGTCCTCGAACCACAGCTCCGGCCGGGCCGCGGTGAACGCGGTCATCAGCTCGACGCACCCGGCGTCGTCCACGAGCACGATCTCCACGCCGTGCTCGGCCAGCCAGTCGTGGCCGCCGCTGAACGTGCGGGCCTCGCCGATGACCACCCGCGAGATGCCGAACTGCCGCACCAGCCCCGAGCAGTACCAGCAGGGCGACAGGGTGGTCACCATGGTGGTCCCCCGGTAGCCCGCCCTGCGCCCGGCGGCGCGGAAGGCGGCGGTCTCGGCGTGCGTGGAGGCGTCGTCGTCCTGCACGCGCCGGTTGTGCCCGCTGCCCCACAGCTGCCCGTCCGGGCCGAACAGCGCGGCGCCGATCGGGATGCCGCCCTCGGCGAGCCCGGCGCGCGCCTCGGCCACCGCGACGGCGAGCAGGTCGGCGGGATCGGCGGTGCGGTTCACGGGTGCGTCGGCCACGCGCTCGAACCTAGCGCCACCGGACCGCCGGGGCACGGGTCCGATCGGCTCAGGGCTCGACCCGCTTGAGCCGCCACAACCCGGCGGTGTCGAGCACCACGGGGGTCGGGTGCACGTCCAGCGGGGACGCGGCGGGACCCACCCTCGGGTTGTTGCGCAGCGCGATGAGCACGGTGCCGCTGTCCACCGGCACGACCCGCCAGGACAGCGGGGACCGGGTGGTGGCGACCTCGTTGCCCGCCTCGGGGCGCCCCAGCACGTTGAGGTGGCGGTCGGTCCCCGGCACCGCGAACGAGCAGGTGGCGTCCGGGAAGCAGGACACCGACCACACCTGGCTGCCCGGCGCGCCCTCCGCGTCCAGCACGACCTTCCCGTCCGGCCCGTCCAGGGCGGTGAGCAGGGCCTCCGGGCCGTCGTCGGCGCGCGCCTGCGCGACCGTGAAGCGGCCCCCGCCCGGTCCTGGGGCGGCCTCGATCGGGCTGGCCGAGGCGGTGGGCGCGGTGGTCAGCGCCATGAGCGCGGCGGCGGTCAGCGCCGCTGTTCGTCGGATGTCCATGCCGTCCGGTGTCCCACAGGTCGGGTGGTCGCCACACCCCCTTTCACCCGTTGGTGCAGCAACTTCCGCCCCCGACGGGCCCCGGCCGAGTCCGCTGTGGACGCGCCCGACAAGTCCACAGTGGACCGGTCACGCGCCGAAGCACAGGAACCCCGCCCCCGCCGCGAACTCCAGATCACCGAGCTCGGCGTGCGCGGCCTGGGCCCGCGCGAGCGCGGTCGCGGGCGGCAGCCCGTCCCGCAGCCCCCGGTGCAGCTCGACCACCAGCGGCGCGGTCTCCTCGGCGGGCACCGGCACGACCGGCGCGACGAGCGCCCCGGTGCCCGCGCCGAGCAGCGCGGCGGTGAACCCCAGCAGCTCGTCGCCCGGCCGCACCGCCGACAGCCCGGAGTCGCAGGCCGACAGCACCACCCGCGCGGGCGGGGCGGCGAGCCGCTGCAGGTCGTAGCCGGTGAGCGGGCCGTCCGCCAGCTCCAGCGCGGAGAACAGCGGGTTGTCGGCGCGGAAGGTGCCGTGCGCGGCCACGTGCGCGAGCGGCGCGCCGTCGATGGCCGCCGCGACCGCGTCGACCGTCGCTCCCTCCCCCGCCAGCACCAGCGCGTCGCCGGTCAGCGCGGCCACCGCGTCGACCTCGCCGCGCGCGGCGGGCAGCCGGGGACCGGCGGCGAGCACGGCCCGGCCCGGCGCGGGCGCTCCGGAGGTCGCCGCGCGCAGCCACACGGCGGCGGAGGGCGTGACGACGGTGGAGCGGCCGAGCAGTCCGGGCAGCGCGGCCCACGGCAGGCCGCCCAGCGCGCCGGTCGGCGCGAGCACCAGGTCGCGCCCGTCGACGCGCCGTTCGAGGGGGTCGAGCACCCGCTTGCGCAGCCGCCCGGCGGCGTGGTCGACCCCGGCCCGGCCGCCGGACCGGTCGACCCGCGCGGGCAGCGTCACCAGCCGGTGCAGCCCGAACCGCAGCAGCCGCACCTCGCGGGCCGCGTCGTCCAGGGCGCCCAGCCGGTGCAGCGAGGCCCGGCCGCCCGCGACCACCACGGCCAGCAGGTCGCCCTCCGAGCCGATGTACTCCACCAGCGCGGCGTCCCCGAGCGCGTCGGCCAGCTCCGGCACGGTCGGCGGGCGCAGCAGCCGCCCGCCGCCACCGCCGCGCCTGGTCAGCTCGCGCACCCGCTGCTCGCCGCGCGCCTGCCGCTGCCGCAGCGCCCCGGCGGGCCGCCCCTCCAGCAGGGCGCGCTCCAGGTCGGCGGTGACCGCGCGCAGCTCGGTGAGCGCGTCGGCGAGCCCGGTGTCCTCGGGCGGCCGGGCCGGGGTCATCCGCAGCGCGCCCGCCCGCCAGCTCTCCGCCCACGCCAGCACCTGCCGCGCCCCGGCCCCGCCGGTCAGCGCCAGCCGCAGCCCGGCGCGCGCCAGGTCCTGCCCGTGCGCCCCGGACAGCGCGCGCAGCTCCCCCGCGCCCAGCGACAGCCGGTGCTCGTCCAGCAGCGCCAGCCCGCGCCGCAGCGCCACCGCCGCCCCGCGCCGGTCGGCGGCCAGCTCGCGCCGCAGCGCCTCGGCGTACCAGCCGCGCGCCCGCGCCTGCGCCGGGCCGGAGCGGCGGGCGGGCGCGGCGAGCGCCAGCTCGGCGGCGGCGCGGCGGGTGTCGCCCAGGTCGCGGGCGATCAGCGCCGCGTCCACCCGCGCCTCCAGGCCCGCCACCCGCCAGCCCAGCGCGTCGAGCCGGTCGGCGATGCGGGCCATCGCGGTCAGCAGCGCCCGGTCCCGCCGACCGCCGAGGTAGGCGGCGCGCAGTCCCACGTGCCGGGCGGAGGCCTCCCACACGTCGCGGCCCTGGCGGCGGAAGGCGTGCCTAGCCCGGTCGGCGACCTCGGCGGCGGTGTCCGCGTCGCCCTCCAGCAGGGCGACGCGGGCCCGGTAGAACTCGGCCTCGGCGCGCCCGAGGGCGAAGTCGGGGTGGTCGGCGAGGTCGGCGACGGCCCGGTCGGCCTCGGCGCGCGCCTCCTCCAGCAGCGGCACCGACACCAGCAGCTCCAGGCGGTTGACCAGCAGCATCGGCCGGGGCACGGCCAGGCGCCGGTACTCCTGCTCGGCGTCGGCGAACGCGGTGAGCGCGCCCGGCACGTCGCCCGCGCGCTGGGCGGAGATCCCGGCGTTCCACCGCACGTCCGCCACCGCCAGCTCCAGGCCCAGCTCCCGGTAGAGCGCGGCGGCCCGCCCGAAGTCCTCGTCGGCGGCGCGCAACCCGCCGGTGTAGGCGCGCAGCAGGCCCCGGTTGTTGCGGGCGCGGGCCTCGCCGAGGTGGTCGCCGCTGCGGCGGGCGGCGTCGATGGCCGCGTCGTAGTCGCGCAGCGCCTCGTCGTAGCGGCACAGGAAGTGCAGGACCGTGCCGCGCTGCATGACCGCGATGTCCGCGTCGCCGCCGCGCAGCCGGGGCAGCGCCTCCTCCACCGCCCGCAGCGCCTGGGCGTGCCTGCCGGTGCTGGAGAGCGCGAACGCCAGGCTGAGCCGGGCCAGCGCGGTGAGCCGGTCCGACCCGGCGCCGCGCGCCAGCCGCACCGAGCGGCGCAGGTGCCGCAGCGCGCCGGGGAAGTCGTGCAGCTCGCGCAGGGACAGGCCGATCGCGCGCTCGGCCGCCGACGCCTCGGCCAGGTCGCCGGACGCCCGCGCGGCGGCCAGCGCCGCGCGCCCGAGCCCGATGGCCGCGCGCGGGTCCCGCTGCCGCGCTTCCAGGGCCGCCGAGGCGGAAACCACCGACACGCGCCCCACCTTATTACTGGGGGCCCTGTGGTAGCTTGCCTGAGTTCGCACCTCCTCCACTTCGCTGCGAGGTCGAGTTGTCCGCGAAAACGTTTGCGGCGCCGGACCGGTCCGCGCTGTACACCGCCGCTTTCGACGAGGCGATCCGGTCGGGCAAGGACGTCGCGCTGCACCCGGAGAAGGGTCGGGAGTTCCTCTACCGGCCAGGACAGCTGCTGACGATTCCCGAGGACGCCGCGCGGGTGATCGAGAAACTGCGCCGCAGCGGGTTCGCCGTGGAACGGGGCCGCGAATTCGCGGGAATGGTCCGCCTGCTGCTGAAGAACAATTCCCGCGACATCCCCGCAATAGTGCGGCTGCTGCGGGACCCCGCCACGTGGCCGGGTGAGCGGACCCCGTTCACCCAACCGCACCACGTGTCCGTCGGGCACGGCGGCAACATGCACGGGCACCCCGGCGGACCACCGCGCGTGGCGACCGCGCTGCCCGACCCGGACCCCGGCGACGGGCGCGGCCGGGGCGTGGTGGTGGCGGTGCTGGACACCGGCGTGTCCGCGACGGCCGGGGCGGACCACCCGGCGTGGCTGGGCGGCTCCTTCGTCCCGCGCGCCGACGAGGTGGACGCGGCGTACGCGCACGACGACGTGTTCGCGCTGGAGGGCGGGCACGGCACGTTCGTGGCCGGGGTGGTGCGGCAGGCCGCGCCGTCGGTCCGGGTCGACCCGGAGCGCGCGCTGCTGCCGTCCGGGCTGGGCGACGAGGAGATGTTCGCGGCGGCGCTGGCCTCCTTCGACGAGCGGCCGGTGCACGTGGTGAGCGCGTCGCTGGGCTGCTCCACGCAGGACGACGTGGCCTCGGAGCCGATGCGGCGGGCGCTCGCGGCGCTGCCGAAGGACGTGGTCGTGGTGGCGTCGGCGGGCAACCAGGGCACCACCCGCCCGTCCTGGCCCGCCGCGCTGCCGGGCGTGGTCGGGGTGGCGGCGATCGCCGAGGAGCGGGACGGGTCGCGCTCCCCCGCCTGCTACAGCAACCACGGGCACTGGGTGGACGCCTGCGCGGTCGGCAACCGGACCTCCACGTACCTCAAGGGCAGGTGGGTGCTGCCGGGCGACCCGACCGTCGACGTGTTCGACCGGTGGGCGTACTGGCTGGGCACCTCGTTCGCGGCCCCGCACGTGTCCGGGCGGATCGCGGCGACCATGACGCAGCTCGGCCTGACCGCGCTCCAGGCCCGCGACCACCTGCTCGCCGGGACCGAGTTCTTCCCCGGCTACGGGGTCGCGGTCGACTGAGGGCGGGCGGCGGGCTGCTCCTTTCCGGTGAGATTCACCCCCGGCAGGTCCGTTCCGGGGCCGCCCGCGTTGTATCCAGGACTGGCCCACCGCCTCCGTAGGGCATGGCGGGGCGCGTGGTGGGCCGGGGCAACGGGTGGCGGCCGAACAGGAGGAGGGGACGTGACCCCTGCACGCCCGGTCGCCGCGCTCGTGGGCGCGGCGGCGGAAGGCGACCGCGGCGCCTGGGACCAGCTCGTGGAGCGGTACACGCCGCTGGTGCTCTCCGTGGTGAGCAGGCACCGGCTGCGCCCGGCGGACGGGGCGGACGTCAACCAGGTGGTGTGGCTGCGCCTGGTGGAGCAGATCGGGCGGCTGCGCGACCCGGCGGCGCTGCCCGGCTGGATCGTCACGACCGCCAGGAACGAGTGCCTGCGGGTGCTGCGGGCGCAGCAGCGGCTGCTGCCGTTCGACCCGGCCGACGAGGAGAGCGCCGTCGCCGACGGCGAGGACCTGGACGCGCGGCTGGTGGACGCGGAGCGGCTGCAGGCGCTGCGGGACGGCTTCGGGGCGCTGCCCGAGCAGTGCAGGCGGCTGCTGGCCAGGTTGCTCGCGGACCCGCCGCCGAGCTACGCGGCGCTCGGCGCGGAGCTGGGGGTGCCGGTGGGGAGCGTGGGGCCGACCCGGTTGCGGTGCCTGGAGAAGCTGCGCAGGACCGAAGCGGTGTCGCGGTTGTTGTCGGGGGGATCGGTGGAGGACCCGGTGGGAGGTGCGCTCGGTGTGGGCAAGCGATGAGCGGTTGTTGGCGGATCTGGGGCGCGCGCTGGCCGAGGCGCCCGCCGTGCCCGAGGAGTACCTGGTCGCCGGGCGGGCGGCGTTCGACTGGCGGGACGTGGACGCCGAGCTGCTGCTGGTGACCGGCTACGACTCGCTGCTGGACGGCGAGCTGGCGGGCCGGGCGCGGGGCGGGCTGGCGACCAGGCAGCTGGTGTTCGACGCGGACGGGCTGTCGGTGCAGGTGGAGGTGGACCCCGCCGGGGTGACCGGGCAGGTCCTGCCGCCCGCGCCCGGCCGGGTGGAGCTGGAGTCGGCGGCCGGGGTCGTGGAGGCGGCGGAGCTGGACGAGCTGGGCTACTTCCTGCTCGGCCCCCCGCCGCGCGGCGCGGCGCGGCTGCGGGTGGCCGGGGTCGCGGTCACCGAGTGGTTCCTGGGTTAGGTCGGGCGTTCTCCCGGTCGGGTGGCGCGGCGGTTCGGCGTTGACGCAGAGTCGCCGCGTCCTGGCCTGCCCGTTTGCGTTCGACGGGTGATCGGCACGCCCCCTACGTGCTTTTTCCGTTGCCGTGCCCCGGATGTCCCCCGATCAGCCGATAGCCCAACCCAGTAGGGTTGGCCACTGTGCGTAGAAGTAGCGCGAGAGGCACGCGGTGGCGCTGATTAACCGCTCCAGGTGTACCCGATCAGTGCGAGTTGGCCGCGTGGCGTGAACCGCAACGACGCGGGAACAGTCTCCGCCCCGCCACTTGACGGGGAATATGCACCCTACGGAATGATGTGCGGATCTGATCTCCGGGTGGAGAGCCACACATGACCCAACCCTCAAGGCCCGTCCCCCTGGCGGGCAGCGCGCCCCCCGCGGGCGCCCCCTCGGTGGGCGAGGTCGCCGAGCGCTGGACCGGTGAGCTGGTCCGCACCGCCTACAGCCCGATCGCCCGCGCGAAGGTGCGCCGCAAGCTCGCCCAGCACGTCGGCCTGCTCGACGAGCTGCTCGCCTCGCCCGACCTGCCCGCCGACGAGGCGGTCGCGGTCGGCGAGTGGCTGGTGACCGCGCGGTTCACCGGCGACGCGAGCCTGGCCAGCTCCCTGGAGGTGCTCGGCCGCGCCCTGGCCGCGCGCGCACCCGACTCGCCAGGGCGGGTCGCCGAGCTGCTGGGCGCCGTCGCGGGCGGGTACGCCGCCCGGCTGCGCCTTCAGGTGTTCGGCGAGCACGAGGAGGTCCGGGCCTCGCTGCTGGCCGCGCTGGAGCGCGCGAGGGTCGAGCTGCACGACAGCGAGGCCCGGTTCCGGCAGGTCTTCGCGCACTCCGCCGCCGGGATCGCGGTGTTCGACGCGGACGGCGAGCTGCTGGAGAGCAACGCCGCGCTGACCGGGATGCTCGGCCCCGACTTCGGCGGGCAGGACCTGAGCGGGCTGCGCGGCGAGTGGGCCGCGATGGCGGTGCGCGGCCAGGACGTCTCGCACGTCGAGCAGATGTTCCTGGACCCCAGCGGCGATCCGCTGTGGACGAACGTGGCGCTGTCCGTGGTGGCGGGCGAGGACGGCGGCCCGCGCTACCACCTGGCGGTGGTGGAGGACGTCACCGAGCAGCGGATGCTGCGCGAGTACCTGCGCCACCAGGCGCTGCACGACGTGCTGACCGGGCTGCCGAACCGGCAGAGCTTCCTGCCCAAGCTGGAGGAGGTGCTGGGGCGGCCCGGCTCGATCACCCTGTGCTACCTGGACGTGGACAGCGTCGCGATCGTCAACGACGGCCTCGGCTACGAGTACGGCGACGAGCTGCTCAAGGTCGTCGCGGGCCGGTTGACGTCGGTGGCCGAGGGGCTGGCGGCGACCGTGGCCAGGATCGGCGGCGACGAGTTCGTCGTGCTGGTCGAGGACGGCCCCGGAACGCCCAGCATCTCCGAGCTGGCCGCGATGATCGACGGCGCGCTCGCCGAGCCGGTGCGGCTGGCCGGGCACGCGGTGGGCGTGTCGGCGGGCATGGGCTTCGTGCGCACGGCCGCGCGCGGGCTCGACGCGATGGCGCTGCTGCGGCAGGCGCACAGCACGCTGCGCCGCGCCGAGACCGGCGGCAAGGGCCAGTGGGGCATCTACGACGCCGGGCACGACGAGAAGGAGCGGTCGCGGCTGTCGCTGATCGCCGCCATGCCGGGCGCGCTGGAGACCGGCGAGATCGCGATCGACTACCGGGACGTGCGCGACCGGTCCGGTGAGCGGGTCGCGCTGGCGGCCCGGCTGCGCTGGGAGCACGACGGCACGACCGTCGGGCACGACGACTGCCTGCGCTACGCCGACGAGCTGGGCCTGGCGGGCGCGCTGGCCGAGTGGCTGCTGGACGAGGCCTGCTCGTTCGCGTCGCTGGAGTCGCTGCCGGTGCTGGTGCGGCTGTCGGCCGACCAGTCCCGCGACCCGGACCTGAGCGGCCTGGTCGGCGCCGCGGTGCGCGGCTGGGCGCTGGCCGAGGGGCAGCTGTGGCTGAGCCTGGACTCGGCCGCGGCCGGGCTGGGCGAGGAGGTCGAGGACAACCTGAGCGTGCTGGCCGACATGGGCGTGCGGCGGCTGCTGCACGGGTGCGCGCTCGGCCAGGGCGAGCTGGCGCTGCTGGAGCGGCAGCGCCCGCACGGCGTGGAACCGGCGGGCGCGCCGGACGGCTCCGAGCTGGCCCGCCGGGCGCGGGAGGCGCTGCTGCCGATGGTGCGCGCCGCCGGGGCGCTGGTGCTGTCCGGGCGCGCGGACGACGACGCGGACCTCGTGGTGGGCTGAGCGGTCCTGCCCCGCCGCACCCCCGTGAACGGGCGACGCCCCCGACCCCCGGTGGTTCCGGGCGGTCGGGGGCGTCCCCGCAGGAGCGCCGGGCGGCTCAGGCGAACAGCGGCTGCCTGCGCAGGGCGTGCTCCACCAGCGTGATCAGCGTCTGCTTCGTGGACTGCCGGTTGCGCGCGTCGCACGGGATGATCGGCACCGACGCGTCCACCGTCAGCGCCTCCCGCACGTCCTCGACCCGGTGGTGCAGCAGACCGTCGAAGCAGTTCACCCCGACCACGTACGGGAGGTCCCGGTCCTCGAAGAAGTCGATCGACGCGAACGCGTCCGACAGCCTCCTCGTGTCGACCAGCACCACCGCTCCGATCGCGCCCTTCACCAGGTCGTCCCACATGAACCAGAAGCGGTGCTGGCCGGGGGTCCCGAACAGGTAGAGGATCAGGTCGCTGTCCAGCGACACCCTGCCGAAGTCCATGGCCACGGTGGTCGTCACCTTGTTGGGCGTGGAGGACAGGTCGTCGACCCCCACGCTGGCCTCCGTCATGACCGCCTCGGTGGTCAGCGGGACGATCTCCGACACCGAACCGACGAAGGTCGTCTTGCCGACGCCGAACCCGCCCGCCACCACGATCTTCGTCGAGGTGGTCGTCGGGGCGGTCCGGCCGGCTGGAGCTCCACCGCTCATGTTGCTCTGCTTTCCCTAGTAAGGAGGTGGGTGGTGCTCTAGTTGCGCATCGCCACGTGCAGCTGCGAGCGGATCTCCGGGGTCAGCTGCACGCCCACCCGGTCGACCAGCCTGGTCATGGCGTAGCCGATCAGGCCGATGTCGCAGTTGGGCGCGGCGAGCACGGCCAGGCAGGAGCCGTCGCTGATGGACATCAGGAACAGGTAGCCCCGCTCCATCTCCACCACGGTCTGCTTCACGTTGCCCGCCTCGAAGCAGCGCGCCGCCCCGAGGTTCAGGCTCACCAGGCCGGACGCGACGGCGGCCAGCTGCTCGGCCCGGTCGACGGGCAGGCGTTCGGAGGCGGCGAGGAGAAGGCCGTCCGCCGACACCACGATCGCGTGGGCGACACCGGCCACCCGGTTGACGAAGTCGTCGACCAGCCAACTGAAGTTCTCCAGCTCATCGGCTGCGGAGGTCACTTCTGCTCCTTGTCTGAGTTGCCGAACGACAGGCCCTCCCAGGGCAGGCTGTCATCGTCCTGGTTGTTGTCGCGGCCCATCTGCAGGCCGCGCTGGTAGGTGGCGAACCGCTGGCGCAACCGGTCGGCGGACCGGGGGCCCTGCGCGGTGGCGATCCCGCCGGACGACGGGCCGGTCTGGCCCCCCGCGCGCACGGTCGCCTGGGTCGCGGTGGTGGACGAGGCGGAGGAGAGCGAACCGGGCATCAGGCGCGCCTTGGGGACGCGCTTGGGCAGGCCCGCCGTGGTGGACTCGTCGACGGAGGTCTTGAGCACCTTGCTCGCCGTCGACCAGTTGTCGTCGGAGGAGCCCCAGTTGGCCGCGGCGGCGGACACCTTGGAGGGGGCGGGCTCCCGCTTGGGCAGGCCGCCGAGCCCGGAGGCCTGCGCGGGGGCCGGGTCCGGCTGGGCGTCCACGACGGGCTCGGCGAACACGGTCCGCTCGGCGTCGGACCCGCCGTCGAGCACCAGGTCGTCGTGGTCCGGCGACCCCGGTTCGTCGGGGAGCGCGTGCTCGCCGCGCGCCCGCCTGCCCTCGCCCCGCACCCGCGCCTCCCCGGAGTCCTCGTCGCCGCCCTGGAACCAGCGGGACAGCACGTCCTCGTAGATCGGCAGGCGCTGGGTGGACGCGTCGTCCTCCACCGCCGCGGGCGCGGGGGCGGGCACGGCGCGCTGCTGCTGGTGCTGCGCGGGCGGGTAGGAGTAGTCGATGTCGCTGCCCGCGCGCGGCGGCGCGGTCTCGCTGACGGTCGCGGTGAACAGGCCCTCGGCGGACGAGTTGTGCTCGACCGGCCGGTGCGCGCCGGTGTCCTCGAACGAGTCGAACGAGGTGCCGGAGAACGAGCTGCCGGAGAACGTGGTCTCCTGCGGCGTCACCCCGTTCTGCCCCGGCTGGCCCCGGAACGCGTGCTCCGGCGCGGCCTCGCCGAACGCGGACGGCATCTGGTCCGGGCTCCACTTGGGCAGGCCGGACAGCGCGACGGCCCCGGTCTCCTCCACCTCCGGCGGGTCGGCCAGCGCGAGGACGCCGGGCCTGCCCAGCGGCAGGCTCTGCCGCCCGCCGCCGCCCTGCGGGTCCGGGCCCCGGTGCAGCAGGCCCGCGGGCAGCAGCACCTGCGCGGTGACACCGCCCTCGATGTCGTCGTTGTTGCGCAGCGACACGTGGATCTCGTGCCGCTTGGCCAGCTGGCCGACCACGTACAGGCCCATCTCGCGGGCCACCGACACGTCGACCTCGGGCGGCTCGGACAGCTTCAGGTTCGCCTCGACGACGTCCTGCTCCTGCATCCCGACGCCGCGGTCGTGGATGCGGATGGACACCTCGCCGCGCCGGGTCTCTATGGCCCGCACGGTCACCTTGGTGCTGGGCTTGGAGAACGCGGTCGCGTTGTCCAGCAGCTCGGCGATCAGGTGCGCGAGGTCGTTGACCACGCGGCCCTGGACGCGCAGGTCGGGCGCGGGCGCGATGTGCACGCGGGCGTACTTCTCGACCTCGGACACCGCGGCGCCGAGCACCTCCGTGATCGGCACCGGCCTGGTGACGCGGCGGGTGACCGTGGTGCCGGAGAGCACGAGCAGGTTCTCGCTGTTGCGGCGCATCTGGGTGGCGAGGTGGTCCAGCTCGAACAGGCTCGCCAGCTGGTCGGGGTCCTGCTCGTCCTGCTCCAGCCGGTCGATGACGGTGATCTGCCGCTCCACGAGCGCCTGGCTGCGCCGGGAGAGGTTGATGAACATGTCGTTGACGTTGGCGCGCAGCGCCACCTGCTCGACCGCGAGGCGGATGGCCTCGCGCTGGACCGCGTCGAACGCGCGGGCCACCTGGCCGACCTCCTCGGTGGTGTGGATCGGCACCGGCACCAGGGACTCCTCCGCGGCCCGCTCGGGGTCGCGGTGGGTGCGGATGCGCTTGATCGCGTCCGGGAGGCGGTTGCGGGCCACGTCGAGCGCGGTGCGGCGCAGCACCCGCAGCGGGGTCAGCATCGAGGTGGCGACGACCGCCATGAGCGCGAACGCGATGATCAGCGCGGCGGCCACGAGCGCGCCGTCGCGCCAGGCGAGCGCGTTGGCCTCGTCGGTGAGCCGGACGGCCTCGCGCTGGGCCTGGTCCTCGATGTCGAGCGAGACCTGGCGCAGCAGGGCGGCGGTGTCCTCGCCGACGCGCAGCGCGTCGTTCTCGTTGAAGGAGATGGCCTTGCCGTTGTCGTTCTGCACCAGCGCGAGCGTCACCAGCCGGTTGCGGGCGTCGACGGCCGTGCCGGACACGGTGTCCTGGTAGTTCTGCCGGTTGTCCTGGCTCGCGACGTTGGTGAAGTCGGTGATCGCGGAGTCCAGCTTGGACTGCGCGCCGCGCAGCGCGTTGGCCTGGTTGGGGCCGAACTCGCTGCGGTTCGCCGCGGAGATCAGGATCGAGTTCTGCTGGGCGAGCTGCTCCTTCGCGGCGTACAGCGCGAGGTTGGCGCCGACCAGCGGGGTGAGGTGCTCGTTGCTCAGGCTGCTGGAGGTCGCGCGGTGGACCTGGAGCAGGGTGTCGAGCAGCTGCCCGTAGGCGCTGGCGACGGAGGCGTCCGGGTACTGGCTCTCCAGGACGGTGTTGCGCAGCGAGTTGAGGCCGTCGAGCGACTGGAGCGACTTCTCGTACGCGGTGCGAACGGTGTCGTCGATGTCGCCGGTGGCCGCGCCGACGTCGCGAAGCCGCATGACCTCGGCGTCGACCTTGCCCGATCTGGTGTTGAGCTCGCCGACGCGCGCCGTGGCGTCGGGGTTCGTCTTGCGACCTGCCGCGACGTAGCCGACGGCCGCGTCGCGCTCTAATTGCAGCGCGTCCCCCACGGCGGCTGCTTGGGCGGACAACTGCAGCTCGCGCTGCACCTTGCCGTACAGCTCGACGTCGTCGAGCTGGGTGCTGAGCCGCAGGCCCGCGAGGGCCAGCGTGCTCATCGCGGGCACCAGGAGCACCACCACGAGCTTGCTGCGCAGCTTCCAGTTGCGCAGCCGCCACCGGGAGATGCCCCGGTCCGCGGTGGGCGTGGTCGCGGTGCCGGGCCCTGGGTCGGGCGCTTTGCCCTGAGCACCCGCGTCGAGTTGAGTTCGCTCCGGTCGTCCTTCACCGGAGGCGTGGTCGTCGTGACCGCGCACCGTCAGCACACTCCCCAGCCCCCCAGCCAGTTTGGTTGATGATGATGAGGTAGTTCCGGCCGAGTTCCTTGGAAACCCGCTGGATACTCTTGGAACCACCGGGTTTCTCATACCGCCGTTCGGACCCGGCGGGGCGGTGGTTCACAAGTCGATCAGCACGTCCCCGCGCTCCGGTGGGCCCTGGGCGGGGGCTGGTCCCGCCTTCGTCACCCGTCCGGCGCACCGGGGAGGTGCGGGGAGCCCGGCGCGCGGGCTCCCCGGCGCCGTCAGCCCGCCGAGCCCGACACGATCATCGGGGTCACGTCGAACTTCTCCTTGAGCAGCTGGTAGGTCAGCATGAGGTCGGCGACCCGCTGCAACCGGCTGGACTCCAGCGAGGTCGGGTACTCGCCGAAGTGGACCAGCGTGGCGGTGTCCTTGTCGATCTTGGCGTAGTCCTGCAGGACCGGCTCCACGATGCTGCGGTCCTGGGCCTCCTTCTGCCCCTTGGCCATCGCGCGCTGGAACGCGGCGACGCTGTTGGGGTTCTTGCTCGCGAAGTCGCCGGTCGTGGCGTAGCCGCCGATCGGGATGTCCTTCGTCGGGCCGGAGGCCGCGTCGAGGACGGTGGTGAAGCCGCTGCCGCGGTGCGAGCGGGCGATGAACGGCTCGACCATGAAGGCGGCGTCGACGCTCTTGTTCTTGACCGCGGCCTCCATGTCGGGGAAGCCCAGCTCCTTGAACTTGACCTTCGACGGGTCGACGTCGTTGGCCTCCAGGGTCGCCTTGGCGGTCAGCTCGGCGATGTTCTTGTAGGTGTTGATCGCGATCGTCTTGCCGTCGAGGTCCTTGGGGGACTTGATGCCCGAGTCGGGCGCGGCGACGATCACGAACATGTCGGACTTGGCCTGGTAGCCGTCCGAGATCAGCTTCAGGCCGCCCTTGTCCTTCGCGGCGCCCTGGGACTCGGCGGCGAAGTACGACACCCAGTTGCCGAAGGTGATGTCGATGCTGCCCGAGATCAGACCGGGGATCGCCGCGGCGCCGCCCTGGATGATGACCGGCTCGATCTCCAGGCCCTCCTCCTTGAAGTAGCCCTTCTTGATCGCGATGTGGACCGAGGCCACGTCGAGGATGTTGAGCAGACCGAGCTTGATCTTCGACTTCTCGACCTGGCCGGGCGCGGTCGAGGTTCCGCCTTCGGACGCGGAGCCGTCCTCGGAGGAACCGCCGAGCAGGCCGCATCCGGAGACCGCGGCGAGCATGGCGAGCGCGGAGAGGCCGCCGATAATCCTTCTTGCCGAACGGCCGACTCTGAGAGTCATGGGGGACTTCTCCCGTTGGAGTGGCGAGATTGCGGGGGCATGACGCGCGGCCGTGCGGGGGTGCGGGCCCGGAGGCACTCTTCGTGATGCGAGTGGCTCACGAGCCCTCGTTCGACCGGGCATCTGAAGGTTTGATCCACTACCTTCGGTGCGCATCTTTGCACAGGCTGTCCAGAGGCAGGAGTAGGCAGTGAGCAATCAACACTCCGAATGGGCCGTACAGAGCAATGAAGCCGTGGTGGGGATCGTGGGCGCGGGGCCCGCCGGACTCACGTTGGCTAACCTCCTCCACGAAGCAGGAATTGCCTGCACAGTGCTGGAACGGGGAACGCGCGAGTACATCGAGACACGCCCGCGCGCAGGGGTTCTGGAGCACCGCGCGGTGCAGATGCTGACCGAGCACGGACTCGCCGGGCGGCTCCTGGAAGAAGCCGATCGACATGGCGCCTGCGAGTTCCGGGTGAACGGCGAGGCGTTCGAGGTGGACTACTCGGCGCTCTACGGCGGGCAAACGCACTACGTGTATCCGCAGCAGGACGTGGTGCGCGACCTGCTGGGCAACTACCTGGCGCGGGGCGGCGATATCCGCTTCTCGGTGTCGGACGTCGAACTGTCGGGGATGGATTCCGCGTCACCGGTGCTGACGTGGCTCTCCGCGACCGGCGAGCGGGAGCGGCTGGAGTGCGCTTTCGTCGGCGGCGCGGACGGCTTCCACGGCGTGACCAGGAAGAGCATCCCCCAGGGGGCCGTGCAGGAGTTCACCCACCAGCACGGGATCGAGTGGCTGAGCGTGCTCGCCGAGGCCCCGCCCTCGACCCACAAGGTGATCTACGCGTTGCACCCTGACGGTTTCGCCGGGCACATGCTCCGCAATTCCACGGTTTCCCGCTACTACCTCCAGGTGCCGATCGGCGATTCGCCGGACAACTGGCCCGATGAACGGGTTTGGGCGGAGTTGCACAAGCGCTTGGCGCTGCGCGATTCCAATTGGCGGTTGACCGAGGGGAGGATCATCGAGAAGCGCGTGCTGGACATGCGCAGCCACGTCGTGGAACCGATGCGATTCGGTCGGCTGTACCTTCTCGGCGATGCCGCGCACATCATCACGCCGGTCGGCGCGAAGGGAATGAACCTTGCGCTGCACGATGCCGAGGTGCTCGCTTCCGCACTAATCGGGTACCTCCGAACGGGCGACGATTCCGGGCTGGAGGGCTACTCCGAGAAGTGCCTCCGCCGGGTCTGGCGTGCGCAGGAGTTCTCACAGTGGATGGTTTTCATGCTGCACCGTTCGCCTGAGCCGTTCCTGAGCCGGTTGGGCCAGGCCCGGTTGGAACACCTGATCGATTCCAAGTCCTCGGTCGGGTATTTCGCGCAGAACTACGTGGGCCCCTGACGCGGGCGCCCCGCTTATCGGCTCACCCGCTTTGTGCGGCCCCGATCGGGCCGGGGTGGGCCACCCGGCGGGCACGACCGGAACGCCGGGGGACCGCATCCCCCGGCGCCCCGCGCTTTACCGGTATTGCCGGACGGCGCGGCGCCGCCCCCGCCCCGCGCGCGCCGCCCCCGTTTCCAGGCCGCCCGCGCGGCCGACCGGGCCCGCTTTCCCCGTGGCGGCAACGAATTCCCCGCACCGGGTCGATGCGCCCGCACCGGCGGAACCCCGCAGCGACCACCCTCCGTGACACCGGATCTTCAACCGCCGCAACGGTTTCCGCCCCGGCGGACCGATGCGACCGCACCGGTCCGAGCACCGCCGGGCGAGCGGATTCCCCGTCACCGCAACAACTCCAGCCCCACGACGCGCGCACCGCCCTGAACGCCGCGCAGCGCCGTCGAACGCCACCGCAGCCCTGCCGCGGCCGGCACGGCGCGCCAACGCCGCACAGCGCCGCTGAGCGCCCAAGCGCCGCGCTCCCGTTGCCGCGCAGCACTCCCGGCCTCCCGCGCACCCGGTTCCCTTGCCGCGCAGCGGTCTTGACCGTCCACCCGCGCGATTCCCGTTGCCGCGCAGCGGTCTTGATCGTCCGACCACGTGATTCCCGTTACCCCGCAGCACCCTTGATCACCACCAGCGCGACGCCCGCCCCCCGGACAGCGCGAAGGGCGGCCCCGCGCCCCCGGTCACCGGACCGGACGCGCGGGAACCGCCCCGCGAACTCCCCCGAGGGGGAAGAACCTCGGCGCCGCCGAGAAGCCGTCAGCGCGCCAAGCGCTGCGCGGCGCCCCTCTCCACCTCGGCGCGCTCCTCCGCCGCCCATCTCGCGGCCTGCCCGTCAGCGGCCCGCCGACCGGGCGCCGGGCGCCGGGCGGGCGAGGGCTTGCCCACGTTCAGCAGCCGCGCCACCTCCGCCCGCAGCCCCACGAACACGTCCGACTCGCGCGTGGTGATCTGGTCGCGCGGCGCGGGCAGGTCCACCCGCAGGTCCGCCACCACCGACGCGGGCGAGGTCGACAGCACCAGCACGCGGTCGCCCAGGTACACGCTCTCGTCGATGTCGTGCGTGACCACCAGCACCGTCGTGTCGTGCTCGGTGCGGATCTTCAGCAGCAGGTCCTCCAGCTCGAACCTGGTCTGCGCGTCCACCGACGCGAACGGCTCGTCCATGAGCAGCAGGGCGGGCCGGTACGCCAGCGCCCGCGCGATCGCCACCCGCTGCTGCATCCCGCCGGACAGCTGCCACGGGTACTTGCGCCCCGCCGCCGCCAGCCCGACCCACTCCAGCGCCTCGGCCGCGCGCGCCCGCCGCTTGGCCCGCCCGACCGAGCTGCGCAGCGGGAACTCCACGTTCTTCTGCACCGTCAGCCACGGGAACAGCGAGCGGCTGTAGTCCTGGAACACCACGGCGAGGTCGTCGGGCACGCCCTTGACCGCGGCGCCGTGCAGGCTCACCGCGCCCCGGCTGGGGCGCACCAGCCCGGAGATCGTCCGGAGCAGCGTGGACTTGCCGCACCCGGAGGGGCCGACGACGCAGACCAGCTCACCGGCGCCGACGGTGAAGGAGAGGTCGTCGATCGCCGTGTGGGCGCCGTCCTTGCCCTGGTAGGTGTGGCCGAGCGCGGCCACCTCGAGCATCGCGGTCATGTCAATCCTCCACCGTCGCGGGGGTGCGCCCCTCGCGCTTGGGCTGCCAGGCGAGCGCCCGGTTCTCCAGCGCGAGGAGCACGGTGTTGAGGGTGTAGCCGAGCACGCCGAGCAGGACGATCCCCGCCCACATGCCGGGGAAGTCGAACTGCCGCTGGGCGAGCAGCAGCTGCGAGCCGATGCCGTTGTCGGTGCCGACGAGCTCGGAGACGACCATGAGCACGAGCGACAGCGACAGGCTGACCCGGAGACCGGCGAAGATCTTCGGGGCGGCCGACGGCAGGACGACGCCGAGGACCCACTGGGCGCGCGGGATGCGGAACACCTCGGACGTCTCGGTCTTGGTGCTGTCGACGGAGCGGGCGCCGTCGACGGTGTTGAGCAGGATCGGCCACAGCACGCCGAAGACGATCGTGGCCAGCTGCATCGAGGTGCCGATGTTGAACAGCAGCAGGAACACCGGCACCAGCGCGGGCGGCGGGATGGAGCGCATGAACGTCAGCACCGGCCCCGCGTACTCCATGGCCCGCTCGGAGCGGCCGAGCGCGAGGCCGAGCGCGACGCCGACGACGGCGGCGATGCCCCACCCGGTGAGCAGCCGGGTCAGGCTGGGCACCAGGTGCTCGAACACCACGTCGGTCAGGAACAGCGTCTCGGCGGGGCCGCTGAGCCACAGCTGCGCGGCGGCGTCCGCGATCACCGTGGGGCGCGGGAAGAACGGGTCGTCCGCGAGGAACGTGACCGCCTCCCACACCAGGACCAGGCAGCCGAAGACCACCCACCGCTGGAGGAAACCCGACAGCGCCCTCACGACCTGCCCCCCGCGGCGAAGCCCCAGCGGACCCAGCGGCGCTGCGCGCGCTCCAGCCCCTCGTTGACCAGGTAGCCGAGCACGCCCGCGACGACGGTGCCCGCGAGCACCAGGTCCATGCGGCCCGCGCCGCTGCGGGCGTCCATGACGAACTCGCCGATCCCCGCCGCGCCGCCCGCCAGCATCTCGACGCTGACCAGCACGACCAGGCAGGTCGTCGCGGCCAGCCGGATGCCGGTGAACACGAACGGCAGCGCGCTGGGCAGCGCCACGGAGAGCAGCACGCGCACCCGGCCGGCGCCGAACACGCGGGCGGTGTCGACGAGCAGGGGGTCCAGCTCGTCGAGCGCGTAGATGGTGTTGAACAGGATCGGCCACACCGCCGCGTAGACGGCGAGGGCGATCTTCATCTCCGGGCCGAGGCCCAGCACGACGATCGCCAGGGGGATCAGCGCCACCGACGGGATGGGGCGCAGGAACTCCACCACGGCGCGCGTCGCGTGGCGCACCGACGCGACGCTGCCCAGGACCAGACCCGCGGGCACGGCGACGCCCACGGACAGCAGGACCGAGATGAGCAGCGCCAGCACGGTCGCCACGACGTCGCGCAGGAACGTCTCGTCCCCGAGCAGGGCGAGCAGTTCGACCGCCACCACGGAGGGCGGCGGCAGGTACTCCTGGGGAACCAGGCCAGATCGGCCGAAAAGCTCCCAGATGACGAGGAACCCGGCCGCACCGAGCAGTCCTCGGGTTAGCGCACGCACGCGCAACGCCTCTTCCCAGTTGATCAACCCGAGCCAACCCGGCCAATCTAGAGAGTCGAACGGGGTTGCCACAATAAGGGAGCAGAAAACTTCGCCCCCCGATCCGGCCGATTTGACTTCGCTGCACACTGAAGCCACCGCAACCACAGCAGTGAGTACTACTGCCCAGGCAGGAGGCCCCTACGGCATCCGGGTGATCCCCTGGATAGCCGGGAAAACTCGCTTCTCGTCCACAGAGGACGAATTCACGATCAGTTTTCCACGGCCCCCGCCGAACGCCTCGGACAACGCGCCGCAGCCGTCCATTCCGGTCACCGGACGAACGATTTCCTCGAACTGCTCGGCACAACCGCGCACGCGGTACCACAGCGCGGTCCACACCGGACGACCCGCCCGCGCGGAGCGGACCACCCCGCGCCGGGGACCGGGGAGCGGGGCGCGCCGGACGCCCGGTCGCCGGGACCGGGACCGCCCCTCACCCGAACGCCCGCCCGCTCCCGGCCGGGAGCGCGCCACCGCGCCCGAGCCGTCCGGCACGCTCCCACAACCCGCGCGCGACCACCCGGATCCATTTCCGCTGAGTGGAACTTCCCCCGCGCGGAGCAGTCGCGCGGGGGCCGGAACACGCGACGGGACCCCGAGAACGGGTCGCGATCCGGGACGCGCGCCGGGTCCCGCGGATCCGCGCCCCGGCCCGGAGCGCGCGACGGGGCCGCCCCGGCGAACCGGTGCGGCCCCGCGTCGGCGAGAGCGCTCTCGCACGAACCCCGTCGACCTACATGCCCACGGCCTTGTACAGCGACCCGACCTCCTGCCGGTTCAGCACGCGCAGCGAGCCGGGCCGCTGGTTGCCCAGCCGCACCTCGCCCACCGCGGTGCGCACCAGCGTCTGCACCGGGTGCCCCACGGCCTCCAGGAGCCGCCGCACGATGTGCTTGCGCCCCTCGTGCAGCACGACCTCCACCAGCGCCCTGCCGGGCAGCGAGGAGATCAGCTTGAACGAGTCCACCTTGACCGGCCCGTCCTCCAGCTCGACGCCGGAGCGCAGCCGCTTGCCCAGGTCGCGCGGGATCGGACCGGGCACCTCGGCCAGGTAGGTCTTGGGCACCTCGTACGAGGGGTGCATGAGCCGGTGCGCGAGGTCGCCGTCGTTGGTCACCAGCAGCAGGCCCTCGGTGTCGGCGTCCAGCCTGCCGACGTGGAACAGCCGCTCCTTGCGGTTCACCAGCAGGTCGCCCACGCACGGCCGGTGCGCGTCGTCGTGCATGGTGGACAGCATCCCGCGCGGCTTGTTCAGCACGAGCGTGACGACGTCCTCCTGGAGCACCACGCGCACGCCGTCCACGTGCACGACCGCCTTGTCGGGGTCGATGCGGCGGCCCTGCTCGCGCACCACCTCGCCGTCCACCTGGACGCGGCCGAGCTCGATGAGCTCCTCGGCGACCCGCCGGGAGGCGATCCCCGCTTTGGCCAGCACCTTCTGGAGCCGAACGCCTTCAGAACCGGGGTCAGACATCGTCGATCGCATCCACTTCGGGCAGCAGGGGAGCGATCGGGGGCAGGTCGGTCAGCGACGCCAGCCCCAACCGCTCCAGGAACAGTTCGGTAGTCCGGTAAAGGATGCCACCCGTGTCGTTGTCGTTGCCCGCCTCGGCGATGAGCCCGCGCGCGACCAGCGTGCGGATCACCCCGTCGACGTTGACGCCGCGGACCGCCGCGACGCGCGCCCTGGTGACGGGCTGCCGGTAGGCGATCACGGCGAGCGTCTCCAGCGCTGCCCGCGTGAGCTTGGCGCGCTGCCCGTCGAGCAGCAACTTCTCCACGAATGGCGCGTGGCGGTCCCTCGTGTAGAACCGCCAGCCGTCGCCGATTCTACGCAGGTCGATGCCGCTGCCCGAGGCGGTGTAGCGCTCGGACATCCGCCGCAGGGTCGCCCTGACCCGCCGGGCGGGCTGCTCGAACACGCCCGCGAGCTGCTGCTCGTCGATCGGGGTGTCCACGACGAGCAGCACGGACTCCAGCGCGCTCTCGAACTCCGCGTCGTCGGACAGGTCGACGGCGGACGCCTCCGCGTCGTCGGTCACGCTCACCCGTACTCCTCGTCCTCGTCGTCGTCCGCCGCCACCGCGCGGGCCTCCTCGAGGCTGCCGCCGACCCACGTGACGCTCAGCTCGCCCAGCGCCTCGGGCTGCTCGAACGCCAGCACCTTCTCCCGGTACAGCTCCAGCAGCCCCAGGAAGCGCGCCACGACCTCCAGGGTGTTCTCGCAGTCCGCGACCAGCTCGGTGAACGTGGCCGTGCCCAGCTCGGCGAGCCGCTCGCGCAGCAGCGCCGCGTGCTCGCGCACCGAGATGCGGTGCTGGTGGACGTGCGCGGTGGACACGGTCGGCGGCGGCTTGGGCCGGAACACCACGGCCGCGATCTCGGAGAACCGCCGGGGGTCGACGCCGAGCATCACCTCGGGCAGCAGCCCCTCGAACCGCCGCTCCAGCGCGACCGAGCGCGGGTACCGCCGGTGCGCGCCCTGCTCCAGCTCGGCGAACAGGGCCGCGACCTGCTTGTACGCCCGGTACTGGAGCAGCCGCGCGAACAGCAGGTCCCGCGCCTCCAGCAGCGCCAGGTCCTCCTCGTCCTCCACGTCGCCCTGGGGCAGCAGCCTGGCGGCCTTGAGGTCGAGCAGGGTGGCCGCGATGACCAGGAACTCGGTGGTCTCGTCCAGGTCCCAGGCGTCGCCGAGGCCCCGGATGTGCGCGATGAAGTCGTCGGTGACCCGGTGCAGGGCGACCTCGGTCACGTCGAGCGTGTGCTGCGAGATCAGCTGCAGCAGGAGGTCGAACGGCCCCTCGAAGTTGGTGAGCCGAACCTTGAACCGCCCGTCGGCCACCTCGTCGGCCACGGGCCGAGTGTCGGGCACGGCCTCGCGGTCCGCCGGGCGATCACCCCCGGGGGTGTCGGGCGCGGACGTGACGTCGCCCGTGGTGCCACCGGCGCCGCCGGTGCCGTCCGCCGTGGTGCCGCCGCTCACCGCTCGCGCAACCTGCGCACGAGCAGCGAGTCGTCGCCGCGCCCTTCGAGGTCGTCCAGCACGATCGCGATGGCCTCGCGCACCACCCGGCCCCGGTCGACCACGAGCCCGTGGCTGCCGCGCAGCACCAGCTTGGCCTGCTCCAGCGCCAGCAGCTCCTCGTCGGAGGCGTACACGGTGAACTTGGTGCTGTGCTTCTCCCGCCCGCTCCCCCGGCGCCCGCTGTCGGCGGCCGGGTCGTCGGCGCCGACCACGTCCGCGCCCACCACCTTCGGGCCCACCACGCCGACGGCGTCGGGTCCCACCGCGGTGGCGGCGGGCTCGGTCCTCGGGGGCAGCGCGGTGCGGGCCGTCAGCACGACCTCGGACTCCCCGGAGGCGGAGCCGGACGGGGACGCGCCGGACTGGGACGTGACGGGCTGGGACGTGACGGACGGGGACGTGACGGCAGGCTGGGACGCGACAGTCGAGCGGAACAGCTCCGACGCGCCCGGCAAGGTGGGGCGACGGGTCACCTGGCGATCACCTCGCGCGCCAGGGCGCGGTAGGCGCGGGCGCCCGCGGAGCGCGGCGCCCACCGGGTGATCGGCTCGCCTGCGACGGTGGTCTCCGGGAACCGCACGGTCCGGTTGATCACCGTGTCGAAGACGACGTCGCCGAAGGCCTCCACCACGCGCGCCATCACCTCGCGGGAGTGCAGGGTGCGGGGGTCGTACATGGTGGCCAGTATCCCGGTGATCTCCAGCTTGGGGTTCAACCGCTCCCGGACCTTCTCGATGGTGTCGATCAGCAGCGCCACCCCGCGCAGGCTGAAGAACTCGCACTCCAGCGGGATCAGCACCCCGTCGGCGGCGGCCAGCGCGTTCACCGTGAGCAGGCCGAGCGAGGGCTGGCAGTCCACCAGCACGTAGTCGTACAGGTCCAGCACCGGCCGCAGCGTGCGCACCAGCGTGTGCTCGCGCCCCACCTCGGACACCAGCTGGATCTCCGCCGCCGACAGGTCGATGTTGCTGGGCAGCAGGTGCATGTTGTCCACCGGCGTGCCCATGATCACGTCCTGGACGCCGACGTCCCGCTCCATGATCACGTTGTAGATCGTCTGGTCGAGCTGGTGCGGGTGCACGCCCAGCCCCACCGACAGCGCGCCCTGGGGGTCGAAGTCGACCAGCAGCACCCGGCGGCCGTGCTCGGCGAGCGAGGCGCCCAGGTTGATCGCCGAGGTGGTCTTGCCCACCCCGCCCTTCTGGTTGCAGATGGCCAGGATCTTCGCCGGTCCGTGGTGGACCAGCTCGGGCGGGTCGGCCACGAACCGCAGCGGCCTGCCGGTCGGCCCGATCTCGCCGACGGCCTGGTCAGGGACCTCTTCCTCCAGCGGCGCGGCGTGCGGGGCCAGGCTCAGGTCCACCGATGCTTTCCGCACACCGGTTCGCGGTGGTCGCGCGGGGTGCTCCCCCTCGCCCACCTGCTCCGGTGACGACATCTCTCCCCGACTCCTAGTTCTCTCCCTGGGCGAAGCCTAAGTGCCCAGGTGGTCAGCGGCAACGCGCCTCGCCGGGCGCGCGGGAACCCGGTTCACCCGGCCACCGGTTCCCGGTCGCGCCCCCTCGACGCGGCGGCCAGCACCACGTCCAGCAGTCCGGGGAACAACCGGTCGAGGTCGTCGCGGCGCAGCGACACCCAGCGCTGGTTGCCGCAGGCACGCGTCCTGGTCAGCCCCGCCTCGCGCAGCACCCGCAGGTGCTGGGACAGGGTCGACTTCGCCACCTCGACGCTCAGCCCCCCGCACAGCCGCTCGCCCTCGGCCTCGATCTGCCGCACGACGGCGAGCCTGGTCGGGTCGCTCAGCGCGTGCAGCACCGAGCCCAGTTCGATGTCGGAGCGCTCGGGCTCCGGAAGCCCCACCACGACAACCCCCTCCCCCATCGCGGTCACCCGGCAGACACGGTACTCGCGGCGGCCCCCCGGCGAGGGCGGGCCGCCACCCCTCTCCTGAAAGGGCAACGATCCTGCGGCGCGGTGGTTCCGCGAACCAGCGCGATTCCGCGCGGGACGGCCACCGCCCCGGCGCACTCACCCGGTGGCCCTGGGGTGGGCCGTCGCGTACACCTCCCGCAGCGTGGTCACCGTGACCAGCGTGTACACCTGCGTCGTGGTCACGGAGGCGTGCCCGAGCAGCTCCTGCACCACGCGCACGTCCGCGCCCGCCTCCAGCAGGTGCGTGGCGAACGAGTGCCGCAGCGTGTGCGGGGACACCTCGGCGGCCACGCCCGCCCGCTCGGCGGCGGTCTTGAGCGCCTGCCACGCGCTCTGCCTGCTGAGCCGCCCGCCCCTGGCGTTGAGGAACAGCGCGGGCCCGCCGCGCTTGGCCAGCACCGGCCGCGCCCGCACCAGGTACGCCTCCACGGCCGCGAGCGCGGGCCGCCCCACCGGGACGACGCGCTGCTTGCCGCCCTTGCCGTCGAGCAGCGCGGTGCGCTCGGCCGCGTCGACGTCGTCCACGTCGAGCCCGACCACCTCGGAGATGCGCGCGCCGGTCGAGTAGAGCAGCTCCAGCAGCGCCCGGTCGCGCAGCGCGGCCGGGGTGTCCCCCGCGGTGTCGAGCAGCCGCAGCACGTCGGCGACGGGCAGCGCCTTGGGCAGCCTGCGCGGCGCGGCGGGCGGCTGCACGTCCTTGGCCGGGTCGCGGGCGGTGAGCCCCTCGCGGTGCGCGAAGCGGTGCAGCCCGCGCACGGCGACGAGGGTCCGCGCGGCCGACGAGGCGGCGAGGCCGCTCTCCCGCAGCCCGGCCAGGAAGTCGCCGACGACGGCCTCGGTGACCGCGTCCAGCCCGAGACCGGCGGCCTCCAGGTGCGCGAGGTAGCGCCGCAGGTCGCGGGTGTAGGAGTCGAGGGTGTTGCGGGCGGCGCCGCGCTCGACCGCCAGGTGGTCCAGGTAGGCGGTGACCGCGTCGGCGGGGGTCACGCCGGGCACGGCTCCCCCGCTGGTCCCACGAAGATCGGCACGTTCGCACAGTACGGCCCTCTTCGGCACTCCGCTCGGATACCGTTGCGGTGTGTCAGAACCCCACCGCCTCCGCATCGGCACCCAGCAGCGCGAGGAAGCGATCTCCGCGCTGAACGAGCACTTCGCGGCGGGCAGGTTGGAGATAGCCGAGTACGAGCAGCGCGTGGGCGCGGCGACGGCGGCGCAGACCGTCCAGGACCTGGCCGAGCTGTTCCAGGACCTGCCGGTGCCGCACCCGCCGTTCCTGCCGCCCGCCCTCGGCTACGGCCAGCCGACCCCGCCGCCGTTCCAGGCGCACCAGAGCGCGGTGCTGCCGCACGAGCCCCCTCCCGCGCAGTTCGGGACGCCCATCTACGTGACGCCGCCGTACGGCGTGCCGCCCGCCGCGTACGCGCCGTACGGCGTGGACCCGGTCTCGGGGGCGCCGCTGTCGGACAAGTCCAAGATGGTCGCGGGCGTGCTCCAGGTCCTGCTGGGCTACTTCGGCGTCGGCCGCTTCTACACCGGCGACTACGGCATCGCGATCGCCCAGCTGCTGACCTGCGGCGGCGCGGGCATCTGGAGCTTCATCGACGGCATCATCCTGCTCATCGGCGGCGGCACCGACGGCAACGGCCGCAAGCTGCGCGACTGACCTCGCGACGCGGCGCGGCGGACCGCTCCGCCGCGCGCGGGCGCACGTCCGGGTCCGCCCAGGCCCGGACACGGCCGCGGAGCAGCCGACCGCCGGGACGGCCGATCTCCGGGCTAGACGGCCCCGATCGACAGCAGGTTCCGGGCCAGCATCCACACCACGCACACCACGATCACGAGGTTCCCCACCACCGGCGGCACCTGGGGCGTGGGCGTCCCGCGCAGCCGCGCGCGCAACCACCGCCCCCACAGCCACAGTGCGAGCGGGATGCCCGCGACGAGCACGACGGCGTTGAAGTGCCAGGCCGCCGCGAGGTCCCCGTGCAGCAGCGCGTGCGCCATCCGCGTGGCCCCGCAGGCCGGGCACCAGATCCCGGTCAGGGCACGCAGCGGGCACGGCGGCAACCACGACCCCGGCTCGTTGGGGTCGACGAGGAGCAGCACGCCCCCGGCCGCGCCGATCCCACCCGCGACCGCGAGCGGCTTCCACGCCGCGCCGAGGCGACCCCGCAGACCAACCCCCACCGCACCATTGTGCACCGCGGGTCCGACACCCACCCCGACCCCGGACACCGCGTGAGCACCGGCACGCCCGACGAGCCCCCCGCGCCGACCACCGCGTGAGCGCCAGCACGCCCGAGACCCACCGCCCCGGCCACAGCGTGAGCGCCAGCACGCCCGACACCCCCGCTCCAGCCACCACGTGAGCACCGGCACGCCCGACGACCCCCTGCCCAGACCACCGCGTGAGCGCCAGCACGCCCGACGCGCCCCCCGGCCCCGCACCCGGTAAGCGCCCCGCGCGCCACCCCGCCCGCGCGCGTCGCCGAGCTCGAGGAGCGGCTCGCCCCGCCCGCCGCCCCCGCCCGCAACTCCCGCCCCGCAAGGCGAAGGCCGGGAGCCGGAGTCCCTGGCGAGGGCCGAGCCCGCACCACCTCCGCGCTCCCGGCCGAGGTCAGCCGGTCCCCGCCCGTTCAGGCGGCCCCGCTCACCCCTGCTGCCCGCTCCGGGCCGCGAACCGGCTGGGCCGGTCCTCGAACGGCGCGTCCGCGCTCCGGGGCTCGGCCCGCCCGGCGAGCACGGCCTGCGCCGCGAGCAGCCCGGCCACCGCCGCGCCGTTCACGATCTCGCCGCGCAGCGCCATCGCCACGGCCTCGTCCAGCGGGAACTTCCGCGCCTGCAGGTCGGCCTCCTCCTCGCCCAGCACCTGCCGGTCCACCTCGGTCAGCCCGCGCGCCAGGAACACCCGCACGACCTCGTCGGTGAACCCCGGCGAGGCCGCGACGTCGACCAGGGTCACCCAGTCGCCCGCCGCGAGCCCGACCTCCTCCACCAGCTCCCGCTCCGCCGCGGCCAGCGGCGTCTCGGAACCGGCGTCGAGCAGCCCGGCGGGCAGCTCCCAGATGCGCTTGCCCAGCGGGTGCCGGTACTGGTGGATCAGGGTGACCGCGCCGTCCTCGTCCACGGCGGCCACGGCCACCGCGCCCAGGTGCTCCACGACCTCGCGCTTGGCCGTCCCGCCGCCGGGCATGGCGACCTCGTCCACGCGCAGCGCCACGACCCGTCCCACGTGGACGTCCCGCGTGCCGACGACGTCGAACACGTGCCTGCCGCTCACCGATTCGCTCACCGCACCATCATCCACCGCGCCGCCACCCGCCGGGCCGCCGCTCACTGCGCCGCGCCCGCCGTCTCCGGCAGGGGCAGCCGGTCGGCGAGCCGGTGGTCCAGCGCCGCCTTCACGAACGCCGCGAACAGCGGGTGCGGCTTCGTCGGGCGGCTCTTGAGCTCCGGGTGCGCCTGGGTGGCCACGAAGAACGGGTGCACCTCGGCGGGCAGCTCGACGAACTCCACGAGCCTGCCGTCCGGCGAGGTCCCGGAGAACACCAGGCCCGCCTCGGCCAGCTGCTCCCGGTAGGCGTTGTTGACCTCGTAGCGGTGCCGGTGCCGCTCGGACACCTCGGTCGTGCCGTACGCGCGCGCCACCTGCGAACCGGGCGTCAGCGAGGCCGGGTACGCGCCCAGGCGCATCGTGCCGCCCATGTCGCGCTGCCCGGACACCACGTCCTCCTGGTCGGCCATCGTGGAGATGACCGGCGAGCCGCCCTCCTCGAACTCGGTGGAGTTCGCGTCGGCGATCCCGGCGAGGTTCCGCGCGGCCTCGATCACCAGGCACTGCAGGCCCAGGCACAGCCCGAGCAGCGGGATGTTCCTGGTGCGGGCGTGCGTGATGGCCCCGACCTTGCCCTCGATGCCGCGCACCCCGAACCCGCCGGGGACGAGCACCGCGTCCAGCCCGGCCAGCGCGGAGGCCGCGCCGGAGGGGGTCTGGCACTCGTCAGACGGCACCCACACGATGTCGACCTTGGTGCGGTGCGCGAACCCGCCCGCGCGCAGCGCCTGCGTCACCGACAGGTAGGCGTCCGGCAGGTCGACGTACTTGCCGACCAGCCCGATCCGCACCTCCTCGGTGGGGTTGTGCACCCGGTCGAGCAGGTCGCCCCACACCGTCCAGTCGACGTCGCGGAACGGCAGCCCGAGGCGGCGCACCACGTAGGCGTCCAGGCCCTCGGCGTGCAGCACCTTGGGGATGTCGTAGATCGACGGCGAGTCCACGGCGGCCACGACGGCGTCGGTGTCCACGTCGCACATCAGGCCGATCTTGCGCTTGAGCGAGTCCGGGATCTCCCGGTCCGCCCGGCACACGATCGCGTCCGGCTGGATGCCGATGTTGCGCAGCGCGGCCACCGAGTGCTGGGTGGGCTTGGTC
Source organism: Actinosynnema pretiosum (assembly GCF_002354875.1). Classification (GTDB taxonomy): domain Bacteria; phylum Actinomycetota; class Actinomycetes; order Mycobacteriales; family Pseudonocardiaceae; genus Actinosynnema; species Actinosynnema auranticum. The sequence continues at coordinate 6,369,082 of NZ_CP023445.1, forward strand.
TTGAGCTCGCCGGACGGCGCCAGGTAGGGCACCAGCGACACGTGCAGGAAGAACACGTCGTCGCGGCCCACGTCGTGGCGCACCTGGCGGCAGGCCTCCAGGAACGGCAGGGACTCGATGTCGCCGACCGTGCCGCCGACCTCGGTGATCACCACGTCGGGCACGACGCCGTCGGCGTCCGGCTCCGCCATGGCGCGGATGCGCCGCTTGATCTCGTCCGTGATGTGCGGGATGACCTGGACCGTGTCGCCCAGGTACTCGCCGCGCCGCTCCTTGGCGATGACCTCGGAGTACACCTGGCCGGTGGTGACGTTGGCGTCCCCGGACAGGTCCCGCGCGAGGAACCGCTCGTAGTGGCCGATGTCCAGGTCGGTCTCGGCGCCGTCCTCGGTGACGAAGACTTCGCCGTGCTGGAACGGGTTCATCGTGCCGGGGTCGACGTTGAGGTAGGGGTCGAGCTTCTGCATGGTGACCCGGAGCCCGCGGGAGGTGAGCAACTGCCCCAGGCTCGACGCGGTCAACCCCTTGCCGAGCGAGGAGGCCACACCCCCGGTGACGAAGACGTGCTTGGTAGTGCGTGCCTGAAGCGCCAACGAGGCTCCCGTGGTCCGAATTTCCAGCAGGGACGACGCCCTGTCCACGGGCCCTAACGCTAACACGCCGCCGGTCACCCAGCGCACCACCGGCCCGAGCGCGCGTCACCTGGACGGCCTAGAAGTCCGCGCGGACGCCCGCCCGCCGCCCCGCGGGCGCGCCGGGCACGCGCCACGTCGCGCACCGTGACGACCGCACTGCCCCGTTCGGCCCGGCAAGGCCGGGGCCGCGCCCGCACAGGACGCCGGGCCCTCGGCCCTAGGTCGTGCCCGGCGAGGGCGCCTGCGCGTTCCCCGCGACCCCGTACCGCCCGGAACCGCCGTCGACCTGCTCCCGCAGCGCCAGCACGGTCACCACCCGCCCGGCCGCGCTGTCCGCGTTGTCCACGGTCGACAGCACCGAGGCGGCGGCCTGGTCGGCCCGGACCACCCCGATGGGCCCGCGCCCCTCGGCGCTCCCGCCGCGCCCGGCCAGCACCACGCCCGCCCCTGACCGGTCCAGCTGGGTGGCGAACCGGGCCACGGTCGCGGCCCGGTCGCCCGAGTCCTCCCCGTCGTCGACGACCCCGCCGCCGAGCACCACGGCCAGCTGCGCGGGCCGCGCGTTCTCCGCCACCTTCACGAACCCGGCGCTCCCCAGCGCGGTCAGGGCGGAGGCCCTCTCGTCGTCCGTGGCCTGCGCCTGGTTCTGCCCGTCGAGCAGCAGCAGAGTCCCGATCAGCGCGCCGGCGCGGGTGCCCGGATCGGCCCCGGCGGGCAGCTCGGCCCCGGCGGGCTGCGAGCGCGCGACCAGGTCCCGCAGCCGGTCGGCCTGCCGCGGGTCGGTGAACGCGTCGGTCAGCTCGACCTGCGCCGTGACCAGCGCGCCCGCCGACCCCAGCAGCTCCACCAGCGCCTCCCGGTCGCCGCTGTGCGCGTCCGAGGTGGACACCACCAGCACGGTCCGGTCGGTCAGCTGCCCCCGGACCGCCATGGGGCCGATCGAGCTGGCGAACCGGTCGGCCTCGGCCAGCTTCGCGTCGAGCCCGTTGCGCTCCTGCTCCAGCCGGGTGACCCGCTGCCCGAGCTGCCCGTTGTCGTCGGCGAGCCCGGACAGCAGCGGCCCGCTCAGCGCCGTCGACCCGAGCACCACCCCCACCGCCAGCGCCAGGAACGCCGCGGCCAGCGACACCACGTGGTAGCGCATGGTGATCACCCGAACACCCCCCCGACCCACCGCGCCAGCGCGGCGATCCCGTCGCCCACCGCGTCCAGGTGCACCTGCCCGACCCCGGAGGCGGCCAGCGCCACCAGCAGCACCAGCACCGCCGACCCGACCAGCAGCGCCACCGCCCCGGTGGACACCCGGCTGCGGTGCAGCGCGGCGACCGCCTCGCCCTCCACCAGCTTCCCGCCGAGCTTGAGCCTGGTCAGGAAGGTCGACGGGTTGGACCCGGAGTGCCCCCGGTCGAGGAACTCGCGCAGCCCGGCGCGCAGCCCCACCGTCACCACCAGGCTCGCCCCGTGCGCCTCGGCGAGCAGCAGCGCCAGGTCCTCCGCGTTGCCCGCCGCCGGGAACGTCACCGCACCCACGCCCAGGTCCTGCACCCGGTCCAGCCCCGGCGCGTGCCCGTCGGCCTGCGCGGGCACCACGACCTGCTCGCAGGCCCGCAGCGCCACCGCCCCGATCGCGGCCGGGTCGCCGACGATCAGGTCCGGCTCGTAGCCCGCGTCGCACAGCGTGTCCGCGCCCTGGTCGACCCCGACCAGCACCGGCCGGTGCTCCCGCACGTACTTGCGCAACCGCCGCAGCTCCTCGGCGTGCCGGGGCCCGCCCGCGACCACCAGCACCTGCCGGTCCCGCATCGGCACCGGCACGTCCGGGACGCCCACCCCGTCCAGGATCAGCTCGCGCTCCCGGCGCAGGAACTCGATCGTGTTCGCCGAGAACGCCTCCAGCTGCGCGGACATGCCCTCGCGCGCCTCGACGAGCGCGTCGGCCACGGCCGCCTCGGTCTGCTCGACGCCGCGCGCGACCTCCCGGTCGCCCAGGTAGACCACGCCGCCGTGCAGCCGCAGCCGCATCCCGTCCTTGATCTCCCGCAGCGCGGCGGCGCCCACGTCGTCCACCAGCGCGATCCCGGACGCCACCAGCAGCTCGGGCCCGAGGTTCGGGTAGCGGCCGGAGATCGACGGGGAGGCGTTGACCACGCCGACGACCTCGGCCGCCAGCAGCGCCTCGGCGAGGCGGCGGTCGATGTCGACCTGGTCGAGCACCGCGATGTCGCCGGGTCCGAGCCGCCGCAGCAGCTCGGCGGCCCTGCGGTCGACCCGCGCGACGCCGGAGGTCCCCTGGGGTTCGTGCTGCGCTCGGCTGAGCATCCCGGACAGCTTCATGCGGCCGATGGTGGCAAAGCCGACCGGGCCGCCGTCCCGACACGCCGGGCCCGTCCGACCAGGTCACCGCCCGATTCACCCCCAGGTCTGACGGTCACCCGTCAGAGGAGTGGCCGCCTCACCCGCCCGTGGGGTCGCCCTTCACCCCGCCGCGCCGGAGGCGGGCCGCTCGGGGAACACCGGGTCGTCCTCGTCGAACCCGCTGATGTCGTGCACCACCGCACCCCGGTCGTCCTGGGCGCCGTCGGCCCCGGCGGGCCGGTGCTCGGGCACCGGCCGCCGCTGCGACAGCACCGCCCCCAGCACCGCAACCACGGCCGCCGCGCACCGCCCCCAGAACCCGGCCGCGAACCCGTGCGTCACGGCCCGCTCCTCCGTGACGCCGGGGATCTCGACCGCGGCGAAGATCGTGGGCAGCTCCCCGCCCACCGACCACACCAGCCCCAGCAGCCCGCCCGCGAAGAGCGCGAGCTGGGGGCCTGGCGCGCACCGGGTGATGTCCCACCCGCTCTGCACCGGGTCGACCGGCGGCAGCGGGTGCGTGGTGGTGGCGAACGCCCCCACCGAGGTCACCACCTCGTCCTCGCCCGCAAGCCTGCTCAGGTCGGGCCGCTCCCGGTGCAGCGCGGTGACCAGCCCACCGCCCACCCGCCACCGGGCCCCGGCTCACGGCTCACGGCGCCACGGCCTCCTCCTCCACCACCGGAGCGGGGCGCCCGCCCCACCGGTGCGCCACGACAGCCCCGCCGAACGCGACCACGACCGCCGCACCGAGCAGCCACAGCCCCGGCCCGAACCCGGACACCGGCTCAGCGGGCTCCTCGACCCCGGTCAGCACCCGCCCGAACAGGGCGGGCAGCTGGAGCGCCACCGACCACACCGACGCGAGCAGCGCGCCCGCGCCCACGAGCGCCACCACCCGCCCGGACCGCCGCCCGCCCAGCAGCAGCAACCAGGCCGTCAGCAGCAGACCCGCGACGATCAGCACCGGGTACCCGGCGTAGTCGAGCCGGACCTGCTCGGCCACCGCCACCCCCGACAGGCCCGGCGCGAACCCGCCGCCCCGGTACTCGGTGGCCACCCCGCGCACCAGGTACTCCTCCAGCACCGCCCCCGAACCGCCCACCAGCGCGTGCCGGTACAGCACCGGGGTCAGCCCACCGAGGACGAGCAGGGCGGCGCCCAGCAGCACCCACCCTCCGACGAGGCCGTCCCGCCCGCGCGCGCCCGCACCACCCAGGGGCCGGGCGAGCACGACGGCCGCCACCGCCGCGAGAGCCGCCGCGCACAGCAACCAGAACCCGAGCCCCAGCTCGACCCCGGCGCCCGCCGCGGCCTTCTCGCCGAGCAGCGCCCCGGCCCGCTCCTCGGCGTCCGCGAGCACCCTCGTCCTGGCCAGCGCGGCGAGCCCCACCACGCCCAGCACCCCCAGCAGGACCCCGGCGCCCAGTCCCCCGAGGAACCGCCCCACCGCCCGCGACCGGGCGAGCGCCAGCAGCACGGCCCCGACGACGAGCAGCGCCGCGCCGAGAGCCACGGGCCACCCGAGCGGGGCGTGCGGCTCCGACACCTCGGCGCCCACGAGCGTGCTGCGGCGCGCGAACGCCCCCACCACGCTCTCCACGCGGATCCCGCCACCGAACGGGTTCAGCCGGTACTCCCGGTGCCACATCGGGAAGAGCGACACCCCGGCGAGCACCCCGGCCACCACCGCCACCGCCGGGGCGGCGAACCGGCCCAGCGCACCACGTGATTCCACGGCCACATCCTGCGACCGGGCCCCCTGCCGGGAGACCGCTTCGGGAGCACCGCCTGCGGGCCCGCCGAAGATCACACCCGGCGAGCCCGCGAACGGGTCAACCCCGATCCCCCGCTCAGCCCTTCTTGCGCCCCCGCCGCACCACCGCGGTCTCCTTGTCGGCCTTCGCCGCCGCCAGCAGCTCCTCGGCGTGCGCGCGCCCGGTGTCCGTCGAGTCCATGCCCGCCAGCATCCGGGCCAGCTCCACGACCCGCTGCCCCTCGTCCAGCACCCGCACCCCGCTCCGGGTCAGGATCCCGTCGGCGGTCTTGTCCACCACCAGGTGCCGGTCCGCGAACGCCGCGACCTGCGGCAGGTGCGTGACCACGATGACCTGGTGGCTGCGCGCCAACCTGGCCAGCCGCCGCCCCACCTCCACCGCGGCCCGACCGCCGACCCCGGCGTCGACCTCGTCGAACACCAGCGTGGGCACCGGGTCCGAGTGCGACAGCACGACCTCCAGCGCCAGCATCACCCGCGACAGCTCACCGCCGGACGCGCCCTTGTGCACCGGCAGCGCGGGCGCGCCGGGGTGCGAGATCAGCCGCAGCTCCACCTCGTCCACGCCGGACGCCCCGGCGTGCAGCAGCTGCCCGCCGACCTCCAGCGCGTTCGCCTCGCCCTGGTCCGCGAGCCGGGGCCGCACCGCGACCTCCACGTTCGCGTGCGGCATCGCCAGCCCGGTCAGCTCCTCGGACACCTCGCGGCCCAGCTCCAGCGCCGCCTCGGCGCGCGCCGCCGTGATCTGCTCGGCGTACCCGGCCAGCTCGACGGCCAGCTCGTCCCGCCGCGCCGCCAGCGCCGCCAGCGCCTCGTCCGAGGTGTCCAGCCCGGACAGCCGCGACGACGCGTTCTCCGCCCACGCGATCACGCCGTCCACGTCGGCCGCGTACTTGCGGGTCAGCATCTTCAGCTCCGACTGCCGCGCCAGCACCTGCTCCAGCCGCGCCGGGTCCGCGTCCAGGTGCTCCAGGTAGGACGCGATCTCCGCGCCCACGTCGGCCAGCAGCGTCTCCGCCTCCACCAGCCGGGGCTCCAGCTCGCGCAGCTTCGGGTCCTCGGAGGCGCCCAGCCGCCGCCGCGCCTCGCCGATCAGCCCGAGCGCGCCGGGGTTGTCCGGGTCCCCGTCGGGCGACCCGGCCACCGCGTACTGCGCGCCCGCCGCCGACTCGCGCAGCTGGTCGGCGTCGGCGAGCCTGCGCGCCTCGTCCACCAGCTCGGCGTCCTCGCCGGGCTTCGGGTCGACGGCGGTGATCTCCGCCAGCCCGTGCCGCAGCAGCTCCGCCTCGCGCGCCAGCTCCCGAGAGCTGCGCGTGCGGTCCCGCAGCTCGGTCGCGACCCGCAACCACTCGTCCCGCACCCGCTGGTAGGCGCCCAGCGGCCCGGCCACCTCGTCACCGGCGAACCGGTCCAGCACCGAGCGCTGCTCGGCGGAGCGCAGCAGCCGCAGCTGGTCGTTCTGCCCGTGCACGGCCAGCAGCTGCTCGGCCAGCTCGGACAGCACGCCCACCGGCACCGAGCGACCGCCCAGGTGCGCGCGGGATCTGCCGTCCGCGCCGACGGTCCGCACCGCGATCACGGAACCGTCGTCGTCGGGTTCGCCGCCGACCTCCTCCGCGACCTTCGCCGCGGGACTCCCCGCCGGAGCCTGGAACCGGCCCTCGACGACCGCGCGTTCGGCGCCGTTGCGCACGCGCGACGCCTCAGCCCGGCCCCCGCCCAGCAGGTGGAGCCCGGTCACGACCATGGTCTTGCCCGCCCCGGTCTCGCCCGTGACAACGGTGAAACCCGCGGCGAGCTCAAGGGTGGCCTCGTCGATCACACCGAGGCCCTGGATGCGCATCTCGGCCAGCACAGCGGGAACCCTACTTGGCGGGGACGACGATCGGACGCTCAACCTGCCGACGGACCGCGCCAGCCCTGCACGGGCAGGGAGAACTTCCGCACCAGCCGGTCCGTGAACGGCTCCTTGCGCAACTTCACCAGCCGCAGCGGCGTGCGCCCCCCGACGACCTCCACCCGCGACCCCGGCGGCAGCTCCACCCCGCGACGCCCGTCCACGGACAGAACCGCGGGGTGGCCCTGGTGGTCGACCTCCAGCGCGACCGCCGACGACGGCGACACCACCAGCGGCCGGGCGAACAGCGCGTGCGCGTTGCTCGGCACCACCAGCAGCGCCTGCACGTCCGGCCACACCACCGGCCCACCGGCCGAGAACGCGTACGCCGTCGACCCGGTCGGAGTGGCGACGAGCACACCGTCGCAGCCGAACGCCGACACCGGCCGCCCGTCGACCTCCACCACCACGTCGAGGATGCGCTCGCGCGAGGACTTCTCCACGCTGGCCTCGTTGAGCGCCCACGTGCTCTGGAGCACCGCGCCGGAGGAGTCGTAGGCGGTGATGTCCACCGTCATCCGCTCCTCGACGTCGTAGGCGCCGTCGATGACGTGCTTGATCGCCTCGTGCAGCGCGTCCGAGTCCGCCTCGGCCAGGAAGCCCACGCGCCCCAGGTTCACCCCGAGCACCGGCACCCCGGCCGGGCGGGCCAGCTCGGCCGCGCGCAGCAGCGTCCCGTCACCGCCCAGCACGAACACCAGCTCGGTGCCCTCGGCGGCCTCGTCGTCGGCGGCCACCACCGCCCCGTACGAGCAGGACGGGTCCAGCTCGGGCGACTCGTCGGCGAGCACGCGCAGCCCGATCCCGGCCTCGGCGAAGCGGGCGGCGACGTCCTGCGCCACCAGCACGTTGCTCGGCCGCCCGGTGTGGACGACGAGCAGGATCTCCCGGCAGCTCATTGCGGTCCCTCCGCGACTGCCGCCCGCACCAGCGCGGCGGCGTCCACCACGTCCAGCGGTCGCCCGCGCCGCAGCCACGCGAAGAACTCCACGTTGCCGGACGGTCCCGGCAGCGGGCTCGCGACGACCCCGTGCAGCCGCAGCCCCAGGCCCGCCGCGGCCTCCACGACCTCCAGGACGGCGGCGGCGCGCAGCTCGGGGTCGCGGACGACACCGCCGGACCCCAGGCGCTCCTTGCCGACCTCGAACTGCGGCTTCACCATGGGCAGCAGGTCGCCCTCCTCGTCGAGGCACGCGGCCAGCGCGGGCAGCACCAGCCTCAACGAGATGAACGACAGGTCGGCCACCACGAGTTCCACGGGGCCGCCGATGACTTCGGGCGTGAGCGAGCGCACGTTCGTCCGGTCCTTCACGACCACGCGCTCGTCGGTCTGCAACTTCCAGTCCAGCAACCCCCGGCCGACGTCGGCCGCCACCACCTGCCGGGCCCCGGCGCGCAGCAGCACGTCGGTGAACCCGCCGGTGGACGCGCCCGCGTCCAGGCACCGCTTGCCGGCCACGTCGACCCCGTCGAACGCCTCCAGGGCGCCGACGAGCTTGTGCGCGCCCCGCGACGCCCAGTTGGGGTCGTCGGTGTCGCGCACCACCAGCGCCGTGTCCAGCTCGACGGCCGTGGCCGGTTTGGTGGCCACCGAGCCGCGCACCGTCACCTTGCCCTCGGCGACGAGCTGGCTGGCGTGCTCACGGGAGCGGGCCATGCCCCTGCGGACCAGTTCGGCGTCGAGCCGAGCCCTGCGAGCCACGTCGCGTCACACCTTGTCGATGCTGGCGAGGGCCGTGGTCAGCGCGGCGTGCGCCTCGTCGAACCGCGCGACGTGCAGCGCGACCTCGACCTGGGCAAGCCCGTCGAGCCCGGCCAGCGCGTCGTCGATCCCGGCGACCGGGTCACGCGGTGGGCCGGGCAGGGGAACGTCGAAGCTCACCCGTTCACGGTAGCCGATAGCACCGACAGGTCGTCGGCGATGTGGGTGGGCCGCTGCTCCTCCGGCAGCGCCATGGCCTCCTCGCGGGTGGACACCCCGGTGAGCACCAGGAGCGAGTCCATGCCCGCGTTGCAGGCGCCCGCGATGTCGGTGTCGAGCCGGTCGCCGACCACGAGCGGTCGCTGCGCGCCCGCGGACTTCGCCGCCTGCTCCAGCAGCGGCACGGCGGGCTTGCCCGCGACGAGCGGCTCGGCGTCCGTGGCCGCCATGAGCGCCCGGACCAGCGACCCGCTGCCGGGCAGCAGCCCGCGCTCGGTGGGCAGCGTCAGGTCGACGTTGCACGCCACCCACACCGCGCCCGCGCGCACCGCCACGCACGCCTCGGCCAGCTCCCGCCACCCGGTGTCCTGGGAGAGCCCCTGGATGACCGCGACGGCCCCGTCGGCGGTGCGCGTGGGCACGAGCCCGCGCTGCCGCACCTGCTCCACCAGCGCCTCGGTGCCCAGCACCAGCACCGTGGACCCGGCGGGGACGAGGTCGGCGAGCATGGACGCGGCGGCCTGGGCGCTCGTGGACACCTCGTCGAGCGCGGGCGCGAACCCGATCTCGGTCAGGTGGTCGGCGACCTCCTGCGGCGACCGCGAGGCGTTGTTGGTGACGAACCGGATCGCGAGCCCGGCGGCCCGAGCGGCGGCGACCGCCTCGGGCGCGCCGGGGACGGCCGCGTGCCCCCGGTAGACCGTGCCGTCGAGATCCAGCAGCAGTGCGTCGTAGCGGGACAGCAGGGTCACCGGCGGTTCCTCTCGCTCAAGCGGGCCACCGGCCCGCGCCTCGGTCCTGCGGCGCCCAAGCCCGCGTGACGGGCGGCCCCGGACCGACGATACGGCGACCCAGCCCCACCGAACCCCGCCGGGGCACGCGCGAGAACCGCGGGAACCCCCACGACCAGGCCACGACGAGGCGCTCACCCCACCGGGACCCCCAGGTGAGCCGTTCGTCTCACTCCCACCCGAACCAGCCCCCGCAGCCGCCCCCACCGATCCCCGACCACCCGCCCGACGCCCCGCCCGACTCCGCCAGGCGTCCATTCCCACCCGCCCCCTTCACCCGCGCACCAGCCCGCTCAGGCACGTCCGCGACGTCGCGCAGTCCCCCCGCCCGCACGCCAGCCCGTCCCCTGCCTGTCTCCTCCCCCTCGCTTGCCCGTCCACCCGGCAGCTCCACCCCGCGACACCCGTCCGCCCGCCTGGCACTCCCTCACCGCTCCCGGCGCGCCCGCCCATCCCCCACACCAGCCCAACAAAAAAGGCCCGGCCCGCCGGTCACTCCCCCGTGGGGGCGTGTCCAGCGGGCCGGGCCCGGTGGTGCTCGTCCTGCTCCGGTCCTGCGGTCGCGTCAGTCCTGGGGCGCGAGCTCGAACGCGCGCTCGGCCGCGTCCGTGTCGCCGTCCTCGTCGACCGCGTCGGCGTTGAGGAACCACTTCACGGCTTCCTCGGTCCGCCCGGCAGCCGCCAGGTTGTCGGCGTACGCGTAGAACAGCCGCGCGCTCCACGGGTCCCGGCGCTTCTCGTCGAGGTCGGCGCCCTGCAGCGCGACCACGGCGGCGTCCAGCTGCCCCATGTCCCGGCGGGCGCCCGCCACGACGATCCGCAGCTCGACCAGCTCGTCGGCGGACAGCTTCAGCCCCTGCACCTGGACCTCGCGGGCCAGCTCGAGCGCCCGCTCCGGGCGGCCGAGGGCGCGCTCGCAGTCGGCCATGATCGCGATGTGGCCGGGACCGTGCGTCATGCGACGCGCGGCGCGCAGCTCGGACAGCGCCTCGGCCCACTCGCCGGCCTGGTAGGCGGCGATGCCCGCGGCCTCGCGGACCACGCCGACCCGCGACGCCTTGCTGCGCGCGTACCGGGCGTGCTCCAGCGCCAGCTCGGGCTCCTCGTCGACGAGCAGCCCGGCGGCGGCCAGGTGCCTGCCGACGATGTCGGCGAGCCCCTTGGGCAGCCCGCGCAGCTCCTGCTTCACCTCGGGGTCGAGGGCCGAGATGTCGGCCTCCTCGGGCAGCTCGGGCGTGCGCGCGCGCCGCTCGAACCGGTCCCCGCGCCCGTCCTGGTCGCGCCCGTCCTGCTCACGGTCACCGAGCTCCCGGTCGTCCCGGTCGGCGGGGTTGTCGTCCCGCAGGTCGTCGACGCCGTCGACGTCGACGGCGTCGTCGGCGGCCTCCGCGCGGACGTCGCTCTCCTCGACGGGAGCGTCCTCCTTGACCGCGACGGCCTCGTCACCCTGCTCGACGCCCTCGACCGTGAAGCCCTCAGCCGACTCGACCGAGTCGCCCTTGACGCCCGCGTCGACGACCTCGGCCGCCGAAGCGCCCTCGGCGGCGTCACCGGTCACCTCGGGCCGGTCGACACCGCCCTGCGCGACCCGCTCCTGGAACCGGGCGGCCCGCTCACGGCTGCGCTCGTCACGCGGCCCGCTGGAAGCGCGCTCCCCCTGCTGACCACCGGACCGCTCGTCACCGCGCTGGTACCCACCCCGGTCACCCGACCGGTCGTCCCGGCGCTGGTAGCCGCCGCGGTCCCCGCCCCGGTCATCCCGACGCTGGTACCCGCCCCGGTCGCCACCGCGGTCATCCCGCTTCTGGTAGCCGCCCCGGTCGTCACGCCGCTGGTACCCGCCGGTGGAACCGGACCGGTCGTCCCGGCGCTGGTAACCACCACGGTCGCCACCGCGCTCACCGCTGCGGTCGTCACGGGGCCGGTACTCGCGGAACGGCCGGTCCGAAGACCCGCCCTCGCGCTTCTGGTAACCCCCGCGCTCGCCACCCCGGTCGTCCCGGCGCTGGAACCCGCCCCGGTCGCCACCACGGTCATCCCGCTTCTGGTAGCCGCCGGTGGAACCCGCGCGGTCGTCCCGGCGCTGGTAGCCGCCGCGGTCGTCGGACCGGTCGTCCCGACGCTGGTAACCACCGCTGGCCCCGGCGCGGTCATCCCGCTTCTGGAACCCACCCCGGTCACCGGACCGGTCGTCCCGGCGCTGGAAGCCGCCACGCTCCCCACCGCGGTCGTCCCGCTTCTGGAAGCTGCGCTCACCACCCCGGTCGTCCCGGCGGAACCCGCGGTCGTCGCCGCCCCGGTCGTCACGCGGCCGGAACTCCCGCCGCTCACCACCGTCGAACCGGCGCCCGGAGTCCCGGTCGCCACCACGCTCGAACCCGCGCCCACCGGCCCGGTCGTCCCGCTTCTGGAACCCACCCCGGTCGTCGCGCTTCTGGTAACCACCGGTGGAGCCTGCGCGGTCGTCCCGACGCTCGAAGCGAGGCCGGTCGTCACGCGAGAAGTCCTTGCGGGGCGCGCGGTCGTCGCGCTTCTGGAACCCGCCCCGGTCACCACCGGTCCGGTCGTCCCGACGCTGGAACCCGCCGCGCTCGCCACCGCGGTCGTCCCGCTTGGGGTAACCGCCCTGGCCGTCGCGCTTCTGGAACCCGCGATCGCCACCGCGGTCATCGCGCTTCTGGTAGCCACCGGTGGAACCGTCGCGGTCGTCCCGCCTGGGGTAGCCACCGCGGTCGTCGCGCTTCTGGAAGCTGCGCTCGCCACCACGGTCATCGCGACGCTGGAACCCACCCCGGTCACCCGACCGGTCGTCCCGCTTCTGGAAGGTCCGCTCGCCACCGCGGTCATCGCGCTTCTGGAACCCGCGGTCACCGCCACGGTCATCACGCTTCTGGTAACCACCCCGGTCGCCACCGGACCGGTCGTCCCGACGCGGGTAGCCACCACCGCGGCTGTCAGAGGACCTGCGGTCATCCCGACGGCTGTCGTCACGACGGCTGTCCCCGCGGTCCTCGCGCGGCTTGTCGTAACGGGGCCGGTCGTCGCGCTTCTGGTAGCCGCCGCCCGACCGCTCACCGCCCTGCTTGCGATCCCCACCGGCATGGCCACCGTCGAATCGGCGCGGTCGGTCTCCCTGGCCACGCTGACGGTCGCCGGGACGATCCCCGAACCTGCTCACCTGATTCCTCCTATGGACACGCCGAAAGGGCTTGCGGTAGGACACAACCTAATGTGTCCCCCTACCACAAGCCCTTTCGGGAAAGAATGTTCGGCGGCGTCCTACTCTCCCACACCCTCACGAGTGCAGTACCATCGGCGCTGGAAGGCTTAACTACCGGGTTCGGAATGGGACCGGGTGTTCCCCAACCGCAATGACCACCGAAACACTATGAAGATAACCAACCACACAGCACCACCAACAGCGCCCAACCCACCTCTACAGTGAGCGGTCGCCGACCGGTGATGGTCGGTTCGGTTCCTTCAGAACCGCACAGTGGATGCGTAGCGTCTTCATGACAAGTCCTCGGCCTATTAGTACCGGTCAACTCCAACCATTACTGGCCTTCCATCTCCGGCCTATCAACCCAATAGTCTCTTGGGGGCCTTAACCCACAAAGGGGTGGGACACCTCATCTAGGAACGAGCTTCCCGCTTAGATGCTTTCAGCGGTTATCCCTTCCGAACGTAGCCAACCAGCAATGCCCTTGGCAGGACAACTGGCACACCAGAGGTTCGTCCGTCCCGGTCCTCTCGTACTAGGGACAGCCTTCCGCAAGTATCCTACGCGCGCGGCGGATAGGGACCGAACTGTCTCACGACGTTCTAAACCCAGCTCGCGTACCGCTTTAATGGGCGAACAGCCCAACCCTTGGGACCTACTCCAGCCCCAGGATGCGACGAGCCGACATCGAGGTGCCAAACCATGCCGTCGATATGGACTCTTGGGCAAGATCAGCCTGTTATCCCCGGGGTACCTTTTATCCGTTGAGCGACCACGCTTCCACAAGCCATGGCCGGATCACTAGTTCCGACTTTCGTCCCTGCTCGACCTGTCGGTCTCACAGTCAAGCCCCCTTGTGCACTTGCACTCGACACCTGATTGCCAACCAGGCTGAGGGAACCTTTGAGCGCCTCCGTTACTCTTTGGGAGGCAACCGCCCCAGTTAAACTACCCACCAGGCACTGTCCCTGATCCGGATCACGGACCGAGGTTAGACATCCAGTACGACCAGAGTGGTATTTCAACGACGACTCCACAACCACTGGCGTGGCCGCTTCACAGTCTCCCACCTATCCTACACAAGCCGAACCGAACACCAATACCAAGCTATAGTAAAGGTCCCGGGGTCTTTCCGTCCTGCCGCGCGTAACGAGCATCTTTACTCGTAGTGCAATTTCGCCGGGCCTGTGGTTGAGACAGTCGAGAAGTCGTTACGCCATTCGTGCAGGTCGGAACTTACCCGACAAGGAATTTCGCTACCTTAGGATGGTTATAGTTACCACCGCCGTTTACTGGCGCTTAAGTTCTCAGCTTCGCCCCGAAGAGCTAACCGGTCCCCTTAACGTTCCAGCACCGGGCAGGCGTCAGTCCGTATACATCGTCTTGCGACTTCGCACGGACCTGTGTTTTTAGTAAACAGTCGCTTCTCGCTGGTCTCTGCGGCCGAAAAATCCTAGCCCGCAAGGGGCTTCAAATCCCTCGGCCCCCCTTCTCCCGAAGTTACGGGGGCATTTTGCCGAGTTCCTTAACCACAGTTCGCCCGATCGCCTCGGTATTCTCTACCTGACCACCTGTGTCGGTTTGGGGTACGGGCCGCGTGAAAGCTCGCTAGAGGCTTTTCTCGGCAGCATGGGATCACTCTACTTCGCCTCAATCGGCTATGCATCACGTCTCAGCCTCAATGATGTGCGGATTTGCCTACACACCGGCCTACACGCTTACACCAGTACTACCACTCACTGGCGGAGCTACCCTCCTGCGTCACCCCATCGCTTGACTACTACAAGTTCGGTTCCCGCGCTCCACGTCACCGATCATCCGAAGAATCACGATGGGCTTTGGGCGGTTAGCATCACAAGCCTCGCCATGGGCGCGTTCACACGGGTACGGGAATATCAACCCGTTGTCCATCGACTACGCCTGTCGGCCTCGCCTTAGGTCCCGACTTACCCTGGGCGGATTAGCCTGGCCCAGGAACCCTTGGTCATCCGGCGGCAGAGTTTCTCACTCTGCTTTCGCTACTCATGCCTGCATTCTCACTCGCACAGCCTCCACACCTGGATCACTCCGGCACTTCGCTGGCTGCACGACGCTCCCCTACCCATCAACACAAGCTGTGTCAATGACACGGCTTCGGCGGTGTGCTTAAGCCCCGCTACATTGTCGGCGCAGGACCACTTGACCAGTGAGCTATTACGCACTCTTTAAAGGGTGGCTGCTTCTAAGCCAACCTCCTGGTTGTCTGTGCGATCCCACATCCTTTCCCACTTAGCACACACTTAGGGGCCTTAGCCGGCGTTCTGGGCTGTTTCCCTCTCGACTACGAAGCTTATCCCCCGCAGTCTCACTGCCGCGCTCTCACGTACCGGCATTCGGAGTTTGGTTGATTTCGGTAAGCTTGTGGGCCCCCTAGACCATCCAGTGCTCTACCTCCGGCACGAAACACACGACGCTGCACCTAAATGCATTTCGGGGAGAACCAGCTATCACGGAGTTTGATTGGCCTTTCACCCCTAACCACAGCTCATCCCCCAGGTTTTCAACCCTGGTGGGTTCGGGCCTCCACGCGGTCTTACCCACGCTTCACCCTGGCCATGGCTAGATCACTCCGCTTCGGGTCTAGACCACGCGACTCTGGCGCCCTATTCGGACTCGCTTTCGCTACGGCTACCCCACACGGGTTAACCTCGCCACGTAGCACTAACTCGCAGGCTCATTCTTCAAAAGGCACGCCGTCACCCCGTAAGGCTCCGACGGATTGTAGGCACACGGTTTCAGGTACTATTTCACTCCCCTCCCGGGGTACTTTTCACCTTTCCCTCACGGTACTAGTCCGCTATCGGTCACCAGGGAGTATTCAGGCTTAGCGGGTGGTCCCGCCAGATTCACAGCAAATTCCACGAGCTCGCTGCTACTTGGGAACACCGTCAGGAGACACTAGGTTTTCGCGTAAGGGGCTCTCACCCTCTACGGCCGCGCTTTCCAGACACGTTCCGCTAACCACAGTGTTTTATGACTCCTCGACCGTCCGGCAGAACGATCAGACAGGTCCCACGACCCCGTACACGCAACCCCTGCCGGGTATCACACGAATACGGTTTAGCCTCTTCCGCTTTCGCTCGCCACTACTCACGGAATCACGGTTGTTTTCTCTTCCTGCGGGTACTGAGATGTTTCACTTCCCCGCGTTCCCTCCACACGCCCTATGTGTTCAGACGTGGGTGACCCCACATGACTGGGGCCGGGTTTCCCCATTCGGAAATCCTTGGATCTCAGCTCGGTTGACAGCTCCCCAAGGCTTATCGCAGTCTCCTACGTCCTTC